>CANEON010000007.1 GCA_947429165.1 uncultured Mycoplasmataceae bacterium | reverse complement strand
GTTCTTTTTAATGAATAAGTAACAGTTTCATCAGAATCAATTAAAACATTTTCATCTAAATGATTTTCTTGTGATCGATCTAAGCTTTGAATTTGGTCAATTAATACTTTTAATGATAACTGTAAATTATCAACTTTATCATTTGTTGCTAAAGTTTCTAAAGATGTTTTATCTGCTTTTTCATCTAGTTTTTCATATAATTCACTTTTCAAAGCATAATTATCTAGTGTATCTGTTGTTCCTTGTATTGTATTCAGTCTACCTGTAAGTAATTCAATATTACTCGTTACCAAAGAAATATTATCAGTAATTGGTTCTAATATATTATCAACATCTGGTTTTGTATAAATATTATTAAACTTATCATCAACTTCTTTAATTTTTAAATTTATTTCATCTTTAGCTTCATCCAAGTCTGCAGGATTAAGTTTTGAATAACTTAAAATAGAAACAGTTTCTTCAACGTCATCAATATCTTTTTTATGTTGATCAAGTGTTTCATAAATTTCAACAATATCTTTATTTTTTTCACCTAAATCAAAATTAATATTATCAATTGCTTTTTTATTATAGATTGTTTTCTGATTAATTTCTTCATCTTTTGTTTCAAAACGAGTTAATGAATGTTCAATAGATGTAATTAATCCATCAAAACTTTGTATAATTGATTCTTGGTCAACAGGGATAATTTTAATTGGTTCTTTTGGTTTTTCTGGTTGTTCAGGTTCTTCAGTAACTTCATCTAATAAAGGTACAATTTTGGTTTGAATATTATTTAAACTTAATACTGAATTTTCATTATCATTGTTTTCACCATGTTGATCAATAATACCACTTAATTCTTGTATTTTTGAGTTAATTGTAATAATAGATTCCCTAGTCGTATCATTAAGTTCTTCAATTGCATCTTCATGTGAATCTATATTAAAATTACAATTATCTATAGAATTCCAGACATCAGTCATCGTCCAATATTCATCATTATATAGTACTCCAATATCATTATCAAATTTAGGTTGTGATTTAAATGTAACGCTGGCTCCATCAAAATTTTCAAATCTAACAGGACCGTCAAATGTTGCATCATGATAAACATGTAAAGTTTGTAGTATACAATTTTCATTTAATTGTCCATTTCCATTTCCACCACCAACTAAAGCCTTATCAATTGCATTTTGCTTTGTTAAAATTCCAGTCATTTCTTTTACAAAAATAAATTTTTTCAGTACTCAAGTTTTAAGAATAAAGTAAAGTTGTCAGGTGTTATTGGTTTTCCTTCAGCATCAGTGAACCAGACTTTAAATGTGTTTTTTCTTGATATAATTTCGTATTTTCGATTATCATCAGGTGGAACTAAATTTGCATACCAAACCAATGAATCACAATACTCGTCCCTTGGAATAAAAGAACAATGAACTTCAGTTTCACCATCCAAATAATGCGAACAAGTTGCTCTGCAATATTGAAATGAAATATATCTATCATTATTTGAATTAACAAATTCTGGTGGAAGAGTATTTTCAAAATTTCTAGTTATGTAATATGTTTTAGTAACTGGTTCAGTATTTTGTATGTCAGCCATTTGTCGTTCATATTCATCAATAACCCCATCACCATTTAAATCAATTGTATTATCAACAGCATTTCCTCGTCTTGGATTAAAATTAGTTGACAAAGTTCTTAATTTACTTGGATTTCGTCGAATGCTCATTTAAAAATAATAAAATAATAAATTTACTCATATCCATTTGGAACTCCCCTACTATAGTATTGAACACCGTCATTTAAACTCCAAGTCCAGTATGTATCAGAACAGATCCACATTTCAGGTTGAGGTGGATGATAATCTTCTAATGGTTTTCCAACATCATCAACTTCTGGGTAGTAATAAGTATCATTTATTCCATCATGCATTGGTAATCCTTTAAATGTAATAGTAATAGATTGTGATCCAGTATCAATTCCATCAAAAACATATCCTGCATTTCCACGTTCCAATTGAAAATTAATTCCAAAACTAGTATTATCTGCAGCGCTTGTTGATTTATAACGAAGACCACCATTTTCAATAGATTTATTAAGTGGTAATGAAATAGATCTGACAAATTCATCTGTAGCTTCAATATAACCATCTAATTCGTTAGCAATAAGTTGATATTGAACAAATCTTCCGTCAGTTGTTGTGTCGAATTCGGTATCAGGATATTGTTTTTTATTAACAGTTAATTGACATTTCTTATACATTACATTTTGGAATACTGTACAATCCTTTGAATTTCTTGGAAACATCATTGTTATATTTGTAGCATTTCTTAACGGAATAGATTTGGATACTTCAAGTCCGCTTGGTGATGGAGAACCTTCAAAAATTTCCCTAGTTAATTCTTGTGCAGGAATAATTATTGGTTCTTTAAGTGTTTCCATTAATCCTAATACAACATCATGTTTAACGCCAAATCCAGCACAATTTGTTCTTGCAATATATATTGTTCCATTAGAAGCTAATTGAAGTGTATTATTTTTAAGTGTCCATACATTTGTTTTACCAGGTTTATTTGAAAATGCATTAAATGTTATTAATCCATCACCTAAATCTTGGTCATCTTCATTTTTTTCTTCAATTCCTATAACAATTTTTGCTGGTCTGTCAATTTGAACAAAATGAGCAGTAATAGGACATGTTGTTGGTGAATAATATAAAGCATCTTGATTATAATCCATAAATCTTAAAACATCAGCAACAGCAATTGGATCAATTTGACACCAAACTAATCCTTCCAAAGATGTTCTTATTTCTTCTTCTATTTCACCTAAAATTCTGTTTGGGTAGAGTCTCCATGCTTGTAATGCTAATTGATCAGTAAAGGGTATGATTAATTCCATTTTTACTTCAACTACTGCTCCATTTTCAAATTTTTTAAGAGGAATATAAACACCACAAACACCTGGTAAATATTTAGAAACTTTTTCCCATAAAGAATGTGCTTTTGGTGAAGCAATTTTAACATCTTTTGCACGAATAGCATTATAAGCAAACGATTCTCTTATCATTTGATCTTGTCTATAAGTATCAA
>CANEON010000006.1 GCA_947429165.1 uncultured Mycoplasmataceae bacterium | reverse complement strand
CCCAGTGAACGGCGGCCGTAACTATAACGGTCCTAAGGTAGCGAAATTCCTTGTCGGGTAAATTCCGTCCCGCTTGAATGGTGTAACCATCTCTTGACTGTCTCGACAATAGACTCGGTGAAATCCTGGTCCGGGTGCAGACGCCCGGTTGGCGTGATTGGACGGAAAGACCCCATGAAGCTTTACTGTAGTTTAATATTGAAAAAATATCTTGTGTTTAGAGCATAGGTGGGAGACTTTGAAGTAGAGTCGCTAGATTCTATGGAGTCAACCCTGTAATACCACCATCATAATATGTTTTTTCTAACCTGTAACTGTTATCCAGTTAAGGGACAGTGTTAGATGGGCAGTTTGACTGGGGCGGTCGCCTCCCAAAATGTAACGGAGGCGCGCAACGGTACCCTCAGCACGGTTGGAAATCGTGCCTCGAGCGTAATGGTATAAGGGTGCTTGACTGCGAGACTTACACGTCGAGCAGGTAAGAAATTAGGTCATAGTGATCCGGTGGTTCAGAATGGAATGGCCATCGCTCAACGGATAAAAGCTACTCTGGGGATAACAGGCTGATACTGACCAAGAGTTCATATCGACGTCAGTGTTTGGCACCTCGATGTCGGCTCATCTCATCCTGGGGCTGTAGTAGGTCCCAAGGGTTCGGCTGTTCGCCGATTAAAGAGATACGTGAGTTGGGTTCAAACCGTCGTGAGACAGGTTGGTCCCTATCTGTCATGCCCGTAGGAAGATTGAGAAGAGCTGCTCCTAGTACGAGAGGATCGGAGTGGAGATACCTCTAATGTTTCAGTTGTATTGCCAAATGCACAGCTGGGTAGTTACGTATCGACGGGATAAACGCTGAAAGCATATAAGCGTGAAGCCTCCTTCAAGATTAATCTTCCCATCCCGCAAGGGAGTAAGAATCGTTGTAGACTACAACGTTGATAGGTTAAAGGTGTAAGTGCAGTGATGCATTAAGCTGATTAATACTAATAATTCGAGGACTTAATAAGTGAAATTCTACATTTACTTAAAAGTTAAGGAAAGAGATTCTCAAACAGAAAGTTAGTTGATTTTATAAAGGATTTAAAGAAAAATCCGGTGTGGTGCTCATATCGTTAGTGGATACACCTGTTCCCATCCCGAACACAGAAGTTAAGCACTATGGAGCTGACGGTAGCAGCAATGTGAGAATAAGTAGGTGCCACGCAAAAGAAAAGAATGTACTCAAGTAATTGGGTACATTTTTTTGTCTATTCTTAACTTTTTATTGTAAAAAAAGCAAGTATAATATCGTATAGGAGATTAAAAAAAATGAACAAAAAATTATTTAAAATCGTAATTTGTGGAATACCTGTAGTGTTAGGATGTATCACTGCATGTAGTGCTCTAAGCACAATTGCTTCAAAAGAGCAAGAAGAAAAAGAAGTTGACCTTCCAGAAGAAGTTTTAGCTATTGACGAAGACAATGCGTTAACTGGTTGAAATTACAACATTTCTTGATCTAATAAGAACACATATGAAAAGTATTGCATGTGTAATACATTACTAGTTCCTAAAAGGGTAACAGGAATTAAAAATTATAGTTTTTATAGAAATATTCCTGATTTTGTTACAACTTTAAAGTTTGAATCTGAAAGTCTTTGTACCAAAATAGAATCAAATGCTTTTTGAAACGATCTTTCATTAAAAAAAATAGTTTTACCATCAAGTTTAACAACAATTGAAGACTCTGCTTTTGCTGATTGCATGAATATTAAAACAATGGATATGTCTATGTGTCGCAGAATTTCAAGTATTGGAGATTATGTCATTAAAAACTGCCGTAAAATAACAAAATTTTCTTTTCCTGAAAACAATGATACCTATGGTTGAGCTACAAATTTAGGCCCAAATGCAAAAGTTCTATTACAAAAAGATTCACAAGGAAAAACTGTATGGGATGACACCAAAACTATAGTTGGATCAATTGGTCTTGGACAAATTATTTTTCCTGAAGGTATTGAAAGAATATCAAAATTCCCTGCTACTTTGGCAACTAAAATCACTCTTCCTTCATCATTGAAATTTTTAGGTGATGGTGATTCCTATTCAAGAGGAACATTCGAAAGTTGCGGTGCACTTGTAACAGTAGATATGTCTAAATGTAATAATCTTGAATCTATTCATCAAGATGCATTTAAAGAATGTTATTCTTTAAAAAATGTAATTTGATGTCAAAAAAATAACAATTTTGGATTTCTAGATTTTCAAAATGGCGGAATGCTTGTAGATACAAAAGATAGTCTGGGGAATTGAGTAATAAACGGAGATACAACACCCGTTGGCCGTTTAGCATACGGAGATATCGTGGTTTCTAATCCTGATTTAACAACTATAAAAAATGAATAATTTGAACGTTTAGATTCCGTTACATCATTTGATATTTCTGGTTGTACAAGTTTAACTTCTATTGAACAAGATGGCTTTTATTGATCACACTCTTTAAAAAAAATAAAATTTCCTGACTCATTAAAATCTATTGGACGTTGTGCATTTGAAGAATCCGGTATTGAAGAACTTATTCTACCTGAAGGGTTTGAAGAAATAAAAGGCGGTTATTCTTTTGCTTATACATTAAATTTAAAAACTATTAGTTTCCCATCAACAATTAATAAAATTGATAGTCAATCTTTTTATTTTGAAAACGAAATGAGTACGGATAGACTGAAATCTCCATCACAAATTTGTGAGATTATTTGAAATAATCTTTCAAAAGATCCTACAGGAACATTTAGTTCTAGCAGTTTTGTTGTTTCGGCCAACGGTGGAACAATTAAATCAAATACTACTCACGGATACACTTCAGAGCAATTGCTAGAATATTGCAAAGCTAATTTTTATGCTTTTAAAAACAATTGAGATGCAGCTTAATAATTGATAAATGTACTCAAAAGAGTACATTTTTATTTTTCTATATAATTAATTATTAAAATAATATAGTATGAAAAAATTATCTACAAGTGAAATTAGAAAAATATGAATTGATTTTTTTGAATCTAAAAATCACTTGTTTGTTGCACCTAAATCATTAATCCCAGTTAATGACCCATCATTATTGTGAATTAACTCTGGTGTAGCAACTCTTAAGGACTATTTTTCAGGAAAAACTAATCCTCCTAGTCAAAGACTAGTCAATGTTCAAAAAGCAATTAGAACAAATGATATTTTAAATGTTGGTGTAACCGCAAGACACCATACATTCTTTGAAATGTTAGGTAATTTTTCAATTGGTGATTATTTTAAAGAAGAAGCTATTGAATTTGGTTTCGAATTGTTAACAAAAAGATTTGAAATCTCTTCAAACAAGCTTTACATTACGGTATTTGAAGATGATGAAGTTGCTTTTAATAAATGAGTAAGTTTAGGGGTTAATCCAAAAAGAATTATTAAAGGTAACAGAGATCGTAATTTTTGAGATGTAGGTCAAGGACCTTGTGGTCCTTGCACAGAAATTTATTTCGATCGTGGAGAAAAATATGATCCAAATAAATTAGGTGAGAAGTTAATCTTTGAAGATATTGAAAATGACCGTTATGTTGAAATCTGAAACATTGTATTTAGCCAATTTAATAACGACGGTAAAAACAACTATGAAGAGTTGGCAAGAAAAAACATCGATACTGGTGCAGGATTAGAAAGACTTGCTTGTATTTTTCAAGACGTACCAACTAACTATGATGCAGATAATTTTCAATATGTAATCAAACAGATCGAACAATTAACATCTAAGAAATATGACATGAACGCCTATTTCTTTAATGATTTAGCTCAAAAACAAATTAATCACGATTACATAGTAATCGTTGACCACATTAAAGCTAATATGTTTGCAATTGCAGACGGAGCTATTCCTTCAAACAAAGAAAGAGGCTCTGTATTAAGAAAATTAATAAGAAGAGCAATGGTTTGTGCTAGAAGACTAGAAATCAATAAATCTTTTATATCTACTACTGTTGAAGCTTTAATTGAAGTAATGAAAGACTTTTATCCTTATCTTGTTGAAAATAAAGAAAGAATTATTAGAGTTTTGGTTTCAGAAGAAACTTTATTTAACAAAACTCTTGATAATGGTTTTGCTCTTTTTAAAAAAGCTCTAGAAGAAAGCAAGATTAATGCAGAGGTTGCTTTTAAATTAACTGAAACATATGGCTTTCCATATGAAATAGTTGAAGAATTAATCTCAAGTCATAATTTATCAATAGATAAAAAAGATTATGAAAAAAGAGTAAAACACCATCAAGAAATTTCTAAATCTAAAAAAGACATCAAAGGAATGATGTCTCAAAATGCTACATTATTAAATTTCAAAGACACATCTACTTTTGATTATCAATCAAAAGAGATAAATGGTGCAAAAGTTATTGGATTATTTGATGAAGAATTCAATCAAGTTAGCGAATTAAATACAAATGGCTGAATTGTATGCGATAAAACGCCTTTCTATGCTACAAGTGGTGGTCAGATGCATGATAATGGTGAAATCTTTATTAATGGTAAACCGATTGAAGTAGATGATGTCATTAAAGGACCAAACGGCCAACACTTCCACCACGTTGAAAATTCATATTTAATTAATTTAAATGACTCTGTTGATTTAAAAATCAACATTCATCAACGCGAACTAACAACAAAAAACCACTCTACTGAACACTTATTACATAAGGCATTAAGAGAATTGGTAAGTAAAAACATTAAACAAGAAGGTGCTTTTAAGTCATCAGAAAAAGTAACTTTTGATTTTGCTTGCGACTATCATTTAAGCAATGATCAAATTCTTGCTATTGAAAATAAAGTTAATGAATATATTAACTCTGCTAAAGAAGTAAAAATAAACATTACTGATATAGATACAGCAAGAAAAATGAATGCAGTTGGTCACTTCGAAGAAGTGTACAAAAAAATTGGTGGTAAATTAAGAGTTGTTGATATGAATGGTATCACTTGCGACATTTGTGGTGGTACTCATGTACATAACACAAAAGATATTGAGCAATTCATGATCACTAAGTTTTATAGCGTTGGCGGAGGAATGTACCGTATTGAAGCCATCACTTCAAACGAAACAATCAATAAATACTTAGAAACAAGTATTCAAAACATCAAACAAAAAATTGATTTAATGAATCAAGTTATCTCAAAAAACAACATTATTGACAAGGAGTACAACAATACACTAAATTTAATTTCATATGAAATAAATCTAAACAATTATCATGATTTAGTAATTAAATTTGACCAACTATCAAAAATTTACAATAGTTTAATTCTTAAGATTAATAAACAAAACGCTAGCAAGGTTATCAGCCGCGTTAAACAAACATATAAAAATATGTCGACAAAGACCAAATATTTAATTGCATCATTTGATCAACTAGATAACAAAATTATGTCTAGTGCATTAACAGAATTGATTAATGAAGATAAAGAACATGCCTTTATTGCTTTTAATAAATTTCCAACTAAAATACAGTATGTTTTAATGGCAAACAAAGATTTCTGTTTAAGAAATAATTTTTCATGTAGTAACTTAATTAAACAAATAAACTCTATTACAAATGGTTCTGGTGGTGGAAGAGATACATTTGCACAAGGTGGATCAAACAAAATATTCGAAATAGAAGAAATTATAAAAAGTTTGTAATTAACAAAAAATTAGCACTCTAACTTGTTTTGTGCTAAAATAATATTGTCTTGATAGGAGGACAATATGTTTAAACCAATATTAATTACAAGAGGAATTGTTATTTTTCCTTCAATATCTGATAAATTAGATGTTGGACGTGCTAAATCATTAGCGTCAATAAAAGCTGCTGGTTCTTCAGATGATAAGAAAATTGTATTATTTTCTCAAAAAGATCCAGCTTTAGATGACCCACAATTTGAAGATTTATATAAAGTAGGTACTTTATGTGAAATATCTAAAATTGTTAATGCAGAAGATGGATCTCTTAAAGTAAGTCTAAAGAGTTTAAAAAGAGTAAAACTGTTAGATATTGACGAAAAAGATGGTGCATTATATGCAAATTTTGAACCATTAAAAGACACAAACACTAATTCTCCAGAAGTTTCTGAAAAGATTAGAAATCTTTTTAATGCAATTTCTACCGATACTTCAGATATGAGTTCTGAAGACTCTAAAAAACTAAAAGCTATTTTTTCAGGAACAAAAGCTTATTCAAATTCTAAAATTGTTGATAATGTTGCAAGTTATTTACCAATAAGTATTAACAAAAAACAACAAATTCTTGAAGAGTTAGATTTATCTAAACGTTTAGACATTGTGTTATCTTGTTGTATTAATTCAGACCAGATGCTAAAAGTTGACCGTGAAATCAATAAAAAGATAAACGACACTTTATCTAAGCAACAAAAAGAATTCTATTTAAGAGAAAAAATGAGAGTTGTTAAAGAAGAGTTGGGAGAAATTTCTTCTAAAGAAAATGACGTTAACAACCTAAAGAAAAGAGTTTTAAATAATCCATATCCTAAACACATTAAAGATCGTGTAATTAGCGAATTAAATAGAATAGAAGCAGGAAATAATCCTCAAGAATCAGCAATTAATCGTTCATATGTTGAATGATTATTAGATTTACCATGATGACAATTATCAACAGATAATTCTGACCTTAAAGCTGTTGAAAAAACTTTAAACGAAAGCCATTATGGTCTTGAAAAGGTAAAAGAAAGAATTATTGAGTATTTAGCTGTTAAAACTAAATCTCCAAATTCTAAAGCACCAATTATTTGTTTGGTAGGTCCTCCTGGTGTTGGTAAATCTACATTAGCTTATTCAATTGCTAAAGCATTGAATAAAAAGTTTGTTAAGATGTCTTTGGGTGGCGTGAGAGATGAAGCTGAAATCAGAGGACACCGTAAAACTTATATTGGTTCAATGCCTGGACGTGTTATTAAGGCAATGAAACAAGCAGGAGTAGTTAACCCGTTGTTCTTATTAGATGAGTTAGATAAAATGACTTCAGACATGCGTGGTGATCCTGCAAGTGCATTACTTGAAGTATTAGATATCGAACAAAACTCTAAATTTAGCGATAACTATATTGAAGAAGACTACGATCTGTCTAAAGTTATGTTTGTAGCAACTGCAAACTATCCTGATCAAATTCCTGCTCCTTTATATGACCGTTTAGAAATCATCGAATTAACTTCATATACTGAAAGAGAAAAATTAGAAATTGCAAAGCAATATCTAATTCCTAAGATCTTAAAAGACTCTTGTATTGATACTAAAGAACTTACATTCACAGATGAAGGTATTCTTCATATGATTAGACACTACACAAGAGAAGCTGGTGTTCGTGAACTAGAACGTTTAATTAGAAAAGTAGCAAGAAAATATGTTGTTAAACAACAACATACTAAGATCAAATCAGAAGTTGTTGACAAAAAAGTTGTTGTAGAAGATTTAAAGAAAGAAATCTTTGAATACAACACAAAAGACGAAAGACCATTACCTGGTGTAGTAAACGGAATGGCATACACATCCGCAGGAGGAGACTTATTACCAATCGAAGCCACTTATTTCCCTG
>CANEON010000005.1 GCA_947429165.1 uncultured Mycoplasmataceae bacterium | reverse complement strand
TTCCCTGGTAAAGGAAATATTGTAATTACTGGTAACTTGAAAGAGACTATGAAAGAGTCTGCTTCAGTTGCTTTAGGATATGTCAAATCAAATGCTGAAAAATTTGGTATTAAAGATGTTGATTTTAGTAAGATTGATATCCATATTCACGTTCCTAGTGGAGGAATCCCTAAAGATGGACCATCTGCTGGTGTGACTCTTACAACTGCTATTATCTCTGCTTTAAGTAAGAGAATTGTACCTAGTACAATAGCTATGACAGGTGAAATCACACTTCGTGGTAAGGTTCTAATAATTGGTGGTATTAAAGAAAAAGTAATATCAGCATTCAGAGGTGGGGTAAACGAAATATTTATTCCTAAATCTGATGAAAGATATCTAGATGATGTTCCGCAAGAAGTAAGAAGCAAGATTAAATTTCATCTTGTTGATCATTATGACGAAATTTACAAAGTGTTATTTAATAAATAGTAAAAAAATAAAAGCCCAGAGGGCTTTTTTATTTATATCTTGCTAATATTTTTAATTCTGCTAGTTTGTTTTTGTTTCTTGTTAGATTTTTGTTTTTAGACAAATGCTCTAATTTATCTTTTTGATATTCAACAAATAATTTGGTTTCGTTTTTTAAATTGTATGGACCAAAGTATTCGTCTTCGGTTGTTTTAATTTTTAGACCTTTTTTAAGACTGGTTTGAATTAATTCATAATAGTGACCTGATTCACTGATTATTTCTTCATAAACTACTTTAAATTTATTATCTTTAAGAAATTTTCTTAGTAACTGAGCATTATTATTAGGAACTAATATGAAGTTTTCAATATTCAAATCTTTAGATTTATTAGTAAGAATATCAATAATATTTTTTCCACCCATTCCTGCAATTACACAGTAATTAATCTTTTCTTTAATTGTTAAATTCTTTAGTCCATCATTAAGTATATTTTTAGCATTATCTAATAAACCGTATTTCTCAAGACTGTTAATTGTGTTATCTAATGGTCCTTGATTTATTTCGATGTTATAAACAAAAGTAGCAATCTTGTTGGTTAATAATTTGATCGCTACTTTTGCATGATCACTTCCGACATCTATGACAATACTATTAGGTTTTATTAACCTAATTATTTGGTTAATCCGCATTAACAAAGTTACGAAGTTTTGCGCTCTTGCTTGGGTGTTTTAATTTTCTAATCGCTTTAGCTTCAATTTGTCTTACAGCTTCACGAGTTTTACCGATTTTTTCACCAACTTCTTCAAGAGTTAAAGCAGAAGAATAAGGTTCCATACCATAACGCATACGGATAACTTCTTCTTCTTTTTCGCTTAATACAGTTTTAAATAAGTCTTCGATATGATCTTTGATAAGATCATTTTCAGCAAACTTATCAGGTGTAGGCATATCTTTGTCTCTTACAAAGTCTACAAATTGAGATTCTTCATCATGACCTACTGGTTTATCTAAAGATACAGGATCAACACTAATTTTTTTGATATCACTAACTTTCTTAATAGTATATCCAGCAGCAGCACCACCTAATTCTTGAGTTAATTCTTCAATTGTAGGAGCACGACCTAAATCACTTGTTAAACTCTTTTCAGCTTTAGAAACTTGGTTGATTGTTTCTAACATGTGAACTGGAATTCTGATAGTTCTTGCTTGTTCAGCAATTGCTCTTGTAATTGCTTGTCTAATTCATCAAGTAGCATATGTAGAAAACTTGTTACCAAGTTTATAGTCGAACTTACTAATAGCTTTCATTAATCCCATAGTTCCTTCTTGAATTAAATCTTCAAGATCTAAACCACGATTTAAGAATCTTCTAGCAATAGAAGTAACTAAACGTAAGTTTGAAGTAACCAATTGGTTAACTGCATAATCATGTTCAACAGGATCTTTTGAACCTAATTGCTTTGCAATTCTTACTTCATCTTCAGCTTTAAGCATTTTAGATGAACCTAAAGTTCCTAAGAATGTCTTTACACCATCAGCTACACGGTCTTTAGTTGAAATTTTGATACCTTGTAAGTTGTTAATTTGGTAATCTTTATTCTTTGGTAGGTAATCGTCTTCTTCAGAGATCTTTTGATCTATGATACTACCAACGATAGTAATATTAGCTTTTGCTAGCTCTTCATTAACTTTATTGCTTAATTCATCACTAAAGTTATAGTTTTCAAAAGCTTTGTAGATTCTTTTACGATCAATTGTATTTTTATTACGTTTTTTTGTTCTTGCTTTGTATATTAGCTTTGTTAATATTTCTCTAAATTCAAAGTCAGAAATTGTTCTAACTTTTGAATCTGCTTCAAGAATTGCAGGAACTACAAATTTACTTTTTTTAGTTTTTGGAGTTGCTTGTTTTTTATTAGTTTTTTTTACAGGTTTTTTAGCCTTCTTTGCAGGAGTTTTCTTAGTAGTTTTCTTAGGAGCTGCTTTTTTAGCTGGAGCTTTCTTTACTATTTTTTTTACAGGTTTTTTGTTTTTCTTAGGAGCATTTTTTTTAACTACTTTTTTAGGTTGTTTTTTGCTCACCTTTTTTGGGGATACTTTTTTTACAGGTTTTTTAACTTGTTTTTTAACTTTTTTAGGAGCGGGTTTCTTAACTACTTTTTTAGGTTGTTTTTTATTTACTTTTTTTACAGCAATTTTCTTTGCTGGTTTCTTTGATACTTTTTTTGAACTCTTCTTAATATTTTTTTTCATTTTAGTTGACTAATATTAGTTATTAATTATATAAAAAAAGAAAAATAATATTAAAAATATATAAATATTAATTAAAAAAGTGCCATATGATTGGCACTTAATTCTACATTCACATGCTGACAACTGATCTAGCGGGGAATGGGGACATTCTCATATACATAGACTTCTTTGAATTTGAATATGAATATGATTTAGCCTGGTTATCGCTCGCCGTTACTTTATCTGTAACGCTTGTTATTGTGCTTGCAATAATGTTTCCTAACATTGCAACGCCCATAATGGCAATTCATGCAGCCATTACACCAGCACCACCATTAATTGATTTTTTCTTATTTAATGTTAACTTAGTCATTATTTGCCTCCTTTCATTAATTACTATTTCTAAATAAAATGCTTTTTTTGTTTATTTTTATTAGCAAATAAATTTTGTTTTATAATTTCACATTATGAATAAGAAATTGATTAAAACTTTTGCATGCATAGCATGTGGTACGGGAATTGTAAGTACAATCCCATTTATATCAACAAGTTGTGGCTCTAATCAAGTTGTTGAAAACGTATTAAAATACAGTGGTAATGAAGAATCAAAAAATTTACCGACAATTCATTATAATAGTCAACCTAGATCTTGTTCCACAACCGGAACATTTTCTATAGAAAATCCTGATAATTTTTCATCTTATAAATTTAATGTTTTTCAGCTTCAAAATGGCAAATATGTTCCTTTTAATCCACAAGGGTGATTAGGAATAAAAATTAATCAAGATAATCAATTAGAAATTTCCGATGACAAATTACAATCTAACGATTATAAGATTGAAGTCTATTGCACACTAAAAAATGGAAACATATCTAATACGATTTCCGGTTTTACAATAAATACATTTTGTTAATAAATAAACAAATAAATAAAAAGCCCTCACTATTAAGAGTGAGGGTTTATATTTTTCTGGCGCGCCTTGTAGGAGTTGAACCCGCAACCTTTTGGTCCGTAGCCAAACGCTCTATCCAATTGAGCTAAAGGCGCTTATGGAGGTGCCTGTCAGATTCGAACTGACGAATACGAAGGTTGCAGCTTCGGACCTTACCACTTGGCTAAGGCACCATAAGTTAGATTATCTAGCAAAATAGTACAATAAATAAAACAAACCGCATCCCACCCCGACACCAAGAAGACCAAATACAATACATTTAACTGCATTAGAAAATCTTTTTTTAGGGGTAACTTTATTTTTTTGGGATTCTTCACTTGATACTAATTTATCAAAGTTAAGATCTGCAAAACTAGCTTGTTTTTCTGACTTCATTATTTAACTTCGATAACTTTTTTACCGTTATAGTATCCACAAGATTTGCAAACACGGTGTGGTTGAACAGGTTTACCACATTGTTTACATACTCCAGTTGTTGGAGCTTTTAAAGCTTGATGAGATTTTCTCATCCCTTTACGTGATTTTGATACTCTTCTTTGTTGAACAGCCATATTTTTACTCCGAAATATTTATTTATTGATTATATAGTTTTTACATATAATATTAAAATATTTTAATAAATACGTTTATTGTTGTTTGTTAAGATAGTGATTTAATTTATTAAACCATGGCTAATACTAGAACAAATTTTAATGCTAAAGTTATTAAAGAAATCATTCTTGAAATAATCAAAAAGATTCCTCTTGTAGATTCATCAATTGAACCTAAAGTGGAAATTAACTTAAAAAACTTTGTTATTGACATCAAAGTTGCCATTAATGATGACAACTATGGTGTTTATAACTGTTTAAGTGAAACTCAAGACTTGGTTTATTATGAGCTTAAAGAAATGTTTGATAATGATCAAATAACAGTAAACGTAGAGACTTTATAATATGACAAAACTTACAATTGAACAAATAAAAAAGATGTTTGTAGCTGGTGCTGCAGCCATTTCTGAACAATACGAATATATAAATGAGCTAAACGTATTCCCTGTTCCTGATGGAGATACAGGAAGTAACATGAAGATTACCGCTGAAGGGGCTACTAATGTTATTAAAGGAATGGAATTTAAAGATCTATTTACATTAGGAAGACAATTCTCGCGTGCATTATTAATGAATGCTCGTGGCAACTCAGGTGTTATTTTTTCTCAAATTATTAAAGGTTTTGTTAGTGTATTTAAAGAAAATGTTACAGAATTAACAATTGGTGAGTTTGCTGATGCCTTTAGCAAAGCTAAAGAAATAGCATATAGAGCAGTAACTACCCCAATTGAAGGTACTATCTTAACAGTTATTAGAGTAACTGCAGAAAATATTGATAAAAAGAAGAATACTTATACTTCAATTGAAGATCTGATGAAAGATGTTATTAAAGAATCTGAAGACATCTTAGCTCAAACACCTGACTTCTTACCAGAACTTAAAAATGCTGGTGTAGTTGACTCTGGTGGTTATGGTTTAGTTTGTTTCTTTAAAGGTATGCGTGAATCATTCAACATGTCCGATGAAAAAATAAAAGAAGCTAAACAAGTAGTTAAAAAACCTCTTCCTACCAAAACAATTAAACCTGCATTCGTTGATAACAACGATGGCTTTGGTTATTGCTGCGAATTTATTGCTAAACTAGGATCTAAAGTAGTTGTAGAACAAAAAGATAAAGAAAGCTTAAATGAAAAGAACTTAAAGAAAGAATTACTTGAAATTGGTGATAGTTTAGCAATTGTAAGAGATGAGGATATCCTAAAAGTTCATGTTCACTCAGTAAACCCATACAAAGTATTACAAATCGGACAAAAATATGGTGAGTTCTCAAAAGTAAAAATTGAAAACATGACTTTCCAATTCTTGGAAAGAAACCCAGGTATGACTCTTGAAAAGAGTTCAAAGAAAACAAATTTATCACAAAAACCTGCAGTTATTGCCACAATTCCTACAAAGAAATTAAAAGAATTATTCATTGATGACTTAGCTGTTAACTATGTAATCGACTGTGAAAAGAACGGAAACCCTTCAATTCAAGAATTTATTGATGCATTAAATGCCGTAAAATCCGCAAAAATTTTACTATTAGTTGATGATGGTAACATGGTATTAGCTGCAAACGAAGCAATATCTTTATTTACTAACATGAACCAGGGTGCAAGAGTTCACTTAATTAATACAAAAGACATTGCAGCTACACATAACTTATGCTTAGCATACAATCCAGAAGAAGACTTTGATTCAAATATCAAGAAACTTTCAAAAGACTTCAAATTGACTGCTGTTGGTAAAATTTCTAAATCAGTTAAGATGGTTAAATATTCTCACATTGATGTTAAGAAAAATGACTTTATTGGAATCATTGATAAAAAGATCATTTCTTCTTCAAAGAATATTGATACAGTTATTAAACAAACATTTGCTAACCTTGTTAAAATTAACAAGAAAGCAAGAAATGCATATATTTTCTATGGTGTAGATGTTGCTCCAGCAACACTTAACATCATTGAAAAAGAATGAATGGAAAAATATGGTATGAAATTACATTTCATTCCTTCAAGTGAATCAATTTACTTATTCCACTTTGCTTTAAGATAATTTATGAAATTAGCATTAGATGTAATGGGATTTGAAAACGAAATCAACGAAGCAGTAAGAGCTGCTAGAGATTTTGTCTCCTCTCATGATAATGTTCAAATAACTTTATTTGGTGATGAAGCAAAGATTAAACCTTTACTTATGTCTCCAAGTGAATTCGAAATTGTTCATTGTGCTGATGTTATTCATATGATTGATTCACCATTAACAGCATTAAGAAAACCTAATTCTTCAATGTTTCAATCAATCAAATATGTTGCAGATAGCAAAGCAGATGGTGTTTTATCAGCGGGATCAACAGCATGTTATGTTTTATTGGTTTATAGTTTATTAAAAACTATCCCAGGAATTGAACGTCCTGCTTTTATGCCTTATTTACCAACAAGTAATGGTAAAGGTCTAACTTTGTTAGATGTTGGGGCTAATAAAGAATGTACAGGTAAAAACTTGTACCAATTTGCTTTAATGGGTAAAATTTATTGTGAATCAATAAGAGGAATTGTTAACCCATCAATCGGCGTTGTTAACATTGGTAGTGAAAAAGAAAAAGGATTTGCTTTTCACCACGAAGCAGATGAATTATTATCAAATGATAAATCAATGAACTACAAAGGATTTGTAGAAACTCGTGAATTATTACATGGTGTTGTTGATTTAGCAATCTGTGATGGTTATACAGGTAACATCACCCTTAAAGCTCTTGAAGGCGGACTTAAAACAGTTACTAACTGTTTAAAAGACCAATATAAGAAACCGTGAAATTGATTAGGAGCATTGTTCTCAATCTTTGCTATTAAAGGTCTTAAGAAGACTTTTGATTACAAAAATAATGCTGGAGCATTAGTTATTGGTCTTAATAAAATTGCTGTTAAGACTCATGGTTCTGCTGATTACCAACAATTTTATAGTTCATTAGAAATGTTATACAAATCAATCAATAACAATGTTATTGACAAAATAAAAGAAAGTTTAAAACATGAATAATCTACAACCACTTTTCGATAAATTATTAATAAAACCTAAAAATTACTCATTTTATATTGAGGCATTAACTCATCCTTCTTATCGTAATATTAAGAACTTAAATTATGATTATCAAAGACTTGAGTTTTTAGGTGACGCTATCATTGAAAAGAATGTTCGTGAATTTCTTTTTAAGAAATATCCTGAAAAAGATGAAGGTGAAATGACCAAGATCAAAATTATGATTGTTCAATCTCACACTGAAGTATTGGCCGCAAAATCACTTGAGCTTAATAAATATATTCTTTTACAAAATTCGTTAGTAGATGAGCAAGGAAACATTCCAGAAAAGATTCTTGAAGACTCTTTTGAAGCTTTGATTGCCGCTATTTACTTTGATTTAGGTGAAAAAACCGTTTATCAAGTATTAAAAAGAACAATAATTCACTTCTATGAAATTCATTGTTTAGACAAGACTTCAGCTGATTACAAGTCTTTATTCCAAGAAGCAGTTCAAAAATATGGTAAAAAATGTATTAGATATATATGTAAACCATATTTAGATGAAAATAACGAACAGAAATTCAAAGTAGAACTATGAACAAATAATATTTGTTATGGTGTTGGGCATGGTTCTAAAAAGAAAGATGCTGAAAGAGACGCAGCAATGAACGCTTATAATAAATTAGTTAAAAAATAATATTAATATGGTTTTTCTAAAGAAGTTTATTGCTACGGGTTTTAAATCTTTTGCTACAAGAACAGAATTTGTTTTTGATAAACAAATGGCTGGTGTTGTTGGCCCTAACGGTTCTGGAAAATCTAACATCGTTGATGCTATTAAATGAGTATTAGGTGAAAAATCTAATAAAGTATTAAGAGGTAAATCATCTGAAGATATTATTTTCCATGGTTCTAAAGGTCATGATGCATCTAAATATGCTGAAGTTACTTTAGTATTTGATAATTCTAATGGAGTGATTCATTATGAAGGTAAAGAACTTTCAGTAACTAGAAGACTTGAAAGAGGAAGCGGTTCTAATGAATATTTTATTAATGATGAACCAGCAAGGCTTAAAGATATTCAAAACATTTTCTTAGATACAGGGCTATCTAAGGGATCTCTTGGTATTATTTCTCAAGGTACTGTTCAATGATTCGTTGAAGCTAAACCAGAAGAAAGAAGAAGAATCTTTGAAGAAGCTGCAGGAATTGGTTTATACACTAAACAAAAAGAAGAAGCAAATAACCAATTAGAAAGAACAACAGCTAACTTAAACAACGTTTCAAGTATTGTTAAAGAATTAGAATCTAACTTAAATAAGTTAAAAAAACAAGCTGAAAAAGCTAAGATCTTTAACGAAAAACGTAAAGAATTAATGAAACTTGATTTAATGTTGTCAGTTAAAGACTTAAGTTTCTTTCAAGAAAAACTTAAAAAAGCTAATGCTGATTATGCAGTAGCTAAGAATGAACTTGAAGTATTTGAGCCAGATGTTAAACAAATTAGTCAATCATTAAGTTTTGCAAAGCAAAAACTTGATGTTGCTGATAAAAATATTGAATCATTAAATAATGAATACTCTACTTTATTAGAACAAATCAACAAAGTTGAAATTCGTAAGAGTTCTCTAGAATCTAAACTTCACAACGACTTATCTTCAGAAAACGTAGAAAAGAAAGCAAGAGCATACGAAGAATTAATTTCAACAACAAAATTTGAAATTGAAAATGCTAAAACTAACATTGAAACATTAAAAGGTCAAATTGCTGAATATGACACAATGATTAATTCTTTGAAAAACAAAAGACAAGAATTGACAAATGAGTCAAACGAAAAAGCTACTAAATTAACTGAAACAAGAATGCTTATTAAAAGCATTATTGACCAATTAAATAACAAGAACAACCTAGAAATTGGTGTTAAGACAATTATTGAAAATAAAAATGCTTTAAGTGGTATCAAAGGTTTAGTAAAAGACTTCTTACAAGTAGATCAACAATATGAAAAAGCAATTTTTACTGCTATTGGTAAAGCAGCAAACAATATTATTGTTGAAGAACAATCAGATGCTTCAGAAGCTATTAATTTCTTAAAAAGAAATAAATCTGGTAAGGCAACATTCTTACCAATGTCAACAATTAAATCAAGAACGGTTAAACCTGAACATGTTGAAGTATTAAAAACACTTGATGGTTTTGTTGGTGTAGCTAGTCAATTGGTTACTTCTCAAAAGCAATACGAAAATATTTACTCTTACCTTTTAGGTAATGTTATTATCGCTGATGATTTAAATAATGCATCTAAGTTGTCAAATTACACATACATGCTATATCGTGTAATCACATTAGATGGTGACGTAATTAACGCTGGTGGATCAATGTCTGGAGGTTATAACAAACCTTCTGTAATTTCAACTGTTAATTTAGAAGCAAAATTAGATGAATTAAACAAGACTTATGATGAGTTAAATGTAAGTTTAACTGATATCAAAGTTGAATTAGATAAAGTAATTGCTAACTACAATGAAATTTCAACTAAACAAAATGAAAAGAAAATTCTTTTATCAAGACACGAACAAAGTCTTTCGATGAACGAAAACCAAAACATTAAGTATGAAATGGAATATCAACAACTTATTCAAAAGAATAATTTGGCTGATAAGTCTAAACAATGAAACGAAGTTTCACTTAATGAAGAATTATCTAGATTGAATGCTAAGAAAGATAAATTATCTGAAAACTTGAATGTAAACCGTCAAACTAAGATGATTTATAAGACTGAAATCGAAGATAAAGAAGCTAAATTAACTGAGTTAAGATTCCAAATCGACAAGTACCGTGATTTAGTATCTAAATGTGAAAACGATAAGGTTAAATGTGAAAGTGTTATCGAGTCAATTAGAGACAAAATCAATAAGTCATATAAAATGACTATTGAATTTGCTATTGAAAACTATTCTGGTGAGTTACCAATGTCTGATCAACAAGCAAGAGACATTGTTAACCGTCTACAAGTAGAAATTGACAAATTAGGTTCTATTAACATGGAAGCCCTTGATGAATTAGACGGTCTTCAAGAACGTTACGATACATTATTAAAACAACAAAATGATTTACAACAAGCTAAAGACGAAATCATTAACATTATTACTGAGTTAGACAACAGAGCGAGAGAAAGCTTCAGAAAAACAATTGATGACGTTAATGCTAAGTTGCCTGAAATCTTTAAATATTTATTTGGTGGTGGTAATTGTCAAATTCAATATACTGATCCAGAAGATATTCTATCTTCGGGATTAGATGTTATTGCTAATCCTCCGGGTAAAAACGTTGTTCACTTAAATCTATTATCGGGTGGCGAAAAGACTCTAGTAGCTCTATCAATCTTATTTGCAATTCTTCAAATCAAGAATTTCCCATTAATCATCTTAGATGAAGCAGAATCTGCTCTTGACCCTGCAAACGTTGAAAGATTTGCCAACATTATTCACCAAAATGGTGAACACACTCAATTTATTGTAATTACTCATAGACCAGGTACAATGGAACGTTGTGACGTTTTATATGGTGCTACAATGCAAATTAAGGGTGTTACAAGTATCTTTAAGATTTCAATTGCCGAAGCCAAGAGAGACTTTATTAGTTAGTTATGGGATTTTTTAGTAAACTAAAAGACGCTTTAAGTTTTAAAAAGAAGAACAAAGTTTCTACTAAAATTAAGAAAAAACAAGAAGCTGATTCTCTAATTGAACAAAAGAAATTTGATGACGGATTAAAAAAATCATCAAATTTTATTCAATCTTCATTGAATGAAATTGCTAAAAATTATGTAAGAGTTGATGAACAACTAATAGAGAAGATTGAATCTTTTCTATTGCAATTTGATATTGGTTATGCTTCTGTAAACAAGATTCTTGACTCTATTGTAGAAGAGATTAAGTTTCAAAATGTTAATGATCCAAAATTAATTAAGGAAATTATTGTTGATAAATTATTTGTTTATTACATTCAAGATACAGATATCAATAATGAAATTGATTTAAAACCAAATACAACAAACGTTATTTTAGTTACTGGTGTTAATGGTGTTGGTAAAACAACATCAATTGCTAAACTAGCAAACAAATTTAAAAATGAAGGTTTAAAAGTAGGTCTTGTTGCTGGTGATACATTTAGAGCTGGCGCTGTTGAACAATTATCTGTATGGGCGCAAAGATTAAATATAGATATATTTAAACCCGACAAGCCTAACCAAGACCCAGCAAGCGTAATATTTACAGGAATTACCCAAGCAAAAGGCAAGGGACTAGATGTTATTATTTGTGATACTTCAGGAAGATTGCAAAACAAAGTTAACTTAATGAATGAATTAAAAAAGATAGATAAGATTATTAAAAGATTTGATCCTTCTCAACCTTGTGAATCATTACTTGTTATTGATGCTACTACAGGTCAATCAGGAATTCAACAAGCTAAAGCTTTTAATGAAGTAACAAAATTAACTGGTATTGTTTTAACAAAAATGGATAGTACTTCAAAGGGTGGAATTATCCTATCTATCAAAGATGCATTTAACTTACCAGTTAAATACATGGGTCTAGGTGAAAAACTTGATGATTTAGAAGAATTTGATCTAGAAAAATTTGTATACGGAATTACTAACGAAATAAAAATCTAATGAAAGAATTAATTAAATATAGTGAATTATTAATTCACTACCTGCCATTATTTACTAAAAAACAACAAGAATACTTATCAATGTATTTTTTTGAAGATATGACATATCAAGAAATTGCAAATGAGTGTAAAGTTTCTTCTGCTGCAATTTTTGATTTGATTAAACGTTGTAAAAAACAATTGCTTGTCTATGAAAACAAGCTAAAGCTCCATGAAATTAATCAAAAAAGATTAAAATTCTACAAGAATATCACCGATAAAAAACTTAAAGCAAACCTCTTAAAAATTGATAACATATATAAATAACATATAAATATGTTAAAGGCAGTGCTATTAAACTTAGACGGGATTATTACGAATTTATCTAGATTCCATTTTTTAGCATGAAAAAGTATTTTTAGTCAACATGGTATAGTTTTTGATGATGAGCAATGATCTCAACTACAAAATCATTCAAGAACATATATTATTAAACAAACACTTGAATATAATGATATAGAAATAACGGATGAATTAGTATCTCAAATTGATTCTGAAAAAAACGCTTTATATCAAACTTTAATTCAAAATGAATTAAAACCAGAAGACGTAAATGCTAATATCCTAAACATTATTTCTCAAGCTAAATCTAAAGATTTAAAAGTTTGTCTTATTTCTCACTCTAAAAATGCTGAATTAATTATTGAACGTTTAGGTCTTGCCCGTGCTTTTGACTTTGTTTGTGTTCCTGGGAAAGATGTACAAGATGCAATTACATCGTTAATTGGATCATCCCCAGTAACTGAATCAATTGTAAATTTCTTAACAAAATCAGGTTTTAGTGGGAATGAATGCATTGGTATTGAAAATACCAGTGATGGCATTGAAGAATACAATTTATACAATATCTTTAGTGTTTGTGTTAATAACTTTGATCCAGAAGTTTCTAAAAAAGCTAAGATGTCATATCATTCTGTAGTTGATATCAACCTAGACGAAATTATTTTTAAATATTACACAGTTAATTCACAAGAGTAATTAGCACTTTATTAATAAGATTGCTAATTTATTGCTATGATGGGTGAGATAGGTGAGGGTGGGGGCTGGGGGGAGAG
>CANEON010000004.1 GCA_947429165.1 uncultured Mycoplasmataceae bacterium | reverse complement strand
CCCCCCCCCCCCCCCCCCCCCCCCCCCCCCCCCCCCCCCCCCCCCCGCCCCCCAATGAACAATATTCACTCCTATCAAACCCTTTGATAGAGTAATTAAAGAAAATGGTTATCCTGTTCTTTCTAAACAATTAGCTCAAAAGATCGGACACGTAAGAGAAACGGTAAACCACAAAACATATATAAGATGTTGTCTTGGATTAGACAACAAAACTTTTGGTAACATTCCACAATGCTATATCCATTTTTTAGATAAAGATTTAGTTGACTATAAGGTGTCGCACAAATGTTGTGATTATATAAAAGGAAAAGTAAAACACGATAAGAGACCTGCGTTTGTAGGAACAACAATCGAAGAGTCCAGATTGAGGAAAAATTCATGGATTCAATATGGATGTAACATTTTTGATAGAAAAAAACCTATGTGTAGGCCTCTTTCTTTATGAACATCAAAAGATATATGAAATTACATTCATAAACATAAAGTTAAATATTCATCTATATATGATGAAGGTTATGAAAGAAGTGGATGTATTACATGTATGTTTGGTATGTCTCTAGAAAAAATAATCGGCAATAAGGACCCTTCATATTTAAATAGGTTTGAGCTTTTATATAAAAACAATAAGAATTTATTTAACTCAATAGTATTAGATGAAAGAATAGGTTTATGAAAACCATTAACAGATATGGGAATAAAGCTAAAAATAGATGACGAGAAATACATAAGTTTATACAACGAAAGAAAAAACAAGATCAGTGAATGGTATAAAAACTTTGAAAACAATTTTAAAAAAGTAATTAAAGAAATAGAAGCAAGAAATCCAAACGTGTTTACAACAATAGATAAAAAAATAATATTTAAAAAATATTTTAAAAACATAAAAAGAGGAGAAAAATATGAATAATCAACAAATAATAACATCAAAAAAATATTTATTAGAAGATCAAGAACCAGATATGGATCACAATCCAAAATGTTTATACAAGCAAAGTTTTGAAATCCCCCCATATCAAAGACCATACTCATGAGGGAAAGCACAGCTCCACGAATTATTAGAAGATTTTTTAGAAGCATTTCAAAAAAACGAAAACAATAAGGGTGGTAATATACGAAATGATTACTACATTGGTAATATTTTTTGTACACCACACTCATCAACTTTTATAGATGAGAATTATAAGCAAATAATAGATGGGCAGCAGAGAGTAACAAGTGTTTTTTTAATTCTTGTTTATTTATCAAACTATTTTCATGATGATTACTTCCTTGAAAAATACAACAATATTGTTCGTTCTTTTAAATTTTCTATGGCATATCCAGATAATGACATCATTAGGCAAATTCGTCTATATTCAACAAATGACGGAATAAATAGTTTTTTTAAGAACAGAAAATTAGCTATGAAAGTAGGTTCAACATTCTATATGAACCAATGAAAAATTTTTGGAAAAGCATTTAAAACTATTTTTGATTTTTTTAAAAATAATAAATTTTTAAATACAAACGAAAGGAAAGCTGATTTTTATAAATACATTAGTTCACATGTATTTTGTTTATATATTGAAGATTCTCCAACAACACCAATTGGGCATTACTTGTTTTCATCTTTAAATGGTAAAGGATTAAAACTTGATAAGATTGACTTAATAAAATCTTTTTTTGTGTCGCCTTATATGGATAGTGTTGACAAAATTAAAAAATTTAATGATTTTTGAGGGAAATTAATTGAAGATTCAGAAAACGATTTAAAAACATGAATAACATCATATTTTAAAAAGAACAATACAAAACATATCTCGTCAGAGTGATTAAAAACTGTTTCTGAAAAAATAAAGAATGAAAAAAATACTTCACCAGAAAAAGAATTTGAAAGCATGTGTAAATGAATTTCGGGAATGAGACTAGCTAAAATGGCGTGCACTGGAAATAACAAAATTGACTTTTGATTGACATTATTCAACATTTTTCCTTATAAGCCGGCCCTAACAATTTATGGACACATAAGAAGCCAATTTTCAGATCAAGAATTTCCAGAAAAAAAAGTAACAGATGGTATATCAGAAGTATTAGAGTACATTTTTAAGATTAATTATTTATTTGTTACCTTTTTAGAAGGGAAACCAAACGCTTTCCAAAACCAAATAATTGATCCTTGCATAAAAATAACATCTAATGATGAATATAAAAATTATGAAAAACTATCGGAGTTAAAAAAATTTTTAGAAACAGAATTTAACAACATTATTTCTGATGAGTCTAAAAGAATCAAGATTGATAAATTTAACATTAATGAATATTCATACAACGGAGATAAACCTTTAATTAAATTACTATCAGTGTACAAGCCAATTAAAAACTCTGAAACATGAGATTGTCATTTAAATCAAATAATTTATCAACATGCAAAAGAAAGTCTATCTTCTCGAAAAACACTAGACCATATTTTGCATCAAAGCTCTGTTATTTTTCATCCTCAAGATGACCCTTTTGAACAAGAAACTCTATATTGTTTTAATAAAAAGAAAAATCTTTTTGAATACAATGAAAAAATAATAACTGATGAATTATTAGATTATTTTGATGTGAAAACACCAATTTCTTTAGATAAAGAGGGGTACGATGAATTTAAATCCAAAATTTTAGATAAGGCTTTTAATTTAAGATTAATGGGTGATAGCGCTAATCCACAAAGAGGGAACAAAACTATATTTAATGAGAGTGAAATAAGAGAAATTCTTGATGTACAACACATAAAATTTGAGATGAATTTATATAATTTGGCATTTAAGAAATTTTTAGGAATTAATGAAAAATTTTCAAAAAACCCATCTGATGCATTAAAAATTTTAAAAGAAAAGCAGATCAAGTAATTTCGGTTAACTTTCAGAAATTAAAACTAAATAAACAATCGAATTTCTATAAATATTGTGAAGAAATAATCCAGACGGCTTCAATTGAACACATATTGTCACACAAATTAAATAATTATGAAAAAATAAATATTCTTTTTTATGATTTAGGTGTAATTTCTAAATCGGAACGAAAATTTCTTTTAGATCTTGTTGCTTTGCGTAACTCTGAAGAACACGAAAACTCCGAATACTTATTGACAAACGATGAAATAGTTTATTTAAAACGAATAACAAACAGAATATAATCCACAAAAAATCCCCGGCTAACCACCAGGGATTTTTTAATTACTTAACAATCTTAAATTTGTTATTTATAATTACTAATTTAAAAAAATATTCTCATTTTCTGATTATACAATCATCTACAATGTGTAAATTAATAGACAAATAATCTTTATAAGAATAAAAGAATTTATTTTTCTAATTTTTTAATATCTTTTAATCTCTTTTTAGTTAAAAATGCAGTCAAACAAAAAGAAGCAAGAAAAAAGACTAACAATATTATTAATATTTTTTCAAATGATTCTAGTTGAACAATTGTTAATGAGCAATTTATAAAACCAACTAAAAAAGCTACAAAAATAATACACATTTGGACAAAAAACATAAAAGTAGTTGTTATAAAAAACCAAACATAATCTAAGTTTAATAAATTTTGTAATTTTTTCTTATTCATATTTTTATTATATGAAATATTTTTTAAAAATACATATAATATAAATGTATGACAAACTATAATATATATATATATATATATATATATTAAATAATAAATTAGCAGTAGCTAATCAATCTATTAGTGTGTACTCACACTAGTAGATTTTTTTGTTATACAAGCAATTAAGAAAGGAGATTTATGTATGAATGATAAGAAAAGTTTAGTTTCTTCTTATGAATTAAAATTTTATAGAAATTATTGTGCATCAAGAAGCACATGCACTGCATTAATTATTTTTTCATCAATGTATGTGTTATTAACACTTTTTAATACTGGAACTTGTGGGGGTTGGGATCTTCGAGAACGTGTAGATATGTATTTATGGTTTCTGGGTGGTTTTTGATCATGTGGTATGTTTGCACTCGCTATATGTTACACTGTTTTTTACACTAAAATAGTAAGGTGTATAAAATATTTTAAAATAAAGAAAGAATTAAGTGGTATTTTTAAACTATCAACTTCAATATTAATAATTACATGATTTTCTATTGTTTTTTCAATACCATTATATTTTCTTATTTCTGTAACGGTTTATATATCGTATGATCCATATCAAAACTATAGTGTTGCAGGTTTTTTTCTTTGTATTTGTTTTTGCTTTGGCGCAATTGGTGGTGGATTTGATATATCTTTAATAGTATTATCGTCTGTTGGATTATCTAAATATTCAACATATGGTAAAAAATATGAAATATTTTCGCAATACAAATTAATTATGAAAGGAAAATAATATGAAATTAATAACAGAAGAAAAAATCAAACAATTAGAAAAACAAGAATCTTTAAAACAAAATGATAGTAAATCAATGCAATCTAAATATGGTAACAATTGAATAGTTACCATTTGTTTATGATTGTTCCTTGGACATTTAGGAGCTCATAGATTATATTTAGGTCTTAAAAGTGGAATTACCCAAATGATATTTACATTCATTTGATTACCAACAATATTAATTGTTTTAGTAACATCTTTTGCAACGATTCGTGTTGGAGTTATTGCTGGACTTCCACTAGTATTTTTAATTATTGGATGTGTTTGTTTGTTAGCTGGAGAAATCTGACAAATAGTTGATTTCTTCTTAATTATATTTGGCAAAATAAAAAACAAATCTGGTGAACAAATTAAAGTATTTAGAAACAAATAATATTATCTATAAAAAAATAAAATCCCCGGCTAACTACTAGGGACTTTTTTAACTACTTAACAATTTTAAATTTGTTGTCTACAAAGGCAATTGTTTTGCCTGGTTTTTGTTTAAATCCTTTAACTGCTAACTTAGAAATCTTATTGTAATCTTTCTTAGCTTTTGTTAAGTTATTAACAAAATATGTTTGGATAGCATAGTTAATACCAAATGCTGTTAGTAGTTCTTTCTTATCGGTAATAACTACTATAGTAGCAGCTGGTCTAATATTAGACACTGCTTTAATAGTATTTACGTCATTTGTAAATAAAGTTACAAATTCGTATGGGAAGCTAGGAGCAACATCTGATCCATAAGGTAATAACTTAGTAGCAATCTTCTTAGCTACAGCTTTTGCTTTAGCAGGAAGTTTAGCTTTAGGGAAATAGAATGTTAAAGCACGGTTGTAATCAAATAACAATTCTGATTTAACATCAATTTCAGCCATGGTACTTACAGCACGAACTGGGAATAAACCTTGAGCTGATTCACCTGATAACATAGTTGAGTCAGTTCCACGTTCAACTGCAAAGAATACGTCAGTAACTTCAGCACGTGTAGGTTGAATGTTTCTTTCTAATGAGTCTAACATTTGAGTAGCTACGATAACCGGTTTACCAATGTATCTACATTTTCTAATCATGTATTTTTCCCAATAAGGAACATCATAATAAGGAATTTCAAGACCTAAGTCACCACGAGCTACCATGATACCATCACTTGCTTCGATGATTTCATCGATATTGTTAATAGCATGTGTAGTTTCAATCTTAGAGATTATTTGAATATGTTTGTTCTTATTCTTTCTTAAGATCTTTCTAATTTCTTCAACATTTTCTTTTGAGTTAGCAAAACTTGCAGCAATGTAGTCTAAGTTATGATCACAAGCAAATTGAACATCTGCTCTATCCTTTTCAGACATGAAAGGCATAGAGTAAGTAGCATTAGGTAAGTTGATTCTACGTTTTTCAGAAATGTCTGCTTTATTTAAAGCAGTACAGTAAATTAAACCGTTTGAAGCATTAACTTCATCTACTCTTAATTGGAACTTACCATCGTTAACTAGGATTAATCCTCCTACTTTAACGTCGTTAGCCATGTTATATTTACCTGTTGAGTCTGTAACATAGAATTCTTTGTTATTACCAACAATAGGAGCAGTAGTATGAATTACTACTTTAGAACCCATTTCGATTGTTTGAACATCGTTTTCTATCTTACCAACACGGATTTCAGGTCCTTTAGTATCTAACATGATAGAAATGTTTCTTTTTAATTTCTTTGCTACTTCTCTAGCAATAGTAATTCTCATGATTTGTTCTTCATGAGTACCATGAGAGAAATTAAGTCTTACACAGTTAACACCAGACTTAATAATTTCTTCCATTCTTTGGTATGCAAGTTTTTTACTTGCAGCATTCTTTGGAGCATTTAACATGCCCAAATCTCATAATTTTTGAGTAATTGCAGGACCAAGGGTTGCAATAATTTTTGTTCTTTTAAAATAACTTACCATATTTATTCTCCTTACATTAAAGCTAAGTCTTTATATTCTTTAAGAATATCCATCTTATTTTTCTTTCTAGGCATATTTGTTGCTTTTGCAATATCAATATCAACAATTTGACCTTTAACTACAGAGATTACTCTGTTAGTGTTTCCTTTAACAGCGCAATCTAAAGCGTGACATGCCATTAAAGAAGCATTTGCGCGGTCTCATGCATCTGTGATACCACCACGTTGTACGTGACCGATAACATTAACTCTTGTAGTACGTCCAGTTTGTTCTTGCATTCATTTAGCAATTTCTTGTAATGATGGTAAACCATCTTTACCATATAAACTTTCAGTAACTACAAATAAACAAGAACGTTTACCATTAGATTTTACTTTATTAGCTATTTCTAAGAATTGTTCCTTAGTCTTAATATTATCTTTAGTTACAATTGCTTCAGCATCAGCAGCTACTCCTGCATAAATAGCAAGATCACTGAATCCTCTACCCATAACTTCACAGAAGCAAATTCCTGAGTGAGAATCAAATGAATCTCTTAGAGCATCTAGAACATTGACAATTCTATTTAAGCAAGTGAAGAAACCAATGGTTTGTTCACTACTAGAAATATCATTATCAATTGTTCCAGGTAATCCCATTACTTTAGCTCCAAAGTGAGCTAAGCCAGCAGCTCCTTTATATGTACCGTCTCCACCAATGCAAAATAATACATCGATTTTCTTTTCTTTTAAGATCTTTACTCCAATCTTTTTAACTTCAGGTTTATAGAAATCAGTACTACGTGCTGAACCAATAAAGATGTTACCACGTGAATTGTAGTTTTCAATTCAACGTAACATTTCATTGTCAACTTGTCTAAAATCTTTAGCTAATAAACCTTTGTAACCATCATAAATTAAGTATGGTGTAATACCAAGGCTTATGGCTTTTTTAACTAATGTAATTACTACATTATTCATACCAGGAGAGTTACCACCTGAAGCCAAGATGGCAATCTTTTTTATTTTCTTAGTAGATTTATTAGTTTTTTTCATTATTACTTAACAGAAATATTTTTAAACGTTTTAACACCATCGTATGAAGCTTGAACACCTAATTCGTTTTCAATTTCAATTAAACGGTTATATTTACAAATTCTTTCAGATCTTGACATAGAACCAGTTTTGATTTGACCAGTTCCCATAGCAACTGCTAAATCAGCAATTGTTGTATCTTCAGTTTCACCTGAACGGTGAGATACAACTGCACATCAGTTAGCATCTTTTGCAATCTTAATTGTTTGCATAGTTTCAGTTAATGAACCAATTTGGTTTAATTTAATTAAAACAGCGTTTGTAACCTTCATTTCAACACCTCTGAAACAAATCTTAGGGTTAGTACAATATAGGTCATCACCAACGATTTGAACGTGTTTACCAATACGTTGCATTAATTTAGCAAAACCTTCTCAGTCATTTTCACTTAAACCATCTTCGATTGAAATGATTGGGTATTTCTTAGTTAATTCTTCTAAGTAATCAATCATTTGATCAGTTGTTTTGTGAGCTTGATCACTTGGTAAAATGTTTTCAGCTAAAGCTTTTTTAAATACATATGTCTTAGTATCTGGATCATATAATTCAGAAGCAGCTACGTCTAAAGCAATAGCAACATCTTTATCAACACCTGGTTGGTAACCAGCAGCTTTAATAGCTTCTACCATTAAGTCTAATGCATCTTCTGCTTTATCTAAATCAGGAGCAAATCCACCTTCGTCTCCTTTACCTGTTGATTGGTGACGAGATTTTAAGATGCTTTGTAATGCATGGAAACATTCACTAGCGATTTGAACAGCTTTCTTAATGCTTGTAGCACCAACTGGCATAAACATAAATTCTTGGAAGTCAATTGTGTTGTCAGCGTGTGCTCCACCGTTAATAACGTTTAACATTGGAACAGGCATCTTGTAAAGATTATCTTTTGAGTTTAAGATATCTTCACGAATGTATCTGTATAAGGGTTTACCTAAAGAGTTAGCAGCAGCATGTGCACATGCTAATGAAACAGATAAGATAGCGTTAGCACCTAAATTTGTTTTAAATTCAGTACCATCTAACTTAATCATTGCTTCATCGATTTCTCTTTGATTAGTTACATCCATACCGATAACAGCTGGAGCAATAATCTTCTTTACATTTTCAACAGCTTTTAATACACCTTTACCGTTGAAACGTTTTTTATCTCCATCTCTTAATTCTAGAGCTTCTCTTTCTCCGGTAGAAGCACCAGAAGGTACCATTGCTTTACCTACACCACCAGTTGATGTTTTTACAATACATGCAACTGTAGGGAAACCACGAGAGTCTATAACTTCATATGGAATTACTTCAGTAATTTTTATTTTCTTTCCGAACATATTTTTATTTTTCTCCTAATTTATTAATAAAAATAATTATATACATATATTTAAATTACATTTAAATAAATCAAAATCTAACTATTTTTTTAGCAAAATTTTAATTTATTTCCCAAATAAGTTTAATTTTTTTATCAAATTTTCCTAAAAACAACAAAAAACACTAGTTTTTAGTACATTTCTTATTTAACTGTTAGAAAAAAATAATTTACAAACTTTTCTTAGAAATAGTGAATAGTGAAAGGACGCAAATGTATGATAAATAAAAATTTTAATCTTATAAAGATTACTATCAACTCTATTGAACAACTCAAAACTATTATTAAAAATAAGACCTATAATAGTTTTAAGTTAGAATCACCAATAGTCATTATGGGTATACAAACTAAAACTAAGACTAGAAAACCAGGAGTTAAACCTCCAAGAGTTTCTAACCGTCAAATCTTAGAACAAATTCTTAAACATTTAGATAAGAATGATAAACGTTGAGAACGTCAAGAAGAGTTTAACAAAATGGTTATTGATCAATTCAGAAAACATAAATGAATTGAATAATTTAAAAACAAAATAACATTAATTGGTATTACTAATTTTTCACAAAACTAAACCAAACAAGGTAAGATGATTACCAAATTTTTTAGTAACTTTATTAATTAATGCTTCGTCTACCTTGTTAACATCATATAGAATCTTTAATCCTTTTTTAATTCCGTAATCACTATAAGAGATTATGTTATTACGGTAATAAGAAAAGATTAATAACATATCAACTGATCAGTTACCGATATTGTGATATTTTGTTAAAATGTCATAAATCTTTCCATTAGGAAGCTTTTCAAGCTTCTTAAGATTTAATTTTTTATCACAAATGTCATATGACATTTGTTTAAGACATTTAATCTTGTTTTCACTAAAACCTATGTTTCTTAAAGATTCAAGAGAAGCATTAGCAATCACTTTCGGATTGATTTTCTTAAATTTATTAGTTAGTTTAGTTCATATTGCATCTACAGCTGCATTGGATAATTGTTGAGAAACAATTGTATGAACTAAACAATGAAAGTGATTAGGCATAATCCTAAAGTAGAACGGTTGATTAAGATCAATGTATTTAGCTAATCTAGGTTCTAAATCTATTAGTTCTTTTAATAAACTAGGATCAATTTTTTGGTATTTGAAATATTTAGATCTCATTTATCTAATTTTATTATTAATATGAATTATTTCAAAGATTATTCTAAAGAAATATCAAATTTTGTTTCAAATAAGTATTTGAACTTATTAAATATATAAATAAAAGTCCAATTCTCCATTTTTTGTTAAATAGTTTTCTTAAAAAAATATTTTCCATGGAAATAGTGATTTGTAGGAGAAAAGAAAATAGAAAATAATAAAATTAACAAGTTAATTGAGAAAGGTAAGCCTCAAACATTCAAAGTTGTCTTTAATAGTAGCGATATAATAATATTGCAACCCATGAAGCAACAGATGAATAAACCAGGCAAACCAGGCATCAAACAAAAGACTTTAAGAGAAATAGTCTTAGAAGGTTTTAAAAGACAAGAAAAATTTAATAAACAAATTATTAATCGTTTAAACAATCTTGTTAAAAACAACAATCTAAAAGAATAGGAATATAGTACATAATTAATTTATGAAAGTAATTGTTAGTCCTGCAAACTATCTTAATGCTTTAGATTTAATTAAGATAAACACACATTATTTATTAATAGGCCAAGAATGTTTTTCTATTAGAAAAAACTATAGTTTTTCTAATGATGAGTTAGAAAGGATAATTAATGAAAAACAAAATACAAAAATTCTAGTTTTGGTCAACAGAACTTTTTTTGAAGAAGATATTAAACCGTTAACTAAATATTTGGTTAATTTATCAAAGTTAAACATTGATGGGATAGTATTTTCGGATTTTGCAGTTGTGCAGATCTGTAAAGAACAAAAGCTGAACTTTGAATTTTTCTATAATCCGGAAACATTGGTTACAAACTATGGACAATTTGAATTTTATTTAAAAAATAAAATCAATAATGTATTTATTTCTAGAGAATTAAGAATTAATGAAGTTAAACAAATTTTAGATAACAAGCAACAAATGAATGTCGGAATGCAATGCTCTGGATATTCGTTTATTATGGAATCAAAATGAAAGATGATTGAAAATTTTAATCAAGAATATAACTTACAAATTCCGTTAAATAAAAAACTTTATCTTAAAGAAGAAACTAGAAATTTTCCAACAATTATCTATCAAGATAAATATGGTACATATTTATACACTTCATATTGTTTATCAACCATTAAACAACTTAATGAATTAAGTACAAAACCAGATTACTTATTTATTGATTCATTTTTACACGATGAACAATGAATTAAAGAAATGACTCAACTATATTTAGAAATTTGTAATGATCCATCCAATGCTATTAAACATTTAGAAGTCGAAAAACAAATTTGTAAAAATGAACCAATTAATAGTGGTTTTTTAGGAGAAGCCAAAGATATGGTTTATCTAAGGGAGGAAGAACATGGCAAATAAAGTTGAACTACTTTCTCCTGCCGGAGATTTTAACAAAGGTAAATTTGCTCTTAACTATGGAGCGGATGCTATTTATTTAGGAGCAAAAGCTTATTCGTTAAGAGCAAGAGCATCTAACTTTGATTTTGATGAATTAGCAAAAATAATTGACTATGCTCATTCATTAAATAAAAAAATTTATTTAGTGACAAACATTCTTTGTCACAACTCACATATTAATTCATTTGATGAGTTTATTACTAAAGTAATAGCTCTTAAACCTGATGGATTTATTTGTGCTGATCCATTTATCATTAATGGTATTCAAAAACATACTAAAGATATTGAAGTTCATATTTCCACTCAACAATCAGTATGTAATTCAAAAGCTGCATTATTTTTTAAAGATAACGGAGCAAGCAGAGTGGTTCTTGCAAGAGAAGTGGCATATCAACAAATTGTTGATATGATTAAAAACTTAAATCATGCAATTGATATTGAATACTTTATTCATGGTGCATTATGTATTGCATATTCTGGCAGATGCATGATTAGTAATAACTTCTCTTTAAGAGATTCAAATGTTGGCGGATGTAGTCAATCTTGTAGATGAGTTTACAAAATTTATGACGACAAACAAACATATTCAGATAAATTCAGCATGTCTGCTAAAGACATGAATCAAGTAACTAATATTCCTAAGTTAATTGAAGCCGGTATTGATTCATTTAAAATTGAAGGAAGAATGAAGTCTGAATACTACATTGCAACAGTAGTAAACACATACAAGAAAATTATTGATGAATATTATGAAAATCATAATATTAAAGATTTTTCTATTTATGAAAAAGAAATTAAGAATGCTGAAAATAGAAAAACCTCATATGGATGATTTAATGGTGATCCAAATAAAGATGAAATGTTATATCATGATGTACCTAACAAGGTAAATCAAGTATTTGCTTTTGTAATTTACAAAAAAGAACCAGATGGTTCATATTCAGTCATTTCAAGAAATAACTTTAACAAGAATCAAACATTTGAAATTATTGGACCAAACCACCAAACATTAACAACAAAGATTAAACAAATTTTTGATGAGCAAAATAATTCAATTGAAACAGTTCCTACTCCAATGTCAAAAGTAAGAATTAAATTTGATCAAGAGATAAATCTTGATCCAAATGATATAGCAAGAATTAGTGTTAAGCAATTTTTATAGTTTTATAATACTTATATAAATAGGTTAAAAATATGAGTAAAAAATTAATTAAAATATTAGCAATTGCTTCAACAGGAATAGGACTTTTATCTTCAATTTCTTTAGTTTCAACAAGTTGTAAAAACTCTTCATCACCTATTGAAGACGATGTAATTGTATCAGATCCATCATGATTCACGTGAAAAGACACTACTTATGGATCAAAAGAATGAACATACATGTATGACTTTAATGATTCTGGTCTAGCTGCAATAAATAAATTAAAAGGTACATCATCAAAGATGAAAATTTCAGTACCTAATGTAAACAAAGAATATTGTTTGTGTCAATTAACAAATATTCCTTCATGAATAGATACTGTTATTTTTCCAAAACAAATTGTTAGTTGCGATGCATATATTGGTGAAACAAGTGATAAATTTCTACCAGATACTATTACAAAAATTGTTTTTAATCAAGATCATTTGTATATTCATGATCCAGGAAGTGTTAATAATCGTGGTTTTAATAATTTAATTAATTTAAACGAAGTTTTTTTCAACAACCCATCTTTTAAATTTGATAGTGAGAGTGTAAGCTGAACTCCTTCATGATCAAATTGAGGATCGGCCGCTTCAGTTACTAAACCAACAATATGATTCAATGAGTCATTCAATCTTAATGATGCACAAGCAATTTGAAATGCGATGCATTATAAAGGACAAGCTTATTCTTGTATACCAGATAAATGAACTAACAATTTTAATTTAAAGTAAAATGCATTTAAATTAAAAAACTACCAGCAAAAACTGGTAGTTTTTAATTATTTATTTTAAATGGTGGTTTCGGGCAGAATTGAACTGCCGACACACGGATTTTCAGTCCGTTGCTCTACCGACTGAGCTACGAAACCATGGCGGTCCAGACGAGAATCGAACTCGCAATCTCCTCTGTGACAGAGAGGCATGTTAACCGGTACACCACTGGACCTTTTGGTTGCGGGAGATGGATTTGAACCAACGACCTTCAGATTATGAGCCTGACGAGCTACCAAGCTGCTCTATCCCGCGATAATGGCGGATGATGAGGGATTCGAACCCCCGCGTGCATTGCTGCACCTTTCGGTTTTCAAGACCGATCCCTTCAACCGGGCTTGGGTAATCATCCGTGTATCACTATTATATGAATATAATGAGTGATTTACTTTTTTTATTATTGGTGGAGCTTGCAGGACTCGAACCTGCAACCGACCGATTATGAGTCGGGGGCTCTAACCAATTGAGCTAAAGCTCCATATGGTGGCAGGGGTGAGATTCGAACTCACGACACCCCGGGTATGAGCCGAGTTCTCTAACCAACTGAGATACCCTGCCATCATGGTCGGGAAGACAGGATTTGAACCTGCGACCCCTTGGTCCCAAACCAAGTGCTCTACCAAGCTAAGCTACTTCCCGATGTGTAGATATTTATAGATTATATCAATATTGATAATATTTTTTTTAAAAATAATAAAAAGCATATAATGTATGAAACGAGGTTAATATGAATAAAAAAATTATTAAAACAATTGTTGGAATTACACTTGGTTTAGGAATTGTATCTTCAGTTCCTTATCTATCAACAAGTTGTAGTGAAAACGAAGAAGAAGGTGAAAAAGAATTACGTGTTAAATATGATCACTCCCACTTTGCTGGTGATTATAAAATTGATGGATTTTCAGGTGATTAATACGGTATTGATTTACCAGGCGATGAAATGACAGGTACCAATCTAATTTCTGTTAGTTTATTCAATAAACTAACTGAAAAAACTAATGATTTAAAAATTTCGGACTGTACTTTTGAAGTAATTAAATTAGATTCAAATGAAAAACTTGATTGAGTTTGTGTAAAATCTATTTCATCTGATCAAAGAAGAGGAAGAATCAATTGAGATTCAAGAAATATTGATAAAGGAACATACAAATTTTGAATTCAAGTAAAATACAAAGATATCACTTCAAAAATTGATCACATATTTGAATTAAATTTATCTTCTCCAGATACTACAAAAATAAGAATATCTTTCCCAGCTGACAACCACTACGCTGTTAAAGCGGGTCAAGGATATGAAATTCCAAATAAAATTTCATTTAATGTTCAATCATTACAACCAACAAATCTTACATGAACAATCGAAGAGATTATTGGTCCAAATTCTTTAAACCACACAAAAATACAATGCGATTGAATATCAATTGATAATGAAGGTAAAATTACTATTTTAGAATCCTCTTCAAAAAACCAAAAACAAGCAAACAATAATTACAGATTCCGTGTATCTGCAACGAATGGAACAGATATGTCAACGGCTTCTAACCCAATATATTTACAAGTAAGTGTTGATTGAAAAATGAACTATGTACCAAAATGTTATCTAACTTATTCTGGTACAACAATAACAGGATTTAACAGTTGATATTTAGAAAATGCATCTTCATTTATTTTTGATACTTTGTGTATTCCAAGCGGTGTTACTGCAATTGCAAATAACGCATTTGATGGTATTTCAAAAATGCCAGCTGAAATTACTTCGCTTGAATTTTATGATGATTCTCTTAATGATGATACTTCAATATCTATAGGTGATCTTTCTTTTGCTAATAATTCATTTTTAAATACTGTTCGTATACCACGAACTGTTACATCAATTGGTAATCAAGCATTTGCAAGAACAGATTTAAAGGACATCAATTTAGATACTGCAAATCCTAATTTTCATTATTCTAGTAATTTAGTAAATGGAGAAGAGAAAAATGAATGTAGAGCTATTTATCGTACTAATGAAGATTTTGGTACAGGATCAATTGTTGGTAACTTAATTTGTGGATGTCCATGTATTCCTCTTCACATTAGCGCTGTAGAAGAAAAAGCATTTGCAGAATGCTTTGAGATAACTGGAGTTATCCTATTAAACACATTTTACTCAGTTGGAGATTATGCTTTCTATAACTGTGAAAACTTATCATACATATGTTGAAGAGATGTAACTTCAACAGACAACCTTAAAGTTTCTTCACATACTTTTGCAAAGATTTCACCAAATGGTTTAATGGTTGCAGGAAACAAATATTGTACATGTGATGATATATACTATTATTTAGTTTTAAATTCTAGCTTTCCTCCATCTCATTGAGATTATCAAAATGAATAAAAATAATTAAATCCACAAAAGTGGATTTTTTTATTTTGATTTGCTTATTAGATATAAAATAAAAATATATACATATTTTTAATAGGAGAGCTATGGCAAAAGAAAACAAAACTAAAAAAGTTGATGTACAAAATGTAGCATTCGAAATTGTATCGCTTGCAGGTGATGCAAGAAGTCTTTACTTAGAATGCTTAAACAGTCTAAAAGAAACAACTGCTAAAAATCGTGCAGCAGTTATGAAAACTGTAAAATCAAAAATGAAAGAAGCTGAAGATTTAATAACAGATTGTCATATTAAACAAACAGACATTCTTCAAGGTGAATCACAAGGAAAGAAGCAAGATTTCTTTTATTTAATGGTTCATGCACAAGACCATTTAATGACAACAATTCTTTTAAAAGAATTGTTAGAGTCTTTTATTGACCTATACGAAAGAGTAAAGTAATATGAAAATCGGTATAGTTAGTGATACTAAAAATAATGCTGTTAAAAAAGAAGTAATGGCATTTGTTAAAAAAATGGGACACACTCCTGTTGATTTTAACAAGAAAAAAGATATCTTAGCTAATTGTCAAGAATTAGTTGATGCTTACAACGCTAAGAAAATTCAACGTGGATTAGCAATTGATGATTGAGGAATTGCTACTTTTATGTTTCTAAGTAAACATAAAGGTATCGTAGTTGCTGAAATTAATGATGAACATTCAGCAAGAATGACTACTGAACACAATAATAGTAGTATTCTTACATTTGGAACTTGTATTTCAACAACTCACCAAATCAAGAACATGGTAGAAAAATTCTTAAAAGCTAAATATGAAGGTGGACGTCACAAAGTAAGAATTGATATGATGGACACTTTACTATGTAAGGAGGCTAAGTAATATGAAAATTGCTATTGGATGTGATCACATTGTTACTCCTATTAAGGATCAAGTAGTTAAATTCTTAACTAAGAAAGGTCATAAAGTTATTGACTGTGGTACTTATGACTTAGTAAGAAGCCACTACCCAATATATGGTTTTGAAGTTGCTAGACAAGTAGTATCTAAAAAAGCAGACTTAGGTGTTTGTATTTGCGGTACTGGTGTAGGAATTTCAAACTCTGCTAGTAAAACAAAAGGTGCACGTGTATGCTTAACAAGAGATGTAGCGTGTGCTGTTGCTGCTAGAAAACTTTATAACGCAAACATTATTGCTATGGGTGGAAGAATTAGCGGTCAAGGTTTAATTGAAGAAATTGTTAATGCTTTCATTACTACTAAATATGATGGAAAATCAAATAAAAATATTATTAAAACAATTAATAATGTTATAGTTAAAGATAACTACGACATTCATCAATTTGATAAAGAAATCGACGTTTGACACCGCGGAGGATACTGCGAAGGTGAAAAACAAGCTAAAATTGCTTTACCAAAAACTTGAAAGAAAAAGTAGTTAATTATTAAGGAGAAAACCAATGAATCAAACAGAAAAACAAACGTTTGGTAAATACTATTTGCAAGCATTTGCAAATGGTATTAAACGTTTTACACAATCAAAATGAATGGTTGCTGTAGTTAACGGATTTATTGCTGTAATGCCAATCATTATTACGGCATCTATCTTTACATTACTTGGTGCTTTACCTGAAATGATTTTAACAATCATTTGACAAAGTGAAGGACCAACTGCATGAAAAGAACACATTAACTATGCAATGTTTAGTGATTACCAAGGATGAGCTAGTGCAATATCTAACTGATCAATGGGTATCATCGGTATGTTAGCAACCGCTGCAATTGCTAAAAACTTAGCAGTTGAATTAAATAACAAGTTACCTTTTGAAAGAAGAATGAACGAAACAGTTATCTTCTTTGCTGCAATTTGTGTTTATTTAATGTTGTCAGTAATTGAATTTACTGTAGGTGATAATGATGCATGAAAACAAGTAATGCCTGATCACACAGGTCGTGCTATCTTTGTTGATGGTATGGCTGCACAAGGTATCTTACCTGGTATCATTATCGGTTTAACTTTACCATATGTATTCTATATTTCATATAAGAGAAACTGAACTATTAGATTACCTAAACAAGTACCTCAAACTATTTGTCAAGCTTTCTTAGCAATTATTCCATTATTCTTAACTTTTGCTATATA
>CANEON010000003.1 GCA_947429165.1 uncultured Mycoplasmataceae bacterium | reverse complement strand
TAATTCACAAGAGTAATTAGCACTTTATTAATAAGATTGCTAATTTATTGCTATAATAAATAAGATAATTTATTATGGCTAATAATAAAAGAGATTATTACGAAGTATTAGGGATTTCTAAAAACGCTTCTCAAGATGATATAAAGCGTGCTTTTAGAAAGCTGGCGATGAAATATCATCCAGATCGTAATAAAGCCCCTGATGCTGAACAAAAATTTAAAGAAATCAATGAAGCATATGAAGTCTTAAGCGATCAAAACAAAAGACAAACATATGACCAGTTTGGTTTTGATGGTTTAAATAACCAAGGATTTAGTGGCGGTAATCCGTTTGATATCTTTAACCAATTCTTTGGTGGTGGAAAGAATGGTGACGGAGTACACTTTAGTTTTGGCGGAGATGACGGCAGTCCGTTTGAAGGTATTTTTAATAACTTCTTTGGCGGCTCAGGAAGATCTAGAAGATCTTCTAGAGGTCATGCTCAAGAAGAACAACTTTATGATTTGGATATTAGAGCGAGATTTGGTATTACTTTTTTAGAATCTGTGTTAGGAACACACAAGAAAATTAAATTAAAAATTAAGAAATCTTGTCCTGAATGTAATGGTACAGGTGCATCAAACGAACCTGGTTCATTAGAAGTTTGTGATATGTGTAAAGGTTCTGGTGTTGTTATAAAACAACAAAGAACGATGTTTGGAATCATGCAATCTCAAGGTGTCTGCCCAAAATGTCATGGTGCTGGTAAAATCATTCATAAGCCTTGCAAAACTTGTGGTGGAGCTAAATATCTAGAAAGCGAAATTCAAATTGAATTTGATATTAATCCTGGTATTAAGAATGGTGAAACTCTTGTGTTCGAAGGTAAAGGTAACTCTATTAAAAACAGAACCGGTAACTTATACATCACAATATTTGTTGAAGAAAGCAAGATATTTGAAAGAGAAAGAAACGATATTTATACAGAAGTTGTTGTAGACCCTTTAAAAGCGATTACTGGAGGAACTATTAAAGTTCCTACACCACATGGAATTAAAGAAATAGAAATTAAACCGCATACTGCTAACGGTGATAAGATAATTCTTTCGGGATGTGGTATAAAGCCAAATAAAAAAGGATTATTTGGACATACACCAGGCGATTTGGTAGCAACAGTCGTATATGCAAAACCAAATAAATATTCGTCTGAAGAATTAAAGAAAATTAAAGAGTTATCTAATATGGAAAACCCACAAGTTGAAAAATTCTATAAAGATATTGCAAAGGAGTTAGAAAATGAGTAAAGATAAGAAAAAAGAACAAAAAGTTGAAGAACCTAAAGTAGAAAAAGATCCAAAGGATCTTAAGATTCATCAATTAGAACAATCTTTAAGTTCCTTAACTAAAGAAAATGATGAATTAAAACACAAATTAACTTCTTATGAACGTCAAGTTCAAGAAATTAATGATGAATACGTAAAGAAAATTACCGAAAAGGCTAAACAAGCATCTGAGGTTATTGAACAAAAAACAAATGAAATTAAGCAAAGATTAACTCAAGAATTTGAAAACAAATCTAAATTTGCTATTGAAAAAGTTGCAGTTGAAATAATAAATGTTGTTAATCAATTTGAATTAGCTCTTTCTCATACTCCGAGTGACCCTAAAATATTAAATTACCAAAGAGGCTTTAACATGTTTTTAACTATGTTAAAAGGTCTTTTATCAGACATCAACGTGTCAGAAATTAATGCAAATGTAGGTCAAGAATTTAATCCTAATCAAATGGAATGTTTTGAAACGCAGCATTCTGATGAAGTTAATGATAATGAAATCATTAAGGTTATTAAAAAAGGTTACAAATTACACGAGAGAGTAATTGTTCCTACTCTTGTAATAGTTTGTAAAAAAGCAAACTAACTTTTATAATATAAATATATGGTAAAAATTGGAATAATCGTAGCTAACGGTACAGAAGACATTGAACTTGTTGTACCTACCGACATTTGAAATCGTGCCGGAATAATTACAAAATTAATTTCTATTCATAAAAAGAAAAACGTAGTACTTTCTAATGGCGTTAAAGTATCATGCCAAGAAGTATTAAGTGCAGAAAACTTGAGTAAATATAATGCAATATATTTACCTGGTGGTTCAAAAGGTGTTGAACAATTAAACTCAACAGTTGCTCCAAAGCTTATTAAATTCTTAAGAGCAAATACAAATAATCCTAAGATTAAATTCTTAGCAATGTGTGCTGCTCCTAAAATCTATGGAGAACTAGGAATGTTAAAAGGAGTTAAAGCAACTTGTTATCCCGGATGCGAATCTTCATTTAAATCTTCATATGTGAAGCAACCGGTTGTCGCTTCTAAACAATTTATTACTGCTAATGGCCCAGGAAGCTCTTTTGAATTTGCTTTCAAAGTAGTTAATGATCTAGTTAGCCCTGCTATGGCTAAAAAAGTAGCAAAAGACATGTTATACAAATAAGGAGAAAAATATGAATTTTACAGTTAGATGAAAAGATTGCACTAAAAGTGATGCTATATTAGCTCATTTACAAGAAAAAATGGATAGTTTCGAAGTGTTTCACTTTGTTTTACCAGAAGCTAAAGCAGAAATTGTCTTCTATTCTAAACAAAACAAATATACAGCAAGAATGAATGTTTCAGTAAAAACTAAAGGTGTTATTAGGGCTGAAGCAAACGAATATGATGTAATTACAGCTATTAATTCATGCGCTGACAAAATTACCGATCAATTAAGACGTGTAAAAACACAGTTCAAAGATAGATAAAAAATCAAATGCACTTCAATGTGCGTTTTTTTATTATTTTCAAAAACTATTCTAAAAAAAGAATATAATTATCATATAGAAAACAAATATGAATAAGAAAATACTAAAATCAATTTTGTGTGTTGCATCAGGAATTGCAATCACTTCATCAATCCCTTTTGCCACTACTAGTTGTGGATGCTCATCAGAAAAAATAATTCCGTTACCTGAAGATGTTTATAAAATAGACGCAAATGGTATTTTGCAAGGATTTAGAAGTGATTTTTTAAACAATCCGGATTCTGAAATTTATAAAGATAAATTTACTGATTGTAATTCAATCGTAATTCCAGCTAATGTAACAAGTATTGCATATCAAGCTTTTTTTATTAGTGTCTCTCACATTACGACTATTCCAAAATTTATTACAAAAGTAAGTTTTGCTAAAGAATCTATGCTTACTTCCCTTAATAGTCAATGTTTTAATAAAGGGGGATTTACTCAAATTGATTTTTCTAATTGTAATAGTTTAACTTCCCTTACTGGTATGGAATGTTTTTCGGGAAGTAAACTAACTTCTGTAAAATTTCCTAAAAATTTAAAAGTGATTGGTGATTTTGCTTTTGCTAGATCTATTTCATTGACTTCTGTTGATTTATCAAATACCAATTTATCAACAATTAACGATTGCGCTTTTAACTCCTGCCTATCACTAGTTTCTGTTAAATTTCCAAGCAGTCTAACAACGATTGGTAACGATGTTTTTGTAGGTTCAAATTTAAGTAGTATTACATGAAACACTTGAAAAGGCGGAACTATTTTAGGATCTACATCATTTTCACAAGTGGCCGAAAAAGGGGAAGTTTCTATAACTAATCAAGTTAAAGGACACGGTAGTAATGAATTACTTCAATATTTAGTAGAAAAAGGTGGGTTACCATCTGGCTGAAAAGCAAAATAAATTTACATTTAATAAAAAAAACAAGTACATTATCGTATAGAAGATTAAAAAAATGAACAAAAAATTAATTAAAACTTTAGCAAGTATAACTTGCGGATTAGGAATTATTTCAACAATTCCCTTTGCAGCTACAAGTTGTGGGTCTTCATCAGATTTTGTACCTGAAAATGCATTACCTTATGATGTTTATGATATTCAAAACAATATTTTATTAGGGTTTAAAAATGGGATTGATTTATCTGAATATAAAAATATATGCGATATTATCCAAATCCCTTCTAAAGTAGCAAGTATTACCGATAATGCTTTTTACAACGGTTCAACGGTATCAGCAATCCCTACATTTATTAAAAATCTAACCTTTGCTAACGGTTCTCAATGCACTTCAATTGGAGAAAATGCTTTTAGATATTGCTCTTCATTAACTTCAGTAACTTTACCCGATAGTATAAAAAATCTTTTTAAAGGGGTTTTTGCTGACTGTATTTTTTTAAATTCAGTAACTTTATCAAAAGGTTTAGAAACAATGGGAGCTGGTTGTTTTTGTAATGATTATAAATTAACTTCAATATCATTATGAAGCAAATTAAAAGTAATCGGTAATCTTGCATTTTCTAATTGTAAAATATTAAATTTGATCACATGAGATTTACCTGAGAATTATGATGCTGAATTAAAATTTGAAGGTCAAAACACGTTCTTAGGTCTTCCAAATTCAGGAAAGGTTGAATCTTTAAATAAGGAAATTGCTTCATCACAACAACTCTTTGAGTTTTTAAAAGCTAAAGGATTACCATCTGGTTGAACAGCAAAATAAATTAACATTTAATAAAAAATACACCAAATGGTGTATTTTATTTTTATGCTAATTTGTTATTTTTTCTTAATGTTTTTAAAGTTCTGGCAGAAACCTTTACTTTCTTAGTTTTACCATTTTCTTTAATGGTAACTGTTTGAAGATTTAATCCTCATTGTCTACGTGAATGGTTTAATGCGTGGCTTCTTGTATTACCACTCATTGCTTTTTTACCAGTTATTTGATCTTTTCTACTCATAATTTTGTTTTAAATTGATATTTATTATATTAAATATGATTATTTTTTATCATTAATTATTTCTTAGGTTTAAAGTGTTTAGCTAATCCACCAGTTGAAGTTTCACGGTAACAAGGATCTAAATCTTTTCCTGTGATATATGCGATTTTAACAATATCATCTAAATCATAGAAATCTTCTTCATCTTTATTAATAGCAGCGATTTGTGCAGCTTCTATTGCTCTATGAGCAGCTGTTGCATTTCTTTCAATACAAGGAATTTGAACATAACCCATTACCGGATCACAAGTTAAACCAAAATGATGGGTAATACCGATTTTAGCAGCATGTTGGATAACATCAATGTCATTACCATACAAATAAGCAAAACCAGCAGCAGCCATAGCACATGCAGTTCCTACTTCTGCTTGGCATCCGCCTTCAGCGCCTGCAACTGAACCGTTTCTTTTAAAAAAGTTACCAATAATTCCAGCAACCGCTAAAGCTTTAATGATTTGATCGTCTTTAAATCCTAAATCTTTTTTAGCATAATACATTACTGCAGGAATTGTTCCACAAGCTCCACAAGTAGGAGCAGTAACTACTACTCCACCAGAGGCATTTGTTTCATTACATGCGAATGCATAAGCATATAAATGCTTAAGAGATGGTGTACCTAAAAACATTTTATCAATCTTTTTATCTTTGTTATGGTACATTAAGTATGCACGTCTTTCAAGACCAATCTTTCCTGGTAATTTACCTTTTTGTTTTAAACCTAATTCAATAGATTTTTGCATTGCTTTTCAAACGTTTTTAAGGTGAGCAATAATTTCCTTTCCTTCAAATTTTATGACATAGTCATATAGATCCATTTTATTTTGCTTACAGTACTTATAAACATGCTTAAAGAAATTAAATTTATAACATTCTTTAACTTGTTTAATTGGCATTCCTTCTACTTTAACAGAACCACCACCGATAGAGATTCCCCTCATCTTACCAATTTCTTTACCATTTTTATATCCAATAAAATCAACAGTGTTTGGATGATTAACTTTTGTTTTAGCATCAAAAACAATCTCATGTTTAATTGGTTTTAAAACATCACTGATTGCAACATCTGTTAAATGTCCTTGCCCAGTTAAAGCTAATGAACCATATAAGATAACTTTTATCTTATCAGCTTGAGGAAATTTTTCTTTGAAAATTCCTGAAAGTTTTGAAGGGCCCATTGTGTGGGAACTACTTGGTCCATGACCGATTTTATATAGTTCTAGTAACGATTGCATATGATTTATTTATTAATAATAACTATTTATTTTATATAATATTTATATATTAAAAGAATAGGAAAATATCATGGAAAAAAATAAAATGTTAACAGCTGACCAAATTAGATCAATGAGCGATGCTGAATGAGATAAATTTAGAAATAACTCTTGAAATAACAAAAAGGCTTATTATGACAAACCAATGCCTGAAACTTATTTAAAAAATAAGGATCAGTTTGTTGCTTGATTAGAAAGAAACAAGAGAAAGGTTAAAACTCTTAACCCTGAAAAAATTAAGGCTATGAGTGAATCTGAATGAAACGAATACAGAAATAACTCTTGAAACCGTAAAAAAGAATATTACAGTAAACCAATGCCTGAAACTTATTTAAAAAATAAGGATTACATCATTGCTACAATTGAAAGAAGATCTAAAAGATAAAAAAAATCCACCAAATTGGTGGTTTTTTATTTACTATTAATTTCTCTTTCAATAGCCTGTGAATTGTCCCCAAACAAGAAAGTAATCTTGTTATATGACTTTATACAACCGACAATTTTATAAGTTTTTTTAAGCTTTTCAACATCTAATACTTTTTTAACATCTTTAAATGTAATTTTCAAAGTTGAGATGGTTGACTCACAAGAAATTATATTTTCTTTACCACCAATGTCTTTTAAAAACGCATTTACATCAATTCCTGTCATTTTTGAGACTGATAGACTAGTATTTGTATTACCAGCTTTCTTTTTTGCTTTAGATTTAGTACAAAAATAAAAGATGCCTAATGTAATGATTGATAAGAAGATGTATTTTCCTTTTTTCATAACTATCCTTTTATAAATGTTTCTTGTAATTTATTAATATATTCTGATTGGTTTTTAGTGAAGAATAGTTTGAATTTAGGTTTGATAATCTCTAAAGTTAAACAATCTTTATTAGAAAGACAAGTCTTTTCTATACCATCAGTAATAAGAGAGTTTTTGTAATTTGAAGAAATATTTTTAATAGTAATCTTTGATTTTGTGCTTAGTACAATTGGAGAACTAATAGAATTTTTCTTTGCATGCAATGTAGGAAATAGTTCTACTAATTCATATGCATCAACGGTTGGAAAAATAATAGACCCTAAAGCGGATTTACAAAACCCTGTTGATCCTGTCTTGGTAGAAACAAGTAAACCACTTCCTCTAAAAGATTCATAAAAAACATTATCTATATAAATATCACACGAAATAGTATTAGTTGATTTAATAGCAATTTCATTTATTGCATTAAAACACTTATTTTTAGCTTTAGCTAAAAGAACATCCGGATTTATATAGTTAGACTCGTCAACAATTTGATTAATTGTCGGTAGTTTTTTACTATTAAATTTAGAATAAAATCCAACATTGCCTGTGTTTATATGAATCAAGTTCACTTCTTTAGAATAAAACTGAGAAGAAGCTTTAACAAATGTACCATCTCCTCCTAAGATGAAAACAAATTTTGGATTTTTAACATCCTTTTTGAATTTATTTTTTATTAAAAGGTTGTTAAGTTTATTAACAACTTGAGATTTTTCTTTTGAAATTATATTAAAAGTATTATTTGCCATTAGCACCGCATTTACCACAGATTTGTCCGCAAACACCTTCAAAACCACAAACTTTATTTTGTTTGAAGAACTTTCTATGATCTTTTCTTAAAAAAATTTCAATATCGCTTGCGTTGTAGCCTACAAGTAATCTAAAAGGTTTATTATTGTCATCATATTGGATAACAATAGGACGACTTAAAATCATTGGATTAGAAATGATAAGGTTTATCATTTCGTTTAATGTTAAATCATCAATCTCTTTCTTTTTAGTTTTATACTCTTTAGACTTGATTGAAAGAATGTCAGAAAAACCATTATTAGATAGAGATAAAATATCTAATAATTCTTGTTTTGTTAATTTAGTTTTAGAAAAATCTTTCTTAACAAAATCAACACTATTGTCTTGAAAAAACTTTATTGATTTACGGCAACCTAAGCAACCATTAGTAATAAATATTTTTACCATATTATGTATAATTTTAAATATTATACTAATTAAATATGAGTAATATTAAAACAATAATTACAGGAATACAACCAACAAACAAAATTACTTTAGGTAATTATTTTGGTGCTATCAAACCTTTAATTAAATTGCAAGAAAAATACCATATTTATGCATTTGTTGCTGATTTACACTCAATCACAACAACTTTTGATGCTAAAACATTACCTAATAACATTAAAAATGTTATTTTGACTTATTTGTCAGCAGGAATTGACGAATCAAAAGTTAAAATATTTGTTCAATCAGAAATTCCAGCTCACACTGAGCTTGCTCATGTTCTTTTGTGTCATACTACAATTGGTGAGTTAAAAAGAATGACTCAATTCAAAGATAAATCATCTAAATTATCTGCAAGTAATGGTACCGAATATATTCCTACTGGATTATTGATATATCCAACATTGATGGCTGCTGATATTCTTTTATATGACTCAGATTATGTTGCAACAGGTAGTGATCAAAAACAACATATCGAATTAGCAAGAAACATTGCAAATAGATTTAACAATAAATACGGCAAAACTTTTAATGTTCCTGAACCTTTAATTCCTGAGCGCGGTTCAAGAATTATGGATCTTTTAGATCCATCTGTAAAGATGTCCAAATCTAATAAAAATGAAAAAGGAACTATTTTTTTATTAGACAACCCGGAAGTTTCTATTAAGAAAATTATGTCCGCTAAAACCGACAGTTTAAATAAAGTAAATTTTGATGTTAAAAACCAACCAGGTGTAAGTAACTTATTAACAATATATTCTTGCTTATCAAATGAAAAAATAGAAACTATTGTTAAAAAATATGAAGGTAAGAATTATGGTGAATTTAAAAAAGATTTAGCTTCATTATTGAAACAATTCTTAATAGAATTCCAAGAGAAATTTAATAAAAATAACAAGAATTTCTCAAAGATTTCCAAAATGTTAACTACTAACACTAATAAATTTAATGAAATAGCTTCTAAAAAAATAGACGAAGTTTATAAAAAGATAGGATTCAGATAATGAAAAAAACAACTAAAAAAGAAAAAACTCTATTAAACAACATAAAAATTGCTCAAGAACTTGAACAAAAATATTTAATAATGTCTGATTTAGATGGTACTTTGTTAAATAACAAAGGTAAATTAGATAAAGAAACAATTGACGTTGTAAAAGAAATTTGTTCAAAAGGCAACTTGTTTGCTATTGCAACAGGTCGTCCTAGAAGAGCTTCTATTAATTTTTATAAACAATTAGGTTTAAAGACATTAATGGTTAACTTTAATGGTTCATATATAACAGACCCATCAAACGATAAGTTTATGCCAATAAACTTAGGTTTTAACTATCATATTGCTATTCAAATCTTTAAGAATAAGCTGATCCACCAATGAATTCAAAACGTTATTATTGAAAACATTGACGGTGTTTTTATTTATAAAAAACCTAAAGATCCAGCTCAAAAGAAATCTTTATATTCTCACTTCCATATTGAAAAAAACGATAAGTTTAAATATATCTCTAAAGATTGATCAAATATTAACTCTGATATTCACTCAATCCTTATCTTAATGAAAGATGAAAAATATATTGATGAAATTACTTACGAAATTAAACGTTTAAGTAATACATTAATTGTAAGAACATGATCAATTCCTTCTGCGGGAACAATTATTGAAATTAATTCAATATTTTCATCAAAAGGTATGGCTCTTAAATACTTATCAAGCTATTACGGTATTCCGTTAGAAAATTGCTTCGCTTTTGGTGATGGTGATAACGATAGTGAAATGTTAAGGACAGCTCATTATGGTCATGCTATGAAAAATGGAACCATGACAGCAAAACTATCAGCTAGATTCATGACAGAAAACACCAACAACGAAAAAGGTGTTGCTTTAGAATTAAAAAAATTCTTTAAAGTTTGTTAATTGCTTTTGTTGTTTTAATAGTTTAAATACCAAAAATGTTAACTAAAGTTAACTATCTTATTTTTGGGGTTGTTTTTGTAGTAAAAGTACTAGTTCTATTAATAGTAATATCAATCTGATAGAAATTAGTTAAATCGTTTTCTTCTAATTTCTTTCTTATATCAAATGCTAGTTTTTCATATTGATTTTCGTCTATTTGAGTTGGATCAACGAAAACTAATAAAGTCCTACCGGCGTGATATACGTGAGCTTCATTGACTCCTTGGAATTCATAACAGATGTCTTCCATTTGTTTAACTCTTTTTAAATATTCTTCGGTTGTTGTGTTTCTTGCTCCAGGACGAGCTGCTGATATAGTATCAGCAATTTTAACAATTCATGAATAAATATTATTAGGAGGAACTTGATTATGATGTGATTCAATTGCATTAATTAAATCGTGGTCCTTTCAGTATTTTTTTACAATTAATACACCTTGACCTACATGGTCATAATCTGTTTCATAATCAACAGATTTTCCAATATCATGCAATAAACCTATCTTTTTAGCTTTGATTGGATCAGCATTTAATTCTTTAGCTAATTTTTCACACAGTTTCGCTACTTCAACAGAATGAGCTAAAGCATTTTGAGAAAAAGATGTTCTAAAATATAAATTACCGATTAAAGGGTATAAAGCCTTATTTAAATCATAGATTTTTAAATCTGTTTCTACCGCATTCATACCATAATCTGTTATGGTTTGTTGAAAAACCTTCTTTTGCTCTTCGTATACTTTTTTAATTGTTAGTGGATCAATGTTTTTAGAAAGAAGTTTGTTCATTGTTAAACGACCAATTTCTCTCTTTTTAGGATTTAATGACGATAAAGTAATTGATTGTTCTTTATCGATAATTACATCTACTCCAGTAACTTCTTTGAAAGTAGTAATGTTTTTACCATTTTTACCAATGATGTGCCCTTTGACATTATCATTTTTAAGGTTAATGGTATAAGTTGTATTGTTTATTGCTGATTCTTCAGCAATAGACTCCATTGCTTCAACAATTAGTTGTTGAGCTATCTTTTCTTGATTTTGCTTTATTTCTTGATTAGCATCATGAATTCTTTTGTTGATGTATTTAGATAATTCATTCTCTAAATTATTTAAAAGTTCATGTTTTGCTTGGGCTTTAGAATAACCAGAAATTTCTTCTAGTTTTCTATCCAATATTTGATTTTTTTTGTTTAATAGTTCAAGTTGTTTTTCTATTTCTTGGTTGTTTTGACTAGAAGTTGAACTATTAAGTGTTTTGTTTTTATTACGATTAATGAATTTAACAATCAGTAAGATTGCTAAGCATACTAATGCAACAACTAATATGCAAGCAACTACTACTAGTGCAATACTTTTACTGTCATTAACAACGCTTAATTGTGCGCTTAATGTTTTCATAGTTTGCTTAACTATTATATAGTTAGAACATTAATTATAAAAATTTATATTACTTTAAAATGTAATCTGAAGTAATGAAGTCAATGCCTAATGCTACAAGAGCTTTTACTCTTTCTGGTTCATTAACTGTCCATGTTCCAACAAGCAGATTTTTATTATGAAAGTCTTGAATTAATTTTTCATCAATCTTAATTCCTCAATCTTTTGTTGATTTAGATTCAAAATCACCTATGTCTATTGAATAATTACGATCAAGGAAGTATTTAGGATCTCTATATTCTTTAATTTTGTTGTTTGGATCAACAATAATCATTATTTGAACAAATGGGAAACGTTTCTTAAATGCCATTAATAAATCATTATCTAAAGATATGAACCATATTTTTTGATATGAATATCCAGATTTATTTACATCATCAATGATTGCATCGATATTTTCGTAAGTTCAAATACCTTTTTGGTCTTCACTTCATTGTTTATCATTCTTTAGTTCAACAAGTGCCAATTTATTATTTTGTTTGCAAATCTCAAGATATTGTAAAAATGTTGGGGCTTTATTTTTCTTTCATCTTAATCCCTTGTAAAACGCACCAGGACTGTTTCTCGGATAATCAATAGAACCATGTAAGCTCTTTTTTTGAATTTGTTTAAGTTTTAAATCATAAATTTTTTTAAAAGAAAATTTAAATGGTCTTCGATCGTGACAACAAACTAATTTATGATCAATCGTTGGTCAAATATCCGTTTCTATACCATCGTGAGTACTCTTTGCAGCTAAATTAAAAGATTCAATTGTGTTTTCCAATACATTTTTATCAGAAGGTACACCACGATGACCAATAAAGTAAGTCTTAGACATAATAAATTATTATAGGTATTATTTAATTTTAGATATCTTATTATTTATATTCAATCTTAATAAATCAAAATAAATAAAAATATATATAGAAGGAGTGAGGTATTAATATTATGAGTAAAAAAATAGTAAAAATTTTGTCATCTATAGTTACTGGTTTAGGGTTGTGTGCATCTGTACCAGCATTTACTTCGTCTTGTGGCAAATCAGAAATTATTGCTGAAGACCTAACTTTAAGTCTTCCATCAGGATAAATTAACGAAGTTAAAACATATACAAATGCTTCTGGATTTCATTTATTCCCATTCCAAGTTACATCTTCCACATCAGGCGCCGATTTAACTGTTACATACCATATTGAATCGACATATGGTAAATTAATTACCATAAACGAAAAAACAGGAGAAATTTCTTGACAAAAACTTAATGAAAAGAAATTTTTTGAATTTAATGTTTATGTTACCTTAAATAAAAATCCGCAAATAATTTCTAATAAATTACTTTTAAAAATTAACTCTCAATACGTTTCACCAAAAAACTTAACTATTTCTTCTTCTGCCGGCACAAATATTGAAGCAACCGTAGGGAAAGAAGGATTTTTTGATCCAAAATGATTAATAAGTACAACAACACCAGATGCAAACACATCAGTAGATTGAAAACTTCAATCTTCTTATGGTAATTTAATATCTATTGACAGCAAAGGAGTTATTTCTTGAACAAAAGACATAAATTACAGCACATATCGGTTCACAGTGTGAGCTGTTTCTAAGTGAGACCAATCTTGTGAATCTAACAAAATAACTTTCAACATAATTAGTTCATACATTACCCCAAAAAATTTAAATTTATCTACTACTTCTTCGTCAACGATATCCGCTACTCGTGGTGTAAGTGGAAATTTTTCTCCTATTTTTAACGTTTCATCAACTACTGAAGGAGCTAATCTATCGGTAAAATATGGTATCGAAAATAACTACAATGGTATTTTTTCAATCAACGAAACTACTGGTAAAATTTCTTGAACAAATCAAATTGCAACAGGTACCGTTTATACATTGACAGTATTTGTTACTTCTGTTTGAGATGATAGCGTTAAATCAAATGTTATACGTTTTGGAATGGACGTTTCTTATCCAAAACCAACAGGTATTGAATTAAATTCTTCTGATTTTTCATTCTCAGATTACTTTTTAGAAGGCTTTTACAACAGCAATGGGACTTATAACAAATCATTTAGTTGTAATATCATCCCATCGACAGCAGATCAAACAAATTATACTTTTTCACTTGAAAAACATCCCGATTCATTAGATTTTACAAATGAACAAATATCAATTTCACGAGATGGAAAAATTTCTTGAACCGACAAATGTGAATTAACTGTTGAAAAAAAAGTATAAATTTTATGTTGTTGTATCAACTTCTAATGGAGAACAAACATATACAGCTAGATCTCCTGAACCGTTTACTTTAGATATTTATATTAAAGATGCTGTTACATTACCAATAAATCAGTCAATGTATTCGGTTCCTGAAGATCAACCTAATACAATAAGTTCTATAGATCAAAACAAATTAAATGAACTTGTAGAACAAAACCCAGATTGTGATACACTAGTGTTTCCTTCTGAAGTATATGGGAACCCGATTACAACATTTGCAATACCAATAAGAGACATTACTTGACCTGAAAACATTAAAACAATAGTTTTCCCAAAAAGTATTTCAAGTGCTGTTCCGTACACGATTTTTGGCGCCACATGTGAAAATATAGAAAAAGTTATTTTTCAAAATCCAAGTATTAATTTTTCAGAAGCACAAAGCTTTTACAACTGTTTTCATAATTTAAAAACTATAGAATATGTTGGTCTAACCAATACATCAGATTTACGTGTTAACGAATATACTTTTGATGTTGTTGGTGTAAATAACACCAACCCTAAAGGTGTAATTATTTCTTCTGGTGCTAACGCAGTAACATCACAAGCTCTTTACCAGTATCTGATCGATCATACTGCACTAGATGCTAGCCATTGAACTTACATGTTAGGTAAGTAAATTAACCAACTATTTTTTTGAAAACTTTCATAGAAACCACAGGGTTTGCTTGCCCTTTGGTTTCTTTCATTAATTGACCAATAAAGAACTTTTCAACTCTTTCAGGACGTTCTTTATATTGATCTAACATGCTCTTATTTTTTGAAATAATATCTTGTAAGTGTTTTTCAATTACTTTTTCATCTGTAATTTGTTTAAATCCTAATTCATCAATTAATTTTCTTGGTTCTTTTTGTTCAGTAACTATTTTTTCAAAAATAGTTTTAGCTTGTTTGCCGTTAATATCACCATTGTTTAATAACTTAATCATTTCAATAATGTTATTAATAATTGAATCACTTATTGATTCAATAGACTTGTTTTGCTTTTTTAATAAAGCAACAAGTTCAATAACAATTCATGTAACTGCTTGAGAAGAATCTTTAGTTGCATTAGCAACTTTATTGAAAACAGAATATAAACTAAAGTCGTCTAGTAATTGATTAATTAATTTATCATTTACTTTTAACTCTTTTAATTCAGATGTAATAACATCTGGTGTCTTGTTCATTGAATTAATAGCATCAAAAACAAATTTGTTATCAAGTTTAATAGCTAGAATGTTTGGCTCTGTAAAATAACAGTATTCAACTGCATTTGATTTACTTCTCATAAATACTGTTGTTTTAGAAACATCATCTCATCTTCTTGTTTCTTGATTTACTAATTCATTAGTAAGAAGTAATTTAGTTTGACGACTGATTTCGTAATCAATTGCTTTCATAACATTATTAAATGAGTTAATGTTTTTAATTTCAACCTTTGTTCCAAGTTCTTCTGCACCAACGGGAGCAACAGATACATTTACGTCAGCACGTAGTGAACCATCTTCCATTTTTGCATCTGAAATATTCAAGAAAGCTGCAATTCTCTTTAATTGAGTTAAATATTCGTATGCTTCTTTTGCGGAATGAATATCAGGTTTAGATACTACTTCAATTAAAGGAACACCGGCACGGTTGTAGTCTAAACATAAATGTTCACCAACAGCTAATTGTTTAGCAGTGTCTTCTTCCATATGAATTCTTTCAACGCCAATTTCTTTATTAGAAATCTTAATAGATCCAATTGTACCAATTGGATAAAACTGTTGAGTAATTTGGAAACCCTTTGGTAAATCTTGGTAAAAATAATTCTTACGATCAAATCTGACTGTTTGATCAATTTTCATTTTTAAAGCTTTAGCTAATTGAATTGCTTTAATTACCGCTGCTTCATTTACACTCGGAATAACTCCAGGAAGAGCTAAATCAATTTCATTGATATTTGTGTTAACTGGGTCGTTATGAAAATTCTTAGATGGTGAAAACATCTTAGATTTTGTGTTAAGAGCAATATGAACTTCGATACCGATAGTAGGTCTAAAATTATTCATTTTTACCCTCCAATATAGTTTCAATAGTTGCAGCTATATTAAACATTTTTTGGTCTTCTTTTTGTTTACAGTTGATATTAATACCATAAGGCAATCCTTTGTAATCACCAATTGGAATCGTGATTGAAGGTATCCCTGCAAAATTACCAAGAATTAAACAATCATCTGCATGAGAAGTTTTAACGGTGTCTGCAAATGTGTCTTTTAGTGTTGGTGCAACACTAGAAGCAGAAGGAATTAACAATCCATCTACATTGTCAAGCAACTTATTAGTTAATTGAATTAATAATGTTCTTACTTTCTTAGCTTTTATATAAATAGAGTTAAAGTTTTCTCTTGAAGTTACATAAGCACCCATTAACATTCTTTTTTTAACTTGGTTGTTAATGTACTTGTTTCTGTTTTTAAAGATTAAATCTTTATATTCTTGTCCACCTTCATTTGCACCAAAAGGAACGCCAGTAAATGAAGCATAGCAACTTAAACCTTCAACATTTGAAATAATTTGGTAAGTTACACCAATGGCATTAAGAAGTTTAATATCAACTTCTTTTTCGACAATTATGTGGCCATTCTTTTTAAGTTTATTAAGAACGTTAAGATATAAGATTCTTTCGTTTTCTTGAATGCCTTCTTCAATTCCTTTAATTACAGAAATTTTCATCTTATCAAGAGTTTTAAGATTTTTATAAAAATTGTGTTCTAATTTTTGACTTGTATAGTCTTTAGGGTCGAATTGACATACTTGGTCAGCAACAATTGCTGCGTCTGTAACTGTTCTAGTAATGATTCCAACGTGATCTAAGCTTGGGGCATATGGAAGGACTCCGTAACGGGAAATTAAACCATATGAAGGTTTATAACCTACAACTCCTAAGAATGATGAAGGACGTCTTACTGAATCTCCAGTATCTGTTCCTATAGCAAAATCAACAATTCCTGCAGCAACAAGATTTACCGATCCAGAAGATGAACCTCCTGCTATTCTTGTTGTATCAAGAATATTCTTAGCACAACCATAAGCCGTCTGTATTCCAGTACCTGCCATTCCAAATTGGTCTAAGTTATTTTTTGAAGTTAAGATTGCACCAGATTGTTTTAATAATTTATAAATTGTTGCACTATATGGTGGAATATAGTCATCTAAGAACTTTGAAGCACCGGTTGTTCTAATTCCTTTTGTAGAAACGTTATCTTTTAAAGAATAGATACAACCAGATAATAAATTATCTGTTAATTTAAAATCTTCAGGAAGATCACAACATTCAGTTATTACTGAATTTGTGTCCTTGTATTGCTTCATTTTCTTTTTACAATCAGTAACTAAAAAATGGACGTTTGACTTTCCTGATTTAAGATCTTGGTGATTTTTTAAGATTACTGATGGTTTCATTATTTAACTAATATGTATTTTTGAGATTGTCTCTTTGCGTTTTTTTGTATACTCTTCTGGATTTTTAACGATTTCTGGTTCATCTTTTCTTAATTGATTAAATGATTGGGGAGTACAATAATCTGTTTGCTCAACATTATCCGTGTTAATAGAATTAAGAACTTCTATGTTGTTTAGAAATTTGCAAAAATCGTTAAATACGATTTCTAAAAATTCATCGTCAAAAGCGAAGTAATATATTTTTGCAATTTCTTGAATTTCTTTTTTTGTAATTGTTTTCATAATTAATTTACCATTAGTGGAATATAAACACTTTCTGAAAGATCGTTTTGATAGTTATATCTCATCGAAGGACAAACAATACGGTAGATTGGGAAAATAATCAACACGTTGATTGGTGACATAAATACAAACATAACTAATCTAAATGTAAATCAATAATCATAGCTAAAAATTGAAAAATCTAAGTCGAATACTGGCATGATTAGGATTTCGACAATTGCTTCGCAACTAAATACAGTAATTAATACTGGGGCAAAGTAATTAAATCATAATTTAATTTTTGTAAAATCAATTTTGCTGTATGATTTATTCATTTTAGACAAAGCACGTTGTCTACTCTTTTCATTTTTAACTACTCAGTTAAGGTGCTTATCAGCAACATTTTGAGCATTTGATCAAGATGATAAATGTCGTCTATATTTCTTAATTGGTGAAACAAATCTTAAAACATAGAATAATGCTTGGAATGAATATACAACTTTTCAGAAGTCAAACGAAAGAGCACACACTCAAAGAATAAGTAATGTTAAACCAAACATTACTCCAAAAATAATTAACATGATTTCTTTGTTGATACTAATATCAAAACCTAAGAAACTTACTACATATGTAGTAATGTCCATGTAATAAATAAATAAGAATAGTGCTACAGCAATAAATGTTAAGAATATTGTTGATAATGTTAAGAATGATATTTCTTTATCTTTAGATAAAGTAATGATTGTTCTTACTATACCAGAGAAAAATCCGTATGCCATTGCAACAATAAAGTAACCATAGTGGAACATACCAGCAGTCATTCCTACAGTTAATAAATCAGTAAACGCACCGATAAATAAACCAATAATTGGACCAAACAATAATCCACCGATTTTAATAAGTACACCTTCGATTGTCGATCTTCATCCAGGATAAGCCCTAAAGATTACAGCCATAAATCCTGCAGTTAGGAATGTTAATAAAATAATTGCAGCAATAGAAATAGAAATTACCATTGCAACGTTTGTAATTCCTTTAACACTCATCTTTGGGAAAATGTAATATCTTTTCTTTAAGAAAACACGGTAATAAATTTTCTTTACAAATAATAAAATAATTGTCGCTATTACAAAGGCAGCAAAAATAGCTATAACTTCAATAGCTTTTACAGGACTTTTGGCTGCTGTAGACAAATTAGATAGCATTAATAATATTAATAATATAAATAATTATAATTATCAAATTATTGGTTTCTTGTTATTTTTAATTAAAATATTGTTTATTTTTGAAAAATGTTTACATCCAAAGAAACCATGTGTTGCACTTAGTGGTGATGGATGAGCTGCAGTTAAAATGTAATTTTGCTTGTTTTTAATAAGAGGAATTTTTGTTTTAGCAAAATTTCCCCATAAAACAAAGATAACACCGTTATTTTTAGAGTCAATTTCTTCTATGATGTTGTTTGTAAATGTATTTCAACCAAATTTTAAATGAGAGTTTGGTTTGTCTTTTGTAACAGACAATGCATTATTTAACAATAACACTCCTTGTTTTACTCACTTAGAAAGATCTCCTTCTGTTTTTGTTATTCCTAAATCATTTTTAAGCTCTTTATAAATATTTTTTAATGACATTGGTAACTTTGTATTGTCTGTTGCAAAAGCTAATCCGTTAGCCATATCTGGAATGTAATATGGATCTTGACCAATTATTACTACATTAGTATCTTTAAAGTCGAAATAATCAAAACATTTGAAGATGTTTTCGTACTTTGGATAACAAACAAAATTAGAATAAGCAAGATCAACTTGCTCTTCTAATTTGTTTCAATATTTAAGTTTTGTTTGGTTAATAATTACTTCTTTTCAAGAAGTATTAACATTAATTTTCATTATTTTGAAAGAATGTTAGCAATGGTTGCTGTTCCATTGGTAGAAAAGAATTTCTTAACGCATTCAATATCTTCTGGTTTAGTATTTCTATCGGTTAAAGAAGCCACCATTTTATTCATCTTTTCATCAAGTTTAGACTTGTCTAAGAAATATGTTGTTGAACCTTCTTCTTTTTGTTTAAATACAGTGTCGTCTTCTAAAAAATAGTAAGGATAAATACCTACAACAGAGTTAAAGATTGGGTATTTTTCTTTTTCATCGTCACCGTTATCTAAAGTGTAAATACCATAACTTGCTAGACCTACAAAAGCATTGGCTTTTGCAGTTGGTAATAAAGGAACGGTATGTGCAGGTTTAACTTCGTCACTACCAGAAATTTTAACTGTTCAATCCAATGAAGGAGTTCATGTGTCTTTAGAATTGCCTGTGGTTGAAAAGTATTTATTTCATCCAGAATTAGAAGTAATGTTAGATTTAACTTCAGAATTATCAGTTATTAATCAATCATTTGGTAAAAATGATTTATTGCTTGTTACTGGGTTGTAGTAACTAAATGACAAGTTATCGATTGTGAACACAAAAGGAATGTAATCAAATCCAGTAACTGTTTTTGTTCCGTCATCTTCATCTTTGGTTTGAGCATATGGGAAACTTTCTTTCATTCAGTTTGTTTCAGCGCTCTTAGTGGTTAAGAATCCTAAACGGTCAGTGCCATCACTCTTTACAATTTGAATGTTGCATGAAGATTGACCAAATCTAATTTTTGAATTAGAACTTGACATTAAGTTGGCCATGCTATAGTTGTATTCTAGAAAATTAGAGAAGTTATCTTCACATTTTTTGCCAAAATTTAACTCAGTTCCATATAAAGTGTTTAATTTAGATTGATCTTGTGCTCCACCAGCAATATAGTTATCAACTAAATGTAGTTGATAATAAAGCATATAAGCAAACAATTGAGAAGAATTTGCTGCAATTGTACTAATAGCTGTTGAAGTTGAAAAAATGTTGTAGTTTCTACTGTCAAAATGATTTTTAGGTTCAGCTTCGGTTTGATAAGTAAACTTAGTCATTTTTTCATCAGTTGCACTTAATCATTGAGCAGAATAAGGTTTGATGTTTGTTGGATCGCTTAAATCATTTGGTTGGGCATAAGCATAGTTAACTGATGCTGTTTGACCAGATGATTGAGGAGTTAAGTAATAATCATAGTTTGATGGTAAATAGTCGATTTTCTTGCTGTTAAAGTCTGTAGTATTAACATCTTTAAAATTTTTAAATGGACCATTATCAATCTTTTCACCACCAATAATAACTGGCATAAAGTATTGAGATACTTTACCACAAGAAGTTAGTGAAACCATAGGAACAACTAACATTGCAGACATTCCTAATAAACTTAATAGTTTAATCTTGAAGTTTCTTTTCATATTTAATTATTATATTTATTTTCCTCAGCTTTTTCGATTTCTAGATATTTACCGAATTGTTTGTTAAATGTTAATTCAACTATACCAGTTGGACCGTTACGGTGTTTGCTGATTGAATATTCAACAATAGGGTTCATATTACCAATTTGGTAATCGTTGTTTTTAACGACTTCGTCTTTATTTTCTTGATTATCACTAAAATCATCTTGGTTATTGTTTTTATAACTAATAAAAGTAACCAAGTCAGCGTCTTGTTCGATTGCTCCAGATTCTCTTAAATCTGAAAGCATTGGACGATCACCACGTCTTTGTTCAATCGCACGAGATAATTGTGCAATAGCAATAATTGGTGTATTGATTTTAGGATCACGAGCAATTGCTTTAAGAGTTCTAGAAATGAAAGCAACTTCTTGTTGACGATTCATTTGGTTGGTCGATTTAGGACCACGAAGTAATTGTAGATAATCAACAACAACTAATTTAATGTTGTAATTGTTACTAATTTGTTTTAATTGTGATTGAATATCAAGAATTGAAATGTCGCTTGAATCGTCAATTAAAATTGGTAACTCATTTATTTGTGTAATTGAATCTGTAAATGCATGTCATTCACTTGTAGAAATATTTTTAATATTTCTGTATGATAAATCAATTAAGCTGTGCATTGATACAAGTCTTTGACATAATTGTTCAGCACCCATTTCTAACGAGAACATTACAACAACGTCTTTTTTAGCTGTTGGGTCACTTACTTGTTTTTTCTTAATATCTTCTGCAGCATTTAATAAGAAGTTTAATGCTAATGCGGTCTTACCAACACCTGGACGAGCGGCCAAGATAATTAAATCACCAGGTTGGAAACCATTGGTAATTTTATCAATATCAGCATACCCAGAAGTAGTTCCAAAATATCCACCATCAGCTTGATCTAATATTGTATTAAGCTTATCTTGATAAGAAGCTGTAACATCACCAATTCTTTTCAATTTGATGTTTTTCTTAGAACCAGCAATTGCCATGAACTCTTGTTGCATGTTAGACATTTGGTCTGCAAAAATAGTTGGATCAAATTTTGTTTCAACTATTTTAGAAGCAAAAGCATCCATCTTTCTTTTAATAGATGCATTTTTAATTAAATCAACATGGTCATCTACATCTATAGATGTAGTAAATTGGTTATAAAGTGAAATAATTATTTCACTATATCCATCAAATTGAAGTTCATCATGGCTATCTAAATAATTAATTACAGTGTGAGGGTCAACGGCTTTAGCTTCTTTATTTAATGCTTGTGCGGCACTAAAAATAATTCCTAATTCTTTGTTTAGGAAATCTTGTGGTTCAAGTTTATTAGTGATGTTATCTAAAACTTCTGGATCGTTTAAAATATCACTAATTACTTTTCTTTCTAAAGAGCTGATTGATTTTTCATTAAAATTAGCCATGATCCCTCCTTTAATTATTCGGGTTTAACATTAATGTTAAGTTTTGCAACAACGTTTTTGTATAGTTCGATTTGGATAATATGAACACCTAGGTCAAACTTCTTGTCTTGATTATTAATCATGAACTTGTCAATTGTAATTTTGTGTTTAGATTTAAGTTCATCAATAATTTGAGTAACAGAAACAGCACCAAAAGCTTTGTCTTTATTAGTTTTTAGTTTAAATTCAAGATTGATTTTTTCAATCTTATTTTTAATTTCAGTAAACTTTTTAACTTGTTCGGCTTCAAATTCTGCTTGTTTTGTTAAAGTGTTATTTAAATCATTTAATGATTTATCATTAACCATTACTGCTAAACCATTTTTAAATAAATAGTTTTTAGCATAACCATCTTTAACAGTTACGATTTCATTAATTTTTCCTAAACCTTTAACATCTTTTTTTAATATTACTCTCATATTTACTCCTTATTCTTATTTAACTTGTTTCAGCTTAGGTAATAGCAAAGCGTTAATAACACTCCACCTGCAAAATTACCTAATAATGACATTAATAAACAATTGTAGAACAATTGTCCAACCAATTGATAATTACCGTTGAATATTCCTAATAATCCACCCATAGTTGTTATGTACATGTTTGCAACAACGTGTTGGAATCCACATATTGCAAACGCAGTAATCATTAATAGCGTTGCAAAGAATCCGATTAGTTTATTATCAAATACATTAATGCAGATTACAGTTCCAACAACTAATACATTTGTAATAATTCCTGAAAGGAATGTTTTATATCAATCTAATTGAATTTTAGCAACAGCTATTTCCATAGCTTTAGCTTGCGCTTCTTTATCTAGTATTCCAGTTGCTCAAATAAATAAAACAATTGTAATTGATCCTATGTAATTACCTACAAAAGTAAGTAATAGGTCTAGATAAAAGCGTTTACGACTAATTCTTTTTGTGATTACTGGTGCATATACTGCACAATTTCCAGTAAATAAGTTTGCACCTACAAACATACACATTACAATACCAGTGCAGAATATAAGTGAGCCAAAGAATTTAGTAAGAGCATCATCAGCACCACCTGTTAGTTTCTTCTCGATAGCCAACATTGCAGTGTAACCGATTCCAACAAAAAAACCGGCTAAGAATCCATAAATAAGTTTAGTGATTCAATGTCATTGAGCTTTTTCAAAAGCATGTTGCTCTATTTTTATCCAATTCTTGTTTGGCATAAAACCTTCTTTTTGTTGCAACTATTCTTTAATGAATGGTAGTAAAGCAACAATTCTTGCACGTTTGATTGCATTAGCAATCATTCTTTGGTGTTTTGCACAGCAACCAGTAATTCTTCTAGGTAAAATCTTACCATTGTAAGAAATGTACTTAGAAAGTAATTCTGTGTCTTTGTAATCTACAAAGTTAACACCTTGTTGACATAAAACACATGGTTTTTTACGTAAGAATGTTTTGAATTTACGTGGTGCAGGTTTTGAATTTTTAGTTTCCATTATTTATCTCCTTCATTCAACTCATCGAATCATTCGATTTCGTCATTATTGTTTTCGTATTTTGGTGTATTAATCTTTTGATTAGACATTTCTTTGTTTGTTACAACATTTGTAGAAAATGCTTCATCAATAGATTTTTTAGGTTCGTTAACAACTGATGCGTTTGCAAATTCGTTGTTTTGTTTTCTTGAACCAATTGAATTGATTGTATCAATTACAATATCAGTACTAAATACTGTTTGACCAGATTGTTTTGAGACATAACTTGTTCTTCTTAATTGACCATCAATAGCAACTAAATCACCTTTCTTTAAGAAAGTGTTAATAAAGTTAGCTGGGTTTGATCAAGCAATGCAAGGGAAGAAGTAAGTTTCATCTTTTTGCTTGTTGTTGCTTACAGCAATAGTGATACGAGATTGATTTGTACCTTTTGCTGTAACTGTAGCTAATGGGTCAGCAACAAGTCTACCCACTAAGAATACTTTGTTCATATTACTTTTCTTCTTTTTTAGCTAAAGAGTTAATCTCTTTAAGTTCTTGCATTTGTTTTTCTTTAGCTTCTCTATCAGCAGCAATCTTAGCCATTCTTTCTTTATATTTAGTCATTTTAGCTTTGCTACGTTTAACTTTCTTAGGGTTTTTAAGAGCGCTAGCACCATAATCTTTATCAAGATTAATTACTAAATGTCTAATAACCGCTTTATCAATTAAAGCTAATCTTCTGAATTCAGCAATTTTTGTTACATCTTCGAAAGAAAAGTTTAATTGAGTATATCAAGCTTTAGATAAGCCATTGATCTTGTATGCAAGATCTCTAAGACCTAAAGATGTTTCTTTATAGTCTTTTTGTTTGCTAAATAGTTCAGTTAAGTTCTTGATAGCTTCTTTTGATTTTGCTTCGTCAAGATTACCGTCAACTAATAGCATAATTTCATATTTCGCCATAGTTATAATCCTCCTTTATGGGAAATGCCTATTAATAGGCAAAGAATTCATTTAACTAATATTAAAGTCCAGTTAAATGTATATCTATTATATATAAATAAGAAAAAATGTTAAAAAATATAAAAAAATCCTGCAAGTTGCAGGATTGTGATTAATATTTACGTTTGTTGTATCTACGAGCTTCTTTAGATTTTTCTTTAGCTCTTAGACCTGGACGTAAGTAATATTCGTGTTTACGAGCGGCTCTTCTAGTTTCACTAGTAATACGGCTAAATTTCTTTAGCGCGTCATTTAATTCACCGTCTTTAACTACTACTTTAGGCATCTAGTTTTATTCACCACCTTTTATTAATTTCAACTAATTATATATAAAAATTATTTAATGTCTTTTAATTTTGTATATTTTAAACTTAATGATTTAGCAATAGTTTCATTAGTTAAATTACCTTTATGGGTAATTACTGCAGGAGCAATTTGAGGAGAAGACTCTAAATTAAAAGTATTTTCCATTAAGATTTCTAAATATAACATATTTAGATGAGAGATAAGTGTTGAGAATGTTTCAGGATAATACTTTTCTATATCAGCTACATTAAAGTGAATAATACCAGCTGTTGTAAATATTGATTTTTTTACTTTTGTAGAATATCTCTCTGTCTCGCTAGCAAATCCATAATCAGATGCTAAATTTACAAATACAGTACCTTTTTTCATTGTACTGATCATCTTTTCGTTGAATATTTCATGAGCTTTAGTATTTGGATTGTCAGAGCAGCAGAAAACAACATCTGCTTGTCTTAACATTGAAAATAATTTTTCAAAGTCATACTTAAATACTGAAATAGAACATTTATTTAAAGAACACAAAGTTTGGAATTGGTGGTTGTTTTTAATAGCGTCAACAGCTTCTTGACTGTGGTCAAATACAACAACGTCACTACCTAAAGATAAACTCGATTTAATAATTGCTTCGCCAGCAAACCTTGCTCCACCAACAACAAATACCGTAGAATTAACCTCATTAACTTTACCTAATACTTTCCCTAAACCTCTTTTATCGTATTTTGATAAATATAATCCAGCAAGTGAAACAGCAAATTTACCTTTTAATTGTTCTGTGTTTGTAAAAATAGAAGATTCTGAATCTCATGAAATTGTTTTTAAAGAAATAAGTGTGTTTTTACAATTTAATAAATTGTATAAAAATTTAACTTGATTAATTGGATTTGAATAACTTCAAATTATTTGTTCTGGTTTTAGTTTCTTTAGCAAAGATTTACTAATAACACCAGAAGTACAAATGATGTGGTAAGTATCGATTTTTTCTTTGTAATTTTTTACAAGGTTAGCACCAGCTGAGATGTAATCAGTGTCAGTAAAACCACATGATGAACCGATTCCTGATTCAAAATATATTTCAAGTTTTTTAGAAGTTAATTCTTTAACGTCGTTAGGAATTAATAATGCACGATTATCTTTCTTAGATTCTTTTAAAAGTAATAATTTCATAATAATAAATATTATATATTACCTATCGGCCATAATGCTCGCTCATTATTTCTTTTACAAGATATTCAACAGCAATCATTGCGCGAACATCATTGTTGCAATATTCTTTCAAATGGCTAACGTTGTCTTCTCATTCTTGTTCTGTTAATTTATTAAAAAATCTTCTTGTTGAAGCATTCTGTGCATCAGAACCGTTTTGAATTTTAGTTAATTCTGTTTTGTAGTTTTTACATCCGGTTTGTTTAAAAATTTCTGGTTTATATTTTTCAACAAGTGGTAAAACTTTTTTTATTGAATAGAATCCTTTTAGTTCTTTAAATACGACGAAATCATTTCTTTTTGCTGAGATAGTAAATCATTCTGCAATATCAAAAATATTACTTGTAATAACATTAACTTTATCGTAGTATTCTTTTTCATCTATATAATTAGCCATCTCATTTAAACGAGGAACTTCAAAACCATCATTAAATACAACATAATGATAATCTTTGCATTCTTCTAAATTTTTAGAAGGCAATATTGCGTCAATAATTTGTTTAAAATGTTGTTTGTTAATTCCGTCTTTCGGATCAATAACAATAGCAACAGGCTCTGAAAGTTTTGAATCTCCGTGATCAAAAATTACAGACACCTGGTTAACGGTTTGCATAAATGGATAATATCCGTCAACAACTCTAATAGCCGAGTTTAGCGATTCAAAATCAAAATAAACTTTTTTGTTTCTTAATTTTTTAACATAATCATGAGCTTGTTCTTTTCAAGAACAATAACCGTTGGAAATTATTAAAGAATTTTGCTTTAAGTATCCATTGTATATAAGCAATAAATTTTTAGGAGAATAAGTCTCTGTTTTTTTACAAGCCTCATTCAAAAAACTTTCAAAAGAAATGTTAGAACCTTTAATTTTACTATAAAGTAAAAGTGCCTTTTTATAATCAATCAAGTTTCCAGAAAATTGAAAAGGAAATAAATCAGGATTATTACTTATATAGTAGTAGTCTCTTATTGACGTTCAATAATCTGTATCTTTAATTTCTGATTTATATTCCTTGCACGGTTGAAATGTTAATTCTTTTGGGTCAATTGGTTGATATTCAAATAATTCATTAATTATTTCTCAAAATTTATTTTCATCTGATAAAAAATTATTAAATTTTTCTATGTAACCATTAAATCTTTTCTTTGTTTGAAAATATATATTTTCACCCTTATTCAATAAAGAATAAATATCAAAATCTTCTTGATCATTAATTAATTCTTTTACATATTGTTTTAGTTGTTCTTTTTGTAAATCTGAAGTAGCTTCTTCTAATTGTTTATCTGTAGGTTTTATTGAATTTTTACCAAAATTACACCTATCAACTAATACAAAAGTTACATCATGAACAAGGCACTTTTCGTATTTAACAATACAAAGTTTGTATTGATCAATCTTTGGCTCGTTTTCGAGAATTTTAAGTGCTTCATTAATAATGTTTTTTTGATAATAAATATCTAAAAGATGAATAAATTTTGTAGATGTTGTTCCTTTTGTTTCAATTAAAACTAATTTACCATCATTTTTTACAATAGCATCTGGTTTTGCAATTGCTTTTTGTGTTTTATCTTTTGGATCAGTATAGATAAACACAGATTGAAATAAAATAACGTTGTTGTTTTCTTTAATCAATTCTAATGTTTGCGCAAATGCTTGTTCATTTGTTAGATTGTCTTTTGATAAATCAAAAGCTTTACAATTTGGAAATTGTTTTTTAATATACTCTCTTGATTTTTCGTCAATAATTTGTCCCTCACAAACTTTCGGATTTGTTAAATCTAACTTTTTGTGTACATCGGTTGTATCTTTAAGTTGTTGATAGTATTCGTAGGAATCAATTTCTTTTGATTCGAATTCATTTTCGTCTAAATCTTCTTCATCTATGTCAATGTCTAATTTGTTTTTAATTGATAAGTTTTTAACTCTTTCGTGAAGAATATCAGTAATTACTTCATCATCTATAAATCATTCTGATTTAGGACGATAAAAATACTGTAAATAATCATATTTTCTAACGTAATTACTTTTCATTTTTACATTATTTTGATATTATTTGTTTTAACAAAATCAATAAAATCTTCTGGCCAAGAAGAAGCAACCACTTCAGCTATATGAACTTTATCTAACGCATAAAGATAAATGTTTGATAAATCAAATTGAATCAAAAAGTTTTGTCCGTCTTTTTCTTGTATTTCGTCAAATTCAACAGGAAAAATTTTAAATAAACGAAGTTTATTATTTAATCTTGGTACATAAACATAAAATGAGGCACAATATTTTTTATGTTCCACATTTGACATTTGAAGTTCATTAGATTCATTTGAAAATTCTAATGGTGTTCCTATAAATAAAGTTGGATTGTTTTTATAAATATATTCATTGATAAATTTTTCTTTATCTACGCTTTTTTTATTAAAAACATCTCATGCATTTTTAACATTAATCTTGTTTATTTTTTTGCTTTCTAGCTTTTCAAAACAACCAATAAGAGCTTCATTAATTAACGAAATACATGAATTTGCAATTCTTTTAAATGATGTATCCAAGACCGAAATATTTGAATAAAACATATATAAAAACAAAACATCTTTGTTTATTGAATCAGTATTTGTTAATTCGGAATCTCTATTAAAAATAGATGTTTTTGATACAAATGACTTTATTGAGTGAAAGTCATTTGACTTTTGAATAAAAAAATCAATCGGATTTTCATTTAACGAAAATAGATAATCGGTGTTGGCATTATCAAAAATAACATTTCTTGGAAATAAATTAGTTACTTCGAATGTTTTAATGCTCCTAGTCAAAGGAAAATTAACAAGCTGTGACGAATATTTCTCACAAATTTTATCAATTAAAATTTTATCAAAAGATTGAATAAAATTTATTGTTTGTTTAAAGTCAAATTTTGGTTTGTAGTTTGATTGAAAGAAATGTTTAGACATAAATTATTTTTCGTCACGCATGTGTGGGAATAATAAAACATTTCTAATAGTAGTGTTACCAGTTAAAAGCATAACCAAACGGTCAATACCTAATCCAAAACCACCAGTAGGCGGCAAACCGTATTCAAGCGCTTCAATGAAATCATTATCCATTTCATTAGCTTCATCATTTCCTAAATCCTTTTCTTTTAATTGATCTAAGAATCTTTGTTTTTGATCAATTGGATCATTTAGTTCACTAAATGCATTAGCATATTCTTTACCACAAATAAATAGTTCAAATCTGTTTGTATATCTAGGGTCTTTAGGATTTTTCTTAGCTAAAGGAGAAACCTCAATTGGGTGTCCATAAACAAAAGTCGGTTGAACACAAAGTTCTTCGCAGAAAGTTTCAAAAAATTTATTGATAATATGACCACGATTTTTTTCGTGAGGTAATAATTCAATATTTTTTTCTTTTGCAACTTTAATTGCTTCTTCAGTTGAGTTAATTTGACTAAAGTCAACACCAGTAGTTTCTTTTACCATATCTACCATGTTTACTCTTTTAAACTTTTGAGTAAAATCTAGGTTAACACCTTTATATTCGAATTTTTCTTTATTAATATTTTTTGTAACGTATTTAAAAATGTTTTCAAGTAGATCCATTACATCTTCCATTGAAGTATACGCTGTATAGCCTTCGATTGAAGTAAATTCAGGATTGTGAGTTGCATCCATTCCTTCGTTTCTAAAGTTTCTTCCGATTTCATATACTTTTTCAAAGCCACCTACTATTAGTTTTTTAAGAGCTAATTCTGTAGCAATTCTCAAATAATATTCTCTATCTAATGTATTGTGGTGAGTAACAAATGGTCTTGCTGCCGCTCCACCTAAAATTGATTGAAGGATGGGAGTTTCAACTTCTAAATATCCCAAACCATTTAGATATTCTCTAATTAATGAAACAATTTTACTACGTAAAACAAATGTTTCCATAGACTCAGAATTCATAATAAGATCTAAATAACGTTTTCTTGCTCTTACTTCTTCATCTTGTAAACCATGGAATTTTTCTGGAAGTGGTTTTAATGATTTAGATAAAATAACTAAATCAACAATTTTTACAGTACATTCTCCGGTATTTGTTTTCATTGGAGTTCCTACAACACCAACGATATCTCCGATATCTAAAGTCTTACTAAACAATTGTCAGATTTCTGGTTTGCAAGTTTTTTTATTAATATAAAGTTGAACAGGACCGTAAAAGTCTTTAATAACAGCAAAAGTTTGTCTGATAGCCATAACTCTACCAGCAATCTTAATTTCGTCTGTACATTCATGTAATTCTTCTTTAGAACGGTCTTTATATTTATCTTTAAATGTTAAAGAGTTAAAGTTACGTTCAAATCTTTCGATTTTGAACGGATCATTACCTTCTTCAATTAGTTTAGCTAATTTAGCTCTTCTACTTTGTTCTTGGTCTGTAAAATTGTTTTCCATAATTTTATATATTATAAATATTAATTAAAATACTATATTCTTAAAATGATATTTTTCTATTATTTTGTTCATTTCATCTTTGTTAATAGATTCTTTAATAAATTCATTAATTGAATTTTTATCTAAAACGTCTAATCTAATTGTTGCTAAGGTTTTACAAAGTTTTGCATGATCTTTTGATTGACTAAACTTATTTTTTTGACCTTCATTTAGTTCTTCTAAATGGTTATATATTTCATCAAAACTTCCATATTTAATTAATAAATTAATTGCAGTTTTAGGTCCGACCCCTTTAACTCCACATAAATTATCAGAAGAGTCACCAGCAATTCCTTTGTAATCAGGAATTTGATTTGGTTTTAAACCGAAGAACTTATCTGAAAAATTTAAATGAGTGAAAATATCTCTTTCAGAGATACCTGTTTTGAATAAAGAAACATTAGTTTTTTCATTTACTAATTGCAACATATCTTTATCAGATGTAAAAACAGTTACATGAACATCATTTTGATTCATTAATCTACAATAGCTACCAATGATGTCATCAGCTTCAATATTAGGAATTGACATAGTTTTAATTCCTAAGGCGTTTACTGCTCTTGAAATTTCTGGTAATTGGACAACCAAATCATCAGGCATTGGTTTTCTTCCTGCTTTATAATCTGCAAATTCTTCTGTTCTGAAAGTTTTCTTGTGATGATCTAACGCAAAAAGGGCATAGTCATATTGTTGCTCATTTAACAGTTTTAAAACTGTTAAAGTAACTAATTTAATTGCATTAGCAGGTGGAAAGTTATGTTGTTTGTAATACTCTAATTGATTAAGCGTTGCATAGAACGAACGATAAATTAGTGAATTACCATCGATAATGATTGCTTTTTTACTCATGATTAATTGGTTTAATTGATAATAGCTGAAGTCCTCTTGGTGATAATTTTAAATTTACAAGATAAACTTCACCTTTTTTAATTATAGGTTTACACTTTGTGTAAACATTAGGAAAAATAACAGCATCAGATACTTTTGATTCATCTTCAAGTTTAACAAAAGCCATAGGTAGCCCAGTTTTTGTTGTAATTTCTCTAAAAGAGTTTACAAAAACTATGCAGTATGAATATCCGGATTCGTTAACAAACGCATCAGCTAATGAAACAATGGTTTCATTTCCGTTGAATTCATTTTTAATTTTAATAATTGGATGTTCGCTAAAACTTACGCCGAGAAGTGAGAATTGATCATCTTCTAATTCAATTAATTGTTCTAGAGTTGTTTTTACATTTTTAATATTTGGTGAAATAATAAATTCACCATTTGGTTTCATTAATCTGCTTGCTTTAAATAACTCTGTTAGGTTCTCAAGAATATACATTCTTGTTTGATTTTTTTCTAAGAAGCAATCAAAGCAACCAGCTTTTACTAAAATTTCAATTGTTTTTTGACCTATAGAATTATTAGCAAGTTTACCAATTGCATCAAAAAGATTTTTAAATTCGTAATTTTCTTGAGATTTTCTAATTGTTAATATTTTATGAATAGTTTCTCTTCCTATTCCTTTAATAGCGTTAAATCCAAAAATAATTTTTGACTTCTTAATTGAAAAATTAAAGTGTGAATACTGAATTGAAGGTTGACAAACTTCTATTCCGTTTTTTCTTGCTTCATTTACATAAGCCGATATTTTGTCTACACTATTGTCATTTGATGACAATAAAGTAGTGAAGTATTGAATAGGATAATGAATTTTTAAATATGCCATTCAATAACTTACATATGAATATGCCAAAGAATGCGAATGGTTAAAACCATAATTAGCAAATTCATAAATGTAATCAAATATTTGTTCAAGTTTTTCTTTTGTATAGTTGTTTTTAAGTCCGCCAGCAATAAATTGTTCTCTTAAATCGTGTAATTTATGAGAGTCTTTCTTAGATATTGCTCTTCTAAATAAATCTGCTTCAGCTAAGCTAAACTTAGCAACACGACAAACTATATCAATTACTTGTTCTTGATAAATAATGATGTTGTATGTAGATGACAAAGCTTTTTTAAAGTCGTCATTTAAGTATTTAATCTTGTCAGGCTCTGCTTTATTTTTTAAATATGTCGGAATATTTTTTTGAGGACCGGGTCTAAATAATGCGGATGTAATAGAAATATCTTCGATATTTTTTGGTTTAATCTTTATGATTAGATTTCTCATTCCAGGAGATTCTAATTGAAAGATTCCTGAAGTATTGCCGATTGACAATTCATGAAATACTTTTTGATCATCAAGCGGAATCTTTTCAAGATTAATTTTTATTCCTTTAGTTTTTTCAATTAGATTTAGACATTGGTTGATTGTTGATAGGTTAACCAATCCTAAAATATCCATTTTGATTAATCCAAATGATTCTAAATACTCCATAGAGTATTGGGTAGAGAAAATGTTATCAGTACTTAATTGGATTGGAATAATTTCGTCTAATGGTTTATCAGAAATAATCACACCAGCAGCATGTTGACCAATTTGTCTAGGAAAATTTAATAATTTTTTAGCTATTTTAAATAATTGTGGATATTTATTTGAATATTCAGCAATCTTTTTGTTTTTAGCAATTGCTGCGTCAATATCTAAATCAAAATCCATTGTAAATTCTTTGGTGATTAGACTTACAAGTTTAAGATCAAATTCAAATACACGGCAAACATCTCTTAATGCCATTTTACTTTTCATTCTTTGGAAAGTTAAAATATGAGCAACATTATTTGATGAATATTTATTGTAAATATATTCAATAACTTCGTTTCTACGGTCATCCACGAAATCAATATCGATATCTGGCATTGTTTGACGTTCAGGATTTAAGAAACGTTCAAAGATTAAATCATTTTGAATTGGATCTATCTCAGTAATTCCTAATGTGTATGCAACTAAAGAACCAGCAGCAGATCCTCTTCCTGGACCAACCAATATTCCGTTTGATTTAGCAAAGCCAACATAATCCTGAACTACTAAAAAATAATCATTGAACCCCATTTGATCTATTATTTGTAATTCTTTAGTTAATCTTTCGATGTATTTAACTGGTGCTTCGTTAGAATTTAAACGTTTCTTTAATCCCTCTGCACACATTGATTCAAGAAGCACTTTTGAATTATGATTTTTATCAAATTTTACTAAATGTCTTTCTTTATAAAAATCAAGTGTTCATTGACATGAAGTAATTAACTTGTCTAAATTATCAAGAGATTCTTTATTAAATGTTTGTTTAGCTTCTTGATTAGAAAACATTCATTTATCATTAAATGAATCATCATCTTTTACTTGATCAAAAGTTAATCCATTTGATATTGCCTTTAGGACTTTTACATATTCGACATCTTCTTTATTTTCATAGAAAGATTCTCTCATTGCAATTGGTCTTTGTTTTTGCTGGTTAAAACTAAAGCAATTTTCATTTGGAGTTAATCAAGATGAATTGTTAATGTCTTCAACAATTACAAATAAATCATCTATATGATTCTTAAGAACAAGTTCTTGTTGAGTCATAATAAGCGACGAAATTTTTATTAACTTCTTGTACCCATTGTTGTTCTTAGCTATTAAAACTACTTTTTCGTTTTTGTATTTAACTTGCAAACCGATGATTGGTATTAAATTGTTTTTAATTGCTTTGTGATAGAACTCAACCGTTCCATACATTGTATTAATGTCTATTAATGAAACATATTTCTGATTATTTTTAACAGCAAAATTAATAATGTCATCAATACTAATTGATGACATTAATAAAGAATAATAAGAATGAACATTTAAATTAATGAACATTGAGATTACATGCTTTCAAGAAGTTTCTTGATTTTTTCAATAATAACTGGGTTAGTTTCTTCGTATTTAAGACGATACTTAAGTTCTTTTTTAGATAATTTTGATAATTCTTCATCTATAGATGAAGAGTTGATATCGCCTAAGCTGTTAATATCAACAACTTTAGTTTCTTCAACTTTAATTCTTTCAAAATTTTCTGGATCAATTGCAGCCACTTTTAATGTTTTTGTTTTACTCATAATGTACGTCCTTTATCAAAATTGTTAATTAAGATTATAAATTAAAAATTAATAATCCTGTTTAAATTGTTTTAAGTAATTTATTATTTCCTTTTTAATTACTTTAATTTCGTGTTTGCTTTTTAGGGTAAATCCTGCAGCTAATTTATGACCGCCACCATTATGTTTTTCAGCAATTTGGTTAATTGGTAGAGATCTACTACGTAGCGATCCCCTTCAAGCTCTCTTGGTTTCATCATAGTAACAAGACATTCAAACTTCCACACCTTCAATGTTGTTTAACATTTGAACCATTGACATTCTTACGTCAATACCAAATCTGTCAAATGACTTTTTTCCTAAAACAGCATAAGCAAATTTGTGTCTTTTAAGTAATGTAGTTTTTGAAATAACATAAGAATTAAATTTAATTTCTTTAAATTTATGTATATAAAGAACATCATTAATTCTTTGACGATTAAATCCTGTCGATAACAATTTACTTGCAATAGCAAAAGTTGAAGGTCTTGTATTTAAATGAAGAAATCTTCCTGTATCTGTAACTATTCCTGCATACAAATACATTGCAGTAGGACTCAAAACATATTTTGAGTTTCAATCAAATAATAATTCAGCAATCATTTCACATGTCGCAGGATAGTTTGGATCAATTCATTCTACATTGCAAATTGATTCAACTTGTGGATGGTGATCGATTCTTATAGTTTCTTTGCAATATCTGTGCCTATTAGTTCAAATTCTTTGTTCGTTTGCTGTATCTAAGATGATTCCTAGAGATTGAGACACAAAAGTATTGCTAACATGAGTGTGGTCAAACTCAAATAGTTTTTTGGAAAAACTATCATCCAAAATATCTAAACCAATAATTCTTACTTCTTTTTCGGGAGCAATGTCTTTAATAAAATGCTTTAAAGCATAACATGAGCCTAAAGCATCAAAGTCCGGAACTTCATGAAAAAATAATGATATTTTGTTATATTGATTAATTTTTTCAATAATTGTCTTCTTAATAAAATTCATTATTTAATTCTTTCTAATTCTATATGTTTCTCAATAGTTATATTATAAATGCCAGAAATTAGTTCTAAATCATTTTCCAGTTTAGTAGCTTTATGAATTGTTGGTTTAGTGACCGGATTTGTAGGTACAAACAAACTACATGAATCAGCAAACGGAAGAATAGAAGTTTCATATGTACCTACTTTAGTAGCAATGTTAATAATTTCTAATTTGTCAAAAGTAAGCAATGGTCTTAATACAACTGTATCTTTTAAGACTGACTCAATTGTATTCATGCTTTGGATTGTTTGGCTCGCTACTTGTCCTAAAGATTCTCCTGTAGCAATTGCATCATATTCATTTGCTTCTTTTAGATGTTCAGCTATTCTAAAAAAATAACGTCTCATGATTGTTATTTGATAACTGTGATCAAAGATGTGAGAAATTTCGTGTTGTAATTTTGTAAAATTTACAATATATAGCTTTGGAGTGTATGGGCAGCTAAAAGTAAGTTTCTTGATTAAAGTTCTAACTTTATCAAGAGCTTCAGGTTTTGTGTGTGGCGGAGACACAAAAGTTACAAAGTCAACCTTATAACCTTTTTTTAATAATAAATGAGCCGCAACGGGTGAATCAATTCCGCCAGAAATCAACATTAAAACTTTACCACCACATCCAATTGGGAATCCACCAAGACCTTTAATTCTTTCAAAATAATATATGAAATAATCTTTGTGTATTTCAACTGTAATTTTTATTTGAGGGTCTTTAACATTTACTTTTAAGTTTTTATTATTTAATAATAAAAAGTGTCCAAGTTTTCTTGAAAACTCCATTGAGTTTAGTTCATATTTTTTATCATGTCTTTTTGTTTCAACTTTAAAAGTAGCTTGATTATTTTTAATATTTATTTTTTCTGTTAATTCAACAACAAGCTTTTCGAAATCACGTTCGATTTGATATCCGGGAATAACTAGTGCTATTCCCGGTATAGTAGTTAAAATATTTAATACTTTGTCGAAAATATCATTTTGTTCAACTTCAATAGTACAAGAATCATATTTTTTAATTATTTTTACAGAAAAATCTTTTAATGCAACTTTGATATTAGAAAAAAGTTGATTAATAAAGTTTTTTTTATTTTTACCTTTTAAGGTAAGTTCTCCGTATTTTAGATAAATTATTTTCATTAAAACTTAATACCTAACTCTGATGATAATCACAACTTATCACTTGCTGTCATTTTAGGTGAAACACCTGTCTCAATATATTTTTTATATCATTCTTCTGCAAATTTAACTTGTCTTGCAATTTCATTTTTATCAATAACATCAGCATTAACCATAAAAATTTCATGTTCAGAAGCATCGTAGTTTTCTGGATGAACATAATCTTCTGGGGTTAAAAAAGTGATGGCAAATAATCCTTTATTTATATTTCTTAAATATAAATACAAGCCAAGTTGATATTGATATTCAACAGGAATTTGAATTTCATTATTCGAATTAAATCAAGATCTCATTTTTTGTCCTTTTTCTTTTATTAAAGGGTAACCTCTATTGTCTTTTTGCATTTGCAATGCATTATCAACTTTTTTGTAAACAAAAGAATCAATTGAAGAAGTCTTAATTTCTAACATCGGAAATGTTGAATAATCAACTCTTTGATGATCGTTTAAAGGTTCACCATCAGGAATTCCACCAAAATATTTGTTTTCTTTGAAAACATCTCATTTAATGGCGAACGGATCATAACACAAATATTTACATCCTAGTTGTTTTTCAACATATTCTCTTACCTTTGGTTCAACAGCATTACCAACTTTTGCTAAAGTCGGATCCATTACATCTTTAAAAATGTTGACCATAATAGTCCATGTCTTAAAAGGAGTAACATAATTACTTAGATTTAGTATCGAACTAAATCTTGTCCCTGTTATTTTTTTAAATAACTTACGGTTTTTTTCTAAATATTCTTTTTTTAAAAAGATTTGGTCATTTTCAACAACAAAATCTTCATTATTTTTCTTAACAAAAGGCATACTTAAATTATATTTAAGAATGGTCAAAAGTATTTTTTTCTTATAGAATAAAAATATGAGTGCATTAGCTTCTGGAATAACATTAGTAGTATTAACATTTGTTTTTTGTGGTATTCAAATAGGTGTACACCCATTTGTTAAGAAAATAACTAATAGTTATTTGTTTTGAATAATTCTTGCTTCAATCATGTTGATTTATTTTATTGCAGCAAGATATGCATGAGATTGTAGTGCATTAAATGATTACAATCACGGAATAAGAAAAGATTATGGATATACAGATATAGATTACACTTCTAGTTTCTTAAAAGCTAAAGTGTTCTTAACTGATCTTTGCCCATTCTTTTTTGTTTGTTCTTGCATTTTTCTAATTGCTCAACCGTCTAGAAAAGTTGCCGTTGTTCTTGCGACACCAATGATCTTTGGATCACTTCTAACATTATTTACATCAATAATGTTAGGTGATGGTGGTAGAGCGGAAATGTCTGGTCAATACATCTTCTTAGGTTCTGATCCTTACAGACTAAAATTCTTTATGCATTTTTTAGGTTTAGTGCTTGGGGTAGGAGTATTATTAAATACTCCTAGTAATAAATGATGAACATTCTTGTGGACAAACGTTGCATGTTTAATATTTTTTATATACATAACCATAATTGCTTATGGTTATGATGTCCATACAAATGTTTGTGGTATTAGGCCAGAAGATTGATTGCCAAACACTCAACCGTACGGTACAAATGCATCTTTTTATCCAATAGGTAAAATCTTTTCATTCTTGAGTTTCCCTTGATTAATCTTTATTCCGTTACTTGTCTGTTATGGTGTAATATCCCTATTCATGTATTTACATTACATTATTCAAAAGAAAGTAAAGTTTTTTACTATCAATAATAGTAAAAGTAAGGAACCTATTTGGTTTGGATATTATAAAATTTAGGCAAAAACCTTATCAAATTTTTGGCCAACTTGATAATTACTACCAAGTTCAATAATTCCTGATTCATTAAATTCATCAGAATTAATATTTAATTCTTTCTTTGAACACAACATTCCAAAAGAATCGTGGTTTAATAATTTCCCTTTATTAATTCTTGTTCCATTTGGAAGAATTGATCCAACTTGAGCTAAGACAACTTTTAGTTGTCTTCTTACATTTTTTGCTCCACAAACTATATCTAAAGTATTTACTCCGTTAAATACTTTACATTTATGAAGGTGTGTGCCTTGAATGTCTTCACATTCAACAACTTCTGCTACTACAAAATCATTATTATCAATATGTTCAGATAAATCAACGTTACATACTTTATTAACAATTGAAATAATTTCTGAAGAATATTTAATGAATCCTTCATTAACTCCTAAATAATTAGAGAAATTAAAGATGTTGATAAAACAAATATTGTTTTTATCATCAAAACCTATAGAATATTTAAGTTCTTCCTTTGTACTAACAGCATCAGACCCAGATACATTAATTAATAATGTATCTTTTAATGAATTTTTATTGTAAAAAACACCAATCATATATTTTTTTAAATATTTATTTAATGATTATAATTTACTTATTATGAGTAAAGTTGCTTTTATTGTTGATTCCTCTTCTGGAATTAAAAATGGAGAAATTGAAAATGTCTTTGTTATTCCTTTAATAATAACAAAGAACGAAAACGGAAAAACTATTTCCTTAAAAGATCAAGTAGATATTGATGACAAAACACTATGTGAACTAGTTAATAGCGGTGCTGACATCGGAACTAGTCAGCCTTCACCTGGTGAAATGATGCAATTAGTTAATTCTATATATGACAAATATGATCAAATATTTGTATTACCTATTCACCCTAAATTATCAGGTGCTATAAATTCTTGAAGAATGGTAAAAGAAGACTATGACAAACTACACGTCATTACTTCTTATTCTTTAAGTACTTTAACAAAATATTATGTTGAATATTTTTTAAATCTTGCTAAAAAAGAAGAATTAACCGAACAAAAAGTTACAGATTATATTGAATCTACAAAGAACAAATGAACAGGATTCTTAATTGTTCCTAACATTACCCAATTAGTTAAAGGTGGTAGAGTATCTTCGTTTAAATCTGTATTAATTAAGATGTTGAATCTTAAATTAATTATTTCTTATGACCATAATGGTTTAATTTTTATGGATAAGTCTCCTAAATATGAAGGCTGTGTAGAAAAAATTAAAGAAGCATTTGAAAAACGAATCCAATTATCTAAACACAAAATAGTTCATAGTGTTTTATTAGAAAACTCTATGAATGAAAAATATCATATTGATGAGATCTTAAAACTACTTCGTAAAGAGTTTAAGTTAGAAAATGTTAAAGCAGGTAAATTCCCTTCAGTAATTACCGCTCATACTGGTGTTGATTACGCTGCAATAATATTGTTAGTGGATTAAAAAAAATAAAATGCACAATAATGTGCATTTTTTTATTCTTCGTCATCTATTCTGTTTGAATCGAAGAAATCAACATCCATTTCTTCAATTAAATTTTCGCTACCTTCTTTTAATTTTGGAAGAGAAGATAAGTTTTTAATACCAAATAAGTTTAAGAATTCTTGGGTTGTCTTATATAAATAAGGACATCCTGGTGTGGTATCTCTACCTGCTTCTTTAATAAGGTTTAATGATATTAATTTATTAATAGCATTCTTAGAGTCAACCCCTCTAATCTTTTCAACCATTGCACCTGTACATGGATTGTTGTAAGCAATAATCGCAAGAGTTTCCATCATTGCAGGAGTCATTGGATTCTTTGTAGCATAATTCATTGCTTTAGAAATATATTCGGTGTTCGCTTCTTTAGAAAGAAGGTAAAAAGCATTACCATACTTTTTAATTTGAAAACCTGATGATTCATCTTTTTCATATTTTTCTTTTAATGAATCAATTATTTTAATAATTTCTTCAGCAGGTAAATTTAATACTTTTTTAAAAGTATTAATGTCTGTACCGTCATTTCCTGAAGTATAAAGAATGCTTTCAACTATCGATGTGTTATTCATATATTAATTATCTCCTTTACCTAGTGCAATTGATTCATTATTTAAATCGTTAACTGAAATTAGTAATTCGTTTGTCTTATCATTTTGAGTAAGATCTACAAAATGATATTTTACTAATTCTAATAGAGCAAGAAAAGCTGTAACAATATATTGTTCAGAAATTTTAAGTTCGTCAACATTAGCAAGATATTCTGCAAAAGAAATTTTGCAATCAGCGTTTTGCTTGAAAAACTCAACAATCTCTTTTTTAACTTCATCAACAGATAGTTCTTGGACAATAATTCTATTCTTACTAAATAATGAAAAATGATATTTTTCATAAGCTTTCATTAATGAGGAAAGCAATTTTTCAGGATTAATGTAATCTGGCATTTTTTCAATATAAATGCGTTCTGAGGCCTCGCTTACAGTTGACAGGTCAGATACCTTAGCATGTAGCATTTCACGCTTTAAACGCTTGTTATCTAGTTTTTTAGAGGCATCTTTATACTTACGGTACTCAATGATTCGACTAACCAGCTTGTCTCTTTCGTATTCAAAATCTTCTTTTGACTGATTACTTAATTCAGTTGCAAGTAAGATCTTTTTTGCTTTTAACTCTAATAAATAAGTAGACATTAATAAATAAGAACTTAGTTTATCTATATCTAAAGTATTAATGTTCTTCTTAATATATTCAAAATATTGATTAGCTAATATTGCGATATCAAGATTAAGAATATCTAATTTCTTTTCTCTAATTAGAGTATCTAATAAATCTAAAGGTCCACTAAAACCTTCAATATCAATATTTAATTCATCAATACCTTTATTTTTTAACATAATAATTTACTTTAAATAAATTATGGTCATCAGTATGATCAAGTTTAAAATTTGATAAATCAAAATTTAAAAATTCTTCACATTTGTATGAATCTGGTAATTTTGAAATGATTAATTGATCTGCATATGGCAAGAACTGTCTATATATAGAAGCACCACCAATAATAAAAATGTCTTGGGTTTTTGCCATGTCAATGATTTTATTAAAATCATGGCAAATTTCTACACCTTCAATTTTCAAATCTTTATTGTTTGTTAAAACAATATTAGTTCTTTTTGGTAATGGTCTACCTATTGATTCATATGTTTTTCTGCCCATTACTACAGTGTGACCTTTAGTAGAAGAAATGAAATGTTGCATTTCTTCTTTTATGTTTCAAGGCATTTTATTATTTATGCCGATGCCATGATTAGCATCTTCACATCAAATCATCTTTAACATAATTAAACTGCTACTGCACCTCTGATTGCTGGAGCTGGATCATAATCAACAATTTCAAAATCATCAATTACATAGTCTTCGATTCTGTCGTGGTGATTCTTAATAATCAATCTTGGTTGTTTTTTAGGAGTACGAGATAATTGCTCATTAACTTGATCTAAATGATTTACATATATATGTAAGTCTCCAAATGAATGAATAAATTCCTTTGGTTTTAAACCTGTCATATCAGCAATGATGTAAGTTAATAATGAATAACTTGGGATGTTAAAAGGAACACCCAAGAATGCATCAGCTGATCTTTGATAAAGCTGACAAGATAAATATTTTCCATCTTCAACATAGAATTGGAATAAAGCATGACAAGGAGGTAATGCCATGTTAGAAACTTGTGATGGGTTTCAAGCACAAACAATCATTCTTCTAGAATCTGGATTATTTTTAATTTGGTCAATTACATTTTGTAATTGGTCAAAACCATAAGAGTCTCTTCATTGTTTACCATAAACTGGACCTAAGTTGCCGTGCTTTTTAGCAAATTCAGCATCATTTCTAATTTTTTCTACAAATTCTTTTAAAGTTTCACCTTTAAAATCTGGAGACTTCTTGAAAGTCTCATATGGTCATTCATTTCAAATGTTACAGTTGTTATCAACTAAATATTTGATGTTTGTGTCCCCTTTTATAAATCAAAGTAATTCATGAATCATTGATTTATAAAATACTTTTTTTGTTGTTAACAAAGGAAAAGTTTCAGAAATGTCATATCTTGTTTGGTATCCAAAAGTAGAAATTGTATCTATTCCTGTACGGTTGTGTCTTTTTTTACCATTTTTTAATATGTGTTGTAATAAATCTAAATATTGTTTCATTATTTTTTCTCCTTTTTGTTTGCTTTTGTTTTTAATTGGTCATATGTTTTAATTACTGCGTCTCTTAATTTAGTGGCTAAATTAATTACATTTGTCGTTATGAAGTCTTTAGGACGATAACATTTATTTACTTTAACTTTAACTTCACCTTTAATCTTGTTTGATTTATCTTTATCCATTCTTCCGGAAGAACCATAGATTGTGAAGCACACAATTGGTAAGAAACAATCATAAGCTATTCTAAATGCACCAGATTTAAATTCTCCAATGTCATCTGAGAAGGTTCTTGTTCCTTCTGGGAAAACAACTATTGAATAGTTGTTCTTGATTAATTCTTTTTGTTTCTTAACAATTTCAAAGACTTGTCTTGGGTCTTCTCTATTAATGAAAATTCCATCAATTAAATCGATTGCCGCTTTTATGAAACTGTTTTTTGCTAATTCTTTTTTACAAATAAAAGTAAAATATTGACCAGATAAGTTTTCATATAAAACTTTAATCATGACAATTGGGTCAATGTTTGATTTATGGTTTCCTACAAATAATTTAGAATTGGTTGGAAGAGAATCAAAATCAATAGCATTAACTCTTACATTTTTAATGTAAAGAGCTTTTTTACATAGTTTGTAAACAATTTTAAATCTGTCTTGAACAAAGATTGATTTAGGATCTTTACGATATTTTTTTGCTTTTGATTTTGCCCTAAATAAAGATCAAAATAAAGCAATGCAAACAAAAGGTAATCCTAAATAATGTAAAAAGCCTAGAAAGAATTTTTTCATAATTATTAATATTATATTAATTATGTTTAGTCTATTATAATTTTAGTAATATTAAAACGGAGATTGTAATGGAAAAGAAAATATTAATAATCAATGCTGGAAGTAGTTCAGTAAAGTTCAAAGTATTTTTACAAAGTAATAACAAAGTTATTTCTTCAGGTTTATGTGAAAGAATATATATTGATGGTAATTTCAAGATTAAATATTATGATGGTCCAAAACTAAAAGAAGTTGAACAAAAGATTAGCCTTCCAAACCACGAAACCGCTGTTAACGTTATTCTTAAGAATTTAAAGAAATATAAAGTTATTAATGATATTAAAGAATTCACAGGAATTGGTCACAGAGTAGTTCAAGCCGGAACTGTTTATAGTGATTCGACAGTTATTGATCAAAAATGTATTAAAACAATTGAAAAATATACAAAACTCGCTCCATTACACAACCCAAGTGAATTAAAAGTAATTAACATTTTTAAGAAAAAGTTACCGAAGGTAACTAATGTTGCTGCATTTGATACTTCATTCCACACAACTATCCCTGAAATTAATCATATTTATCCAATTAACAAAAAGATTTCTGATAAATATGAAATCAGAAGATATGGTTACCATGGTGTGTCATATAAATTCATTACGCAAAGAATGCAAAAGATTCTTAATAAAAAAACAGTTAATTTAATTGTTTGTCATATTGGTAATGGTGCATCTATTTGTGCAATTAAAAACTCAAAATCATTCAACACTTCAATGGGTTTAACACCATTAGAAGGTCTAATGATGGGAACAAGATGTGGAAGTGTTGATCCATCAATTGCTACATATTTATTAAGATGTGGTATGAAAGGTGAACAAGTTGATAACTTGTTCAACAAACAATCTGGATTAATGGGATTTGTTGGAAGCGGTGATCTAAGAGATGCATTCAAGATGAAACTTGAAGGTAACAAGACAGCTAAATTTGCTATTGATTTATACATCAATAGAATCACTGATTATATTGTTAGATATGCAAACCAACTTGAAGGAAAAATTGACGCAATTGTGTTTACTGCTGGTGTTGGTGAAAACCAAACAAACGTTGTTTCTGAAGTATTAAAACGTATCAAATTGTTTAACATAGTAATTGATACAAAACAATTAAATGCTAAATATGGCGATTACAAAAAGATTACTACACCAAAATCAAAATACCAAGCTTATATGGTAAGAACTGATGAAGAATTAATGATTGCCGAAGACGTAAAAAGATTATCTAAATAATCTTTTTTTTATTTTGTCTTAAGGTTATTAGCTTTAATAAGTGTTTTAAATAGTTGATCGTGTTCATCCAGACGTTTAAGAATCTGTTCTAATATTTGACGATTAGAAATTCTTGGTGGTTTCACTCCTGGTTTTCTTTTCTTTATTTTCTTAGAAGGTTCTAACATAACTATTCCTGATGTATTTGTTTCTTGTTTAAGATTTGAATATTTATACTCTTTTCTCATATATATTATAAACTCCCATTTTTCACAGTAGATTAATCTTACTACCAAAGTGAAAAAATAGAGGCACAAAAAGTGTCTCTATTTTGTTCAAAATAAGTTTAAGATTATTTCGTTTTTCTCTTTAATAAAGAGAACATGTTTGTTTTATATGCTTCGACTCCAGGTTGATTAAATGGATTAATTTTTAATAAGTATCCGCTCATCATTGCTGCACGACATAATCAAATGTATAAATATCCATAATGATATTCATCAGCTTTTGTGATATTAATAATTAGATTATTAACTTTACCATTTTTTGTATGAGCTGCAACTGTTCCTTGGAACGCTTTTTCATTAATGTAATGAAGTGTTTTAGAATTTAAATATTTTAAACCATCATCATTATCACCAATTGATAGTTTAATATCTTTTCTAGGTTGTTCAACTCAAAGAGTTGTTTCAATGAAATTTCTTGTTCCTTCTTGTAAGTATTGTCCAAGAGCGTGTAAGTCTGTAGTAAACAAACTAATTGTTGGATACATCGCTTTGTGTGATTTTCCTTCAGATTCACCAAACAATTGTTTTCATTGTTCTCCAACCATAGTTAATGATGGATCATAAACTATGAAGTTTTCAACTTGGTATTTTTGATAAACATGCAAATAATGTCTATAACATGCATATAAAAAAGCCGAATTGTTTTTTAAGTTAAAACTCTTTGTATCACTTAATGCTTGTTTAGCACCTTTAAGGATTTCTAATGGATCTAATCCTGCTAAGATCATTGGGAACATACCAACAGGAGTTAAAGTAGAATATCTTCCTCCAACGTCATCAGGAATAACGAACATTGTTCACTTATTAGCTTTAGCTAAATTATGTAAAGTTCCTTTTTCTTTGTCTGTAACTGCTACTATCATTTTTTGAGCATATTCTTTGCCAAAGTTTTTAATCATTATTTCTTTGAACAATCTGAAAGCAATTGCAGGTTCAATAGTAGTTCCAGATTTTGAAATAACAACAATACCAAATTTATTCTTACCAACTTTTTTAATTACATCAGCAATATATGAACTACACATATTGTGAATGTAAATAAATTTTGTTTTGGTGAAACCAATTGATCCGTTACACATATCAATAGCTGCTTTAACGCCTAAATAAGAACCACCAATACCAATAACTAAAACATACTTCAAATCTTCTTTTTTTCATTGAGTTGCTTTTTTCTTCATTGCAAGAAGATCTTGATTTCTATAGAAATCAATAATATTAACCCATCCTAACATCTCCATTCCAGGTAAAGAATTAGTTAAGAATCCTTTATGAATTTTATCGATTTCCTTTTGGTATTTTCTTTGGATGTGTTTATCTTTTAATCTTAAGGTATTTGAAGTATTAAATTTAAGCATTGTGTCCTCCGTATATTATTTTATTCTATATATCTAAGAGTAAGTGTAATTATGACGATTGCTAAAGCAAATAATGTTATTGATCAGAAGAATCATCATTTTTCATAGAAACGTTCTCTTTCTTTTTGCTTAGTTACATCAAAAACATTTTTTGTTTGGAATGTTCTTTCTTTTCTTGACTTAATAAGTTTTTGATCAACTAAGTTAACTTTTTGTTTTTCAACCGCATCTAAATCATTAATGATTTCTTGAACAGAGTGATAACGATATCTAATATCACTTGGTTTAGATGCAATACATCTAAAAATAATATTTTCAATCGCAGGAGTGATATTTGGATTAATATCACTCATTATTGGCATATCGTATGTTAAAGGTAATTTAATAACTTGGGCATTGTTATAGTTATCAGCATAGAAAGGCTTTTTACCAATTAACATTTCGTAAAAGATTATTCCTAAGGAATAAAAATCAAATTGTTCAGAAATAAAGCTCGAATTAATTTTTGATTCAGAACTTTGTTTTAATTGGAAAATATCTGGTGAAATATATGGATATGTTCCATATAAAGCATTTTCATTTGTAAGGACTGAGTTCTCACTATCTTGTTTGATTTCAACAACTGATGAAATACCAAAATCAATAATTTTAACTTGTCTTAAGTCGTGAGTTAATAAGATGTTTTCAGGCTTTAAATCACGGTGAATAATCTTTTGTTTAAAACTATGTAGTTCTTTTATACCTAAAAGAATTTTTTGAAATAAATAAATTGATTCTTGAATACTTAAATACCCATGGGTATTTAAGTAATCACGTAACGAAATACCATCAATATATTCCATTACAATAACGATAGTATTATCATTGTTGATTTTTGCTACTTGATATGTCTTTACAATGTTTGGTAAATTTCCGACACGATTGCAAGTAACGCATTCATCCATGAATTTTATTCATTCAGCTTCTGTGATCGTGTTGTTTTTAGTAACAACTTTAACAGCAACATTTTTACTTTGTAAAGGATATTTATTAAGATCAATAGTTGTATCTTCAGCTAAATAAATGATAGAGTTCATTCCGCCTCTACCTATTTCTCTGATTATTTCATATTGTCCAAGAACAAGACTTCCTTTTGAAAAAAGAGGATCTTCTTTTTTAGGGGTTAGTTCTTCTTTTTTTTCTTGTTCAGCCATTATCTATTAAATCCTTCAATAACAATTGCTGTTAAGTTATCATTACTATGGTTCTTTAAAGCTTCTTTAATTAACGCTTTTGAAGTTTCTGAAAAAGGAATGTTTCTGTTTTTCTTGATGTATTCATCAATAAAAAACATATTAATGAAGTTATAAACTCCATCTGAACCTATGAAAACAAGATCACCATTTTCTAGTTGAATATTGAATTTATCAAAAGATAAAGGATAAGCGGGGTCGGAATCAACGAATTTTGTTAAAGCTAAGAATTTGTCTTTAAACTTTACAAAAGTTTCTTGAGAAGCATTTGAATCAACTAAATAGTTGTATAAATTGTGGTCTTTTGTTATTTGAACCCATTTAAATTTATTAGAAATAAAGTGGTAAAGTCTTGAATCGCCAAGACTGTAACAATGCATCATTCCGTTTCTTTCAATTAAACACATACAGAATGTAGTTGTAATTTTTTTACCTTGTAAATTCTTCTTACAATGATTTGTTAATTTTTTTCTAGCTGTTGCAAGAGTTTTTTTAACTCATAAATCAGGATTTAGAATTATTCTTTTCTTGTTAAATTGGGTCTTGAAATAATCAACAATCATGTTAGAAGCGATCTGACTGTCAGTTTGTGAACCAATACCATCACAAACGATTGCTAAGCATTGCTTAGATTTGTTTTCTCCAACTCATCCAGCATCTTCGTTGTGATCTCTTAAACCTTTTGCGGTTGCAAATGAATAATTAAATTTAAAACTTGTCTTTTTCATAGTTCGCTCTTAGTTGTCCACACGCCGCAGCAATCTTACTTCCTCTTTCAAGACGTATAGTACAAATTATATTATTAGAGTTTAATATTTTAGAAAAATCATTAACTTTATCGCTTGTTTTAAACTCATTTTCTGCAACTTCGTTATAACGAATTAAGTTGATATAGCAATAAATTGGTTTAAGGATTTTAACTAATTGTTTTGCACATTCAGCAGTATCGTTAATTCCTTTTAACAATATGTATTCGATACCAATTCTATTCTTAGTAATCTTTTGGTATTTAATTAACGAATCAATTAACATTGATAAGGGATAAGCGTGGTTCACTGGCATAAGTTTATCTCTTAACTCATCATTTGGAGCATGAAGGGAAATAGCTAAATTCATTTGAGGGAAATCTTTTCCAAACTCTACTATCTTATTTATTAGACCACAAGTAGACACAGTAATGTGTCTAGCACCTAATCCGATAGCAAATGGATCATTTAAAATGCTTAAGAATTTTTTGATGTTGTCATAGTTATCAAATGGTTCACCAATTCCCATACAAACTAAATTTGAAATAGGACTCTTATTGTTCTGTCTCAAATAGTTATTTACTGTAACAACTTGTAAAACAAGTTCATCAACATTTAAACTTCGTATTTTCTTTAACAATCCTGAAGCACAGAACTTGCAACCCATGTTGCAACCAACTTGGCTCGAAACACAAATACTGTATCCGTAATCAAATTTCATTAACACAGTTTCAATTACCCTTTTATCAGATAACTCAAATAAAAATTTAGTTGTTTCGTCTCTTGGATCAATAAGAGTGTTAATGATTTTAAATTGATTAAAAATAAAATTATTTTTAAGAATCTCAATAGATGATTTTGCAATGTTAGACATCTTGTCAAAATCAACAACACCTTTTTGGTAGATTCATTGAAAAACTTGTTTAGCGTTAAATTTCTTTAATCCTAAACTAATAAATTTTTCTTCAAGACTTTTTAAATCGTAACTATAAATTGATGTTTTATTAGTCGACATTTTCGTTTATTTTTTTCTGCAAGATGTCTTTTAACTTCTTTGTTGCGTCAGAAGGATTATCACCATTGATTACTGTGTAATCATATTTATCAGTTAAAGTTAATTCTCACTCTGCTTGCTTGATTCTCTTCAGAATTTTTTCTTCACTTTCGGTTGCACGTTTTAATAATCTAGATTTTAAATGTTCAAGGGATTGAGGAGCAACAAAGACTGTTAAGAATCTGTGATCATTATGCTTTTTAGCATAATCCATAATTAATAAAGCACCTTGAGGTTCAATTTCTAAAAGAACATTTTTGCCTTCTTTACGTAAATTATTTACATAATCTTTTGGTGTTCCATAATAGTTATCAACATATGTTGCTCATTCAAGAAGATTACCATCTTTAATTTGTTGCTCAAATTCTTGCTTTGTTAAAAAGAAATAATCTTTACCATGAACTTCATCAAATCTTTTTGGCCGAGTTGTCATGGAAATAGAATATGCTAAGTTTAAAGACTTATCGTTCATTAACGGAGTTAAAACAGTCCTTTTACCAACACCGCTTGGACCACTAATAACAATTAATAAACCTTTTTTATTAGCCATAACTTTATTATATTATCCAATTCTGATATCTTCTTCGGGATATACTGCAAGGTTACCTTTAGGATTTCTTCTTGTTCAAGAAAGAAGTGTAGAAGACACACCTAATTGGCCAACGAACATTAAAACGATCAACAGTATTTGACCAAGAGGAGTAATTTGGGAAGTAATACCGACTGATAAACCAACAGTACCAAACGCACTTGTTGCTTCATACAATACACTCAATAATTGGAATTGTGGTAAATTATCTTGTCCATATTGAGTATATGTAATTAACAAAGTAACTAATGTTACTAAGATAATTGATGAACTAAAAACAATTAACGAGTCTTTAACTTTGCTTGTTGGAATTGTACGTTTATACATTGAAACCCTATTTTTACCAATCATCTTGTTAAATATTGCTATAGCAATAATTACAAATGTTGTTGTACGGATACCACCAGCAGTTGAAGAAGGTGAACCACCAATAAACATTAACAAACAGTTTGTTCATTTTGTTCCAGCACACAATAAGTTGTGATCTAATGTAGAGAATCCGGCAGATCTTGTAGTCATTACATTAAACAAAACACAGAACATTTTGTTTCATCCTTCTGCTTTACCAAATTCACCATAAGTATTTGGATCTGTGAATATAGAATATTCATCTGTATTAAATTTAGCATCAATTCCTTCAAAACCAAAAGCTAAGATTAGACCAATAACAGCAATAATAAAATATGAAGACAAAGCAACTTTAGTGAATAAAGACGTTCTAGTCTTTATTCCTTTTCTAGCATTCTTTCTTTTTTCCATTCGATCAAAGATAACCGGATAACCAATACCACCTACAACGATTTCAATAATAATGAATAACTGGAAAATTGTGTTTCAGTCATTTCTATATGAAGCTAATGATGAAGTACCTTCAAAGATGTCAAATCCTGCGTTATTAATTGCAGAAATAGAAGTGAATATACCAATTCATAAACATTGTCCATAGTTGTGGTAACAACTTAACAATTGATCTGTGTCATGAGTTGGTCTCATATCACTTCCACCTAAAAAGCTAGCTTGTTGATATGCTGGTACAGCATACATTCAAATTGAGTAAATTAAACCAAATGCCAATTCTCAAAGAAGAATGAAAACTACTGCCTTTCTAACCATTTTAAAAGAGTTACCAAGTTTTTCGTTTCCTCTTTCTGCTTGAAGCATAACCATTTGGTTAAGATCAACTTTATTTCATTTTTTAAATAAGTTTCAAATTAAAAAGAAAATTGAGATTAATCCAATACCACCAATTTCAATTAATAACATTAAAACTACTTGACCAAAAATTGTAAATGAAGTTGATATAACTGCTGGTGTTAATCCTGTATCACTAAAACCACTACACGCAATGAATAAAGCATCCCAGAACTTATATGTTCTTACATTAGTACCTTCCATTGGTTTTAATGGATCAATTTGAATTTGGTATCCATTTTGAAGAGAAAAAGGACAATACAATAGTATTGCTCCTAACAAAATAAATAAGAAATATAGACGGAACATTTTTTGAGGAACTGTACGTCCAAAAATGATTCCTAAAACTTTAGAAAGAGTTTTATGTTTTCTCTTACTAATGTTTTCAATATTATGAGAATTTTTTTCTGTATCTTTAGTCAACATAAACTCTTAATATTAATTAATTATATATATCAATAATAATTTCTTACATATAATAAAGTTATCTATTTGGAGAAAATATGAGAGAAAAAAATGATTATTGTGTCATTGGTTTAGGAAGATTTGGTTACGAAGTAGCCTCTAAACTTAATGATGCTGGTAAAAATGTAATGGTTATCGATAAAGATAACGAAAAGATTGAAAAAGCATCAAAGATATTTGATGTTGCATTTAAATGTGATGCAACTGACATTAACTCTTTAGTTGAAGTTGGTGTGCAAAATTCAAGAACTGTAATAGTAGGTGTTACAAGTATTGAAGAATCAATCATGGTTTGTGCAAACTTACGTGAAATTGGTATTAAAGACATTATTGCTAAAGCAAACAACCCAATTCACAAAAGAGTTCTTAAAACCATGGGTATTGCAAGAATTGTTATTCCAGACATTGAAGTTGCAAACCGTGTTGCTATTCAAGCATTATTCAATATCGGTATTGACATTTATGCTGTTAGTGAAGGATTCTCATGAATTAAAGGTGTTGTTAATAATGAAGATATTATTAACAAGCCTCTTGAAAAACTTGATTTCAAAATTAAATATGATGCTACTGTCATTATGATTCAACGTCAAGGTAAGATTATCTTCCCGCCTGCTAAAGATTCTGTATTCTTATTAGGTGACGTTGTTACAATCATGTGTCGTAACGAAAAAATTAAGTCAATCGTTAATATCCTTAACGTTGAAGACATTGAAGAAAAATAATCATGTACAAAATTCTTGAACCATCTTTACTTTCGTTTAGTCTTGCAAATATGCAAGAGCAATTAGACGAAATGAAAAAGCTTGGAATAAAACAAATCCATTACGATGTAATGGATGACAAGTTTGTTCCTAACACAGCTTTTGGTACTGAATGGTTAAATTTATTGCATGAAAATGGATTTAATATTACAGTTCATTTCATGGTTGAAAAACCAAGAGAATGAATTGAAAAATTTATTTCTTTTAAAGGAATAAAAGCAATTACTTTTCACGCTGAACCAATAGATGAAAAAGAAACTCTTGATCTTTTTAGATTTATTAGAAATCATAATGTTCTAGCTGGTATTGCTCTTAAACCAGACACAAACATTTCTAAATATCAAGATATTTTAAGACAATCAGATTTAATTACAGTTATGGGTGTTCAACCTGGATTTGGTGGACAAAAATTTATGCCAATAACTATCGATAACTTAAAGAAGTTTAATGAAATTAAAAATGAATTAAATCCGAGACTAATTATTCAATTGGATGGTGGAGTTAATTTTGAAGTGTTAAAACAAACTTATCATCTTGCAGATTGATTTGTTTCTGGTTCGTTCTTAATGAAGTACAGCGGAAACAAACAAGATATTATTAATTATTTTAAAACTTTAAAATAATTAAGGAGCTGTTCATTTAGAAGGTAAACCAGCTGCCTTTAAACATGCAAGTAATTGTTCTTTAGATATTGTAGAAGAACCAGTAACTTTAACTGTTCCGGTTTCCGGTAAGCCCGCAAAAACATTTGCAGATATTGTTGGTAAGGAGGTTAAATTATTTCAAATTATTTCCTTTAATTTGGTACTCCCAGAAAAAATACTTGATGTTATTGATTGTAATTTTCCAGGGAGAGTAAGACTCTCTAATTCAGTCATTCCATATAAAAAGTTACTAAAATCTGGATTATTAAATGATGTATAACCTGTTTGACTAAGGTCCAATGTTTTAATTGCAGTTAATTTAAAATCATACCCAGCACCACCATTATTTTTATTAAGTTTTGTACATCCAGAAAAATTAATATTTTCAATTGAACCAAAGTTTCTGAAACAAGCCATTGTTAAATATTCGAGATTGCTACATCCTGAAAAATCAAGGGTTTTTATGTAAGTTGGGTAGTTAACTACCGATGGTACATTTCCATAATCAAAGCTTCTAGCGACACCAGTAACTGTAGAAGGAAATTTTATTCTATCATATCCTTTGTTTGCTCAGTCATCTCTATTAAAACCAACAACAAAACCTTTTACTACACCATTTGCATCAATATTAAGAAGTTTGGTTGGTAATGCATTATCTACAGTGAAAGTAAAGTGTTTTGTTGCGCTACTACCATATTTTGTACTTGTTGCCTTAACATCAAATGAATAATTACCAATAGTAGTCAAATTACCTCAACTGAATTTTAATGTATTAGGATCGAGAGTAACTAAACCTTTTTTAGTTTCATTAATAACTTCTCATCTAACTGTTTGGTCTGCATCAGCACCACCTACTGAAGCAGATAATGTATCAGTAGTTGATGCGGGAATATTGTAATATGTAGGTAAGTCTGTTGAACCACTTCAATTAATTTGAACAGTTGGTACATTTACATTTAAAACTAAATCAAATTTAGCACTCTTTAAAGTATCCTGAACAGAGGTTGCTACCAATGAAAATGAATATTGTTTTGAAGAGTTAGGAAGTGCTTGTCATGAAATTTGATGAGTGGTTTGGTCAAAAGAAATCTTACCACTTGCAGTATCTCCTTGTAAAGATCAAGTAACTTGTTGGTTTGTTTTGTCAACCGGATTTACTGTAGACTGAAATGTAAATGGATTACCATCACTTTTTGTAATAAATCTAGCAGTATTTGAATATGTGGTGAAAGAAGCGGCTTCTGGGTGAGTTATATCAACACTTTGTACTGGTGCATAAATAGGTTTAAATGTAAATGTTTTAAAAGCTTGTAAACCAGAAACTCTTGTGCTTGTAGCAACTACTTTAATAGTAGTTGGGGAACTCATCACTTCAGTAAATGCATCTCATTTAAGTTTATTATTTTCAACTCTAATATTGTGTCCAATTCCAGAATCATCTTCAACACTTCATGTTACATCCTTACATGCATCTTCTGGTGTAGTTGTAATAGAAAAAGTGCCTTCTACTTGTGTATCTTGATTAATTATTGGTTGAATATCTGTACTTGCATCAACACCAGAATCAGTCAAGAATTTTATTTCCATTCTTTCAGGATTAGGTTCTTTAACTGTTAAGTTAAATTCAATAGAAGCTGTTTGTTCATCATCTATTGCACTAGTTACTGTTAAAGTAATTTTTATTGGGGTTGGAACAGCTGTATCAAAAGATGTTCAAGTAATTTGTTTTATTTCATTATTCCATTGAACATTAGGTGCGGCTGGTTGACATGCAATTTGTATATTAACATCTTGAGATGTTTTACCTAATGGTGCGACTTGAGTAGTAATAGTATTTGTATTACCATTTTCATGCATAAAACATTCTAGATTTTTTGATCCATCATAAAGAATGTCAACTTTTTCTACAGGATATCAATTTATATTGATAGTGAAGTCTTTATCTAATTCTGCAGATACTGAATCGTCATATACAGATGTTGCTATAATTCTAAAATGATAAGTACCATGTGGAATTTTATTTGATCAAGAAATGTGTGTTCCATCAATTACTACATTATCGTTTTGAATTTCTCTATCATTTGAAACTATTGAATATCTGACATCAGGACACGCATTAAATGGTTGAACACTTGCAGTAACACTGGTGCTTAAATCTGAACCAATATCACCAACAAGGCCATTAAATGTATAACCACCTTGATAGTTTATTGCTATATTTTCAATGGGTGCATATGTAAAATTAAATTTCAATGTTACTATGTTCGAAACTTTTGTTTCATCTTTTTTTAAAGATGCTTGTACTTGTAACTCAACTTCTCTCGGAGTTTCAACTTCATTAAGAATCATCAATGAACCATCTTCATTAACATCAATACATTGTGTGTCAGAAACTTTCTTAAAAATAATGTTAGAAAATTTTTCGCCAGAAACTTTTTAAGAAGCGCTAATTGTTCGTTGTTCTTTAATATGACAATCTATAGTTTTATCACCCGTTCATTTAATCTGAAGATCTGCATGCACTCAAGGAGAAATAGCAGAACAAGAGCACGAAGAAACAAAAGCGGTTGTTAGACAACCAGCGGTTAAAAGTGATAATAATTTAAATACTTTCTTAAATGACATATGTATTGCCTACTACATAGTTTATTTTTTGTTTTCTTCAATAAACTTGATTACTTTTTCCTTTGGCATATAGCCTTGAATTGTAGCTATGTCTTCACCGTTCTTAAAAAGAATTAATGTTGGGATACTACTTACTTGGTATCTCATAGCAATAGATTGAGCTTTGTCAACATCACATTTGCAAATCTTAACTGTTGCTTCTTTTTCTAGTTCATCTATTACTAAAGACATCATTTTACATGGACCACATCATGTAGCGTAGAAATCAACTAATACATATCCTGCATTAATAATTTCAGATTCAAAATTTGATTCATTAATTTCTTTAATCATGTTAATTCTTTTTAGCTTTTTTAGTTTCTTTAGAAACTACTGCTTGTTCTTTGTTTGCATCTTCTGGTTTTGGTTCTTTTGGAATTGAACGAACATAATGACATTTTGGATAACCAGTACATCCAATAAATTTTTGACCTCTACGGTTGTAACGTTCAATTAGATTCTTTCCACATTGTGGACATTTTTCTTCAAGAATTTTTCTTGGAGTTTCTGGGAATTCTGCATATTTACAGTTTGGGTAATTACTACATCCAATAAATTTAGCACCAGATTTTCTAGCATAACGGTAAACTAATTCACTACCGCACTTAGGACACTTACGTCCTACTTTTTCTAATTTAGCTTGTTTCATTTCTTTAACTGCAGTTTTCATATCTTTTTTAAATTTAGGCTTGAATTCAAGAATTCATTCTTTTCAGTTTTCTTCTTTAGAAGCAATTTCATCTAAGTGTCCTTCCATTTCTTTTGTAAAGTTTTTATCAACTATGTAAGGGAAGTATTCTTGTAATTCATCAATTACTAAATCACCGATTGGTTGCATTACATATGCACGGTTTTCCAAACGAGCATATCCACGTTCTACAGCCATGTTTGCCATTGATTTATAAGTTGAAGGTCTTCCTACACCCGCTTCATCTAAAGCTTTAATCAAGCTTGCTTGATTGAATCTTGGTGGTGGAGTAGATTCGTGTTCAGTAACTTCTGCTGAATCCATTTTTAACAACTTACCTATTTTTAAATTCTTTAATCCGATATCATGTGGAACGTTAATGTCTTCGTATGGATTATAGATTTTTCTAAATCCATCAAAAATCATTCTACGGTTGTATGTATAGAATTTATTTTTATTACTTTCTACACGGACAATAACATTTTCAAACTTACTTGGAGTCATGAACGCAGCTAATGTACGTACTCAAATCATCTTGTATAACTTATATTCATCACGAGTAATAAGTTTCTTTAACGAATCAGGAGTAATTGTTGGATCAATTACTCTGATGGCTTCGTGAGCATCTTGAGTGTTTTGAGCATTACCTTTATTTGCAAATTTTCTTTCTTGGTAATATTCTTCACCGTATTTTTTAAGAATAAAATCTTTGATTTTTTTAGCAAAATTATCAGAGATACGAACGCTATCAGTTCTTGGGTAAGAAATTAAAGCTGTGTGTTCATTTTTAATCTTAATACCTTCGTATAGTTTTTGAGCTACACTTGTAGATTTACTTACGTTTCAACCTAATTTGTTAATAGCATCTTGTTGCATTGTTGATGTCTTATAAGGATCTCTTGGATTAGAAGTGTAGATCTTAGGATCATCAATTGCATAAATCTTAAATTCGTCTTTAAGATTTTTCTTTACTATTTCAGCTGAAGGTGCATCTTTGAAGTCAATACCAGTACCATGAACGTCGTCATTAATCTTTTTGTAATTCAAATCTTTAATGTTAGGGTTAACTGAACGTAAGATTAATTTCATGTTGCCTTTAAGAGCAACATCTAAAGTTCATCACTTAGTTGATTTAAATTTCATAATTTCTTTTTCACGGTCGTAAATGAACTTAAGAGCAACAGTTTGAACACGTCCTGCTGATTTTGCACGTAATTTTTGTCTTACTAATCTAGATAAGCTATAACCTACTAATCTATCAAGAATTCTTCTTGCGAATTGAGATTGAACTCAAAGCATATCAATTTTTCTTGGATGTTCAAGAGCTTCAAGAATGGCATCTTTAGTAATTTCGTTAAATGTAATTCTGAAACATTTTTCTTGTTCAGGTTTATTTAAAATTTCATAAACGTGTCATGCAATGGCTTCACCTTCACGATCAGGGTCGGATGCTAGATAAATTTTTTCAGCATTTTTTGCTTTTTCTTTTATTTCAGCGATAATTTCTTGTTTTGTTTTTTGACCTTTTTTAGGTTTTTTAGTTGGAACTATCCATTTAGGTTCAAGAGTTCTCTCATTAAAACCCATACCTCTTGTTGATAAATCACGAATGTGACCAATAGTCGCAATAATTTCGAAATCTTCGTCTTTCAAGTATTTCTTAATAGTCTCAATCTTGTTTGGAGACTCAATAATAAGTAAGTTTTTAGCCATAACTTTACATATTATATATAGGAAAACAAGACAAAAAATATTGCCTTTTCTTATATTTATATATATAAATATAAAAAATCTTACCGCTTGGGTAAGATTCTTATTAGAAATTAGTTTTATCTACCAATTCTGTTTTTTACATCAGCTGAAGAAGAAGATGTTCTTCTTTTTCCAGATAATGCAGAACTTGCAAGTTTGTTTACTTTACCAGTAACTTTTCTAGCAGATTCAAAAGAAATGATAATGATTGTTGAAATAATGTTACTTGCAACTAATACACATAAGAAGATAACCATTAATAATCCGTATAAACTGATTTGTGATCCTTCTGGCATTAATCAAGTAGATGTACCATCACCATTATCATGGATAATGTTGTTTCAACTTAAATATCAATATTGGTTGTCAGCAACACCACCAGCACTTGCTTTTTCATACAAAAATGCACAAACAACGAAGGTTGTAACAAAAGCTAATCATAAGAATAGATTAACGATAACAAATATTTTTCTTCCACCGTTACCTTTGTTAATTTTCTTTATTGTTTTTTCACGTTCTTTATTTGTAATGTAAGCCATATTTTCTCCTAATATCATACATTATATAACTAATACAAAAAATAGAATACTATAATATTTTTATCAACTTAGCCCGTTGGTGAAGTGATTAACACACATGCCTCTCAAGCATGCATTCGCTGGGTTTGAATCCCGCACGGGTTACCATTGGGTTGTCGCCAAGCGGTAAGGCCTCCGGCTCTGAACCGGTAATTCGTTGGTTCGAATCCAACCAACCCAGCCAAACAATAAAAAAATAACCTACACAATTGTGTAGGTTTTTAATTTGTTATTTTTTAGAGTGATCGATTGCAGCACCAATGAATCCAATGAACATTGGGTCAACAGCTCCAGGCACTGAACCTAATTCTGGATGGAATTGTCCTCCCATAAAGAAAGGGTGGTTTTTAATTTCAATAATTTCCACTGTTTGTTCAGAGTCATTACTAAATGAAGTAAATGAGTATCCAGCCTTTTCAAAATCTTCAATATATTTATTATTGAATTCATAACGGTGACGGTGTCTTTCTGGGAAGAACTCATTCTTATATAAAGAATAAGTTTTTGATTTTTTATCTACAACATGACATGTTTGTTCACCTAAACGCATTCTACCGTCAATATAATGGAAAATTTTGTGAGTTGCCTTAGGATTAAATTCTTCACTTGTTGCATCTTTTCATCCTAATACGTTTCTAGCAAATTCAATTGTTGCAACTTGCATACCTAAACAGATTCCCATATATGGAACATTGTTTTCTCTTGCATATTTAGCTGCAAGAATTTTTCCTTCAAATCCACGATTACCGAATCCACCAGGAATAAGAATACCATGGTATTCTTTGAATTTTTCTGGCATGTTTTCTTCAGTTAAATCGTCTGAATAAATTCATCCAATTTTAACATTACGTTTATATTCGTATCCTGCAAGTTTTAATGATTCAACTAATGAAGCATATGAATCATGTAATTCAATATATTTACCAACAATAGCAATTTTAATTTCATCATTAATTGCTTTGATGTTGTTAGTATATTCAACTCAATGATCAATGTTGGCTTTAGGATTCTTTCTAATACCGAAGTATTTTAAAATTGCTGTATGGATACCTTGATTGTATAGTTCAACTGGTAAGAAATAAGTTGAAGGTAAGTTTGGTGAAACAAAAATATTTTTGTTTGAAATGTGACAGTTTAAAGCAATTTTATCAATTATAGCTTGATCAACTTGAGAGATATATCTCAAGATTAATAATGAAGGATTAATTCCTAAACTACATAATTCTTTAAAAGAGTGTTGAGTTGGTTTAGTTTTAATTTCTTCAGAAGTTGGAATGTAAATTAATGGAGCACATAATATTGACATTACATTGTTTGCACCATATTCACTTGTAAATTGAGAGATTGATTCAACGAATGGAATCGATTCAATGTCACCAACTGTACCACCAATTTCAATTAATAAGAAATCAGGGTGTTCTTTTTGAATTAATTTATAAATTCTATTTTTAATATAGTCAGTAACGTGCGGAATTACTTGAACAGTTTTTCCTTCAAAACCACCAGCACGTTCTTTACTGATAATGTCACTGTAAACTCTTCCTGAAGTAAGAGTTGACATTCTGCTCATTTTCTTTCCTGTAAATCTTTCATAGTTACCTAAGTCAAGGTCAGTTTCTGCACCATCATAAGTTACAAATACTTCACCGTGTTGGTAAGGAGAAAGGGTTCCTGGGTCAACATTTAAGTATGGGTCACACTTTAACATTGATACTTTATATTTCATTTCAGTCAAGATTCTTCCAATACTAGAAGAGATAATTCCTTTACCAAGGGAACTATATACACCACCGAATATTACAATAACTTTTGTATTCATAATTGTTTGCTTTATATAATTATTAAATTATATACATATAATCAAAATATACTAAATTGATTGAAAAAAGTTTTATGGAGCAAACAAATATCCAAATTTGAAAGCAAAATGCGATTAAATATTTAAAAGAAAACTTCTCAAAAAAGAATAATCTTATAAGATTAATTGTTTTTTCAATTGTTACAGTTATATTTTTACCTGCAGCCATTTCTATGAATATATGAGCACAACATGCTCCATATCAAAATTATGGTAGTGGTTTTATATCAATTTCAATAGTTACTAACTCTGGTATGGCATTTTCATTTATGGCTAATTCGCCAGAATGAGCTGTTTATATGATTCAATGGTTAGTAACCATTGTTATTTTAGGAATTGTGCTTTTCTGTAGAAAATGATATTATGTAGCATTATGATCTTGTGCTTTTTTAGGCGGACTATTTAATGTTATTGATCGTGCTTGCGCTAAGACAATTGTTTCTATGGGTACAAGTCAAATCCAATACAACTGCGTTGTAGATTATTTTAAATTTAATTTCAAATGGGGTATCTTCAATGTTCCTGATATATTTGTTTGTGTGGGTTCAATTGGCGGTATCGTTATATATTTGATCGAATCACTGATTTCTTTATTTAAAAAAGATGAAAGTAATAAATAGTTCGAAAGATGAATTAATGATTGTTTATGAAGACGAATCATTAATTGTAGTCAATAAACCTAAAAACATGTTAACTCATCATACAAAATATGATGAATCTAATATTGTTGTTGATTCTTTGATTAATAAAATTAATGTTGACGAATTCGAAGACAAGTCTCGCCCTGGAATTGTTCAAAGACTTGATAGAAACACAACCGGTTTAATGGTTGTTGCAAAAACAAAGCAAGCTTATGATTCATTAATAGGTCAAATTACAGACAAATCATTAGTTAAAAAATATTTAGTAATTGTTCACGGATCTTTTAAACACGATTCATTGGTTATTAAGTGTCCAATTATTAGAAGCAAAAAAAATACTACAAAAATGGTTGTTAGCGATGATCCGAAGGCAAAAGAATCAACAACATTAGTTTCGGTATTAAAACAGATAAATGATTTATCGCTAATCGAATGTACTCTTGTCACTGGCAGAACACACCAGATAAGAGTTCATATGAATTACATTCATCATTATGTATATAATGACCCTCTATATGGTCATGATGATGGGGTTAAAGGATACGATCAATTCCTTCATTCTCATTTCTTGTCTTTCAATCATCCATTAACAAATGAATTATTAGAATTTAAATCAATACCTGACAAAGTGTTCAATAGTGTTATTAAATATGAATAAACAAGTAAATTTATTTATCGATACATCACAAGATAGTTGTAACTTAGCAATTTTTAATAATTTAAAAGTTATTAAAAAAGTTTCTTGTTTAACTAACAATAATTTAACTGATATTGTTGTTGAAAAAATAGCGAAGCTTATAAAAGGTTTTAAAATTAAAAATGTTTATATTACCACTGGTCCTGGTAGTTTTACTGGTGAAAGAGTTTCTTGTTTAATCGCGAAGAGCTGAATGATCATTCGTAAAACAAATATTTATCTTATTGATTCTTTAACGTTCCAATTAAAAGATTTAAATGGAATTTCCATCATTGATGCAAAGTCGAATAGAACATATGTATGTGTTTATAAAAACACAAAATGTCTTGTAAACCCAAAAATTGTTTTAAATAGTGAGTTATCTAAAATTAAAACCAAATACAGAAATCTAAAGATATACGAAAACTATAACAAGATAAATGTATTTGATAATTTAATGTCATTATTAAATGTATTTAAAAAAGCAAGTAAAATTTCCGATATTACTCCTACTTATTTAAAAGCTGCAATTTATGATAAGAAAAATTAATTCAAACGATTTAAATCAGCTTTATGAAATAGAAAAAGAAAATTTCATAATTTCTGAACAATATAAAGATGTAGACCGTCTCTTATTAAATAAAAATTATTTAATAGTAGGTAATTTTGAAAGTGACAATTTAATTAGCTACATAATTGGAATCAAAATGTCAAAACAGTATGAATTATTAAAAATAGCTACAAGAAAAAAATTTCAAAATAAAGGTTTTGCTTCTAAATTATTTAAATATATCGCTAAAGATTTTGAAGAAATTTTTTTAGAAGTTAACGAAAATAATTCAAATGCTCTTACTTTTTATAAAAAACTAGGTTTTGAACGAATCGGTTTAAGAAAATCTTATTATGCAAATAATGAGAATGCGATAAATTTGGCATATAAGAATCACCAAGAGGATAAAGAGTAAATATATTATTTTCAGGGAAACTCATTACATAGAACCCTAAAATTAAATAAACAGCGAATATTAAAATATTAATTCCTGAAAAAACTCCGACAAATGTTTTTGAACATTTCTTGAATTTACATGCAACAAGATACAATGCAAAAATAAATGTCATTCCTAATGAGAAGATAATTAAATTAAATTCGTCGCATGTTCAAATGTTTTTCTTTGTGTAATCACTAAAGTTAAAATCATAAATTGTTCAGTTGTTGCCAATATGTGTTGTAAGGGCATCACAAATTGTTAAAGCGAATAATGAGAAAAGACAACTTCCAATAATTGTTTGGAATGCAGCATCATAATTTTTAATTTTACATAGTAAAATAATTGAAATTAATTCTGGTATTGAAGTAGGTATACCAAGTAATAGTGTTGCTCCAAAGCTTCCTTTTTCAGACCCAAATCAAATATCTATTAGTTTTTCATCTACAAAAGATAGACCAACACTTATACCAATAATGCTAACTGATAATGAGCAGAAAATAACAACTGCAAATTGCATGTTAATCTTGCTTAATCATTTTGGTAAAGATGTAGTCTTGTTTTCGGTATTATTCTTCTTTTCAATAAAAGTAGAATAGATAAACATGAAAACATAAATTATCATAACAAATAATGACATTAAGTTAAAGCCTGAATGTTCAGCTTCAGAACCATGACAAATTCCATGCGATGTTAAATATATTTGGAAGTCTCAAGGAGTAATAGTTGCATATCCTATTAGGATATAGCAAAGAGCCAATGCAGCTATATTAATAACATTAGAAAGAAGAACTTTGTTTTTATTAAAATTTTTAATAAAAATAATTGTTACTAATGCAAGTGAAAAAAGAATGAATAAATTTCCGCCTAAAAGGTTGCTAAATATTGAGTCACATTTTGATCCAACGTTATATGAAGAAAGAACACTGGTGATAGCTTCAGGGAAAGAGTTTATAGTAGAAAAAACAATTCCAGATAAGAAAGCTGCAGATAATTTTGTATTCTTTTCAAAGTAATCAATTAAATAAGCAAGTGTTATTGAAACAAAAACAATTGCTGATACTATTAATATAAATGCAAAAATATAAGCCGCTTGTTGCATATTTAATTAATAATAACATATTAAATGTGTTGGGGTATTAAAAAAATACACATTTAAGTGTATCTTTTCTTATTTATTGTTTGGATTATTTTGATTTGCAAATGCTTGCGCTGCTTGTTCAAAAGCATCAAGTTTAGATTTTAATTCATCTCATTTTTCTTCTTTTAGAAGTTGTTTTAATTCATCAATTTGTTTTTGTGCTTGTTGTTTTTGCTCTTCCGGCATGCTTGCAGCTTTTGGATCTTTTAAACCATTTTCCATCATTGAAATAAATGATTCAGCACGATATTTTGTATCAGCCTTTTCTTTAGCTTTGTTGTCTGCTTCCTTGTTATCTTCAGCCTCTTTAACCATACGGTTAATTTCATCTTCTGATAAGTTTGTAGAACCTTTAATAGTAATTGTGTTTTCTTTGTTTGTTTTTAGATCCTTAGCAGTAACACTCATAATACCATTAGCGTCAATATTGAAAGTAATTTCAATTTGAGGTACTCCACGAGGAGCAGGTTCAATTCCACTTAAACTAAACATACCTAATGATTTGTTGTCTCTAGCCATTGGACGTTCACCTTGAACTACACGAACATCGACTGCTGGTTGATTATCTGCTGCAGTTGAGAAGATTTGAGATTTTGATACTGGAATAGTTGTGTTTCTCTTAATTAACGGAGTAGCAACACCACCCATAGTTTCAATAGATAATGTTAATGGAGTAACATCCAACAATAAAATATTATCAACATCACCAGTTAGCACACCACCTTGAATTGCTGCACCCATAGCAACCACTTCGTCTGGGTTGATTGTTTTGTTTGGAGCTTTTCCCGTTAATTTCTTAACTAATTCTTCAACAGCCGGCATTCTTGACGAACCACCAACTAACAAGATTTGATCAATTTGGTCTTTAGATAATTTAGATTCTTTAATTGCATCTTCAACCGGAGTAATTGTACGGTCTAATAAATCTTTTGTTAAAGATTCAAATTTTGCTCTTGATAAAGTCTTTTCAACATTTAATGGTCCTTCAGCTGTCATTGATATATATGGTAATAAGATTTGAGTTTCTTTTTGACCAGATAAATCAATCTTAGCTTTTTCAGCAGCTTCTTTTAATCTTTGCATTGCCATTTTATCTTTAGATAAATCAACACCATTTTCAGATTTGATTTCTGCTAATAATCAATCAATAATTTTTTGGTCTCAGTCATCACCACCTAAATGGTTGTCACCACTTGTAGCTAATACTTCAAATGAACCATCTGCCATATCAAGAACAGATACATCGAATGTACCACCACCTAAGTCATATACTAGAATCTTTTGTTCTTTGTCAGTTTTATCTGCACCATATGCTAATGCTGCTGCAGTTGGTTCATTAATAATACGTTCAACTTGTAATCCGGCAATTTTACCAGCATTTTTAGTTGCTGTTCTTTGTGCGTCGTTGAAATATGCAGGAACAGTAATAACTGCTTTAGACACTTTGTGCCCAATTTTTTGTTCTGCATAATCTTTTATATATGAAAGGATCTTTGCTGAAATTTCTTCAGGTGTAAACATCTTATCACCTAATTTAACTTTTTCATTAGTTCCAATCTTTCTTTTAATTGAAGCAACTGTATTAATGTTTGTAATCATTTGTCTTTTTGCCGCTTCACCAACAATGAATTCATTGTTTTTAAACGAAACAACTGAAGGCACAGTTCTTTTACCTTCTGGTGTCTCTAAGACTCTTGGTTTGTCACCATCTAATATAGAAACACATGAGTTAGTTGTTCCTAAGTCAATTCCTAAAATTACTTCTTTAGCCATAATATTTTTCTCCTTAATTTTTAAATTACATAAACATTATAGCATAAAATTAGCACTTGTCAAGTTTGAGTGCTAAAAAAGTTTTTTAGTTTTTAGATAAAACAAATTTTTATTTAATTTTTAGTTAAAAAAAACAACAATTTCTTAATAAAAATGTAAAAATATAACTTATACTATTTTTATATATAAAAATAAGGAGAGAAAAATGGCTAAGAAAATAGCTAAGAAATCTGCAAAGAAAGCTCCAGCTAAAAAAGTAGCTCCTAAGAAAGCTGCTAAAAAAGCTCCTGCAAAGAAAGCTACATGTAAATGTGGTGCTAAATGCAAATGTGGTGCTAAAAAAGCTGCTGCTAAGAAATCTACATGCAAATGTGGTTCTAAATGCAAATGTGGTGCTAAAAAGGCAACAAAGAAAACTTCTAAAAAAAGATAGTTTCTTTAGTAAATAAAAAAGTGGTCCAAGCGGCCACTTTTTTTATTTAGGTGGAACCTCGTCGGTTCAAACGTAATTTGTTCATGTAGATTCTGTCATGTAATCTAAAGTGATTGGAAACACAGTCATCGGAGCAATAGATGTTTTAATTATTCCGAAAATTTTGTCGGAATTTTGAAATGAAGGAAAGTTTGGTCTTCATTTATATTGGTTTGATGCTGTACCATATTTGTAGTATTCGGATGGGTTTTCTGGCAACATCTTACTCTCAGTTTGATTATCTTTATTTACAGATAAAAAATTTTCTTCTTGAAACTCTCCAATATATGTTATTGTTGTTCCAGCAGGAACGGTGTGTATATCAGATATTTTGTGTGATTGTCTGAAAGAAACTTGAAGCATAGAAGAAAAAACAATACTGTAAGAATTAAAACCATCTTTTGTCAATGGTTTAACATCAGTTAATGAAGAATATACAAATGAAAAATCGACTACGTTTTTTTCATATAGTTGGATTAAAGTTTCGTTTTCGCAAGTAAATTGGAAATTGTTGAATGTATAAGACGGAAGATTAATGAAATGAAAGGTGTCGTATAACATTTCATTAACTAAATTATCTAAATTAGCAGAAAAACATGTACTTTTTACGGCAGTAAGAAATTTATTGAATCTAGCTGCTAGTGATGCTCCAAGATCAGATTTCCATACACCTTTTTTTTCGGGTACTGGTTGTGTATATAAATTTATTAAATCACTAACACTATATTGTTGTTTATTTCCACAAGAAGCAGAAAATAACGGAGATATAGAACAACCCAGTAAACCAAAAGTTAAAAATAGTTTTTTAAAAACATTCATATCTTAATTATATTATTTGAATTAAAACATTATCTAATGTATTCATGTTTTTTATTGTAACTTTATCTTTTTTAATATTCAATTCTTTTTTATTTACCTTATTTGAATAATATTCAAAGGCCAATTTATGATTAGTGTCATTTAAATCTAAACCATATTTTGTTCTTAAACCCATTATTCAAATTTGTTGATAATACTCTTCATTAGATAAATGATGTTCTTTTTTTTGTCACTTTAGATTTGATCCGCATATTTCATAATAAACTTTGTTTTCAAACCCAAATGCTCCATATCCTAAACCAATCCAATCTCTTGAATTCCAATAAGCTAAATTATGCTTTGATTCAAACTTTGGTTCTTTTGCTCAGTTACTAATCTCATATCTTTCATAATTTAATGCTTCAAATGATTCTTCAATAACTTTTAACATCTCTTCTACTCTTTCTTCGTTCAACTTATAGTTGCATTTACCAAACACAGAATTATTCTTAACTTCTAAACTATAAAAAGAAACATGAGGAATTTTATATTTAGAAACAAAATCTAAATCACTTTTAATATCTTGAATTGATTGTTCATTAAAACCATATATTAAATCAATACTAAAGTTTTCAAGATTGTTTTTTCTAAAACAATCGATTGAATTTACAACATCAGATATTGTATGTCTTCTTCCGATTTTCTTAAGTACTTCATCATTAGTTGATTGAACCCCAAGAGAAATTCGGTTAACACCATATTTAAGAAAGACTTTAACTTGATTGGAATTAACTGATTCTGGATTGCATTCAATTGTATATTCACAATCTTTTTGTAAATGTTTTGATAGTTCTTCTAATAAAGGGTATAGATCTTCTTTTAATGAATTTGGTGTTCCACCACCGATATATACAGTTTTAAACTTATTATCTTTATATTCGTTTTGTAATTTACTAATTAGTAAATTAACGTATTGTTTCTTTATATTATTATTTTCAATTGATCTTTTGAAATCACAATATCAACAAATGTGATTACAAAATGGAATATGTATATATAGATGTTCTACTTTATTCATAATTTAATTTGCTTTGAAACATTACAATAGTTGTGTTGATCAAACAAAACAAAATCATTGTAATGATTTTTTATTCAAGTAATTTGACGTTTTGCATAACGTCTTGTATTTTGTTTGATTTTATCTGTATCGATATTTGTTTTATTTTTAACGGCTAGAGCTATTTCTTTATAACCAATTGCTTTAAAAGCATTTGTTGATTCAATGTTTTTAAGTTTTAATAATTGTTGAACTTCTTTTTCTCAACCTTCTTTAATCATCTGATCAACTCTTTTGTTTATTTTGTCATATAGTTTTTCTCTAGAATCACAATTGGTTAATATAACTTTAAAGTTATATTTTGGATTAGTCTTTTGCTTCATAGGGTTATCTATTTTCGCACAAGAATAAATCTCAAGAGCTCTAGCAAGTCTTTTGTGATTATTTTTATTTTTGTTTGCTATTTCTAATGAATATTTACTTAATCTTTTGTATAGTTCATCAACAGACAAGTGATCAAACTCGTTTGTCCTTTTTTGAGTAAGTAAATCATAATTTTGAATTAAAGCATCTACATATAAAGAAGAACCACCACAAATTATTGGTAGATGCTTCCTTTTTAATATTTGTTCAATTAGTGAATTAGCTTTATCTTGAAACTCTTTAATACTTCATTCATCAAAAACAGAAATTTCTCCAACTAAATGAAATTTAGCTTGTGATAATTCTTTTTTTGTTGGTTTGTTAACACCTATATTCATTTCTTTATAAGTTTGAAAGGCATCAGCATTAATAATCTCACCATTAAAATCTTTAGCAAGTTTAATTGCTAAAGCTGTTTTTGATGTTGCTGTTGGTCCTAATATTGCAAGTACTTTTGGTTTATTCATGATTATTGATGATACTTCTTATAGCAACCGATGCTTCTCCGCAAGCAGTAACCATACTACTTGGTTTGTCCAAATAATAACATACATTGCCAATTGCATATATATGAGGCAAGTTTGTTAATTGGTTTTGTTTGACATTAATTCTATTTTTTTCATTCATTTCTAACCCTGATATTTCATTAGAAATATTTCCAGTGGCAATAATAATGTTTTTGCAAGTTATTTGTTGACCATTAGATAATTGAATTTCAAAAACATTATTGTTGTTTGTATATGAAACAATTTTTGAGTCAAAGAAAACTTTTACATCTGTTTCGAATTGAAGTTGGTTTGATAATTTATCAATTAATTCTTTTCCAGTAATATTTGGTACCAATGGAAAATCATTCACAGGTTTATTAGGATAAGTTAGTGGTTGACCACCAAGAAAACTATTTTGTTCAATTAAGACAAGCTTTAGTTTCTTTTGATAACCATAAATGCCAGCAAACATTCCTGCTGGTCCACCACCAATTATTAATGCATCATATATTAACTTATCCATATCTATAAAACATCCTTCTTATGTGGTTCAATTTTTGATAAATGATCAAATTGATTATGTTTTACATAATCATATGCTAACATTGCAGCGCAATTCGATAAATTTAAACTTCGTACATTTTCACTTGTAGGAATTCTATAAGTGTGATCAACATATTTTTTTAAAATTTCTTTATCAATTCCTGAAGATTCTTTCCCAAAAATTAAATATGTTGGTTTATCATATTGAAAACTTATTTGCCCTGTTGTTTGTTTACCGTATCTTGTAATAAAATACATTTTTGATTCTTTATTAACGGTTTTAAGAAACTCATCAAAAGAATCATGTTCAATTAATTGAACGTCTTTCCAATAATCTAAACCACTTCTAATAAATTTTTTATTATCTAAAAAGAATCCATATGGTCTAATTAAATGAAGTGTAGCATTAAAGCCTACACACGTTCTTGCTATATTACCTGTGTTTTCTGGAATTTCTGGTTCAAATAATACGATATTTAGATTAGATAACATATCAAAATTATATCTTGATAAAAATAAACTTATTTTGAAAATTAATCGATAAATTTTTTAACTATTTAAGTACCTTTATTTACCCACTTTGGTAGTAAGATTATTTCACTATGAATAATAAGTGTAATGAAAAGTATAAATTAGGTAAACCAAGAAGATCTCTTATAGAGATCATCAAGTGTGTAAATAATAAGAAATATGTTGTTGATATAATGAGTATTAAGGGAATTGGTGGAATCGTGAAAAAGCCAGAGTGATTTAAATATTTTGAAAAGAAAAACAATGAGCATTGACAAAAACAAGATCAATTTAACAATCGTGTTTTAGATTTCATTAACCAACAACAGGAATTTAATAAACTAATTATTAGACGTCTAGACAACGTCGTTAAAAAGAATAATCTTAAAGAATAAATAAAAAAAAGCCGTAGCAATGCTACGGCTTTATTTTAAATGGTGCCGACTATCGGAATCGAACCAACAACCTACTGATTACAAGTCAGTTGCTCTGCCTGTTGAGCTAAGTCGGCATATTGATAAAAATTATATATTAATTCTTATCAAATAAAAAGAAAAATATTGGCTAAAAACTATTTAATTAATACTTTTCCTGTCATTTCACTTGGAACTTTAATTCCTAAGTAATCTAACATTGTAGGGGCAATATCACATAATGCACCACGTTCAGAAGACATAATTAGTTCTACATCTGTAACAATGAAAGGAACTGGATTTGTAGTGTGTTTTGTAACTGGGTTCCCGTTTTCATCTTTCATTACATCAGCGTTACCGTGGTCTGCTGTAATGAATAATGTAGTTTCTGTTTCTTTTGCTTTTTCGTAGATCTTTCCAATTTGTTCATCTACTGTTTCAACAGCTTTAATTGCTGCTTTTAAATTTCCTGTATGACCTACCATGTCGCCATTTGCATAGTTAACAATGATAATATCTGTTTTTCCAATTTGTGGAAGTAACTTATTAGTTACTTCAATTGCTGACATTTCTGGTTTTAAATCATATGTAGCAACTTTTGGTGAGTTAACTAAGATTTTCTTTTCATAAGGGAAATCAATTTCTTTTCCACCATCAAAGAAGAAAGTAACGTGAGCATATTTTTCTGTTTCAGCAATTCTTAATTGACTTAATTTATGGTCAGCAATTACTTGACCTAAAGTGTTTTTAAGATTTACTGGAGGATATGCCACACATGAAGGACTAATTCCTTCATAGTTCATCATAGTTACAAAATAAATGTTCTTTCTTCTTAATTCTGGTTTGTATTCATAATAATCTGATCCAAAGATTACATGAGACAATTGTCTTGCACGGTCTGGACGAAAGTTAGCAAAAATAACAGCATCATTATCTTCTAAAGCAATTTCTTCAGCTGTGTATGCTTTATTCATTGCCGGAAGAATAAATTCATCTGTTTTATCACTAGTATATGAATCATTAACATATTTGTATGGATCCATAAAACTATGTTCAGATTTACCGATAATAGCTTTGTAAGCTAAATCGATTCTTTCTCAACGTTTGTCACGGTCCATAGCATAATAACGACCAGAGATTGTAGCGAGTTTACCATTACATGCATTTAACTTGCTAATGATTGCTGGTAAATCATTGATAAATGTTTTAGGAGCAACATCTCTTCCATCTGTAAAGCAGTGAAGAATAGGTGTTACATTGTTTCTTGCAGCTAAATCAATTAAAGCAAGAATGTGAGAAAGTGTAGAATGAACTCCGCCATCTGAACATAATCCTAAGATGTGTAATTTTGAATTGTGTTTTTTAGCGTGTTTAATTGCTGCTAAGAAACCTTTATTTTCATAAAATTTACCTTTTTCAAGATCATTGTTTATTAAAGATAAACCTGTGTAAACAACTCTTCCTGCACCAATATTTAAATGGCCTACTTCTGAGTTACCCATTTGGCCTTTTGGTAAACCAACAAATTCACCACTAGCATTTAATGTTGTGTATGGATATTTCTTAATTAAGTTATCTAAGTTTGGAGTTTTTGCCATCGCTACGGCATTGTCTTTTTTCTCTGAGTTAAGACCAACTCCGTCCATAATGATTAATATTGCTTTTTTATTCATAATTATTTTTTTGAGCTTGCTTTTATATATTCAGGACAAGATTTAATAATGTTGTAAAGAGAACTTGCAATCATTGAAGCACCACCAATTAATCCGCCATCTACATTTTTAAGAGCTAAGATTTGTTTAGCGTTTTCAGGTTTTAATGAACCTCCATATAAAATATGGATTTTGTCAGCGTTCTTTTTAAACACAGATTTTAGAATTCTTCTAATTTCTGTACATACAGTTTGAATTTCTTTTGTTGTAGGTGTTTTACCTGTACCGATTGCTCATAATGGTTCATAAGCAATAATAACGCTTGCAGCGTTGTTAATTGGAATGTTCTTAGTGTCTTCAATAATTTGTTTTTCTAAAACTTTAATAGTTTTCTTTGCTTCATATTCTTTTAATGATTCACCAACACAAATAATTGGAACCATGTTTTCAGAAATTAATTTAACAGCTTTAGTGTTAATATCTTTATCTGTTTCACCTAAGTATTGTCTTACTTCTGAGTGACCTAATATAACATAGTTAATGTTATATTCTTTCAATTGTGAATATGAAATTTGAGAAGTGTATGCACCTTTTTCAATCGCAGATGCGTTTTGAGCACCAATAATAGCAGGAAGTTTTAATAAACTTCTTGTAGGTAATAAACCTAAAAATGTTGGTGCAACACCAAATTGAATGTTAGTGGATTTTAATACTTTGTCTTTTTTAACTAATTTGTTAAATTCCTTACAGAAAGATTCTGTTTGATTGTATGTCATATTCATCTTTCAGTTTCCAAAGATGAATTTGTTTAAATTTGCCATGTTAATACCTCAATAAAATATATCTTAATTATATATTTAATATTAAATGTTATTGAGAGTATTGTTAAAAAACCAAAAATAATAATTTCATAATCCAACTTATGTATTAAATTTTGCACAATAAATTCTAAGCAAAACAAAATATAAGGAAAAACGCCAGCTAATTGCTGACGTTATTTATGAAGACGGATAAATTATAAATTTACAATTAATAAACTAATTGATTGGGTCTCAGCCTTGATTAGGGAAAGAACCCTTTATGCCAGTCCCGTCTTTTCCTTGTAACCAGTTTAAAAGATCGATTGAACTAATGCTTGTTGAAGTCGATTTTACTTTACCAGTTTTTGAAATATCATAAAATGCACTACCTAAAATAGATACATTTTCTAAATTTGGTGCATCTCAAGTAATCATTTGTAATGAACGACATCCAGCAAAAGTGGCATCATTGATAGTAGTTAATGAAGATGGAAATGATATTGTCAAAAGCGAAGCGCAAGAGCGAAAAACACCGTATTCAAAGGTTTTTAATGAATTTGGTAATGAGATTGATTCAAGACTACTACAGTCACTAAAAACAACATCACCAATTGTTTCTAAATTTTTACAAATAGATAGGTTAATTGTTTTCAATGAACTACAACCATAAAACACACTTTTTTGAATAGTTTTTATGCTTTCAGGTAAAGATATAGAAGTTAATGAGGAAATAAAACCGAAGCTACTTTCAGATAATGTTTCTAAATTAGTACATTTTGAAAGATCAACTGTTTTTAAATCATTACAATTAGAAAATGCATGTTTACCAATAAATGTTAATGTTGACGGAAAAGAAATATTTGTTATACCAGAGCAACCCGAAAACGCTCATTCTGCAATTTGTGTAAGATCGTTAGGTAGTGAAATTTTTCCACAAGACAAAGATCCAACGACACCGTTTTCGCTTGATCATATATAGCCATCGGTAAGTTTTTTAACAACAACAAAAGCTTTGGTTCCTAAATTTGTTGCTAAACCAAACGCTCCATTATTGTCTTCAGGAAATGTTATTGTGTTTAATGAAGAACATAGGGAGAATGCGCTAGAACCAATTTCAGTTAGTGAAGATGGAAAAAAAATAGAAGCAACTGAAGTACAAGAACGAAAAGCGGAAGAACCAATTGATTGTAAAGAACTTGGGAAATGAATAGTAGTTAATGCTGAACAATTTTCAAAAGCTTCCTCACCTATAGCAGTAAGGGAAGACGGAAATTTAAGAAATTTCAATGAAGAATTGCTTTTAAAAGCATCATCATTGATTAATCCTAATTGAGTACATTTAGATAAATCAACTGACTCTAAAGAATAACAATCTTCAAATGCTCGTTCACCAATTTCTGTAATTGAAGCAGGAAAGTTAATGCTTGTTAATTTACTACAATATGCGAATGCACCAAAACTAATAGAGGTTAATGAAGATGGCAAAGACACAAAAGTAATAGATTCACATTCATCAAACGCATAATCACCCAACGTTTTTAAATGAGCACATTGAGACAAATCAACAGAAACTAGAGAAAAGCAGTAACAAAAAGCAGATTCTCCAATTGAAGTTATTTTTGAAGATTCACTAAAAGCTAAATTGGTAATATATGTTGGAAATTGGTTATCTTCACTTAAAAAAGCACCATCACTAATTGCTGTAACTTCATCAGGTATAAGCATAGTATTGCAATTTGAATATTTGTCCATATTGTTTAAAAATTCTGTTTCAAAACCTGTTAAAACACCTTCTGATGTAATATGATAAACTTCTTTTGGCAATGCAGTGCTTTTCTGTTTACAACTAGTTGATATAAATGGAATTGATGCAGCAATTCCTAATCCGAAAGTAATACTTGCAATAGTTTTTATCAATTTTTTATTCATTTTTTTAATCTCCAATATTATATTTATACTCGTTTTTGCAACAAAAGTTGAAAAGCCCATAAAATACCATCTTTGAGTATGCGTTTTTGTGGTTAAAATAGTTAATTAAGTAGCTAAATTTCATTCTTTAGACAACTGCTTTTTCTTTTCAATATTGTTGTATTCAAAAAAATTAAGATAAAATTTTTGAAATAAACTCTTTAACTTCTTTTACTTGTTTATCAAGAGTATCTTGATCTTTTGCATACAAGTTGTAATAAGCTTTAAATTTAGGTTCAGTTCCTGAAACTCTAAATCTGATTCAAGAATCTCCATTTAGAATTCAATCTAAACAATCGCCTTGTTTGTTTCAAACAACTCTCTTTAATTGGTATTTACCAATCTTCTTAGCTTTAAATTTCTTTAGCATGTCAAGTTTAGATTGAACAACTGGTTTTCAATCTAAAATGTTTGCATAACTATATGCAACAGTTTCACCATATCAATATCCGTATTCAGGATAAATAAATTTGTTTAGGATATCTACAAAATCCATATTTTGTTTTTGGTATTTTGTATATATCTCAAGTGCTAAAGCACTTGCAGTAAATGAATCTTTATCTCTGTTGAGAGTAGTGTTTAATGCACCGATTGCTTCTTCAAATGCTACTACAAAATCTTCTTTGTTTAGTTTTTGAGAAACTAAAGCACCCATTCATTTAAAACCTGTTCCTGTACGATAAACTTTAGCTTTAAACTTTTTACAAATTCGATCAATTAAATTATTTGATACTCACGAAGAAGCAACGTACGGAGTCTTTTTAAACTTCTTATTATTTAATACATATCATGTATAAATGATTCCCATTTCATTACCAGTCATCAATCTTCATTTGTTATTTTTATTGATCATGATGGCCATTCTATCAGCATCAGGATCAATACCAATAATGATTTTTGATTTATTTCTTTTAGCATATTGAATTGCTAAATTAAATGAATCAGCAGCTTCCGGGTTAGAAGATGGTGAATTAGTAAAGTTAGGATCTTCATAACATTGTTCCTTAACAGGAATAATGTTGAAACCTAAAGAATTTAAAAATTTAGGCAATAATTCACAAGATGTTCCGTGGTGTCCTGTAAAAATAATTGGGAACTTCTTTTTTTCTGAAATTATTTTTTGATCAACTAAGGCTTGCTTAGCTTCTGATAAATATTTCTCAATATATTTATCATCAATAGTTAAGATGTTTTTAGCATTTGGTTTAAATGTAATATTTAAAACATCTTTTGGTTTAGGCATGTATGAAGCAATTTCGTTTGCTACATCAGGTAAGATTTGTCCACCATCTGGGTTGTATGCTTTGAATCCGTTATATTCTTTTGGATTATGACTTGCAGTAACAATAATTCCTCCAGAAGACTTAAGTTCTCTTATTACATAGGAAATGATTGGTGTAGGCATTAATTTGTTTTTATTAAACAAATAAACTTTAATTCCAAAAGAAGATAAAACTCTTGCACATAAATTAGAGTATTCAATAGAGTTTAATCTATTGTCATGTCCGATGACAATAGATGGATTTTTAAAATGCTTTACAATGTATTTTGCATAAGCAATAGTGATTTGAGGATATGTAAATTCATTTAGTTGTTTTGTACCAGGACCCATCTTAGCACGGATTCCTGCAGTACCAAAAGCCATTAAAGAATTATCAAAGTTAACTTTGATTTGTTCTTTTGACATTTTTTTAATTGCTTGTTTGTCTTGTTTTGAAACTTTTTTTGATTTTAATCAAAGATCAACTAAATTATTTTTTGGCATTATTTAGCTCCTTCTTAGTAAAAGATTTAGGTAATAAATCTTTTAATTGGTAGTTAACAATTTTGCCAGAATTTGAATAAACAACTATTGGAGTTGTTGGTTTAAAAAATTCTGCCATTACTTGTAAACAACTTCCACATGGAATCACATCTAATTTATTAGATGAAGAAATTAAATATAATTTCTTAAATTGTTTTGCCCCATTACTAATAGCATTGAAAATAGCGCTTCTTTCTGCACAATTAGTTAATGAATAAGAAGCGTTTTCAATGTTGCATCCTAGATAGTTACCTTTATCGGTAACTACTAATGCAGCTGTTCTAAATTTTGAATATGGACTATAAGAGTTTTTTAACTCTTTTTTAAGTTGTGAATATATTTGATCTTTCATATTTACTATTACTTAATAATTTTAACAATATTTGGGGTTTGTTTAAACTTCTTTGAAGAGTACTCAACGTTGTTAGAAAATCTCTTAATTAGTTCTTTTGAGATTTTGTTTGATGAATAAAGTGTAGCGATTGTCTCTCCAACCTTAACTTTTTCATTAATTATCTTGTTAAGGTAAATTCCTGCTTGGAAATCAATTGGAGCAGATTTTACAACTCTTCCAGCACCAAGTAGGAATGATACCATTCCTACTTCACGAGTTGATTTGTATTTAATAAATCCACTCTTTGTTGCTTTGACTTCAAATTTATATTTAGGCTTAAAGAAGTTGTTCTTACTAATCTTTTTAACATCAGCGCCTTGAGATTTAATTCATTCGTAAAATTTATCTAATGCTTTACCAGATTTGATAACATTATCAACTTCTTTAAGAGCAACTTGTTTGTTCTTACATATCTTAGTAGATACTAAGATATCAGAAACAAATTCATATATTAATTCTTTAATATCATCTGATTCATAGTTACCTTGTAGAAATTCGATTGATGTTTTCATTTCAATCATGTTACCAATTGCTCTACCAAGCGGTTGGTTCATATTTGTAATATGAACAATACATTTTCTATTAAATTTCTTTAATAGGTAAACCAAGATCTTTGAAAGTTTAGTTGCTTTTTCAATTGTTTCACAGTAACCGCCATCACCAACTTTTACATCAATAAATACATAGTCGGTTCCCATAGCGATTTTCTTAGAAGCAATCGAAGAAGCAATTAAAGGAATTGAATCAACTGTGCTTGTTGCATTTCTTAAATCATAGATTTTTTTGTCTGCTGGAACAATGTCCTCAGTTTGAGCAGTAATAAAAATTCCATTTTTATTTAATAATTGTCTACATTGGTTTAACGATAGGTCTGTATTTACTCCAATTGAGTTTAATTTATCAATTGTCCCTCCGGTGTGTCCTAATCCTTTACCAGACATCTTAGCAACCTTTAAACCAAATGCAGCACAAATTGGTCCAATAATAACTGAGACTTTATCTCCAACTCCACCAGTTGAATGTTTATCAATCTTAATTCCTTTAACAGTTGATAAATCAACTGTGTTACCAGAATATAACATACTCTTTGTCAAATAGTATGTTTCTTCTAAATTTAAATCGTTTAGATTTATTGCCATTAAAAATGCAGCTGATTGATAATCAGGAATTTTATTATTTACATAAGAATCAATAAAGAATTGAATTTGTTCTTGATTCAATTCTTTTTTAGTTCTTTTAGCTTCAATGATATCTAAGAAATTCATTATTTAATTAAATCTACTCCTCTAGATGTTCCAATACGTTCTGCACCAGCATTTACCATATCTACTAAATCTTGATGAGTTCTAACACCGCCAGCAGCTTTTACTTTTTTATTAGAACTTGTGTGTTGTCTTAATAATTTAACATCAGCAACCGTTGCTCCACTAGTACTAAAACCTGTTGAGGTTTTAATAAAATCAGCATTAGATTGACTTACACATTTACATGCATTGATTTTATCTTCTTCAGATAATAAACAAGTTTCAATAATAACTTTTAAAACGTTATTTGGACATTCAGCTTTAATTTTGTTGATTTCATCAACAACATAGTCAAGGTTTTTAGCTTTTAATTGGCTAATATTTAAAACCATATCTATTTCATCAGCGCCTTTTGCTATTGCATCTTTAGTTTCAAAAACTTTTGCTTCAGTAGTCATTGATCCTAAAGGGAAACCAATAACAGTACAAACTTTAACATTTGAACCTGTTAAGAATTTTTTACAAGCAGGTATGTATCAAGGATTGATACATACTGAAAAGAAATCGTGTTCGATTGCTTCTTTACAAAGTTTTTCTATTTGTTCAATAGAAGCATCTTGTTTTAATAATGTGTGGTCAATATATCTGTTGTAATTCATAATCTACTCCAATCTTGTTGCAATGTCTAACGCTAATTCAATCATATTTTTAGTTGATGTTTGTCTTTGTTCTGGACTCATTTCTTCACCTGTAATCATTGAGTCTGAACAAGTTAAAATTGTTAAAGCATGTTTATTTAATAATTGAGCATTTGCATATAATGCATATGCTTCCATTTCAACAGCGTCTGAGTTTTGGGTTCTTGCAATATTTTGTTCTAATGTATAGCAGTTATAAAATACATCTTCACTTGCTACTTGGCTTAAGTGATACTTCATATTTAATGAAGTAGCTGATTCAATTGCTTTATCTAATAAAAGTTTTGAAGGATATAAAATTTTAGGAGCATCTTTAATTCCTAAATCAATTGCATATCTAGATTCACTAAATGAAGATTTAGCAATAATTACATCACCAACCTTAATATTTTCTTTGTATCCGCCAGCGGTTCCAAATCTTATGATGTAGTCTACATCATAGAATTTAAATAATTCATATGAGTAAATACCAACTGATGGTATACCCATACCATGAGCCATCACTGTTACTCTTTTGCCTTTATATTCTCCTGTATAAGCATACATATTTCTTACAGAGTTAACTAATTTAGCATTTTGTAAATAGTTTTCTGCAACGAACTTTGCTCTTAATGGATCTCCAGGCATTAAAACTACTTTTGCAATATCTTCTTTTTTTGCTTGATTGTGTGGTGTCGACATGTTTAACTCCAATATTTCTATATGTTAATTATATATTTAGATAAGTTTATAATATAAACAAGCACACAACTAATGAAAAACAAACAAAAAGTAGTTTTAGGAATGTCAGGAGGAGTAGATTCCTCTGTTTGTGCATACCTATTAAAAAAACAAGGATATGAAGTTATTGGTCTGTTTATGCAAAACTGAGATTCATATCTCAATAACGACTTTTTAGGTAATGTTAGTGAAACTAAAGAAACATGTAACGTTCAAAAAGACTTTAATGATGCAAAGAAGGTTGCGGATAAATTGGGTATTAAAATCTACCGTGTTGACTTTATTAAAGAGTACTGAGATAAAGTATTTAAATATTTAATAGCTGAATACAAAAAAGGTAGAACACCTAACCCTGATGTTTTATGTAATAAATATATTAAATTTAATGAGTTCATTAAATATGCTACTAAGAAATTTAAATGTGATAAGATAGCAATGGGTCATTATGCTAATGTTAAGAAAACTAAAGATCAGTATTATTTAACTAAGGCAAAAGATGAGAATAAAGATCAAACATATTTTTTGTGTTGATTAAATCAAGATCAATTATCTAAAACATTGTTTCCTATAGGAAACTTACCAAAAGAAGAAGTAAGAAAAATCGCACACGAACAAGGTTTAGATAATTGAAATAAAAAAGATTCAACCGGAATCTGCTTTATTGGAGAAAGAAAATTTAAAGATTTTTTAAATAACTATATTCCTATAAAAAAAGGGAAAGTGGTTGATATAGTTACAAAAAAAGTAGTTGGTCAACATGATGGAATGACTTTTTATACAATTGGACAAAATAAGAATTTGGGATTAGGTGGAAAACAAAATAAATATTTTGTTTGTTCAAAAGATTTCAAAAAAAATATTGTCTATGTGGTTGATAGTGTTAATAAAGACAAATATTTAACTTCTACAAAATGCGAAGTTGAACAATTTAATTGAATTAATCCTAGTCCTAAAAAGTTAGGAAAAGTTCAAATTAGATTTAGACACCGTCAAGAATTAATTCCTGGTAAATATGAAATTAAAAATAAAAAGATAATGTTGACTTACAAGCCAACATTATCTGTGACACCAGGACAATTTGCTGTTTTATATTCTGGTAGTAAATGTCTTGGTGGTGGAATTGTTAATAATATAAACTTTTAAGTTGATTGTTTTAGCAATAAACTGTGCAAGTAAATCCATCTATAACGTTTGAATAGTTTGATCCTTTTTTTGCTTGAATACTAAATTCAAAGTTTCTTGCTTCATCTGATGATGGTACTGGTTTAATTTGGTGAATAGCTATTTTGCTAGAGGCAGTGTCAAATTTTATTTCGATTCAATCCGTTCATCTTTCTGTAGGATAATTTATGCATTTAACATCAAAAATTCATTCTAAAGATCCTAATGTAGCTCCAGCAGATGATAAAGTCGCTTTTGAATAATCTCAAACTTTTTCTCCTGAATGTTGCTTTGTTAATTTACCATAAGCTTTATCTTGACCATTATAAGTGATAGAAAGTTCAATAGAATCTTCATTCTTGTTACAGCTTGATACAATAAACGGAACAGAGGTAGCTATCCCTAATCCACATGTAATGCTTGCAATAGTTTTAATTAATTTTTTATTCATAGTTGTTTACTCCTAATACTATTCTTATATATCTTTTTTTAATAGAAATAAAAAAATCCCGCTTGGGGATTTTGCTTAGGCTTTGCCTAATGAACCAGTGATTTTTAATTTTTCTATGATCTTGGCTTTTACACCATCATAAGCGATTGGTAAGTATTTTCTAGGATCAAATCCTTTGCCTTCTTTATGTTTGCCTGCTTCAAAGTAAGCACTAACCTGGTTTGTGAAAGCAACTAAAGTTTCAGTACCGACATTAACTTTACATACACCTAAGTTAATTGCTTTTTGAACTTGTTCAGCTGGAATTCCAGTTCCGCCGTGTAAAACTAATGGAATGTGGTTTGTTTTATTTTTAATTTGTTCTAGTAAATCAAAATTTAAACCTTTTCAGTTTGCTGGATATAAACCATGAATGTTTCCAATACCTGCAGCTAAACAGCTAATACCAGTTGCGGCTAATTTAGAGCATTCTTCTGGGTTAGCTTGTTCACCATTACCAGTAACACCATCTTCTTTACCACCAATTGCACCAACTTCACCTTCAACAGAAACATCGTATTGTTTAGCTAGAGCTAAAACTTCATTTGTTTTCTTAATGTTTTCTTCAAAAGGAACATGTGAACCGTCATACATTACTGAACTAAATCCTGCTTTAATACATGCAAGTGCATCTTCATATGAACCGTGGTCTAAATGAAGAGCAACCGGAACAGTTACTTCGTAATGATCCATTAAATCATAAACCATGTGAGCAACTGTTTCTGGATTACACATACCAGCCATTGATTTGCCGGTTAGAGCAATAATGATTGGCGAATTTGTTTCTTGCGCAGCAAGAATTGTAGTTTTCATTCAATCAAAATTGATTGCGTTAATATGAAGTACTGCATAATGGCCTTCTTGAGCCTTACGCAACATTTCATTCATATTAACTAAATTGTGTTGTTTGTAATTATTCATGATTATTCTCCTGAAAGTTTTTTAATAACTATTTCAGCAGCACCAGCTGGGTTTTTAGAAAGTTCAATGTAGTCTCTTCCTCTGCAAGCTAATAGTTTGAATCCAATAGATTCAGCTTGTTTAGATAAGTTGTTTGCATGTGAACCTAATTGAGGAGATAGAACAACTAAATCAGATGAAGCTAGAGCAGATTCGTGTTGACCTCATGCAAGAGCAGCAGCTTTGATGTTAGTTACTTTAGATTGTTTTAATCCTTTATTGATAGTATTTGCTAATACTGCAGAGCTTCCAGCACCCAAACATAATACTAATACTTGATATTTTTTATTTGGATCTAATCCTTTACTTACTTTAGCAACTTCTTTTTGTTCTTTCTTAGTAGTGTTAACTTCTTTAGATTGTTCAGGAGTTACTTTTGCAACAGCTTGTTCTGGAGTTTCTTCTTTTTCAACTCATGGGTTTACACCTAATAACAATTGTTTCTTATCAGCTTCAATAATTTCTTTTCAATGTTTGTGAGCATTTTGAACTTTGTTGTTGTGTTTTTCCATTAGAGCATCTAAATTTTTATATTTAGATAAGTTAGGAACTACACGGAATGAACCCATTCCATTTCCGTTCTTTTTACATTTAGCTAAGAATTTTTTCATCTTAGATTCAAATCTCTTATAAACCTTGTTATTAGATTTAATTAGATCTTTTTCAATGCTTAAAGATTCTTTTTGGAATTTAACTTCAATGTTCTTAATATGTTTTTTAATTGTAACGTTATTGTTGCTGTATTTTTGAAGCATAGGTTCATATTTAGCAATCTTCTTTTTAGCCATTACAATCTTGTTGTTAGCATGTTTAATACTGAAAGATTGGTTTAACTTCTTAGTAGGAATGTGTTTTTCTTTTCCTTTTATCTTTGTAGAAAGAATAATAGCATTATAAATTTTTAAGTTTTCTTTTCATTTTTCGATTTTTGCAAAAACTTTATTACGTTTATTTTTAGTTTTTTGTTGTTTATCAGCAATTAATTGATCAACTTTTTCACTATTAGCTTGCTTTTTAGCTAAAAGTTTATCCTTTTTAGTTTTAGCTAAAGTTTCATAGAACTTAGTTAAGTTCTTTAATTCTAAGTAGAAGTTAGCTTTAGTTTCTTTTAAAACTAATTCGTTGTATTTGTTTGTTAATTGTTTTTTAACATTTTCACTTTGAGTGTTTTCAAGTTTTTTGTTTAATTGTTTCTTTTGTTCTTTCTTGAATAACTTTAATGCTTTTTTAGCAGCTGGGTCATATACAAATATTGCACGTTTAAGAATATCAAATCCTGATACAGGGTTGAATCTAGCTGAGTTAACACCTAATTTAGCTTTTTCATCTTTTAAGTATTGTTTATCTTGAATTAATACTGCAGGTAAATAAGTTAATGTACATACAGCTAGTGCAATAATATTGAATACCCAAGGAACTCAACTGGTTGGAGTTGGTAATGCAGCTTGTAAGAAGTAAGGTGTTGATCATGGTAGATATAAAGAACCTGCATGGAATGAATTTGCAAATCCATCAGCAAATGCTTTAAATAATACGTCATTGATCATACCTGTAAAAATCATTGGTAAAGCAAAGATTGGGTTTAAGATTGTTGGAACACCAAATAATGCAGGTTCGTTAACTTGGAATAAGATTGGTAATACAGCAGTTTTACCAGTAACCTTCATTTGAGATGAACGGCAGCATAACAAACATAATGCTGGAAGCATTAATGTAGCACCAGATCCCCCCAATGCACCATAACCATACATTAATGGTTCAATGAAAATGTGTCCAGCGTTTTCAGAAGCATTAGCAGCAATATTATCAAATCAGAAAGTAGCACGCATAATTGCATGAACTGGTTCTGGGTGAACACCTAAGAATCAGAAGCCACCTTCCATTAGTGTATAAATACAGATTAATCCGTAAGAGTCATTTAAGTTTTTATTACCAGCTAATCCCTTTTGAATTTGTTCAAATAATGCAAATAGGATCGGTTGGCCCAAACACATATTAAATGTATATCCAATTGT
>CANEON010000002.1 GCA_947429165.1 uncultured Mycoplasmataceae bacterium | reverse complement strand
AAGTACGGCTGCTTGAATTCAGTATGATATAAATCCAGTGATGTCAAAAGAGATAGACCAAGCTAAAATTCTCTATGTTAGTTCAAAAAAAATCTATGATTCAATTTACACACTCAACACATTATATGGGACAAATTATTACACTAATCTTGTTAATAATAATTGCAAAATTATGGACAATTATTCCAATGCTCTTCTGATTCTAAAAAGTTCATTGATTACAATTACGTTTTTTAGTATTATATCTATCCTCGGGGCATTATTTTCGAAAAAAATTGATGCTAAAATTTATAAAATATTAATTTTTATTTTCAGTTCAGCTTTTATTACATTTGTTACATGCGCATTGTATTATGTTAATCAACAAAAGAAATCTTCTAAAAAATTTAAATCTGATACAGATACAAATTTTACTATTTTTAATAACAGAAAAAATTTATTGTTAAAAGAGGCCGTCCATTGCAAGTATTTCCAAAGATATTTTTTTAGTCAATATAACAAAGTTTGTGATAAAAACTACAATTTAGATTTAAAAGAGAAAAATGCTCATTTTATGATTAAATATTTCATTAGATTGCTCGGAAAAATAAAGAATACTTTTTATTTTATGTTAGATTTTTCTAAAGATTTTTCAAATGATGAAAGAGAAGCATTAAAAAAGCAATACAACGAAACGTTTTTTTTAAAGAGAAATTTTGATGACACCAAATCTACCAATGTGTTCGGATTGTTCTCAATATATTTGTCTACTATTTCATCTTTTGTAATTTCTGCATCAAATTGTAAATTTAATTTCTTTAAAGTTTTTCCTCAAATGTTTAATAATTTGCGAAAAAGTTTTTCAAAAAAAGAGGAAAAACAATACATTGATCTTTTTGAATCGTTTGAGAACCAACGCCTTTTTACAGATTTATTTGTCAACGACTTGAATGATACACAATATTCTAAGCTATTACATGTTGTACTCAGTTCAACTAATCAAGATTTTGAAGCGTCTTTATTTAATAAACTTGATATTCAGTCTAGTATTAATAAATTTTTTGATTATTCCGATCAATGTTCAAAAAAATGAAAAGAATATAAATTCTTAGTTGGACAATTTGATATGAATTCAGAAAAAATCTCTGAAAAACTAGTTAATAATTCTACTGAATTATATAAACGTCAATTTGACCTTCAGTATTATGAACCGTTATTTGATAAAGAAGCAAAGAAAAAATTTATTGATGAAACAATTTCTAGTGATAAAACATATTTAGATTTAAAAAAACTTTCCAATCTAATTACTTTGTTTGTAGATCTATTAAACGGGGAGCACTTTATCATTCATTCACCAGAGTTTATTGAATGGAAAAATGGAGATAATATAAAATTTTCACAGCTTTGAGTAGAAATAAAAAATATTTCTACTCAACTTGATTTTACATCTAGTTATTCAACCATTTTTTCAAAATTAGACTTTTATGCGAATATCATTCATGGAGACTCAGACGGTTTTTTTTGTATTAATATAAACGACTTAGAAGAATTTTATTCTGAGACAAGAGACCTAAAATTTACGTTTTTAGGAGAAAAACAACGATTTTATGATTCTTATTGTGATTCTTTTTATGAAGATTTTGATTTTCAAAAAATTGATTTAAAAAAATACTACTCAAAAGAGCAGTTAGATTTTTTTAATCAAACTAAAAGTTCAATTGATGATTTTACAAAGTTAATTGAAACCGAAAAAGGACAATTATCTGATCTTGCTATTAAACGAGCTGAATGTTTAGTGGAGCTAAACAAAATTAGACACCAAATTAGTTTATCAGACTATTATATAGGCAATTATACTAGTAAACTTGTAACATTAGAATCTCTTTTAAGAATTGAAAATAAAATTATAAATCCAATTAAATGATTTTTTGAAATTAGCAATAAAGAAGAACGAAAAGATTTCTTTAATCTTTATCGTTGTTTTCTCGAAAATGCAAAAAGCGAGACACAGTCTCAAGCGGGTGTTTGTTCTGAAAAAACTTTTGAGAACATTGGAAACTGACTTAGTGTAAATATAAATGATGATTTTTCAGAATGTTCAGATGATGATACATCCTTATCTTTTCAACAGGAAAAACAAAAATTATTGTATAATTCCAACTCAAAAATTCTTTCTTTTATGCAAAAAGCATTAAAAGTTTCATCAATATTTATGTCTGCCATTGCAATTTTGGCTCCAATTATCGATCTCATAATTGACGGCATATACAATGCTAACTATGTTGAAGCGGTTAATTTAGTTAATGGTAAATATTAAAAAGCTTGTTGCATATTTACCATATTTATTTTAAAATAAATACAAATACCAAAAATCCTCCATATTAAGCGAGACAAATTAGATATTAGATAAATCTAATACACTCCTTATTGAGCTAATAGTGCTATATTCTCCGTTAGTTTACAAATCAATAAAAAATGTAAAGTTTATGATAAATTATATTATAATAGTCTAGTTAAGAGAGATAATATGAAGAAGATAATTTTAAATACACTATTTTTAATTTCTATTTTTGTTGGATTATTCACTCCTTTTTTTGTTGTTCCAACTTTTGAACAAAGCAAAGCAATATCATTTTTAAAAGAGACATCTTTTTATCAAGTTACAAACAAATATTATAAAAATAATAAAGAACTTTCCTCTTTTCCAACACCTTCAAGTATATCATTAAAGAAAAATATTACTCAAGAGCGTCTGGATTCTTATATTTCTGTAACATCAGATAAATTACAAGCTGAACTATTTGCGGTTTCTGCTCCACTACCTATGATCAAACAAACAGTTGGTACGTATTTGGGGAATGTACTTTCTTACAACCCTCAAGATAATTTTAATTATCCTTTGTCGCAAGAAGAGATTTTAAACTATAAATATGATTTTGTAAAAAACGAGGCACAAAAATTGAATATTGATGTAATTGATTTTTATAATTATTATGAAACTGTTGTTTTTGAAACTTTGGATAGTTTAACAAGAAATAGTAATTTTTCTAACGATGACGATTCATCGCTAATCATCAATAAATATTTATATGATTTTTGAAAATTATTAGATGTTTCACAAAAAACTCTTCCTAGCGAAATAGATTTTACTATTAGTTTATATAATTTATTAAAAAAAGATATAGGTGAATTGCTTGATAAATTTAATAATAATTTACTTTTTTCTGCAAATCTTTCTGATCCTTTATATTCAGTTTTAAAATATACAGAACTTTCATTAAAAAAAAGTATTAATATTTCTAAGAATGCCGAACAATTTTTATTAAATTTGAGTGATTATTCTAATAATGAATCAAAATGTGCTAATATATCAATTGGGGATGAAATACCGGTTTCTTTTTTTCCAGAATTTTTGAACTATAGATATAATCTTAGTATAGGGGCGGACTTGAAAAAATATAAATTGTTAAATATATCACCATTATTTAACTCTTTTTATAGCGAAAGTGCATTAGATTGTCTATTTATTGATAAACAGTTTGACGGTTTTTCCTCTTGCAATGCGACATATGCTCCTGGTGAAATATACCCTGGCTACACTTTACATCTTTATATAAATGATATAGATGAGATATCTGATTCTCATAAATGTAGTATGTCTTTAATTTTTGGTGTTAGTCAAACAAATTCTATAGATGGTTCTAATTCTAATAACGTTTTGTGAGATACATCTGATTACAAGTTACCTAATAAATTTAAAAAAACAAACGACACTGATAAAACTTATTCACCAATAAATCTTGATATACCAATAAATTCATCAAGGCTTATAAAAAACATTTCACAAAATCTTTTTTCAAAAAAAGATAGAATGTGAATCGATCAAGTTTGAATAAAAAAAGAAGACTTTTCTACATTACCATCTGGTGCTATAGTCTGATTTAATGATTCTGTTGATTCTAGACCTTCTTTTGAGAGTATTTTAGGCAAATATAGTGGTCCGGACGATGGTACATATAATTTGAAGGAATATCCCATTATTCTTAACCCAGATGAAATTAAAGGTGTTTCTTTACCAGTTGTTGATCTCGGAAAATTTTGGCATGCTCATCAAAAAATTGTTCTTGTTGTTGATGATGTAAATACCAATGATTTTTATTTTGCTGCCCATTGAGCCATTGTTGATTTTTACGATGCTAATCAGATTCAAAATAACTTACAATCTGATGGTAAAAATTTTATCGAGCTTCAAAATATTGATTGAACATATAAAGATGAAGATAATGATGGTAATGAAAAAGTAATACGAATTGCTTCAATTAATATTCCATACAAAGTAAGCGAACAAACCAAAAATTTATTTGAAGACGCAAATACAATACTTTCTTCCCTTAAAACACTTTATGTTTTTTCATCAATTATTAATTCATCAAATTTTGCAGTTACAGATTTGATTGAACAAGAAGAAAAAGAATTGAATTTTGAAAATGAATTAGAAATTGTATATATTTCATCATCTGCTTGTCTATTAATTGATACAATCTCTTGTTTCTTATTTCCTTTTTGAACGGCGGGAATGGTATTAAAAACAATTATTGTTTCTGCTTTGCTTGTTTCTTCATTTGCTTATTGTGCTGTACAAGCAAAAAAAATTGTTAAGCTTAATTCAGCTATAAAATCATTGCGAAAAATGGTTAGTTTTTTTGACCAAATGAAATCAGAAATATACAATGATTTTTCTTATATTTCAATCAAAGATGTTGCAGTTATTGATCCACACAGCAATTTTAACGACAAAATTGATAGTGCAACTGAAATAAAACGATATTATGATGAAACTGTTAGACAAAAAGTTATGTTACCTCTTTTTGATTTTATAAAAAAGGATGATGATGCTAACAAAATTTTTTGTGTTGATAAAGAAGACCTTAAAGATGTTATTGATGAATTTGAAAATGCGCTTAATAATCAAAGCGGGTCTGAGCACGCATTAACTATACTTTTTCCTTTTCTTGTAGGTTTCTATATTTTTGATAATTTTGCTGAAACGATTAAGGATGTTTCTCCGTTTACAGACATTGCTAAAAATTTATCTGAAATAAAAGGTGTTGCGGAAAAATGGATAAATCCAAAAGGATGAAGATCGTGAAAATTTTTCAAACCATTACAAAGATTAAAAACAAACGCTATTGAACGTCTTTCTAATATGCTTCCAGAAGAACTAGTTACTGTTGAAAAACTTGCAACAAAAATTCAAAAAGTCCTTAGATACACTGCTATATTTCAAATTGCTTTAATGATAGCTGAAGGAGTTATAAGTTATTATGAAGAAAAAATAAACACAAATGTTCAAAATGATCTGTCGCTTATTTCAGAGGAATTGAAGGATGATTAACAGTATGAAAAAAAAATATTTGACATCAAATTTATTAATATTTCTTTTGTTACCATTCTTTTTCTTTTGTTCTTGTTCCTCGCAAAAAGATACGCATTCATTAATTGAATATTCATTATCTGACGACATAAAAGGTGTTCAAAATGTTTCTGGTTCATCCAAAGGTTTTTTTCTATATACTCCACAATATGAATATGATGGTAAGAATGATGAATGACAATTAAAATCTGTTGATCAAAAGATCCCTACGTGACTACATATTTTTAAAAGTGATGAATTTAACCACTCAGCTTATTTGTCATGGGATACAAATTGTATAAAAGGTGATTATAATTTTAAGGTTTTTTTAAAAAATTCTTTTGAAGCAATAACTAGTCAAACCTTTGTATTACATATTATAGAAGATTCTTTTATAGTTACATACCCATCTGGTACTGAAATATCTTCGTATTATTCATTGACTAATCCAGTAATTTTAATTAATATTTCGTTATCATCGGGATTCGATTTACCTAACGATTGCAAAATTGATGTTGTTAATTTTGATGCAGAAGGTATGGACCCATCTTTCATAAAAATTGATATTTCCGACAAGACTTCACCAAAGTTTTTTTGAAAAAAAGAAGAATGTACCTTTACTGATGATAAAAAAATAAATTTTAATCTAAAAATTTCTTCAGAGCAGTATTCTATTGACCCACTTATTACTAGCGTGTTTTCTCTCACAATTACTAAAAAAGATAGTTTTATTATAGACGGTGAAAAAAAATTTTTTGCTAACGAAGGAGAAGAAAAAAAATGTGAACCTTTTTCTTTAAAGCTTTTTAGTCAAGAAGAATTACCAGCTGATTCTAAAATTTCTTTTTCTTCAGTAGACAAGTCAACCGAAATACCAACATGACTTAGAATAAATACAGATAATATTGATAATCCATATATTTTTTGGGAAGAAGGAGAATCTAAGTATGGTACTTATTCATTTTATATAAATATTGATTCGCTTTCTTATGATATTCATACTAAATCAGCGGATTTATATACTGTTTCAATTTCATATCCATCAATTAAACCAATACCAAGCGAATTTTTATGTATAAATGACAAAAAACAATTAATTGGGTTTAATGAAAATTTTGATCCATCAGATAAAGAAATACTTGAGTGTAACACATTAAGTATACCAAGTGAAGTTAAATCCGTTGCAGAAGATGCTTTTAATTCAAATGGTTGAACTGAAGAAAAAGATAAAAAATATCATTTAATTCCTGAGAATATTTTGATAGTTTTTTTTGAAAAATCATCAGAATGTAATTTGATTTCTAATAGGTCTTTTGAGAATTCTTCTTACATAAAATTTTTAGATTTAACTAATTGTGACAAATTAACTAAAATTAATGAGCTATCATTTGCTAATTGTAAAAATCTTTATAATGTTGATTTCAATCAATCATTAGATACAATTAAAACAAGTGCATTTTATGGATGCTCTAATTTACATAAAATGATATTCCCAAATAAATTAGAGACAATAGAACAGAACTGTTTTTATAATTGCACCAATATTATTGAAGCTTTTTTTCCAAAATCAATTAAGGATATTGGGAATTCTGCATTTAAGAATTGCAAATCACTTAAATATATGCAATTTGAAGAATTTGATTCAATTCCTGTGTGGGACAAATATTCTTATAATGTATTTGCTGGTGTAGCTGATAAAGGGGAAATTAAAATATTAAAAACTCCACCAGAAATTGATTTAAATGATATTTTAAATTTTTTTGTTTCTAAAGGATTACCAAATAATCCAGAAGAAGATACAGGATGAAAAATTTTTTCTATTTAATTTATGTTTATAAAAAAAATTGGCAATCTATTTTTTCACATAATTTTAGTATTTTTTTATTTTCTTTCGTTTTTCTTTATTTTTTCATGTAGTGCATCAAATATAGTTGAACCGGTTTCAATTAAAATAAATTCTGAAGAAAAAAGCTTGCACGGAACATATAATATGGATGGTTGAAGAGACATAGGATTATCTGTTTCTGTCTACCCAATTGCAGCAGAAAAAAACATAAAATTAAATATCATTAATGACACCACACCAAACAAAGCAATTTCAATAAAAAATAAAATTGTTTGTTGATCGCCAATAAAGCAAGAAAAAACATTTTCTTTTTCCATTTACGCTTGTAGTATTTTTGATCAAAAAATTTATGATGTATTAGATTTTGAAATAAGAATAGAAAAACAATTACCAAAAAAGGTGATTGTAAACTATTCTAAAGATATTAATATTTATTCAGAGACGTATAAAAAAGATCGAGATGAAGATGGAGTTTTGTTTTCTAATATAGAGCCAGAAGATTCAAAACAAGAAGTTGTGTGATCTATCGTTGAACAAACAACAAATAATGGAACAATTTTTCTAGATAATGACAATAAAATCTCTTGATATGAAATAAACTTACCAGGTGTTTATCAATTTGTAGTTAGAGCTACAAGCATTTATGACGAATCAAAATACGGTGAAAAAACTTTTTATTTGCATATTAATGATCCTTGAAAATCAAACTATTTACCGATAGAAACACTAAACATTGATAATAAAAAATTATTAGGATTTAAGCCAGATGTTTCATTTGATGAATACAAAGAAATATGTGATACATTATTTATACCTGCAAATGTTAAAGAAATAAATAATCAAGCATTTGCTTCCTCTATTCCACAATACATTAAAAAAATCGAATTTCAAAGTCATTCTTCAATTCAAAGAATTGGAGAGAAAGCTTTTGCAGAAAATTTATCGATTCATTATATAAAACTCGATAATTGTGATAATTTGTCGTATATTGGTGAATGAGCTTTTTCTTGCTGTAAAATCTTGGATTTTTCTATAAATTCTACAAACAATTTTTTTGGCATCGCAACAAATTGCGGAACCGCAAAATGTTTGGTGAAAAAAAATAACAATTGTTCAAAGATAAGTAAAGATAATATTATTGTTGGTTGTCTGGCGTGTGGTGATATACAAATCAACGAGTTTGGTGATTTCGATTTAGTTCCTGAATTTGCCTTTGCATACTGTTATGGTATAACTTCAATTGATTTTTCTCTTCAAAAAATTAGGCTAACAAATATATCAAAATGTGCTTTTTACAAATGTGTTTTTTTAACAAATGTTTTTTTACAAACTGAATATATTGAAATTATTGGCCAATTTGCTTTTGCCAATTGTAGTTCAATTATTTCGTTTAGTTTAATTAATTCTACAAATTTAAAATATATAAAAGAAAATGCATTTAGTGAATGCTCAAATTTAACACAAATTGATCTTTCCAAGTCTGTAAATTTAGAAGAAATTTGTAGCAACTCGTTTTATAATTGTGAAAATTTACATATTTTTTCTTTACAAACAAAAAAAATAAAATTTATTGGTGAACAATGCTTTTATGGGTGTAAATCACTTGATGAAATTATTTTTTGAGGGATGAATAATGTACCAACGTTTTCTATTTTTGGTTTAGCTTTTCATGGTATTTCTGAAAGCGGTATTATCTCCTCAAAAGGGGAATATAGTTCACAAGATCTTTTAGATTGATTACAAGGTAAAGATACCCCTTCTACTGGTGTAAAAGGCGATTTTCCAACAAATTTATGATTAGCTGCAAACTAACGGTGTAAAAATTAAATCAATTTCTAAATAATGTTTAGATGCGAGTGTAAATTATAACTAATTCATTAAGAATATTGCAAATTTAAGATAATTTATAACTGATATAACGATTTCAGTACAGCGCTCATCTTCAAATATTTAGACAAGTTATCAATTTTTATTATTTATCCATCGACGTAAAAGTGAAAGATTTAATCAATAATATGCAGCGACAAACATCAAGGGTTTCTATGAATGACTTGTACTTATTTGTAAAAACTTTGTTGAATTTATTGCGTTTTAAACTAATAGTAATATGTCAAATTTACAAATGGTTTTTGTTTTGGTGTTATAAATTAAAACGAAAATCAATCAAACACAAAAATTAATATTGCTATTATGACCTTAATATTTATTTATGTTTACCGGTTTTAATCAAATTTTAGTGCTTTAAATTTTGTTGATACTAAATTCCTTTATTCCATAATATAATAATTATTATGAGAATAAATAAAAAAATAATCAAAATTGTATCAAGTGTTATTTGCGGTTTAGGAATAATCTCATCAATTCCGTTTATTCCAACAAGTTGTGGCCGAAAAACAATATTTCCAAAAAAAATTGTAATAAAAACGCTTTTTCCAATGACAATATATTCAAGACCAGGAGAAAAGATCAAACAAACACAAGATTTATCTGGCTTAGTATATACAGATACAGGGGTTAAATTATCTGGATTATTTGAATTTACTGTTAGCAATGAATTGCCTGATGGATTAAGTATCGATAAAAATACTGGAATTATTTCAGGAACGTGTAATGAAATTACACGCGATTTTTCGTTTAAAATATTCGTTAACGCAATTGTTGATGGTAAAAATTTATTTGGGCAATCGCCAATTATTAATTTGTTTGTTGACGATGCCGATTTTTCTAAAATTGAAATTCGTTCAGAATTCTCGAATATTATTGGTAATGTTGACACGAAAATTAAAGATACAAATGATCTTTCAAATTCTATTTATACAAATTCTGGGTATAAAATTACTGACAATTTCACATTTAAATTAATATCTGCTGATGGAACAGACATTCCAAATTGAATAAAATTTAATACAAAAACTGGTCAGATTTTTGATACTAATCCAACATCGAAAACAAACATAGAATTAAAAATTATGGTTTCTGCTACAATATTTGGGAAAGAATTAGTTGCAAATTCACCGCAATTTTTTTTGAAAATATACGAAAAAAACATTTTACCATATGAATGTTATGATATTCAAAACGGGGCAATTAATGGTTTTTCAAAAGATTTTGATATAAATAAATATCCTAATTGCAACACAATACAATTTCCTTCATGTGTAACAAAAATCTCTCCTTCTGCTAGTTTTCAAAATATCAAGTATGATAAACTTACTATTCTTGATTTAAGTATGACGTCTATTGATTCAATACCTGCTAGTGAGTTTTCAAATAACTACTATATTAATACAATATTATTTCCCAATTCACTTGTATCTATTGGAGATGAGGCTTTTAGTCATTGCTCAAACATTTTATCGATCAATCTTTCAAAATGTCAAAAACTTTCAATACTTTCTGAAGCATCCTTTGAGTACTGCACCTCATTAAGTGATGTTTCGTTTCCAAATTCAATAATCCAAATTGGTTTGGCTTGTTTTTCTGATTGTAAAAAAATAGGAACTATTGACTTATCTTCTTGTTTTAATTTAAAAATTCTTCCTAGCGCTGCCTTTTACGCTTGTACTAGTTTACTTTCTCTTTTGCTGCCATCTTCAATCGAAACAATAGGTAGTGCTTGTTTTGATGAATGTTACTCATTGACAGAAGTTGACTTGTCTAGTTTAAATAATCTTGGACTTCTTGGTGAAAGAGCACTTGGAGAGTGTAATTCTTTAAAAATGATTAAATTGCCACAAAGTTTAAAAAAAATATCAGATTACTGTTTTATAAATGATCCAGTTTTATCTAATATCACATGAGATGGAATTAAAAGTTTAAGTGATATTAATATCGGAGTAATGGCATTTTCAAATATTTCAAATGAAGGGAAAGTTTGTGTTACTAATAGTAAATCATGTACAGCGACACAATTGTTAAATTGATTACAAGGTAAAGACATTCCATCTACCGGCATAAAAGGTGCTTTTCCGGGTAACGGTTGAATTCCTGGATAGTAGTACGTAATGTAAAATTATAAATTTCGATTCCTAAACTTAAAATCCGAGGTGATCATTTTTTTTATGGAATGAATTGGGTTTCATCTTAATTTAGATTTAGCTAATTTGTTTGTAGTTAATAATTTATCTGGGTCACCAGGTCTATTAGATTTATAGACAAAATTAGGTTTCATTTTTAACGTTTCAATAGCAACATCATACACTTGTTTTACTGTATAACCCTTACCAGTTCCTAAATTAAATGTTCCGCATCCATTTTTATCTAAATATTTAATGCTTAATAAAATTGCACTAGCAATATCATTCACATCAACGTAGTCTCTTAAGGCTGTTTTATCAATTGTTCTATAGTGATTGCCATAAATAAAAAAAATAGTCTTTTTTATAAAGGAATCACTAATGCGTGGAATTAATAAGGATGGATTAGGTTTCAACATTCCATACTTTCCGGAATCAGAGGCACCAGCAACATTAAAAAATCTTAAATTGACATATTTAAAATTATTATTAATAACAGCATTGTTTTTGATCAACATCTCACCGATTAATTTTGTTTGACCATATGGATTAACTGGATCTTTAGTCTCGTCTTCACTAATAGGAACTTTTTTAATATTTCCATAAATTGCTGCACTTGAAGCGAACACAATTTTATTTACATCGCATTCGTTCATTGCTTTAAGAATATTAATTGTTCCATCGACATTTGTTTCAAAATATTCAAAAGGTTTAGAGACGGATTCAGGAACAATAATTTTTGCTGCCAAATGTACAACAGCTTGAACTTTATATTTTTTAAATGTTTCTATAAGTTTCTTGTAGTTTAAAATTGAAGCTTTTACAAATTTAGCTTTTGGATGTATTAACTTACTAAATCCAGTGGACATGTCATCATATATGATGACATTGTGTTTTTTGTCGATTAATTTTTCTACTGTTACTGAACCAATATAACCAGCACCACCAGTGACTAAAATATTCATATTAAATTTCTTCCTTAGAATTTGGAGTTTGATCTGTATTGTTATCTTCTAGATTTTCACTAGAAATTTCTAATTCTTGTTCGTTAGCTTGTTCACCAGATTTAAATACAGTTACAGATTGAATCTTTTCATTTTCTTCAATATTCATTAATTTAACACCACTAGTTGAACGACCAATTGTATTTACTTGAGTTAATGATAATCTAATAATCTTACCAGATGTAGTAATCATTAAAATGTCTTCATCGCCGAATACTGCACCAGTATAAACAAGTTTACCAGTTTTTGCATTTACTTTTAATGTCTTAACACCTTTAGCGTTTCTCTTAGTTAAACGGTATTCTTCAACTGGAGTTAATTTGCCAACACCGCGAGAACCAATAGATAAAATCTTATCACCATTTATTGATGAAGATAAACCAACAATGTGTTCTTTTTCATCTAGCCTCATACCATGAACACCAGAAGCGGTTCTGCCCATAGCACGAACTTGTTCAGAATTAAATCTTGCTAAGTTACCGTTTGATCCAGCTAAGAAGATTTCTTCTTGACCCATTACTGGAATTACATTAAATAGCTTATCGCCTTCTTTTAATGTGATTGCAATCTTACCATTAGATTGAATGTGACTAAATTCAGATAAACTTGTTTTCTTAACGATACCATTTTGAGTAGCAAAGAATAAACATCCTTGTTCATAGTTATCAATTGGAAGTATTGTTAATACTTTTTCGTTCTTTTCAATACCAATTAAGTTAATTGCGGGGATACCTTTCGAAGTTCTTACGCCTCTAGGAATTTGGTAACCTCTTAATCTATATACTTTACCAAAGTCTGTAAAGAATAAGATGTCAGTGTGAGTTGATGCGGCAACAATTTTTTGAACATCATCATCATTATGAGTTTGTAAACCAATTACACCAACACCACCACGTCTTTGAACACGGTAAGTATCAACTGGCACACGTTTAAAGTATCCTCTTGTAGACATTGTAATAATAATGTCTTCAACTGGAATCAAATCTTCATCATCAATTTCAGATGAAACGTCATAAGAAATTGTTGTTCTTCTTTCGTCACCAAATTTCTTTACTAGTTCATCCAGGTTTTCATCAATGATTTCAATTTTTCTTTCATGTTTTGCAAGAATATCTTTTAAGTCAACGATCTTTGCTTTTAATTCTTCAAGTTCTTGTTCGATTTTCTTACGTTCAATACCACTTAATGAACGAAGTTTCATTTCAAGAATAGCTTTAGCTTGAGTTTCAGATAATTTAAATTCGTTCATTAATTGATTTAATGCTTGGTTGTTATCTGCAGCTTCTCTAATAATCTTAATAACTCTTTCAATGTTACCAGTAGCAATGTGCAAACCTTCTAAAATGTGTTCACGTTCACTTGCTTTCTTTAGATCAAATTCAGTTTTACGAGTTAAAACTTCAATTTGGTGTTCCAAATAGATTTCAAGAGCTTGTTTAATATTTAATAATTTAGGTTCGTTCTTGTATAAAGCTAACATGTTAACAGCAAAGTTAGTTTGTAAAGGGGTTGCTTTGTACAATTGGTTCATTAAAACTTCAGGAACGATATCTTTCTTTGTTTCAATAACAATTCTAATACCTTCACGAGAAGATTCATCACGTAAATCAGAAATTCCATCAATTTGAGCAGTTTTAACAAGATCAACAATCTTTTCAATTAAAGCGGTCTTATTAACCATGTATGGGATTTCAGTGAAAATAATAATTGATTTACCATTAGATTCTGTTGTATATGTTCCTTTAGCACGGATTGTAATAGAACCACGACCTGTATTAAAGTAATCATCAATTCCACTAGCACCAATAATTTCAGCAGCAGTTGGGAAATCTGGACCTTTTAATACTTGTTTAATTTCTTCGATTGTTGCATCTGGTTTTACAGCAATTAATTTAATAGCAGCAACTAATTCAGTTAAGTTGTGTGGAGGAATGTTTGTAGCCATACCAACCGCAATACCTGATGAACCATTAGCTAATAAGCTAGGGAACAACGCAGGTAATACAACTGGTTCTTTTTCACTACCATCATAGTTATCGGTAAAATCAACAGTGTTTTTGTCGATATCATTCATGATAGTATCAGCAAGTTTAGATAATCTACACTCGGTATAACGCATTGCAGCAGCACCATCACCGTCGATAGAACCAAAGTTACCATGTCCATCAATAAGTAAGTATCTCATTGAAAAGTCTTGAGCCATACGAACAGCAGTTTCGTAAGCTGCAGTATCTCCGTGTGGGTGGTATTTACCAATAACTTCACCGACTAGACGCGCAGATTTCTTATATTGCTTATCACTTGTCATTCCTAATCCATAAGCAGCATATAAAACTCTACGGTGAACTGGTTTAAAACCGTCACGAGCATCAGGAATAGCACGAGCAACAATAACAGACATTGCATAGTCTAAGAATGATGTTTGTAATTCTTTAACAATTGGACGATCTTTAACAACAGTCTTTGTTAAAGATTCACGAATTTTATCAATAGTATTTTGAGCCATAATAATATCCCCTTTCTATTAGATGTCTAAGTTCTTTACGAATTTAGCGTTTTTAGAGATGAAGTCTTTTCTTGGAATAACATCATCACCCATTAACAATGAGAACTCTTGATCTGCCTTAACCGCATCATCAATACTAATTTTGTGAAGAATACGGTTTTCGGGATCCATAGTAGTTTCTCATAATTGTTCGGGATTCATTTCACCCAAACCTTTATATCTTTGAACTGTATATTTAGCATTTTTAGCTTCTGCTTTAAAATCTTCTAGTTCTTGGTCTGTATAAGCATACTTAACAGATTTGCCTACCATAAACTTAAATAAAGGTGGTTGAGCAGCATAAATGTGTCCGTTTTCAATTAATGGATACATGTATCTGAAGAAGAATGTTAATAACAAGATACGAATGTGAGAACCATCAACATCGGCATCGGTCATGATAATAATCTTGTCATAACGAATCTTTGTTAAATCAAATTCAGGGTTAACTCCTGCACCAATTGCAGTAATCATTGCCATGATTTCGTCATTTTCAAAAATTTTGTTAGTTTTAGCTTTTTCAACGTTAAGAATTTTACCTTTTAATGGTAAGATTGCTTGGAATTCACGGTTTCTACCTAATTTAGCAGATCCACCCGCAGAATCACCTTCGACGATATACAGTTCAGAGATTGTATGATCTTTAGTTGAACAGTCTGCTAATTTACCAGGAAGAGAAGCTGTATCAAATGGAGATTTTCTTCTTGTAGCATCTTTAGCTTCTTGAGATTTTCTTCTTGCTTCTTGAGCAAGCATAATCTTCTTGATAATTACTAAAGCATCATCTGGATTTTCAAGAATGTATTTTTCAAATACATCAGATGTTACTTTATTTACAAAAGGACGAACTTCAGTGTTTCCTAATTTACGTTTTGTTTGACCTTCATATTGAGGGTTGGGGTGTTTAATTGAAACAATTGCTGTTAAACCTTCAGCAACATCGTCTTTTGTAAATTTTTCATCTGATTCTTTAATGAATTTACGTTCAATAGCAAATCTATTAAGGATTTTAACTAAAGCAAGTTTAAATCCTTCTTCATGTGTACCACCTTCAATGGTGTTAATGTTGTTACAAAATGAATAACAAGAGTTGTTATATGTTTTGTTATATTGGAAAGCAACTTCAACTTTAATGTTGTAGTATTCTTCATTTAAAGTATTTGGAACTTTTACTTTTTGTTCATCTTCACCATAAACAATAGATGGAACAAGTTTTTCTTTATCACGGTTTAAATCTTCGATATATTCTTTTAAACCACCTTCATATAATCATTCATCCTTAGTTCCTGTTTGTTCATCGATAAAAATAATTTTTAAACCTTTGTTTAGGTATGTTAATTGTCTTAAACGACTAGCAATGATTTCGTGTTCAAAAGGAGCTTGTTCCATTACTGTAAAGTCAGGGAAGAATTCAACTACAGTACCTTGTAGTTTTTCTGATTGACCTAATTTTTTTAATGGTTCAACTGTATGTCCACCATTTTGGAATTCTACATAGTATTGTTCATGATTACGGCACACTCATACCTTCATTCATTTAGATAATGCATTTGTAACAGATGCACCTACACCGTGCAAACCACCAGAGATCTTATATGATGAGTTATCAAATTTACCACCAGCATGTAAAACAGTTAAAACTGTTTCTACTGTTGATTTACCAGTCTTTGGGTGAATATCTACTGGGATACCACGACCGTCATCGTCTACTCTAATTGAACCATCTTTAGTTAATGTAACAATTACTCTTGTTGCATAACCGCCCATAGCTTCATCAATTGAGTTATCAACGATTTCTCAAATCATATGGTGTAATCCTTGAGGTCCTGTAGAACCAATATACATACCAGGACGTTTTCTAACGGCTTCTAGACCTTCTAGAATCCGAATACTACTTGCACCATATTCTTTTTCTTGTTCAAGTTTTATTTTTTCGTTTTGTTCCATACTCTTTATTCCTTTGTTATTAAGTATTCTGTATTATTTATGACAACCACATCATTAGCATAAATTTTTTTACCACGTCTTTTTTCTTCAACACCATTGTAAGTGATGTTGTTGTTCGCAATAAAAAATTTTGCTTGTGATCCATTATCAATTAATCCTATGAATTTAATTAGTTGACCTAATGTGATATATTCAGTACGGATTTTGATAGTGGACATAAATAATATTTATATATTATATATATAATATATAAATAGTTAAATCAAAAATTAAAGTTTTTTAAACTTTAATTGGCAGTATGTAACACTTCAAATAAAGATAATGATTGATGCTATAGCAAGAACCACAAATGGGTTTCATAAGAAGATGTGAATATTTGAATATTGTTTTGCTAAGTATTGCATTAAGAAAGAGACTGTAAAGTTACAGAACACACCTTGCATTAAACCACAAGCAGAAGCTTGAATTCATCTTCCGGTTGATTGAAACATCATCATCCCTCCAATTGAGAAAGCAAATACAGGCATTTGTAATGTGGAAATTAACAAAATTTCTTTTGCATATTGATACTTAACTGGGTCAATAGAATTACTGATATTAAAAATTGATAATAATGGTGCAGCTAAAGCAAAATATAACAAGATAACCATTAATCATCCATAAATAAATCCAATTCCCATTGCATATCAATATGTTTTTTTAAATCTTTCAAGATTCTTTGCTCCATAAGTATACGAACAAACTATTCTTGATCCTTGAATAATTCCTAATTCAGCTGTAAAGAATAAATTAAATATCGGGTTTACTGCTCCATATATATCTTGGAATGCACTATTAGTTAAACCGCCACCAAGAATTCCAGTGATTGCACCAAGCAATCCTAATTGAAATGTTGCCGCAATCGCAATAGACACATTTCTAAATAAAGATGGTAATCCACTTGAAAATATTGATCATGATAATTTGTTTGAATAACAAATTGATTTCAAATCTTGATAACGGATTTGGGTCAAGTCCTTTTTTTCTAAATAATACAAATACAAGAAATAAATACCAGCATTTAATCCCCAACCAATTACTGTGGCAATTGCTCCACCAATCATTGCAAGTTTGGCAAAATAAATGAAAACTCAATCCAATAATATATTTACTAAGTTACAAACAATTGCCCCACATGTAACAATAGTTTGTTTTCCTTCAGAAATTATTAATAAAGATAAGAAAGAAGTGTACATTGAGAAAATAGTACCAGCAGAAATAATGTAAGAATATTGAATAGCAAACTTATGAGTTTGATCAAAAGCTGTTGTATACACAGAAATTACTGCATCCTTTTGATCTTGTGATAATTGACTAGGTAAATTGTTAATTGAATCCTGCAAAGAATTACCTGATTCAAATTTCATTCATACTTCAATTAATGAAAGAAGGAGAATAGTTATTATTATTGAAAATAATAAGTTCATGTAAAAACCAAGTGCTCAACTTCTTCTTGTTAAATCTTTATTTGTTGATCCACTTGATCTAGAAAAATTTACTGCTGTACCATTAGCAATTAATAAACTTGCAGCATTAATTACAACAGTTATTGGTGCACTATAAGCAATAGCTGTTCGCACAACGGAAGTTACATTAATTAAAGATATCTGTTCACTATATGCTTGTTGAACTTGAGAATACACAGAGTAATTTGGACCAAACATTTGGTCATTTGACAAAACATCAGGAATAAATTTAACCATCATTAGTTGGTCAACAAACGCATATAAACTAGACATTAATGCAACAACTATAGATGGTAAAGCTACCACCAATATAGTTTTTAATATTGGACTATCTAAAAATAATTTCTTCTGTCTTAATTCACTCTTAGATAACATATATGAAATTATATTTATATGTTTTATTAGAAATAAAAAAACTCGCATTTAGCGAGTTTTTATTACTTAACTGTTAAGATTTGTTTTCCAGATTTTGTTTTACCAAGAACCGGGTTTGATAGGTTTCTATTACCAACAGATTCTGAAAGAACAACAACAGGAGTAATAGTATCTAATTTGTTTTGTTTAATTAAATTTAAGTTAGCTTCTACTACTTTTTGACCAGATTTAACTTTAGAACCAACCTTAACTAAATGGTTGAATGGTTTTTTCTTTGCTAATTTAACTGTATCAATACCAATGTGTACTAATACTTGAACACCGTTATCAGCTTCAATAGCATAAGCGTGGTTATCAATCAATGTAACTTTACCAGTTATTGGAGCAACAAAGTTTCCATCTGATGGGATAATAGCAAAACCTTTGCCCATAATGTTTTCACTAAAAGTAGAATCTTTTACTTTTTTAGTTGAAACAATTTCTCCATTAGCAGGAGCACAAACTACAACTTGTCCACCGTTTTGTTTATTTGATTTAGTGTTTTCAGTTTTAATTGCAGCAACTGGAGCATTGCCATTTACAGCGGGAGCTTTAACCTTTCCACTCATAATGTCTTTAATGATATTCTTTAGGATATCAGCTTGAGTACCAAATACTGCATATACAGATTGGTTAGAAGGATAAACAACACCTCTTGCACCTAAATCTAAAATTCTTTGTTTGTTTGTTTTAGATCTATCAGCCACTTGTACACGTAACTTTGTGATACATGCATCAACGTTTTTAATGTTTTCTTGGCCACCGTATGCTTGAATTAATTGTGCAGCTAATACAACCATTTGGTCTCCTTCAACTGATTGACCATCTTTTCTAGCTAAGTAATCCTTCTTAGTGTACATTTTAATTACACCAGCATTTGGATCTCTACCAGGAGTCTTAATATCAAAGTGTTTAATTGCTCAATAGAACATAAAGAAGTAAGCAACAGCTAAAACTAAACCAATAACGATTACTCAGTAACAGTTAGCGCCCATTTTTGATGCATCAGGTAATACACCATAAATACAGAAATCAATAACACCACCAGAGAATGTCATACCCATATGTCCATGAAGAATAACCATGAACATTGCACTAACACCACATAATACTGAGTGGAATCCTCAATATAATCAAGGAGCTAAAAATAAGAATGTAAATTCTAATGGTTCAGTAATACCAGTTAAGAAACTTGTTAAAGCAGCTGAGAGAATAATTGAACTTGCTACTTTACGGTTATTACCTTTAGGTATTGTTAATACCATAGCAGCCGCTGCTGCTGGTAAAGCAAACATCATTATTGAATATCTACCAGACATATATTGACCAGCAAATACACCTTTTAATCCTGTTTTTAAAGATAAGTTATCGAATGTTAACGTAATTAATGAAGCAGTATCTCCTGGGTTAGCGGCGTCAGCAACTCAAATTTTCTTTCCAGCAATGTGTTGGAAGAACATTCAAATTTGTTGGTCACCTTGAATTGAAGTAGTTCCGCTAGGAAGTTCATATCCTAATAAGCTACATAATTGAGTTCAAGTGTAATTTGCATATGTTACACCATCAACACTAATAAATGAATGACCATTAAATACAAAGTTAGCAGTTAAATCAACTTGTCCACCAACAGCTGTATATCATAATGGTGTATAGAAAGCATGATGTAATCCGAAGGGACCAAGTGAACGCGAAATAAAGTCATTTAAGAAAGCATTAATACCACCATATCCAGAAAGAGAACCTAATGCTTGTCCAAAATAAAATAATCCCAAACCAATACCAGGTCAAACTAAAGAGAATAACATTGATAGAGGGATCATTGTTATAAAAGTAATAATAGGAATAAATCTTACTCCTGAGAAGAAACCCAAAATTGTAGGTAATTGAATGTTTTTAAATTTGTTGTATAAAAACGCAACAACGAATCCAACAGTTAAACCACCAAATACCGAAGTACATAATGATTGAATACCGACGTTCGAAGTAAAGACACAATTAAACAATTCCGGCTTTAAATCATAATAAAGGAATTTGTAATTTGTAATATGACATGCTGCGTCAGTAATTGGACGAATGCATGCAGTTTGTAATGCACAGAATACGATTCATCCAACAAATGATGAAAGACCAGCAACACCAACATCACCAGTAAATGTAATTGCGATAGCAATTGCAAAAAGAACAGCTAGGTTACTAAATACTACATTCCCTGGTGTACTAATGATTTGTCCAAATATATGTCCAAATCCAGTTGGGCAATTTGTAGAAATTGCCGAACCAATACCAAGGAACAACCCAGCAATAGGAAGCATTGCAATAGGTAGCATTAAACCACGTGATAATTTAGCAATTACTTCTCTTGCTCCGCCACCAGTTGATTCCTTACTTTTTTTCTTTTTAAAGATATTAAATTTTATTTTCATAACAATAATTAATATTTATATTCTATAAGATTATTTATTTTTATTAATAACAGATAAATATTTTTTAACTATTTCTAGTGGTCTAGTTATAGCAGAACCAACTACTACAGCATGAATGTCAGTCTTATTTAGAGCATTAGCAGCAGTTTGAGGATCTCAAACTCCACCCTCTAGAATAACTTTTGCACTAACGTGTTTTGTACACCATTTAATGAATTCAAAATTATTTTGTAAATTATTTTTTCCAAGAGTTTCTGTAGTGTATCCTCTTAAAGTTGTACCAATAATATTAAATCCTAATCTATCTGCGTTTAGAACATCTTCTTTACAAGAGCAATCAGCCATAATAATTTGTTTAGGGTAGTTTGTTCTAATAAATTTTACAATTTCTTCTAGAGATTCTTTTGGTCTTTGTCTAAGAGTTGCATCTAAAGCAATAACTTCAGGTTTAAGTGCAAGAAGTTGTTTTACTTCCTTAATTGTTGGAGTGATAAAAACTTCTGAGTTAGCATATTTTTTCTTAATGATTCCAATAACCGGAACATTTAATTTATTCTTTCTAATAAATTTCTTGATCGATCTTATATGAGGGACCTGACTAAGACGCAAGCTTGTTGCTCCTCCTTCAATACAAGCTTTAGCCATTAAAGTAATTGTTTTAACATTGTTTAATGGTTCTTTGTCAACCGCTTGACAAGATACAATAAGTGTTTTTTTTGTGTGTTTAAAATAATCCATAATGTCTTTTATTATAATTATTAAATATGATATTTAAAGAATATAGAGATTTAAAGAGAATTGAAAAAGAAGAACTAAAGAAATTTACACAAAGAGTTCCATATGATAAAGACGATAATGTTGTTCTTCAATTGTGAGACAACGAAATGAAGAAAAGTTTTTACATTGATGCAAATGATGACTCAATTTCATTAACATCTGACTTCAAAAACTATTTGCTTACATTTAGGGATAGTTTTGCTGCAGAAAATATATCAGTTAAACTTGACCCAAAATCAAGTGTCCAATCAAAACAAAAGTTTGAAAAGTTATATCAGTCTTTTTTTAAATTTAACATACTTAAACTTGCAAAAGAACTTAAAGCAAATTTAAGAAACATATTGATTTGTTTCTTTGCGGGACTATTAGTAATTACTATGATCGTTCTTATTGAGACATTAGCACATGATGATTTAAAATTTATCTCAATAATTTTTGAAATCTTGGCATGAGTATTTATATGAGAAGCATTTGATATGTTGTTCTTTAAGCGACCAAAGATGAGAACAGACCAACTTAAAAACTATCACATGTATCGAGCAAAATTTGTTAATGATAAGACAACAGTTAATGTTAGAGAAATTTCTTACAAAGAAAAAAGCAAACTAAATAAGTAGGAACCCGTAAGTTATTCAATAAACAATAATTCCTAATAAGTAAGATAAACAAACAGAAGATCCAACTTGAATTCCAAGAGTTTTCCAGTTGGATTCTTTTTTAATTGCACCAATTGTTGCAGCACAAGGAAGATAAAAAGCAAATATCACTAAGTAACTTAATCCTTGAGCGATGTGAGTTCCTTGCGAAATATATGTAGCAAACGCTTCTTCTGTTCCAAATAATAATTGAATGTTAGCAACAGCGATTTCTTTAGCGGGGAAAGCTGTAATTAATGAAGCTGTTAATTTTCATGAATCTTCTGAATAGAAACCAACAGGATACATTAAGTAATTAATACCTTTTGATATGTATGCAACAAAAGAAGTATCAATGTTGTCGTCTCCAAGAGTTCCTGTAGGGCCTAGGTGTAGGAATAATCAAATTAATAAATTAGCAAGAACAATTATTGTTCCGGCTTTTTTAATAAATTCTTTTAATTCAAGTCAAACAAGTTTAGCGATTACTAGGAAATCTGGTTTTCTTCAATCAACCATTTCAATCATAAAAAATGATTTTGTTTTTCTAAACATAGTTTTAGAAAAAATAAGACCCATCATTAGTGCTACAAAACCACTAAAGAAAACAAGAAGTATCATTCCTATTCAACCATATGTACTTGTAAAAATTGCATTACATACAAAACTAATAACAATAATTCTTGCACTACAAACAATAAAAGGAGAGATCAAAATAGAAATAATTTTTTCTTTTTTTGAGTTTGAACTTCTTGCCATCATTACCGCAGGAACATTACATCCAAATCCTGTAAGTAAAGTAACTACGCTTCTGCCACTAATTCCAAATTTGCTAAGAGCATTATCTAATAGAACTGAAATTCTTGATAAGATACCAACTTGTTGAATGATGTTTACTAAAGTAAACAAAATAATTAATGTTGGAGCAAAAGACAACACAGAGAAAAATCCCTTAAATATACCATCTATAAACAAACCCTTTGTTCACTCGCTTGCACGCATTAAGTCAAACAAATGCGACAACCATTTATCAGCAACAATTCCATTTAAGAAAGTTTCTCCAAATAAATCTTTTAATGAACCACCAGCATAAGGACCAAAAGTTAAATAGTATATTAAGACTAATAGCAAAAAGAAAGCCGGTATACCAATTCACTTCTTAAGAATTTTAATATCGAAGTTTGTTTGCTTGTTTTTGTTTTTTGATAAAAATGTTTCAAAAGAAACAAAGCATTCTTTTGTGATTTTTGATATAAATTGTTTCCTTGTCAACTCTATTTCATTAGCAATTAAAGATTGATCAATCTTATCCAATATTTTTTTAACTTTTAAGAACGCTTCATTTTCATGCTTCTTATATCAATCGATAATAAATTCATTTCCTTCAAGAAACATTAAAGAATAATATCTATTACTAATTTTTCTTTGAGGTAAAATAGCAGATATTTGAGAAATTAATTTCTCAATACGGGAAGAATATTTTACAACATGTGCGTCAACTGGTTTATCTTCCAAAATACTTTTTGCCGATTTCTTAGTACCAATATTTTTATTAGCTTGACATTCAATTACTCTTACACCATTTAATTTTTTTGAAAGCTTATCGAGATTAATTTGAGAACGATTTACTTCGTCCATCATGTTTATCGCAAGAGTACTCATCAAACCAGTTTCAAGAGTTTGGATTGTTAAATACAAATCTCTTTCAAAAGATTGAGCTCCTATAACATTAATAATTTTAGTAAAATGTTCTTGAGTAATTTCGTGAGCAACAACGAGTTCTTCATCAATTGGGTGAGATAGGTTATATAAACCTGGTAAATCAATTACATTTATGGTTTTGTCTACTTTTAATTTTGCTATTGTGTCACTTACGGTTAAACGATCTATATTTGATACAGCTGCAGTTCCGTTGGTAATCTTATTAAAAAAAGTTGATTTACCAACATTGGGTGCGCCAATCAAAACAACATTATTTGTTAGTTGTTTTAATTTTCTAGATCTTCTTTTTCTTTTTGGGTTATCGTGTCAATCGTTAAATATTGCACTATCATACCCATGTTCTTTATTTTTACAAAACAGTGACATCAATATTTAAACAATCCTTTTCTCTTAAAACGTATTCAACCCCATAAACGAACAAATGAACTACTTTTTTGTTGTCTTTGTAATCTAAAACTTTAATAATAGACCCATCTGATATTCCGACATTATTTAATTTATGTAGAATATGACTGTCTCTAAAATTTAAATTATTAACCTTAATAGTTTTACCCCTTAGTTCATTTGTTAATTTCATAATTTTATTTGTCAATTAATGGTTAAAATTTGCCATTATAAATCAATGATTTATATAATAAATTATATAGATTAATATAAAAGGAAAACAAAAATGAAAAAACTTAAAGGAACAAAAACTGAAAAGAATTTAATGGAAGCGTTTGCTGGAGAATCTCAAGCAAGAAACAAATACACTTTCTTTGCTTCTCAAGCAAAAAAAGACGGTTATGTTCAAATTCAAAAAATATTTGAAGAAACAGCTGCTAATGAAAAAGAACACGCTGAACTTTGATTTAAATGATTAAATGGTGGAAAAATTTCTGACACAGCAAAAAATTTACTAGAAGCTGCTAAAGGCGAACACGGTGAATGAACATCTATGTACAAGAGAATGGCTAAAGAGGCAAGAGAAGAAGGATTTAATGAAATTGCCGCACAATTCGAAGGTGTTGCTCAAATTGAAAAACACCACGAAGAAAGATACAACGCCTTATTAAACAACATCAAAAAAGGTATTGTTTTTAAAAGAGGAAGATCAGATGCTTGAATTTGCATTAACTGTGGAAACATTGTTTACTCTAAAGAAGCACCTAAACTATGCCCAGTATGTAAACACCCACAATCTTACTTTAAATTATTAAGACAAGATTATTAATTTTTTAAACTTTTTTTGAACAAAATAGAGACACTTTTTGTGCCTCTATTTTTTCATTTTAATAGTAAGATTAATCTACTGTGAAAAATGGGAGTTTATAATATATATGAGAAAAGAGTATAGATATTCAAATCTTAAACAAGAAACCAATACATCAGGTAAAGTAATACTAGAACTAATGAAGCAAAAAAAAGATTAAGACAAAGCGAAGAGAACCAAAACAACCTACATGAGCGGTTGCGATGGAACAACGAATTAACGATCGTCTCGATGTGATTGAAGCTCGCTTAAGTAATGTTGTTAAACTTAATAATTTAAAAGAGTAAAAACTTTAATACATTCGTGATTCCCTGTCGGCGTCACGTTTTTTTATATCGTTTCTTTTATCTGGAGCTTTTTTAGATTTACAAATAGCAATTTCTATTTTAATTTTTCCATTTTGTAAATAAACCTTTGTAGGAATTATTGTTAGTCTTTGTTTTTTTACAGTGTAATCAATTTTAAGAATTTCATTCTTATGTAACAATAATTTCCTATTGCGATTGGAATCAACATTGTTAATATTTCCTTCTTTAAATGGAGCAATATACATATTAATGACAAAAGCTTCATTATTTCTAATAATTACAAAAGCTTCATCAATATTAGCGTTTGCTTTCATTAATGATTTTACTTCTGTACCTTTAAGTTCAATTCCACATTCAAATTTGTCTTCAACAAAATAATTAAAATTGACCTTCTTATTAGGAAACAACATTTTCATACTTATCTATTACCCAAAAACTTTACTAATTCAAATTCAATTTTTCTAGTTTGCTTGTCTGCAGATATTACTCTAACTCTTACTTTAGATCCAAGTGAGAATCTTGTTCCGGTTTTTTTACCAATTAATTGATTTGTTTTTTCGTCGTAAGAATAGAAATCAGTTTTTAAATTAGGAAGTTTAATTAATCCTTCAATAGTATTTGGTAATTCAACGAATAGACCAAATGCAGATACAGCAGAAACGAAACCTTCAAATTTTTCACCGATGTGTTTGGTCATATATTCTGCAAACTTCATTGCATTAACGTCGTTTTCACAGCTAATTGCAACTTTTTCACAATCAGATGATTGCTTACAGCAATCATCAAGTTGTTCGGCAAAATGATTTCTATTTGAATCCGTTGTATTATTTTTTTCAAATTCATACATTCAGAAAATTCTGTGAACTAATAAATCCGGATAACGACGAATTGGAGAAGTAAAGTGAGTATAGTTTTCTAACGAAAGACCAAAGTGTCCTAAATTTTCTATTGAGTATTTAGCCTTAGCCATACTTCTTAATAACATTAAGTTAATAAGATCCATATTCTTGTTATCTTTATTGTCTTCAATTCACTTTGCAATATCTATTGATTCAATGTCTTCGATATCAGTTGTGATTCTGAAATTCAATTTTTTAGCTTCTATAGAGAACGTTTTAAGTTTTTCTTCGTTTGGTTTTTCGTGAATACGATAAACAAACGGTCATTTCTTTTGATTTGCATAAATTGTTACTGCTTCGTTAGCGGCAACCATAAAATTTTCAATCATGTTTTGAGCTGTACCTAATTTTCTAGTTAAGATATCAATTGGAAAACCTTTATCATCTAGTTTAATAATTGGTTCAGGAATTTCGAAAGCAATATAACCACGACGTTTTTTTTCTGCATCAAGAATTCTATGAAGTTCAAGAGCATCTTTAAGCATTGCTTTAACTTCATTTGTATCTTTTTCTAAAGAGGATTTGTTGTTAAAGAAATCATTTACTTCATCATATGAGAATCTACGATGACTCTTAATAATTGATGGATAAACTTTAATACTTTTAATCTTTCCAGATTTATTGATTAACATATCACATGTTAAAGTTAACCTTTCAACATTGGGATTTAATGAACAAATGTCGTCTGAAAGGTTGTGAGGTAACATTGGAATAACTCTATCAACTAAATAAATTGAGCAGCCTCTTTTATATGCGGTTTCATCAAGTGGAGATTTGTATCTAACATAATGACTTACATCCGCAATACAAACACATAAATAATATTCGTCATCATTATTTTTCTTTACATAAATAGCATCATCGAAATCTTTCGATGTAGCAGGGTCAATTGTAACGATAGGAAGATTTGTTAAATCTTTTCTTATTTTTCTTTGATAGTCATCAATATTTAATTCAATCTTTCTAGCATAGTCTAAAACATCGGGAGTGAAGTTCGGTTCAACGCCATTATCATAAACAATCGATAATATATCAACACCAACATCGCTAGAGTGACCGATTATTTTTGATACAGTTCCATAAGCTGCATCTTTTTCATAAGTTTTAATTTTAATTAATACTTTTTGTCCATCAACCAATCCTTGTAATGAATCAAGTTTGACAGGAAGATACATTTTTTCATCATCAATAGTGACTTTATATGTTCCGTCTTTATTTATATTAATTAATCCGGTGTAAAAATCTTTACCATGAGAAATAATTTTTAATACAACAGCATCTAATAAATCTTTTTTAGGTGCTTTTTTAAGTAGAGCAAATTCTACTCTGTCACCATCAAGGGCTTGATTTAAGTTTGTTCTATATACAAAGTATTTTGATTTTTCTTCATTATCAAGTCTAATAAATCCCGAACCTTTAGAATTTATTCTAATAACTCCTTCATATGTTTTAGATGTATCTACTGGAGCGTCTTCATATCCCAATTGTATCTTACCAGATTTAGATAAAATTCTAAGATTACCAGATTTAATCATTTCATCAATTGTGTTTTCGATTTCTTTTCTTTGCACAGAACGATTAGATCTACATACTTTAGAAATAAGTATTGCTTTTGGAATTGGTCTTCCATCCTCAATAACTATTTTTTGAATACTTTGTTTAAGATTGCTGTTAGATTGACTTGACATAAAATTATCAGCCAAGTTCAATTGATAAGATTAAAAGAACCAACATAACAATCATTAAGAAAAACATGATCATTTGAAGAATCTTGATAAAACCACGGTCCTTTGTTTTCTTAAATAATTCAAGATCTTGACCAATTATGTTAGTTAAACCATTAGTTGTTCCAGAACCAGACAATAATAGTCCAATTATTAAACAAACAATAGATAAAATTAAAATTATGATTGAAGCGGCGCTCATATATTAATTGTATAAGAATTATAATATTAATATGTTTAATATTAGAAACAATTATTTTAATAGTTTCACTCCAAAGTTTATTAAGAAAAAAGATTTAAATAAACTAGTTGGAACAGACAATTATCAAATTGTTCAAATACAAAACGATAGAATGTGAAAAGAAGGCCACATTCTTTTTAGTGTTCATATTGATCCACATAATTTTTTAGAAGAGTACAGTTCAAAACTAGATAAAAATAAAAATATTGTTTTATGTGGCGAATATCACGATATGGCTCGTTTCTATAGAATATTAAAATTTAATAAGTATAAAGTTTACCTTGTCAAGTAATTAAAGACTCATTAATTTGTTAACTAAATGATTGACAGAAGTTCTTTGGATTTTAATATTAAAGTCTTTCAAGAAAATTTTTGAAATTTCTGTAAGCGAAGCATTAGGATTTTTTAATCTAATTTGACAGAAAATTTTAAATTTTTCACTTTGCTTAGAATAAGATTTTGTATTAATTATTTCATTAATTTTTTGTATTTGTTTATTGCCTGCGGTAGAAGATTTTTTAATATTAGAAATGTCAAGATTATTTAATCTGTGTATTTGAGCATACATATCACGAGAAATTTTTTGGTCTTCAAATTCTAGCATACAATTATTTGCACCAATTAATTTTAAAAAATCTGAAATATCATAACTTTTCTTGATATATAAGAAATAACTTTTTCTTCTTTGAAGAAGAGCAATTGAAATATTAAATTTTTGAAGGATTGTTTGAATAAAAAGTAAATATGAAATATTGTTAGATCTTAACTCAAGATGATATCTTCTATCACTTATAGAACTAACACTACCACCACTTAAAAAAGCACCCACTAAGACACCTTTCATTTGAGCTTCGGTTGTAATTACATCAACAGGTTTTTGATAAATTCCTAAATCATTAATTATTTGATCAAAATTTCCTGCGATAGATAAGATGTAGTCTCTCTTGTTATTGATGTTTTTCAAATCAGAGTACATTATCTTTTTGTTGATATCAAACAAATCAGAAAAAATATTGCTTATAAATCTAACAATAAAGTTAAATTGAGATTTAATTTGCCAACTCATCCCATTTTCTGTTAGTTTTATAGTTAATGCATTAACTAAAAAAGAATACAGAATAGCTTTTTGCGCTTCGTTACTATATTTATTTTGCGTTAACTCTTGTTTTATTTTTTCACTGAAAGTTTGTCCTACTCTCATCTTTCTAAATAACTAATAGCATTTAATGCTGCAATTGTTCCATCACTAGCAGCAACTGTAATTTGTCTAACTCTAATTTTGTTTACGTCACCAATTGCGTATAAACCAGGAATAGAGGTTTCCATATTTTGGTTCACTTTAATTGTTCCGTTTTCGTTTATTATTTCTTGATCTCTAACAAAAGATGTAGAAGCATTACTTCCAACATATACAAAGACAAAAGAAACCGGTAAGTTTTTAGATGAACCGTCCTTTGAAGTTATTTTTATAGAACTTAATTTACCATCGCCAACCAATTCTGTAATTTCTGAATTATAAAAATATTCTATATTTTCTTTCTTAGACAATTGATCTAAAAAACTTTGAGAATCTTTATACTTCTCAGATCTATTGATCATATATATATGATCAGATATAGTAGATAAATATAGAGCATTACCTAGTGCTCCATTTCCACTACCTACAACAGCAACATTTTTTCCTTTAGCAAACGATCCATCACATATTGCACAATGTGAAATTCCTTTTCCTTCAAATTCTTTTTCGTTAGGCAAATTTAATTTGTTTTCTGTAGTTCCTGTAGCAATAATTAATGCTTTGCAGAACCTTGTTACTCCGTCATCTGTAAAAACCACAAAATATCTATCTTGTTTTTCAAAAGAAGAAACATTACCATAAATATATTGAGCACCTAGATCCACAGCTTGTTGATACATGTTTAATGCTAAGTCAGCACCTTGGATTTTACCGGCACCAGGATAGTTTTCAACAACAGGAGTATTAACAATTTTTCCCCCTGGAACATCTTTTTCAATAAAAGCAACTTTGTAATTAGCACGTTTTAAATAAATTGCAGCAGTAAGACCTGCAGGCCCTGCTCCAATTATTAAAACATCATATGTATTTGAATCGTTAGCTGTATTAGTGTATATTGGCATAATTATTTATTTAGATAGTAAAGCATTTGCTCTTCTGTTCTTGTAAACTTTTTAGTATTTAATTCGTGTGTTTTATTATCTATAACTATTTTATTTTGTAAATTAAAAATATCGTTATTTAATTGAGTTATTTCATCACTCAATTGTTTATATTCAGAAGCATTAGATTGTCTTGATACATCGGCTAATGAATCTTTTTTGTTTTGTAATGAATGATTCTTTGCTTTTAATCTTGTTATGTTTGAACGATTAACACGACTATATCTTATTTGTTCTCAAACAAAATAATATGGAGATTTATTACGCAATTTGCAAATCAATAAATGGTTTAACAATAAAATTATTATTCCAGCAGCAATTCATAATCCGGTTGTAATATATGTTACATGGAAAGTATACTGAGAAGCTCTTAAAGGTTCTAATGACATTCTTAAAATACCATATCACAAGAAATAAACAATTCCTAAATCTCCAGCTTTTCTAGACGGAATCATTTCAATCCCGAAATATAGTATTAGGAAGAATGCGAGATTAGCTAATGCTTCATAAAAAAATAAAGGATGATGTCACTCGCCGTTAATATACATTCTTGGTAGACAATCACGAAGAAACCAACAAAAGCTATCGTTGTTTAATGTTGGACCATACAACTCCTGGTTAAAATAATTTCCTCATCTACCAAAAAATTGTCCTAATAATATACAAGGAACAACAGCGTCAACATAAACCCACATCGAAACTCTTCTGATAACAGGTTTGTTTGTATCTTTCGATAAATCCCTAATTTGGTACTTAGGGCGTTTTAGTATAAATGGGAATCATCAACAAGCCAATAGAACAGTGAACATAACTCCACCTTCAATTGCTAATCCGCCACCTTTAAATTCTCAAAAAGAATTTCATTTTGCATCTCCAAGACAGCAAGATCAAAACCTTGCACCAAAAATTGCCATGGGGATTCCCATTAAACAAAACCAATAAAAAGGATCAACTGGAACTTTATATCATTTTCATAATTTTATTACAGCAAAGATGATTGCCGCAACAAATCCAAAGAAAACAAAAAGACCATATCACGCAATAGTTAAACTACCTATATGGAAAGCTATTTCACTTCCGTCTCCGGCAAGAACGTCGAACGGATTATCTGGTCCAGGGACTGTTGTTAATCAATTCATTATTTGATAACCTTCTTGTAATTGTCTAGATATTCTACAGCTGAAAAATATCCGTCTTCTTTCAACTTATAGTCAGTAACTGCAGATTCAACTAAATCACTCATTTTTCTACCAGGAGTTACTGGCAATGTATATAGAGGTACTTTTATACCCATCACATTTTTATAATTAATTTGTTTTCCAACACGTTCGAATTCAACGCGTTCAAGATTATCAACCTTTTTCATTTCAATAATCATATCCACTGTTGCAGAGTTCTCAATTTTTTCAACTCCGAACATTTTTGCAACATTAACTATACCAATACCACGAACTTCAATGAATGAACTAGATATAGCATTAGATTTACCGTAAATTTCTCCACCAATATTTGCAATATCAACAGCATCATCGGCAACAAACAAATGTCCTTTTTTAATTAATTCCATTGCAATCTCAGATTTACCAACACCAGATTCACCTTGAATTAAAACACCAACACCAAATACACTAACTAAAGTACCATGAACCATTGTATATTTTGCAAGTTGTACGTTAATTCATTGAGCAACAGTCAAATACAATTCAGAAGAAGTTAATTCACTACGTAATATTGTAGTTTTGTAGTTTTTAGCAACTTTTAAAAGCAAATTTGTATATGTGAAATGTCTTGTAACAATAATAGCGGGCGGACACAATTCAAGAACAAATTTTAATCTCTCCATAATTTCTTTTTCATCTTTTAATGAAGCTAAAAATTTATTTTCATTTCCACTTCACAAAACTGTAGTCAAAATTTTGTTGAAGACTACTTTTGACGCAAGTTCAATTCCTGTACGGTTCAAACTTGGAATTTCAATTTTGTTTTTTGTGTTCCCTTTATAAACAATTTCAAAATCAAATTGATCAATTAATTGTTGAACAGTAATACTTTTTCTAGTTGCTTTCATAATAATATACTTATTATTATTTTAATTAATATATTGATATATTATTTTTATTTTTAATTAAGTATTTATTATCTCCAATACGATATTTCGTATGAACATTAGAAGAACTGATAAACTTTAGAATACTTGTTAACTTATCTTTTGAAGTTTTGTGAATACCAGCAGAAGATAATAGAACATAAATTAAATGTGTTTTAATTTCATTAGATAGGCTACAAAAAAACTTAGTTGAATAATTGGTTTTCTTTCATTTACTAAAATTAGAATCAATTAGTTTCCTTGTTTTCGAATTCTTTTTATTTAATGAATTAATCTTTTTTACAAAAGAATTAAATTTTGTTTGCGATCATTTAGCAATTTCTTTTCTTACAATATTTCTTTCGTATACATTGGTCAAATTTGTTTCATCGACTCCATATGGAATGTTATTAGACAAACAATATTGTTCTAATTCTTTTTTTCTTTTGTTTAGTAATGGTCTAGAAATTATCAAATTCTTATAAATAGAATTTTTAGGGATGCCATAAAAAAGAGTATTAGATTTTCTTTTCAACTGCATATATGCAGTTTCTAAAAAATCATCTAAGTTATGAGCAACCAATAAATTGTTGTTTTTTATTTTTTTTGATGTTGAACAAAAAAATTCATATCTGATTAATCTAGCAATTGTTTGAAAGTTATTTGATTTAGCACTTTTATATTCGGATTTTTTTACAATTTTGGTAAATAGTTTAATTTTGCTTTGTTTACAAAAATCTTCAACAATTTTTTGATCTCTAGTTGCTGAATCTCTTTTCTTGTAGTTAACATGACAAACTGCACAAATATTTTTTCTGTATTTGTGCAATAAGGCCATTGAGTCCGGTCCACCAGAAACAGCAGCTAAATATTTTTTCATAAATTACATTTTTTTAGCTTGAGGACACTTAGATAATCCTGGCATTCTAAAGATGCTTCCAGTTAATAAGATAATGAACTTAGCACCATTAGCTAAAATAATATCTTTTACATGAATATCAAAAGGTTTATCGATTACAGAAATATTTGCATCGTCGGTAAGACTTGCTGGAGTTTTAGCCATGCAAATGTAATATCCTTTTAATTTAGAGAATTGTTTCAACTTAGTTTTTGCTAAATCAGAATATACAACACCTTTAGCCCCGTAACATTTAGTTACAATTTTTTTAACTTTAGTTTCTAATGAATCACTTAATTCATAAATTCTTTTAGCACTTGATTTTTTTGAACAAAGTTTCACAACTTTCTTAGCTAAGTCAATTGTTCCTTTTGATCCATCAACAAAGTTTGTACATAAAGAGAAAGGAATGTTTTGTTTAGTTAAGAATTTTTGAATTAAATTAATTTCTTTTGATGAATCTGTGTGGAATTTGTTAATACCAATGATGTACGGAACATTAAAGTTTTTAATGTTATTAATATGTCTTTGTAAGTTGTCAAAACCTTTTTCTAATGAAGATAAATCTTCTTTAGATAAATCTTTAGCACCACCATGTAATTTTAAAGATCTTAAACTTGTTACAAGAACAATTACATTAGGGAATTTGCCTAATTCGTTTGTAACAATGTCCATAAATTTTTCTGCACCCAATTCACTAGCAAAACCAGCTTCAGTTACTGTGTAATCTCCAATGTTTAACGCAGTGTTTGTCGTAACAATTGCATTGCAACCGTGGGCAATATTAGCAAAAGGACCACCGTGAATTAGAGCAAGATTTCCCTCTAAAGATTGAACAGCATTTGGATAAAATGCAGTATTTAGAATTTTTAATATTGCATTTGTAATTCCCAAATCTTTAACATAAACAGGTTTATTCTTTTTAGAATAAGCAACAATAATGTTGTCGATTTTATTTCTTAATTCAGTTAAGTTTTTAGATAAACAGAAAATTGCCATAAGTTCTGATGCGGCAGTAATATCAAAACCTGTTTTGTATGAAATGTTTTTCTTTGGATCAATATTAACAGTAATATTTCTTAACCCACGGTCGTTCATATCAACAACACGTTTTCAAATAATCTTATTAACATCAATGTTTAATGGTGAGTCTCAGTAAACTTCATTATCAACACAAGCAGCAATTAAGTTGTTTGCAGCAGTAATTGCGTGCATGTCTCCTGTGAAATGGAAATCAATTTCATCCTTTGGGACAACTTGTGATTTACCACCACCATTTGCACCACCTTTAGCTCCAAATACTGGACCCATAGATGGTTCTCTAATAGCAACGATACTTGATTTACCAATTTTGTTTAATCCATCATTTAAACCAATTGATACAGTTGTTTTACCTTCACCAGCAGGTGTTGGACTAGTTGCAGTAACTAGAATTAATTTACTAGTTTTCTTTGGTGACTTAAAGATTGGTTTAATCTTTGCTACATATTCACCATAATTAATACATCCGCTAGTAGGAACGTTGTATTTCTTTAAAATTTTATTAATATTTGTCATAACTTATTTAATTATATTAAATAAGACACGTAAAAAATAAAAACCCCATGGGTTGGGGTTTTTTAAGTTAAATGGTGCTGAATCCGAGAATCGAACTCGGGGCAAGTGATTACCATTCACTTATTTTGCCACTAAACTAATTCAGCTAGAATTAGTTGGTGGTGTTATTATCTGGTTTATCTGGAGTTTTGTTATATATGTCTAAGATTTGTTTTTCTAAATCTTCTACGCTAGAAGTGTTGATTGTTTTAGCTGCTTGTGGTTTTCCGTCTTTTCAGAAAATAATATAAGGAGCATTATCAACACAAGAGGTTGATGCACTTTCTCCAGGAATTGCATCTCATGTATCGCTTGATGAAGAATCAGATAAAAATTTAGTTTCAAAATCAGGGAATAAAGTAGTTATTTCATTAACGTAATTTCTGAACAACTTAGCACCTTCATCATTTCTTATTCATGTATCTTTTTTAACTTTCATATTGTGTTCAGGGTGAAGGTCTGTGTGATCTCTGTTGAAGAAATCATCTTGTGCTTCAGTTCACTTAGCAAAAGGTGAAATAACAGATCTAGGTCCATCAGATGAATCATTTCATAAATCCATCAATGTAACAAAACCAATTCCACCAGCGAAGCTTTCAATTTGAGTTTTTGTTGAAAATCAAGCTTGGTATAAATAAGAATTATTTAAATTAAAATCGTTGATTTCATATGTACTTGTGTGAGCGTTACTAAAGATAAAATCAAAAGTTTTTGATGTTTTTTTATCAGAAGAATTTGCAGTAGGAGTACCTAGTAATATAGCATAGTTTCCATCATGGAATTTTTTAGTACCATAAAGTAGTTTCTTTAATGAAACATTAGGCGAACTCATATCATTTCATGTTCACAAATCAGTAGGTTTATCGTGATCAATTTTATCGAAGTCTAAATATTTAATGTAATACTCAGTTGAAGGAGCACAAGAAGAAAGGGTAGTAGCTACAGGGAATGCTACTGCTCCAGTTAACAATAAAGGTAAAATCTTAAAGATTTTTTTCATAATTAGTTCTACTATTATAATGTTTATATTAATTTCTATATAAATATTTTTATATGGCAAAAAATCAATTCATTGTTTTAGAAAGCCCTGAGTACAAAGAATCAAGCAAAAGAGACTTTACCTCAATATTAACAAAAAAGAATTTTAAATTATCTTCTAAATTTGACAAAATCGGGAAGGGTTTAACATTTTATGTTAAAACTTACGGATGTCAATCAAATATTAAAGATTCAGAAAACATATCCGGAATATTAATAAAATTAGGTTTTAAACCACAAAACGATATTTTGAAGGCTGACTTAATAATTTTGAATACATGTGCTATTAGAGAAAATGCAGAAAAGAAAGTATTTGGTGAGATAGGTTTTCTAAGCAAATTAAAAAAGACTAATCCAAAATTTGTCTTTGGTATATGTGGATGCATGAGTCAAGAAGAGCATGTCATTCAAAAAATTATGGACACAAACAATAATATTGATTTCGTATTTGGTGTTCACAACATACACGATTTGCCATCATTACTTTATGAAGTAATCAAAAACAAAAAAAGAGTAATAAATGTTTTATCTAAGCCTAAAAGTTTATACGAATCCATACCATCAAGTGTTGGATCAAAAGTAAAAGCTTTTGTAAACATCATGCAAGGATGTGATAATTTCTGTACTTATTGTATTGTTCCTTACGTAAGAGGGCAAATGCATAGTCGTTCAAAGAATGACATTTTGAAAGAAGTAAAAAACTTAATCAAAGAAGGTTACAAAGAAGTCACACTTCTTGGTCAAAATGTAAATTCATATGGTGTTGATCTTAAAGATAAATCTTATAAATTTTGAAATTTACTTGAAGATGTTGCAAAAACAAAAATTCCTCGTGTTAGATTTGTTACATCAAATCCATGAAATTTTGATTTAAAAATTGTAGATGTCATGAAAAAGTACCCAAACATCATGCCTTACATTCATTTACCTGTACAGTCTGGCGATGAAGAAATTCTAAAAAGAATGAATAGAAAAGTTCCAATCAAAGAATACTTAAAAAAGATTGAATATATAAGAAAAAACATTAAAGACACTGCAATTTCTACTGATTTAATTGTCGGTTTTCCTAATGAATCAGAAAAAGCTTTTAATAACACTCTTAAGCTATATAAAACTGTTAAATTTGATAATGCATATACATTTATTTATTCTCGTAGAGAAGGCACTCCTGCAGCAAAAATGCCTGACAAAATATCTCTATCAACAAAACAAAAACGTTTACAGAAACTAAATAAATTAGTTCAACAATACAGCAAAGAAAATAATGAAAAATATGTTGGAAGAATTCTTGAAGTATTAGTTGAAGGGAAATCAAAAACTAATGCAAATACTTTCACGGGGTATTCTCCAAATTGAAAAGTTGTCAATTTTGCAGGTAAATGTAAAATAGGAGATATTGTTAAAGTAAAAATTACTTCTGCATCAAGATTCTCTTTAAATGGTTCGTTAGTAATCTAGTGCTTTTTCAGCAATAGACATTTTTTTGTATTTTGTAGGAACAAAGAATGTCATAGATTTGTCATTAACTTTCGCTTTAATTTTTGTAAAACCAAGTCTTTTATTTACGTATCAACTGCAATATACTGTCATTAATATAGATGAAATACTTGCACTAATAACATATGTTGGTATTAGTATTCAAATGTTATCTGATGCAACGCATATTAATCTTAAGATAAACAATGTAGGATAGTAAATTATTACATCTTGTAAGATTGAAGCGATATTTGCTCTTAATATATTGTTTGTTCCTTGGAATAATAAAATACCTGATACTTGGAAAGAAAAAGTAGGAAGAAGTAATAAATCAATAACTAGATAAATGTATGCATCGTGCATCATTGATTTATTAATTTCAAATAATTGCAATACTTGTATTCCGATTCCCGAAATAAAACCAAAACAAATCAATGCAAAAGTAAAAGAAATAAAAATAGTGTATCAATATGTTTTTTTAATTCTTTTAAAATTACAAATTGCATAATTATACGAATTGATTGGTCTGCTTCCATCTACTATTCCTCACATTGTAGCAAATAGTAAATTCATTATTGGTAGTACTCCTGCAGATATTGTCATAAAATATTCACCACCACCAGCAACATTAACATCAATACATGTTTGTGACAATATTGGTAAATATACCATCATAGCAATTGAGTAAGTAAAATCAGTTAAAAATCCAGAAAGCCCTAACAAATTAATAGGTGCATACAATTTAAAGTTTAGTTTAACATTGTTAAATAAAGATAAAGTTCTAAAATGAATTCATGTAAATTTTTTCTTTTTGTTTAAGTAATAAACGTAGCACAATAAAGAGGTTAAATTAATTACTCATCCAGAAAAAGTGGCAATACCACCAGATTGCATTCCTCTCTTTGCATATCAAATTAACAAGAAATCTAATAGTACATTTACTATATTTGCAGCAATAGAAATAAGAGTAGGGAAAAGAAGTCTGCCCTCTGCTCTTATCAATACTGAAAATAAATTAATTAAACAAGGAAGAACCGGACCTAATGACAAAATAAAAATAAAATCATGAGCATATCTAATTTGTGTTGTATGCACAGTGTGATAATATTCGTTTAACTTGTTAACAATATCGCCTTCACCTTTAACAACAACTTCTTTGCCTGCCATAGAAGTTAATATTTGAGTACAGAAAACACCAAATATAAAAGTCATTAATAATCCAATAGTGGTTGTTGTTCAAAAACCCATTTTATAAGATTCATATCCTTTTTCTCTATTGTTTTTGCCAATAGCCTGAGTAAAAATGATTCCTGTACCAGTAGAAATAAAGAAAGGCATACATAATAAAACCAAAGATATAGGTGATGAAATAGTTATTGCTGTTTTGATTACTTCACCAGGACCATAAAAAATTAATGAGGGATCAACTTGTTTAATTCATGATTTGATAGTTTCTTCTGAATAACCAAATATATTTTCACATGTATGTACTCCATCATGAGGAACAAGACGAGCTATTAATATTTGATCTACAAACCAATAAATACCCATCATTAATGAAATTAATAATCCGGGAATAATAATTTTTATTAGAGCTTTTAGAAGGGGAGTTTTTACATACAACTCATAGGCTCTTTTGTTTTCGACAAATCTTTTTTCCATTATTTGAATCTATTTTTTTTAGTACGTTTAATATTTGAAGATAAAAGTCTTTGTTTTACTTGACTTTCAATGTATTCGTGTTTTTTCTTTTGCTTAATTTTATTAATTTGTTGTTTAATTTTCTTCTTATAACCTGGTTTAATTTTTTTAGAGTTAACACGAATTATTTTTTGAATTTCTGCATTAGTTTTAGAATCAAACCTTGGTTTTGATTTAATTCTTAGACGAAGATTCTTATTTATTAATTCAGAATTTTTATTTATTAATAAGAAGTTTCAATTGATATCTTTTTTTGATAAACGATTAATTTGCTGATCGTAATTTTTGTTGTAAATTACAAACGATGTACCACTTGTATTGTTTCTACCACATCTACCAACACGGTGAATATACCAAACATCATCTTTTGGCATGGAATACGAAATTACAACATCAGCTCCCGTAATGTCTAAACCACGTGAAACTAAGTCGGTAGCAATTAAGTATTGGTATTTATTGTTATTTACATCTCTAAAGATTTTTTTTCTTTCATTAATTGAAAGATCTTTATGAATCATTCCAACATTTAAGCCATTATTAATGAACATTTCATAAATTTTATTAACTTCATTTTTTGTATTACAAAAAACAATACAAAAATATGGATTGATAGCTTTAGTTAGTTTTAATAGAGTTCCATCAAAATCATCGAAATTAGAAGAATAAACAACATTATGCTTAATGTTTGGATTTAATCAAATAGACTTCGAATTTAAAATGATTTTGGTGTTCTTTAAATATTTTCTTAATTTGTTAGATAGTGATTCGTGAAGTGTTGCAGAGCAGGCAATTTTAATTAATCTATTTGAATCAATTTTTTTGAATATTTCATCAATGTTGTTGGTGAAACCTAAATCAAACAGCATATCCGCTTCATCTAAAACAAAATATTTAATATTTTGAGATAGCTGTTTTTTATTAACTAATTCAAATGCTTTTACAGGTGTGCTAACAACAACGTGTGGCAAATGATTTTGGTTTAGGTTATTATTTTTTAGTTCAACTAAATTACATGTTTTTAAAAGTGGATTATATTTTTTAAAATCGTTTAATTTTGAAGCAACTTGTCTAGTTAATTCTTTTGTTGGTAAAACAATCAAAGCTTGAACTTCATTTTTAGAGCAATCAATTCCATTTAATAGCGGCACTAAATAACAATAAGTTTTACCTGAACCCGTTTGTGATGAAACAATCAATGAATTATTTCTTAAAACTAACGGGATTGATTTTTCTTGAATATCAGTTAGTTTACTAATTTTTAATCCATTTAATGTTTCGGTTATTCATTTTTTTAAATTTAACTCTTTGAATTGCATACTATAAAATGATATTTAATATCTTGTTTGGAACATATATTATCTTTTTGATTTCTCTTCCGTTTATAAAAGACTTAACTTTTTCTCTTGATGTAGCCAGTGCAATTACTGTCTCTTTGTTATCATCAACATTTATTTCCATTACATCACGAAGTTTACCGTTCTCTTGAATTGGAATACTAATCGTAGATTTAACTAATTCTTTTTCATTGTATGTAGGTCATGGTGCTTTAAAAATTGATTTGTCATTAAACTTAGATCATAGTTCTTCAGAAATGTGTGGTGCATAGCACGAAAGAACAACTAAAAAATTAGTTAAATATTCTTGTGGAATGGATTTATTTTTATAACATTCATTAATGAATATCATCATTTCAGAAATACCAACATTAAAATTTTGTTTTTCAATACAAGCGGTTACTTTTTTAATAAAGTTGTTGTATGCAAACACTAAATCTTTGCTTGCATCTTTAATGGCAACGTTGTTAATTTTTTCTTCATCAAACAAACGATATACTCTATCTAATCATTTTCTAATACCATTTAATCCGTTATCAGTTCATGGGAGAGAAGCTGTTAAAGGCCCCATAAACATTTCATACATTCTTAAAGAATCTGCACCGTGAGTTCTAACGATATCATCAGGATTAATTACATTACCTCTAGATTTAGACATCTTTTCACCGTTTTCACCAAGAATCATTCCTTGGTTAATAATTTTTTGGAATGGCTCTTTAGTAGGAACAACACCAATGTCATATAAGAATCTGTGTCAGAATCTTGCATAAAGCAAGTGAAGAACTGCATGTTCTTGACCACCAATATATAAATCTACTGGTAATCAATTTTTAAAAATTTCATATGCTTCTTTAGAATTTAAATCAACATAACATCCATTAGATTTTTTTAATAGATAACCTAAATAGTATCAACAAGAACCAGCTCATTGAGGCATTGTGTTAGATTCTCTAATATATTCTTTGCCATTAATATTTACATGCATTCACTTTGTGTCGTTAACAAGTGGAGATTCCCCTGTGTGAGAAAGTTTAATGTTTTCGATATGAGGAAGAAGTACTGGCAATTCTTTAATAAGAACTGGTTTATTGTTTTTGTCAAACATTATTGGAAATGGTTCTCCCCAATATCTTTGACGACTAAACAATCAATCTTTAAGTTTGTATGTTGTGTGTGGATATCCTAATTTATTTTTTTCTAGATAATCCAATACAAGTTTTGATGCTTCTAAAGTTGATTTACCATTTATGAAATCTGAATGGATATGTTTACCGTCTTTTGTATATGGACCATCTTGTTCACACTCAATTACATAAGTAATAGGTAGTTTGAATTTTTTAGCAAATTCATAGTCTCTTTCATCGTGCGCAGGAACACCCATAACAATTCCAGTACCATGATCTATAAGAACATAGTCGGATACATAAATTGGCATTTGTTTTTGAGTAAATGGATTGATTCCGTATGAACCAGTAAACAATCCAGTCTTATCTTTGTTTTCTTTTCTTAAAATTTCTGTTTTAGCTTTTGCTAATTCAACATACTCATTAATTTTTTGTTCGTTTTCTTTTGTTACTAGTTTTTTTAATAATGGGTGTTCAGGAGCGATTGCTAAATATGTAACACCATAAATTGTGTCAGGTCTAGTTGTGAAAACTTCAAACTTAACTTTTTTATCTGTGCAGAAATCAATCATTGCACCAGTAGATTTACCTATTCATTTTTTTTGAATAGATTTTAATGATTCAGGTCAATCTAATTGATTTAAGCCGTCTAATAGTTTATCGGCATATTGAGTGATTTTTAAAACTCATTGACGCATTGGACGCTTAATAACAGGATGACTGCCACGTTCAGAAACCATTTTGCCATCTATTATCAATACTTCTTCGTTTGATAAAACAGTTCCTAGATTTTCGCATCAATTAACATCAACATCTTTTATTTCGGCTAGTCCATTTTCAAATAATTTTGAAAAAATTCATTGAGTTCATTTATAGTATTTTGGATCTGTCGTATTAACTTCTTTAGAATAATCAAAACAAAAACCCAAAGATTGAAGTTGTCTTCTGAAGTTATCGATATTCTTATTTGTGAATTCTTTAGGGTGATTTCCAGTTTGCAAAGCATATTGCTCAGCCGGTAAACCAAAAGCGTCTCAACCAATAGGATGAAGAACATCATATCCTTGGTGAACTTTGAATCTAGAAATTATGTCAGTTGCTGTATAACCTTTTGGATGCCCAACATGTAAACCTTGGCCTGACGGATAAGGAAACATATCTAATGCATAGAATTTTTTTGCATTAGATCTATCGACAAACTTATAAGTATTGTTTTCAAGTCAATACTTTTGTCATTTCTTCTCAATTAAGTTGTGGTTATACATATTAATATTTATAAATTATAAATAATAATAAGTTTTTAATCATTAATAGTATTATTAAAACAATGCTTAAAAGACAAACAAGCCTATTTTTTTAAGAATTCTTGAATAGCACCTTGAATAGCTTTAATTGCAATATTATTTACTTTGCTTCAAGGAATTATGATGTTAGCTTCTGTCTTTTGCGGACTAATAAACTGACGTTGCATTGGTCTTAAAGTTTTTCTTCATTGAGAGATTGTGTCTTCGTCACTACGTTTTCTTTCAGCACGATCACGAAGCAATCTTCTAATGAACCTTTCATCATCAGGAGTATCAACATAAATTTTTAAATCCGCTTTTGAAAGAATGTTTTGGTCATATAAAGATAAGATTCCTTCAAGAATAATTACATCTGTTGGCTCAACAACACTTACTTCTTTTTTTCTTTTACAAATAGTGTAATCATATTGTGGTAATTCTGTTTTGTTTCCGTTTAACAAATTATCAGTTTTTTGGTTTAACAATTCTCAATCAAAAGCGTTTGGATGATCAAAATTAACTGTTTCATATGCTTGTTCTGTAGTCAAACCCTCACTACTTTTATAAAATTGATCTAAACAAACGATTTGTGAAGTAATGTGAGAAGGTAGAATTTTCTTAATTTCATAAGCAACAGTAGTTTTACCGCTACCTGTTCCACCGGCTACAAGAATTAACATTGGTTTTTTATTCATATTATTTGAATTCCTTATAAGGTATTTTAAACTCTTTATTTGCTAAATAATTAAGAATTCCACTATTAGTGGAAAAAGCAAATTTAATCTTATAAGCACACAATTGTTGATATTTGTTTTTTTGCTTATTTAAGATAGATTCATTTGTATATTTTCTTTCTCCAACAAGGGGGTGTCCAATAAAAGCAAAATGAGCTCTAATTTGATGAGTTTTACCAGTAATTAGATTAATTTCTAATAAACTAGTTTGTTTATCGTGAGAGATAGTTTTATATTCAGTTATGATTTGTTTAGATTCATTTGTTACAGGTTTTTTTGTAACTCTTACCATTTTTGTCTTTGGGTTCTTCGTTAAATAATGTCTTAGTGTTCCTTGTTTGGGATCAATAATTCCGTTAACACGTGCTAAATATGTTTTTTGGATTTCATGATTCTTAAGCTTTTCATTAAGTATTCTTAATGATTCTGCATTTTTTGCAGCAAGAACCAGCCCGGTAGTATTTCTATCAATTCTATTAACTAAACTCGGTGAAAATGAGTGCTCATTTTTATAGTCTCATTCACCTTTTTTAATTAGGTAATTTTTAATTCTATTAATCAGCGTGTCAGGAGTTTTTGTTTCATCATCGTGAACAACTAATCCAACAGGTTTATTGACAAGAAGTATGTTTTGATCTTCATACACAACATCTATGGGCTTTTTAGCTAGTAAGAAATCTTCTTTTGCATCTTGAGTTAGGAATTCATCATTAACGTAAAGCTCAATTTTGTCATTTAATTTAAGTTGATATTTATTATCAACTTTTTTACCATTTACCTTAATTCTCTTGATTCTTAAGTATTTGTAGATTTGTGTTAAAGAAAGTTTAGGAAAAGACTTTTTTAAAAAGTTATCTACTCTTTGATTTGCATCATTTTTATTAATTAAAACAGCTTTCATATTAATTAATTTTGCTTAAGATAATTCCTGCGGCAATTGCAACATTAAGCGATTCAACTTTAGGGTTAGTATCAATAAAAATTGATTCATCACAAACCCTAATTTCCTTATGATTTAATCCGTTGCCTTCATTTCCAAATACAACAGCAATAGATTTAGATAATTTAACTTTATTTACATTAACTGCTTTGTCGTTTAATGCTGTTGCGTACACCTTTATTTTGCTTTTTTGAAGTAAAGAAATCGCATCAAAATAATTGTGATATATAGCAATTGGAATAATTCCAATATACCCCATAGTGTTTCTAATTGTCTCAGGATGATACAAATCAACAGAATCATTTGTAATGATAATCCCATCAACATTAAAAGCACAAGCTGTTCTGATGATAGTTCCTAAATTTCCGGGATTTTGAATCTTGTTTAAAACAATATATTTTCCATCTTTTTTAATCTCAAATTTGTTGTTTTTCTTTTCAAAAATAGCAATTGTTCCATCTGAGTTTTTAAGAGACGAAATCGATCTAAGAGTTTGATTATTAATAGTTCTAGTTAATGAGTTGTTTTTAAAATTATTTAAAAATCTAGATTCATTTGTAACCAACAAGTTAACCAATTTAAATCCTTGTGATAGTAAATTGTTAATCACTTTATGTGATTCACAAATAAACATATTAGAACTATCACGATATTTTTTGTCTGAAATTAATTTTTTTGCAAATTTAATTAATTTAGCACTTGCAGGTATAGTGGCTTTCATAACTATAAAATAAATATAACAAAAATATATCATTAAATATGTTAAAATTTTAATATATCTGGAGACGTACTCAAGTGGTTAAGAGGACACCCTGCTAAGGTGTTAGATCGTTCTACGGTGCATGGGTTCGAGTCCCATCGTCTCCGCCATTTAAAATAAAAAAGAAAGCAACTATTTCCCAGTTGCTTTTTTGTTTATACAATTCAACTCTTTTAATTCAGATTCATATTTTTTGTTATCAAATTCAAAACCTTTTGAAGTTTTTGAAAGAAGTTCTTGAATCTTCTTGACCTTTTTTGAATCGGTGTTAAGCTGTTTATTCTCAAATATTTTAATAGTTTCTAAAAAAAATTTAAGAGCTCGTTGAGACGTGGAGAAATCATATCATAATTCTAGTTCTTTTTCTGCTTCTTTAATTTTAGAATTAAGTAATTTTTTAAGTTCTTGCTTGTTGTTTTTATTTATTTTCTTTTTCATTGTGTTTATCCTTTTCTTTAGAGTCGCGTCTATTGCTTCTAATTATTAAACCTACTTCGATTAATTATAATATAAGAAAAATAAGAATAACAAAAATCAATATAGCAATGAGCAATCTATTCATGTAAACATTATATGAAACTATAATAAAAGAAGGAGAAATGATGTTTAATTATGATGAAAGTTCTGTTCTATGATGCAAAAGATTATGATAAGAAATCTTTTGATAAATATTTAAAAGATATTAAAGATATAAAAGTTACTTATTTTGATGGTGCATTTGATTGCTATACAGCAAAATTAGCAAAAGGGTATAAAGCGATTTGTATTTTTGTAAACGCAGAAGTTAATGCTAAATGTGTTAAAAAACTAAAAGAAGCAGGAATAAGATTAATCTTATTAAGATGTGCAGGCTTTAACAATGTTGATTTGAAAGCTTGTAAGGCAGCAAATATCATGGTTATGAGAGTACCAAGTTATTCACCTGAAGCTGTTGCAGAAATGGCTATGGCATTAGCACTTGCTGTTAATAGAAGAATTCATAAAGCTTATTTTAAAGTTTTACAAAATAATTTCTCATTATCAGGATTATTAGGTTTTGATTTTTATGGTAAAACAGCCGGAATAATTGGTACAGGAAAAATAGGTGCGGCTATGGCCAGAATATGTAACGGATTTGGAATGAAAGTTTTAGCATACGATCAATATCAAAATAAAGATTTAAACTTTGTTCAATATGTTGATTTGAAAACATTATTAAAACAATCAGATTTAGTTAGTTTACATTGTCCATTAACACCACAAAGTTATCATTTAATTAAAGCAGAAACAATTCATTTAATGAAAGATGGAGTATTGTTAGTAAACACATCAAGAGGTGGACTAATTAAAACATGTGATCTAATTAAAGGAATACGTAGTAAGAAATTTTCCGGAGTTGGATTAGATGTTTATGAAGAAGAAGGAAAATATGTGTACGAAAACCTTGAAGATTCGATTCTCGATCAATCAACAGTTTCAAGACTTTTATCTTTTCCTAATGTAATTATTACATCTCATCAAGCTTTCTTTACAGTTGAAGCATTGGATGCAATTGCAAAAACAACAGTGAACAATGCAATTAGTTATTTTAAGAAAAAACCAATTCTCGAAAACATAATAGAGAATAAGTAAAAAAAGCAAGTAATTATTTACCTGCTTTTTTTGTTAATACTTCAACACCTTTGTTAGTTACTAAAATGGAATCTTCTACTCTAACTCCGCCAAATCCTGGTTGATACACGCCTGGTTCAATTGTAATAATTGAGTTATTAAGAATTTTTTCGTTATAAGTTGGTTTAACGTTTGGTAATTCGTGAATTTCAACACCTACACCGTGTCCTGTTCCGTGAACAAACAAATCAGCATATTCTTTGTTTTTAGATATGTATTCACGACACACACCATCTAAATATTTACCAGTAACACCAACCTTTGCTTTCTTAATACCTAATTTATTAGATTCCAAAACTAAGTTATACATTTCTAACATTTTTTTAGAAGGTTTACCTAATCAGAATGTTCTTGTAATGTCTGAACAATAACCTTCATATATACAACCAATATCACAAGTGATAAATTCGTTATTCTTTAATTTACGGTTAGTTGATTGATGATGAGGATTTGCTGTGTTTTCACCAAAAGCGACGATTAAATCAAAACTTGTAGCTGTTGCTCCTTTATTTAACATGTAAACAGTTAGCATTTGCTTAACTTGTTTTTCTGTCATTCCAACTTTAATGGTTTTCCTAATATAGTTCATTGCATCAGCTGCAATATTCATTGATTTTCTAATACTTGTAATTTCTTCTTGTGTTTTTGAAGCACGAAGAATACAAGTATCAACTGGAATTAATTTAGGACCAAGTTTTTTTAAAACATAGTTAAAGTCCGAATAACTAATGTAATCATTTTCAAATAATAATGTTTTGATTTTTAGATCTTTAACTAATTTCTTAAGATCATTAAATCCGTTATACAAAATGCACTTAACGTTGGTTAATTGGTCTTTACAACATTCATAATCTCTAGCATCAATTACTAAGTATGTATCTTTCTTTGTCACTATAGCATATCCAAAAGTTGTATTTGCACCAGTAATTCAAAAACGATTATAAGTAGAAATAAAAACAATGGCATCAGCATTGTTTTTACTTAATAATTTAGATACAACGTTTTTCTTATATATATAAGAAGATTTAGTCATTATTTAGATTTAGTTTCTTTATGAACTGTAGTTTTTTTACAGTATTTGCAATATTTCTTTAACTCTAATTTTTCTGGTGTAGATTTAGGGTTACGTTTTGTTAAATAATTAATGTGTTTACATTCTGTACATTCTAATCTAACTTGTCTTTTAAGTGCCATAGTAATATTCCTTATGTGTTATTAAATATTATACTATTATAATATCTACATAAATAATAACGAAAGGAATTAATGTATGGACCCGTGAAGTTGTCTTTTTAATTTAAAGAATGGAACAAAATCCATATGTTTGTTCTGCTTCTAAATTATTAAAATTACATCACTCGTCTTTTTTAAGTTAATTAAAAAAGATTATGAGTATTAAAAAGAGAAAGAATTTTAAGAAACCTACAATATCTCAAGAATACAACAAAAAGTTGTTGTCTTTTTCTGATCAAGATATCAAAACCATATACGAAAATCTTAATTCATCTGAAAGTGGTTTAACAATCGAAAAAGTTGAATCAAATATAGAAAAATATGGAGTTAATAACGTTATTTCAAACAAGAAACATCGTTGATATAACTTCTTGCTTTCTGCATTTTTCACTCCTTTTTCAATTGTATTAATGCTTATTGCATTATTAAATGTATTCATTCCTGATGTACACGGAAGAATTAATCCAACAAAGGACAACTGAATTTGTTTTGGAATTATTTTAGCGATGGTTATCATTTCTGGATTGATAAGATTCTTCCAAGAAATGAGATCATATAGTTCATCTGAAAAATTAAAAAAGATGATTACTACTACAACAGCGGTCGAAAGAAATGGTGTTAAGAGAGAAATTCCAATCAGTGAAGTTTGTGTTGGAGATATTATTCATTTAGCAGCTGGAGACATGATTCCTGCTGATTTAAAGATTATTAACGCTAAAGACTTATTTATTTCTCAATCTTCATTAACTGGTGAATCTGAACCAGTTGAAAAACTAGTTGTTAACAAGTCTAATTCATTACAAGCATTAGATAGAGATAATTTATGTTTTATGGGTACAACTGTATCAAGTGGTACTGCTAAAGGGATAGTTGTATCAGTAGGTATGAATACCTACTTTGGCAAAGTGGCTAAGAGTATTCAAAACAAAAAACCTAAAACAAACTTTGACAAAGGTATTAAGTCAGTTAGTTGATTATTAATTGGAACAATGCTTATCATGACTATGATTGTTTTCATTCTTCGTGGAGCGTTGAGCATTGAAACAGAAGGCAACCCATGAGTAGAAGCTTTAGAGTTCTCACTTGCAGTTGCAGTTGGTATTACTCCTGAAATGCTCCCAATGATAGTTACAGTTAACTTAGCTAAAGAAGCATTCAAGTTATCTAAACAAAAAACTATCGTTAAGAATATAAATTCAATCCAATCATTTGGAGCAATGGATGTTTTATGTACTGACAAAACAGGTACACTAACAGAAGACAGAATTGTTTTAGAAAGACACATTAACTTAGATGGTAAAGAAGATAACAGAGTTTTAGTTTATGGTTATTTAAACAGTTATTATCAAACAGGATTAAAAAATCTTTTAGATTTAGCTATTATTGAAAAAGCTGAAACAGAAGGTTTTGCTAATAACCTTCTTGAATTTAAGAAGATTGATGAAATTCCTTTTGACTTCAAACGTAGAAGAATGTCAGTTGTTTTAAGTGATCAAGCTGGTGAAACACAACTTGTTACAAAAGGAGCAATTGAAGAAATTGTTTCTATTTGTACATATGCTGAGATTAATGGTGAAGTAAAAAAACTTAATAATGAATTAAGAGAAAAAATTAAAAATACTGTTCACGAGCTTTCTGAAGAAGGAATGAGAGTTATTGCTATTGCAATAAACAACGACAGACTAAATAAGAAAGCTGATTTCTCAGTTAAAGATGAATCTAACATGCGTTTGATTGGGTACATCGCATTACTTGATCCTCCTAAGATGTCTGCTGCAGGAGCAATTCAAGCGTTACAAAAACGTGGTACCGAAGTTAAAGTTTTAACTGGTGATAACGAATTAATTGCACAATATGTATGTAGACAAGTTGGAATCAAAACAGATAAAGTTTTATTAGGAAGTGATGTTGAATCAATGTCTGATGAAGAATTAAAAGACATCGTTATGAATGTTAATGTATTTGCTAAACTTTCTCCAGAACAAAAAGAACGTGTTGTATTAGCAATTAAAAGTAACAAACATATTGTTGGCTATATGGGAGATGGAATTAACGATGCTCCTGCAATGCGTGCTGCAGATATTGCAATATCTGTTGATACAGCTGTTGATATTGCAAAAGAATGTGCAGACATCATCTTACTTGAAAAGAATTTAATGGTTCTTGAAAATGGAATTATTGAAGGCAGAAGAACATTTGCTAACATCATTAAATATATAAAGATGACTGTGTCATCTAACTTTGGTAACATATTAAGTATTTTGATTGCATCAATATGATTAAGATTTGATCCAATGACATCATTACAAATCCTAATACTTAATATGATTGCTGACTTCTGTCAATTTGCTTTACCGTGAGATGGTGTTGACAATGAGTATATTGAAAGACCGCAGAACTGAAATGCTAAGAGTATTTTAAAATTTATGTTGGTCATCGGACCAATAAGTACAATTTTTGATATCACAACATTTGCAATCATGAGATATGGATTTGGATGATGTCCAGCAAACGGTAACTTAGAATTGTTCCAAACAGGATGATTCTTAGTAAGTCTGTTAACACAAATGGGTGTAATTTTAGTTTTAAGAACTTCAAAGATTCCGTTATTCCAATCACGCCCTTCTTTACCTATAACCTTATCAATATTGTGTTTAGTAATGGTAGGATTAATGTTTGCATTAATGCCTAACTTAAATTTTGGGGGTTTTGAAACTCTTACTAAACATGCATCAATGATTGGATATGCATTCTTAGTGTGTTTAGGCTATTGTTTAACAGCTCAATTAGGAAAGGTATGTTACAAACATATTTTCCATGAGTGGTTATAATTAAATTGTTATGAAATATACATATACTCCAAAAGGTGTTTGCTCTACGCAATTTGACTTTGATATAGAAGGTAATAAAATTATCTCTTGTAAAATTACAAACGGTTGTCCCGGAAACACAATGGGTGTTAGCAAGTTAATAGCTGGTAAAACAATTGATGAAGTTATTAATATCCTTCAAGGAATTGATTGCAGAGGTAGAGGAACAAGTTGTCCTGATCAAATAGCAAAAGCATTAAAAGAATACAAAAATAAATTGAAATAATCTTAAACTTATTTTGAACAAAATAGAGACACTTTTTGTGCCTCTATTTTTTCACTTTGGTAGTAAGATTAATCTACTGTGAAAAATGGGAGTTTATAATATATATGAAAAAAGAGTTTAAATATTCAAATCTTAAACAAGAAACTAATACATCAGGTAAAGTCATGTTAGAACCTTCTAAGAAAATAAAGAAAAGAAAACCAGGCATAAAACAGGAATCATTAAGATCCTTAGTTTTAAAACTTTCTAATGAGATGCATAAAGGTTTTGAAGAACAAAATAAACGTTGAGAACGTCAAGAAGAATTTAATAAAATGGTTCTTGAACAGTTTAAGAAACACAGGTGAATTAGTTAAATTTAAATAAAATCATCACAGAAAAGTGAGCAATTTAAATTTAAAGAGTCCTATTTTAATGTTAGTTAAAAATTACATATAAAAAAATAAAAAGACCTATCTGGTCTTCTTATCAATTTTCTTTGGTTCTGTTTTAGCTATTAACTCTACAGCCTCTTCAAATTTATGAACGATTTGTCCTTGGTCTAGAACGCCACCAACTACATACTGGTTCATACCATAGGGAATTAGAAAGTCTTTATATTTATGCGCTGTTTTTAATCTTATATCACTTGCTACACCTATAACTTTTTTGCTTGTTATACGGTATTTTTCTAATAATTCAAGAGCTGGTTTATTGTTTCTTTTTAAAATGTCTCTAATGTAATTAACAGCTCAAGCAATACCTAATTCATAGCAAACGCCCGGATCATTATTTGTTAAATCAGCAATGATGTATTCACTACGTAATACTTCTTTTGTGTCTCCTCAGAAAACATCACTTGCAGTGGGGAGGTTTGCTTTATCATTTATAGGAGCCTCAATTGGATTGTATCAATCAACATCGGTCTTTTCTCTTAATAATTTACCTTCTTTTAGTCTTTGGTTAACTTCGGCTTCATTAAAAAGACCACCAGCTAAATAGCCGTGCTTTTTACCTTCGTGAAATTTTTTAGCCATAGATTATTATTTCTTGAATGGATTGTGTTTTGCAAATCAAGTTTTGATTTGTGCGCCTCAAAAATGGTTAATTTGTGAGTATGTTAAGAAGCAAACAAAAACCATACATCAAATAATAACATTAACACCACCGGTAGATATTTTGCTACCACTTCATAATCAACCATCAGTAATGCTTGTACAACATCCTAAGACCAATAAATAAAGAACTACAAGATTTGTAAACAAGCAATCTCTAACTAAATAAGAACATTTAGTGTCGTTTGGGTGGATTCTTCTTAATAGAAGAGCACCAAAAACTAATGCAAAACTTACAATTGCAAGAATGATTAGAAAAATAGCTCATCCAGCAATCTTGTTATCCATATTGTAAAAACCACAATATTTATTGTTTCTTACAAACATGCATCCTAAGAAAACAATAAACATTGTAAATGCAAATATATAAGAAGTTAAGTAATAGATGTTTAAGAATCCGAACTTCTTAGAAGATCCAGAAACATTAACGCGTTGAGTTCCAACTTTTGTTGTATTCATAAATAAACCTTTCTATGTTATGTTCTTATTATATAACACGCATTTATTAAAAAAATATAGATAAATTAATTAAATAATTAATTATTTAATGTTTTAGTCGTTAAACAACTAATTCTTTGCATATTTACAATTTATATGAGAAGAGGTCGTAAAAATATTTTTCATTGATATCTGGACTAATCTTATCAACTTTGTTGATAATGTTTCCAGTAAGTTGTTCGTACTCACTACGAACTACCAATTTTACATTATGCAACCAATGCAAAAAAGCTGGAGTAGATAGTGTGATTTGTTCTCCTAATGAGGTAAAAATGATTAAGTCCAAGTTAAACAAATCATTTTTATGATATTAAATTAATTTATTCAGCGGTTCAATTTGCTGGTAATCCTTTAGTTTTTAAAAATGTAAGAAGATCAGAAGATGTATAACCTTGAACTGGATTAGTTATTTTAACAACTCCAGATAAAGCGACGTTTTTAAAACAGTTATCATAAATTGTTGGATTAGCTGATATTTTATCGAATACAATTGAATTTAAAGAATTACATTCAGCAAAACATTGATACCAAATCGTGTTTAAACTACCAGGTAGTTGAACTGAACTTAATTGTGGACACCTATAAAAACAATCTTCAGCAAGCAATACTAAACTACTGCAATTACTTAAATCGACTCATTTTAATGGTGATTTGTTCTCGCCACGAAAAGCCCCTCCTGAAATTTCAGTTAAATTACTTTCTTTCTTAAAAGTTAATTTTTTAATGTAACCTGGTATTTTAGTAATACCTGTAGTAAAGAATGCAGTAGAAGCGATTTGTTTTACTTTTGCAGGAATTTCCATAATGCGATAATCACTATAAGTATCCCTGTTGTCTAAAAATTCTTTTGTAAAACCATTTAAGAAATTTTCTTCATCTATGTCATAAACATTACTTGGTAAAGCAAGCCCTCAATCTATTGGCATACCAGCTGAGTCTATAAGAGAATTAAGCAATTTTATACTATCATATCCACTAGGGTTAGTTACGGTAACTGTTCCACCATTAGGACAAACACCGCTGAATGAAGTAGATTGTAAATCAGTTTGGTCCGGACCTTTCCAAGCATCCCATACAATTTTGCTTAAATTAGGACAATTACTAAAGACTTCATATTCAATTCTTTCTAGACTACTAGGTAATGAAACAGAAGTTAATGATGTACATTTTTTAAAAACTTGATTACCAATTGAAGAGCAATTAGAATTTTCAGCAAAAGTTAAGTTTTTAATAAATGGCGGGATTGAAGTGGTTGAATTTTTGTAAAAAGCTTCACATTCAATTTTTGTTACATTACTAGGTATTTGGATAGTGTCGTAGTCGTCTTCATATTGAGAAAAATCAATACCTTCTTTAAATCCTAATAAAATATTGTTTTGAATCTCGTAAACTCCATAAGGCAATGCGTTTGAAGGCACAACATCTTCTGGTGAAGATCCACAACTAGTAATTACAAACGGAATTGATGCAGCAATTCCTAACCCAGAAGTAATACTCGCTATAGTTTTAATTAATTTTTTATTCATACTTATTTTTATATATATATATATAATTATAGTCTTTTTTTGCAAGAAAATTGTATTTTTACTTAAAACAAAATTATTTTTGTTTACTCTTAACTACTTCTTCTACAACACTCTTAGGAGCTTGTGCATAGTGAGAGAATTGCATGATATAGTTTCCACGACCTTGAGTGAAAGATCTTAAGTCAGTTGCATAACCGAACATGTTCTTTAAAGGAACTTTAGCTTTAATAACTTGAGCGTTTCCTCTTTGTTCAGTACCTTCAATGTTACCACGTCTAGAAGAAATGTCTCCCATAGTATCACCAAAGTATTGATCAGGAACTGTAACGTCAACAGACATGATAGGTTCTAGTAACACTAGACCACACTTCTTGCTTGCTTCTTTTAAACACATACTTGCAGCAATTTTGAAAGCCATTTCTGATGAGTCAACTTCGTGGTAAGAACCATCGAATAATACAGCCTTAACATCAATTAATGGATAACCAGCTAATGGACCAGATTTCATTGCATCTTGAATACCAGCATCAATTGGCTTAATGTATTCACGAGGAACTTTACCACCAACGATTTCGTTAACGAATTCATAACTTTTATCTTTGTTAGGTTCAAATCTCATAACAACGTGACCATATTGTCCACGACCACCTGATTGCTTAATATATTTACCTTCAGCTTCACCAGCGATTGTGAAAGTTTCACGGTAAGAAACTTGAGGAGCACCTGAGTTAACTTGAACGTTGAATTCACGTCTCATACGGTCAATAATAATGTCTAAGTGTAATTCACCCATACCTGAAATAATTGTTTGACCAGTTTCTTCATCAGTATGAGTTTTAAAAGTTGGATCTTCTTCAGCTAATTTTGCTAAAGCAAGAGACATTTTTTCTTGATCAGCCTTTGTTTTTGGTTCAACAGCTAATGAAATAACTGGTTCAGCAAATTTCATTGATTCAAGTTTAATGTCTAATCCTTCTTCAGCTAATGTATCACCTGTAGTTGTAGATTTTAAACCAACAACGGCACAGATATCACCAGCACGAATTTCTTCAATTTCGTTTCTTGCGTTTGAGTGCATCTTAACTAAACGAGAAATTCTTTCTTTAACACCTTTGTTAGTGTTATATAAGTATGAACCTGATTTTAATACACCAGAGTAAACACGAACGAATGTTAAACGTCCAATGAATGGGTCAGTAGCAACTTTGAATGCTAAACCAACGAATTTAGCATCGTCAGTAGATTCAACTTTAACTACATTATCAGAGTCATCGTGTGCTTCAACTGCAGGTACATCTAATGGAGAAGGTAAGTAGTCAACTACACAGTCAAGCATAGCTTTAACACCTTTATTCTTAAATGATGAACCACAGATTACTGGGAAGAATTCAGCAGATAATACACCCTTACGGATACATTTCTTAATTTCGTCAATTGTTAATTCTTCACCACCTAAATATTTTTCCATACAAGCATCGTCAAAGTTAACGATTTCTTCTAACATGATTGTACGGAATTGGTTAGCTTTGTCTAAGTATTCAGCAGGAATTTCTTCTACTTTGAAATCTTCGTGAGCTCCACCGTCATACATCATTGCTTTCATAGTTACTAAGTCAATGATTCCAGTGAAGTTGCTTTCAGCACCGATTGGGTATTGAATAGCAACACCGTTAGCACCTAATCTTTCTTTTAAAGATCTAACTGACATTTCAAAATCAGCACCAATCTTATCCATTTTATTTACATAAACGATTCTTGGTACATGATAAGTGTTTGCTTGTCTTCAAACAGTTTCAGTTTGAGGTTCAACACCGTTTTGAGCATCTAATACTGTAACAGCACCGTCTAATACTCTTAATGAACGTTCTACTTCAACTGTGAAGTCAACGTGTCCGGGAGTATCAATTAAGTTTAATTCATAACCTTTTCAAACTGCATAAGTTGCAGCTGAAGTAATAGTAATACCACGTTCTTTTTCTTGTTCCATTCAGTCCATGGTAGCTCCACCATCATGAACTTCACCAATCTTGTGAGTTTTACCTGTGTGGAATAATACACGTTCAGATGTAGTTGTTTTACCAGCATCAATGTGTGCCATTATACCGAAGTTACGGTATTTTTCCATTGGGAATTGTCTAGCCATAATAATTTCCTTTTCCTTCCTATATTAGAAACGTAAGTGAGCGAATGCTTTGTTAGCTTCAGCCATCTTATGTGTATCTTCTTTTTTCTTAACAGAAGCACCAGTGTTGTTTGATGCATCAATAATTTCGTTAGCCAAACGATCTAACATAGTTTTTTCGTTACGGTTACGAGAATATAAAACTAATCATCTTAAACCTAAAGTAATTTTACGTTCAGGGTTAACTTCAGTTGGTACTTGGTAGTTAGAACCAGCAACACGTCTTACTTTTAATTCAAGAGCAGGCATGATGTTTTCAAGAGCTTTGTTGAAAACTTCGATTGCGGGTTTCTTTGTTTTTTGTTCTACTTTTTCAAAAGCACCATATAAAGTGTTTTGTGCTAAACCACGTTTACCATCTAACATAATCATGTTGATTGCTTTAGCAACAATCTTTGAATTGTAAACTGGATCAGGTAGAATATCTCTTTTCTTTGCAGAATTCTTTCTCATTGTGTTTCTCCTTTATATATTACTTAGCATCTTTCTTAGGTTTCTTAGCACCATAAGCAGAACGTTGTTGGTTTCTCTTAGCTACACCTTGTGTATCTAAAACACCACGAACGATGTGGTAACGTACACCGGGTAAGTCTTTTACACGACCGCCACGGATTAATACGATACTGTGTTCTTGAAGGTTGTGGCCTTCACCACCAATATAAGCTAATACTTCTTGCTTATTTGTTAACTTAACCTTAGCGTATTTTCTTAACGCAGAGTTAGGTTTCTTTGGTGTCATTGTACCAACTCTGGTACATACGCCTCTCTTTAATGGAGATGGTTTATACTTTTCAGTATTTTTGATAGTATTGAAAGAACTTAAAAGCGCAGGAGATTTACTCTTCTTTGTTTTTGATTTTCTTTCTTTACGAATTAATTGTGATATTGTTGGCATATTTCCTTTCTATTTTCTTTGACAACTACTATGTGTGTATCATTATACATAAAATGAAAGCAAATCAACAATTATTTTTATTTTTTTATGCCAATAATAGTATTATTAATTTATTAATAATAATTTTATGTTATTAACCAAAGATTCTAAATATCAAGAAGTATTTATTCCCTGTGTAAATAAAAAGAACAAAAATAATGTTCTATATATATTTGATATTCTTTCTAGTTATAGATACCAAAAAATTGGAGAACAATTATCTAGAAATTTTAATTTTTATGCTGTTAATGTGTTTTTTGATTCAGATTATCACATGGTATTGTCTAAACCAAATATTAATAAATGATGCGAATACATTGCAATGTATATAAAAGCTAATAAATTAGATTTATCTAAGACAATAATTATTAGTCAATATTATGCGTGTGCATTAATGCCTACATTAAATAGGATACTTAATGGAAAAATTAAGAAGATGATATATGTATCACCATTTGTAAAGTTTTCATTAAAAACAAAGAAGATGTTATTAAATATCTTGAGAAAAGATTCACAAGGCACATCTATTCTATATAACGACATTGATCAATTAAAGAATGATGTTAACTGAATTCAAACAAGTAGATTAGAAAATATTGTTTCTCAAGCTAATTTTAAAGATTTTAAAAGAATTGTTAATTACTTCCATAAACTAGTCGTAAGAACCCAAATAAAAGAACACCAAAAACACCTTGAATATAAGCTTGGGTTATTTTTAGGCGAAAAAGACCAAATGGTTAATTTTGAAAAGATTCAAAAAATATTTGGAAGTAATAAGAAAATAAAATTGTATCCTTTCTTTAATTCAAAACTTTGCTGTTTCGAAGAAGAGGAATACAAATTTACAGATTGTGTTATTGATTTTTTTGAACAAGTTTAGATATATTCAAACTTTACTTTATCACTATTTTCTCTAACTATTCTCAAATCTTCTTTGTTTGTTATTTTTAAATTTTCAATTGAACCAAAAGAAAGATTTTGTTTTTTTAATTTTAATCCTAGGTAAGAGAATAAGTCTGTAGATTTTTCTGAATCTTTATTTTTTCAATATTTAAACATAAATGATTGTGGAGTTTGTATTTGATAAACTTGCTCTCTAGATATATATTTATTTTCTTTAAACGAATAAATAGAATCTTTTAATTGAATTGCCGCTGTTGCATAACCATGTTTCTTTGCAACTGCAATTGAGTCATTTAAGATTTTGTCAGTTAAATTTATTCTTGCGCAATCATGCGTAACAATAATATCATTAGGTTTTAATTTGTTATTTTTTTTAATATATTCTATAGATTTTTTTAGAGATTCCTGTCTTCCTTTTAAATCACCAAGAATTAATTCAACATTTTTACCTTTTCAACTTCATTTTTTAAGTTCATCAACTCTTTTTTTATATTCATTAATGTAACCAGGATGACAAGCAATATAAAGTTTATCTATTTGTTTATTTCTTATAAAAGCACAAGCTGGATCTACAAAAATTTCAGATCCATCAATTTTTATTAAGGCCTTAGGACGATTTAAGCCTAATCTTGTTCCTAAACCTGCAGCTAATATTAATCCGTAAATCATTATTTGTTTTGTAATTTAGTAACAGCTATTAAGTTTCTTAATAAAATTGTGATAGTCATTGGACCAACACCACCAGGTACTGGAGTGATCATTGAAGCAATTTCTTTTACATCTTCAAAATCTACATCACCACAAAGTTTGTTATTTTCATCACGGTTAATACCAACATCAATAACAATCGTACCATCTTTTACATATTCGTGGTTAATCATTTTTGCTTTACCAACAGCAGCAACTAGTATGTCTGCTTGTTTGCAAACTTCTTTTAAATTAGCTGTTCTTGAATGGCAAACAGTAACTGTAGCATCTTCAAGCAATAATAATGCGGCTAATGGTTTACCTACAATGTTACTTCTTCCAACTATAACAGCATTTTTGCCAGAAATATTAACACCAGAACGCTTAATTAATTCAATTACACCAAATGGTGTACATGGTTTTAAATAAATTTCTGATTTTCTAGCAGTTCATAGTTTACCAACATTAGTTAGACTAAAGCAATCTACATCTTTATCTTCATCAATTGCTTCAATTACTTCTTTTTCACTAATGTGTTTTGGAATTGGTAATTGGACCAAAATACCATTTACAGATTTATCTTCATTTAGTTTTTTAATTTCATTAATTAATTCTTCTTGAGAAATGGTTTCAGGAAATTTGTCAACAGTTGTGTTAACTCCAACTGTTTCACTTAGTCTAACTTTATTTCTTACATAAACATTACTTGCTTGGTTGTCACCGACTTGGATAATTTTTAAACAAGGAGTAATGTTTTTTGATTTTAATTCTTCAATTTCTTTTTTTAGTTCTTCACAAATTTGTGATGATATTAATTTACCGTCAATAATTTTCATAAGTTTTCAATTAATGTTATTATATTTATAATAACTTTAATTTAATATGTATTTAATTGGACAAGGTATTGATCAACACAAATTAGTGAAGAAAACTAATTCTACTATTGTGTTAGGCGGTGTAAAAATTAAATCAAATTATAAAATAGTAGCTCATTCTGATGGAGATGTAGTTTTACACTCTCTATCAAATGCCGTTTTAGGATGCGTTCAAGGTGGAGATATTGGAGAACACTTTAAAGATACAGATCCTAAAAATAAAAATCTGAATTCATCTAAAATACTTAAATTTTGTTTAAAAAAACTTAATAAAGCAAAGATAGTTAATGTTGATTTAACTATTCAATGCGAAGACATTATTCTTAAAGATTTGAAGAAACAAATTAAACAAAATTTAACTAAATTATTAAATTGCAAGAATGTAAATGTAAAAGCAACAAGATTTGAACAAAAATCAGATCTTATTGCTTGCTATTCAATAGTTCTTATAAATAAGTAATTAAATATATAATTTTAATAATTATTAAAACTATGCAAAAACTAGATAAAAGAATAGAAAAAGTTCTATTCACAAAACAACAAATAGATGCTGCTATTAAAAAAGCAGGAAAATGAATAGATAAAAACTATAAAGGTAAAAAGCCTTTATTAGTTGGTATCTTAAAAGGTGTTGTACCTTTCTTTGGACATTTAGTAGTAAATATCAAAACAGATCTTACTATTGACTTCATGGTATTCTCTAGTTACCATGGTAATGTTAAAGCTACAACCGAACCTAAAATTGTAATGGATCTAAAAAACGATATTAAAGGTAAAGATGTAATCATAGTTGAAGACATTGTTGATACAGGTAAAACTTTAAGTGCTGTCGTTAAGATGTTAAAAAGAAGAAAACCAAGAAGTCTTAAAGTTGTTACTTTATTAGATAAAAAAGATTCAAGAACAGTTAATTTCAAACCAGATTACAACTGTTTTGTTGTTCCAAACTACTATATTGTGGGTTTTGGATTTGATTATGATGAAACTTTACGTAATCTTCCTTATATAGCAATATTAAAGAAAGAAATATATAATAAGAACCTATCAACTCTAAAAGGAGCTAAAAAATGTTAAACAAAAAAATAAACAAATTTGCAAACGAAGATGTTCAAAGTTCTTCTTCTGCAAATCAATCAAAACCTCAAAAAGAAAAACCTTCTACATATGATGTAGATGACAGAAAAGGTAAAGCAAGAACTGTAGGTAAATGAATTATTGCTTTAATCTTTATTGGTCTTTTAGTTTTCTTATTTTGATATGCATGTGCTCCTAAATCTCAAAAGGTAAGCGTAAAAGATTACACTGTTTCAGATAATAAAGTTAATCTTATTACTCCTAGTGGTACAGAAGTTGTGTTTGACTTAGATTCTGAAGGTTGATCTGAATATTACTTGAATACAGGAAACAGTGTTGTATTCACTATGTATGCAAAATCTGAAAATTATGGAACAATAAATTTTAGAGTTGAGGAAATGAAAATTCCTTCAGGTAGTTCGGTTGTTGAAAAATTTTGAATTGGAGCAGCTGAGTTAAAAGACTCAGACGTTGCATTTAAAACTTGATTAATTAATGCTACAACTAACAAAGCTACAATTCCTAACAACCAAACTTCTTGAAGTTATATTTTAATAAACTTATTACCTACTTTAATCCTTGTTGGATTAATGATTTGAATGTACAACCGTATGGCTAAACTTCAAGGTGGAGCTATGGGTGGAGAAGACTCGATTTTTGGTATGGGTAAATCACAAGCTAAGATTGCTCAATCAAATGTTAAGTTCTCTGATGTTGCTGGTATTGAAGAAGAAAAAGAAGAATTAATCGAAATTGTTGACTATTTAAAGAATCCAGATAAATATGCAGCTATGGGAGCAAGAACTCCAAGAGGTGTAATTTTATATGGTCCTCCAGGAACAGGTAAAACATTATTAGCAAAAGCGGTTGCTGGTGAAGCAAAAGTTCCATTCTTCCAAGTATCAGGTTCAGCTTTCGAAGATATGTTAGTTGGTGTTGGTGCAAAGAGAGTTAGAGATCTATTTGCTAAAGCAAAGAAAGCTGCTCCTGCAATCATCTTTATCGATGAATTAGATTCAGTTGCTTCTAAGCGTGGTAAATATGATGTATCAGGATCATCTGGTTTAGCTGATCAAACAATTAACCAATTACTTGCTGAAATGGATGGTTTCAGTACAAGAACTGGTGTAGTTGTTATGGCTGCTACAAACCGTTTAGATGTAATTGATGATGCAATCTTACGTCCAGGAAGATTTGATAGACACATTCAAGTTAACTTACCAGATATTAAAGAACGTGAAGCTATTTTAAGAATTCACTCAAGAAACAAAAACTTATCAAGCAAAGTTAATTTAGATGAAATCGCAAGACGTACTCCGGGATTCTCTGGTGCTCAACTAGAGAACGTATTAAACGAAGCTACATTATTAGCTGTAAGACTTAATAAGTCTTCTGTTGGTATGGAAGAAATCGACGAAGCAATTGATCGTGTAATTGCTGGTCCTGCTAAAAAGTCAAGAGTAATTACAGATGAAGAAAAGAAACAAATTGCTTACCACGAAGCTGGCCATGCTTTAGTCGGTTTACATTTACCGGGTAGTGATGTTGTTGAAAAGATTACTATCATCCCTCGTGGTATGGCTGCAGGTTATACTTTATCAACTCCTGAAAAACAAGAAATTCAAATTCAAAAGAAATCTGATTTACTTGCAATCATCACTTCTACATTAGGTGGTCGTGCATCTGAAGAAGTTATTTATGGTAAAGATGCAATTTCTACCGGCGCTTCAAATGACTTATACAAAGTAACTAACATAGTTAGATCTATGGTTACTCAATTAGGTATGACTGAATTGGGTATGACTCAATTCATTCCTAGTGAAGGTGTTGTTAACCCTGCACAAGTTAAATTGTATTCAGATGAAACAGCTAAGAAGATCGATGCTCAAATTGAAAAGATTATTCAAACTCAATATGATAGAGCAAAGAAAATTATTTCTGCTAACAAAAAAGAACTAGATTTAATTGTTAAATCATTATTGTTATTAGAAACAATTGTTAAATCTCAAATCGATTACATTCACAAAAACTTAAAACTTCCAGAAGAAGCAATTGCTAGGGAAAAAGAATTAGCTAAAACTAAAAAAGTTGATTTAAAAGAAGATTCTTCGAAAGAAGATAAATCAAAAACTTCAAAGAAATCTAATTAGTTATGAGTAGCGAGTTATCCGGCTTTATTATTTCAACAATATTAGGTTGAATAGCTTTTGGTTTTGGCATTGCAGGTTGTGTACCACAATCACTTAAAGTATTAAAAACAAAAGATACCCAATCAATATCTTTATCAATGTACATCATCTATTGTATTGGTTGTGTTGTTTGGGTTATTTGATCAATCGGGTATACTTGTGAAGCATTACAGAATTTAGCTAATGGCGCTTTTCCGAATGATGTAAGTACTTGAATTATTTTGGTAGCTAATTTCCCTACATTATTCTTAAACGTAATTTGTTTGGGATTAGCTTTAGTAATTCTAGTTATTAAATTAAAAAATTTAATTTGTTCTAAGAAATTAAAAATTTCTGAACGTGAATATACTGAAAAGTTTGCTAAGAAAGGAGGTAGAAAATAATGGTTGACTACCAAACATGACAATGAGTCTTCTACCTTAACTTAGTTGCTACAGCAATATGGATTACAGTTTTAATTCCTCAGTTTATTAAAACAGTAACCACAAGAGACACATATTCGATTTCAATTTGAATGTATTTGTTTTATCCGATGTCTAATGTAATGTGGATTTCTTATGAAGTTTCAATGTTGATTTCACAACATTCATTAGGAATTGTATTTATGTTAGTAAATGATTGTGTTGGATTTATCTTGTCAACAACAATTTTATCTATAAAACTTTGAAACGTAGCTCACGCTAAAAGATTAGGGTTATCGGAAGTTGTGTATTATAATAACTACATAAAAAAACAAAAAAATAAAAAGGAGAAAAAAACAAATGGCAGATAATTTAACTTGAGCAGCATTCGCATTTTCATTAATTGGAGCTGCAATCGCAATTTTTTGTTACTTACCAGGAGCAATTAAAACACTTAAATACAACGATACAAGAGGTATTTCAGCTCTAATGTTTGGTTTAACTTGCTTTGGGTGTTTGATTTGAGTTGTATATTCAATTTTAATGCTTTCTAGCTTTGGTGTTTCGGGTGGTGTAAACTCAGGAAACTGAACAGGATTTGTTGGTGGATTTGCAACTTTAATTTCAAATTTAGGACTTGGTTCATTTGGTGGAGTAATTTTAACTAAAAAAATTATTAACATGAGAAAAGCTAAAAAAGAAGGCTTGACAGAAGACCAATGATATAAAAAACACTATGAAAAAAAATAAAATAAACTTAATTAAATTATTTAGTGGTTTAACAATGGGAATAGCAGCTATTACTTCTATTCCTTTTTTACAAACATCTTGTTCGTGCAGTTCTTCAAAAAAAGAAAAATGAGTTCCATATATTAAAGATGAAATATATAATTGAGACACACAAATTAGCACCAAGATTGCTACTCTTACAAATGAAGCAAAAGCAAATATAAGTCAATATATTTCTGACGAGTACAATTGCTTAGCAATCCCAAATGGTGCTACTGAAATAGCGGGAGCAGTTTTTTTCGACAATCGCACTAACACCTCTTATATACCATCTAACATTAAATATATTAGTTTAGGAGATCCAAACAAAGAAGATGCCTCTAAATGCACTAATATTGCAGCATACAATTTTCAAAATGTTGAAAGCCTAATATCTGCTGATTTTTCAAAAGCAGTAAACTTAAATTCACTTGGTGCCTCTTTATTTAAAGGGTGCTCAAAACTTGAATCAATAGTTTTACCGGGAAAAATAACCTCTATTAAGAATGAAGCCTTCAAAGACTGCACTAAATTAAAATCAATAACTTTTGATAATTTGAACGAAGTTGTGACATGAGATGTTGGTGATTCCGACCAAAAAAACCAATTTGAGAATTTACCTGAAGGTGGAACAATTTATATACGTGGATCTGCAAGCACAGATGTTTTAAAAACATGTTAGTAAACTTATGCGATAGTGCAAAAATATTCAATACATGAAACTTTAAAAAAATCAAATAAAAGTCAACCCACCGAGGTTGATTTTTTTTATTTATATTTTGATGTTTTGTTTGCACATTCCGTTAACTATCGATAAGTTATATTTATTAGAGTTTTCCCTAGACATCTTGCGATACATTAACAGTGTTTTATTGATATCACCAGCAACAATTCCGTCAAATGGTTTAATGGCATAACCTTTTTTAACTAATTCAATCATGTGAATACCACTAACTAGTGCTGTACAAACTTTGTGTGTGCAACTTAATTTTGCTCCATCACACATGTTAGAGTTAAATGTACACAAAAGATTTTCCATTAGGTCACACATTTGTTTTGTTTTAAAACCCATTTGATAGGCTACACAAGTAGTAGTAGCGGTAACTGCAGCAATTACACTACCACACATGCATGATAAACTACCAATATTAGATTTAATCTTTCATACTAATAAATTAGTTAGCAATAATGATCTTAAAAATGTAAGATTATTATTCTTTGAATACTTATGGTATGTGAATTGTGGGATTGAAGCCGTCAATCCGTGATCGCCAGAACCACAAGAACTCATTACTGGTAATACAGCTCCACTCATTCTTGCATCAATTGCAGCAGCTGTGTCATAAATCATTTGTTCATATACACTTGGTTTCTTAGACATTAGTTTCTTGTATGTTTCAGTATATGAACCAGGGATTAAATTATCTTTACCATAATTAGAAATATCAATATTTAATTGGAATAACTTAGGTAAAAATTCAAGTTCTTTTGCATTACATGCATTAGTAATATCTATTAATTGTTGTACTGTGTAGTTATCAACATTAACATTTAATTTAGAGTTATTTTTAGCAGAAACAGAACTTTTATTTTTAGAAATATTAATTTCTTTTCCATTAACTTTAACGTAAACTAAATTATCATGAACACCTTCAATCAATGATTCAATAGTGTCTTTACCACTTTTGATAATAGTCTTAACATGAACTGGCTCGCATTGTGAAGGAATTTTAATATGCATAATATGTTCATCAATTAATTCTTGAGCGATTTGCTTTTGCTCATTAGTAATTGAAGAAAACATTTCTAGTTTTCTGCTAGGATCAGCAATGACAGCCGCTCCCGCACCAATCATGAAGATACCACATGTTCCTAAATTAGGAACACCAACTCTCATTACATTCTTAAATATATATGGAGATACTTCCATAAGAATAGAATCAACTTTTTTAATATCACCTTTTATTTGCGCACTTGCTGCAGCAACACCATATCCAATTGCACCAATTTCTGTACAACCATGTGCTGGTACACATAATTCTTTAACTTTTTCCAATATCTTTTTCTTAGTTGCTAAACTTATTTTTTTTGCCATAATCAACCTTCTTAATATTTTCAAGAAATATTAATTTTATAATAACACTATAATTAAAAAATGCAACAATGACAAGTATTATCCATTTGTATTAATATTGCTATTTTCTTAGCAGTAATTTTATTTTCATACTTGTTAATAAGAAAATTAAATTTTGAACAAAAAGGATACAAATCACTATTTGTTCTATATACAATATTTTGAATTCCATTAATGTTACTAAGAGCAGTAACGGGAACAATGGAATCTAACGGATTAGGTGACACCACATATTTGTGAATTCCATTAGCAGCTTATGGCTTTGTTGGGATATTTGCAAGAATATTTGCTGATTGATTAGGATTCAGAACAAAATCTAGAAAGAGTTTTATATATTTTGCTGTCATAGTTCAACTAATTACATATATACCAATCATTATTTATCCATGCACTACAACAAACGTAATTCAATCAATTGGTGTAGGTATAGGCGCATCCGCTATTGGAACATACCAATTGTTATTTAATGAACAATATGGTAGAAGTAAACAGTTTTTAACTGTTTCTATTTTATCTATTCCACCATTGTTAGCAGACTTTATTTCTAGTCCTATTCAATCGTTGCTTGTGTCTGCGTGTAAGACTGATTATGACCCTAATATAATGAAGTATTTTTGATTAATAGGATTAGGGTTTGTTTTAATCTGCTTAGTAATGGCTTTCTTTATAAAAGAAAACAGATCTTACTTTCAAAAGGATGTTGAATATAAACAACATATTCAGTCAAGAAACGAATGAGTATATTATGTATTGATTTGTTTAGTAGGAAGTTTAATAGCATTTGTAAAATTCGCTAATTCAGGAGCAATTGCTCAATTACATATTCAAAAATTAGCAAAGTTTGCATATGATGATGACCAAATTGTAAAAACTTATTATGGATATTTATCTGTAATGTTTAGTTTAGGTCAACTATTTGGTGGTTTATTAACAGGATTGGTATTAGTAAAGAAGATTGGAAAGATTTATACGGTTCTTGTTGGCAGCATAGTTTGAATTGTTTATCATATATTAGCATTGTTTGTTATTAATCCATATGCATATTTAGGAGTTCATGTTCTAAATGGTTTTGCTTATGGAATTATTTACAACCTAATTCTAGGATTTGTTTTGATGAGAACATTTAGGACCAATAAAGTGACTCCGATGGGAGCTTATCAATCGATTCTTTCTATTGGAATTACTATTAGTACATGATTTACAGCGTGGCTAAAAAAAGATGTATTACAACCACAAGTAGATAAAGTCGATTACTTCCATGTATCAGACATTATTAATTGAGTTATGATCGGCTCACTTATATTAGCGTGGATTGTATTTACATATACATGTATGATCGAAAAATGAGAGTATAAGAGACTCTGATTTAACAAACAAGATTTTAAAAAAAATAGTTAATTGCTTAACTATTTTCCAATACAGTTTATATAAGTTTGAGAAATAAATTTATCAGTTAATTCTTTTGGTAAGTTAGAACCAGAAACACATTTAATATATATTTTTGCATCATCTGCTGAATAGACACTTGATGTTAATCAAGTTGCAGTTGCAGTTACGGCATCTGTAGTTGAATTTGTTTTATATGTTAATTTAAAATTAGTTGAACTACATTCTTTAACTTCTATAGATTGAACACCGTCTTCAGATGTATTAAAATAGTTTCCTAATTGATAAACAAATTCTCAATATAGATTTGATTGCTTAATTTCAATAGTAGCAGCTGTAATTTCTTGTCTAGACACATTTGGTAAGAACGACAATGCTTTTGCCTTGATGTTATTAGCATCATCGTTTGAACCAATTGTGAAGTTACCGTTTGTATCTAAAGATGAATAACTTTGACCGTGATTTTTATTACATGAAGTTAATAAAGGAGTTGCTATTGCAGCAACTGCTAATATAGGTAAAAAAGAAAATAAAATTTTTCTTTTCATTATTTCTTGTTAGCTTGTTTAGCTAATCTTGATTTAATTCTGTTAGCTTTGTTTTTGTGAATTTTTCCCTTTGAACAAGAAGAATCAACTCTTTTGTAAGCTTCGCTTAAAGATTTAGCATCTTTGTTAGTTCTTGCTTTTTTGATTGAAGTCTTAGTAGCAGAAACGTTAGTTCTGTTTACTTTAGTTCTTCTCTCTGTTTTACGGATATTTTTAATGTTTGCTTTAATATTTGCCATAATTTTTTCTCTTATATATAGTAATATACATTATAAATAACTATATTTATTTTTATATAATTAATTAATTATGAACAATAGCTTATTGCTTATCTTATTAGTTGTAGTAGCTGCAGTTGGTATTCCTTGATGATTAAAAAAGAGAAAACAAAAACAATCAACTCAAGCTATTTCATCACGTCGTGATAAGGATGAAGTATGAAAAGCAATTAAGCAATACTTAAAAGATTCCGGAGACTACGGAAAAGAAATTGTTGATTCTTACGTGGCAAAAAGAAATCCGGTTGATTACATTAACCCTAATTTACCAGCTTGTGCTAAAAACAATTTAAAATACGCAAACAAGATTAGACAAAAACAAATTTCTGAATCAAAAAAATGAGCTAAGAAAAAAGGTATTACCCCAGATTTCGACACTCCTAAAGAAAGAGATCTATATGTAGTTTGTTTCTTAACACGTAGTATTAAGAATAAACAGTATGATCAACCAAGAGCAATCGAATGTGAAGTTGTTAACACAAAGATATCTAAAAAACAATGAGATAGAAAGATTCTTATCAATGGTGCATTAGATTATGATCGCGAAATGGAATGAATTGCTCCAATTCGTGCAGCTGAAGAATTAAAGAATAAAAAGTTAGACGAACAAACAAAGAAAAGAGCAGAAAAGCAAAAAGCTAAAATTAACGCTCGTAATAAGAAAAAACAAGAAAAAATTAAACGTCAAGCACAAAAGAGAAATTCTAAACGTTAGTTAAAAGATATTTTATTAACTTGTGAAGAGTATTTAATAATCTTTAGTGTTTCAATTAATAGATCAAGAGTATCTTCAAATTTGTTTTTATTGTAATAACGTTCAGCAAGATTTAAATTTTCATCAATTTCTTTTGCTTCATTTCTATATTTATTCAAGAAAACAAAAAGACGTTGAGCATATGACTTTAAAGTGTTATCAAATGTACAACTCTTAATGATATTAAAGATTTGTGTTTTTGTTTCTTGGATTTCTGCATAAACTTTCTTATAGTTTAAGAAGTAATCATTATTAATTAACTCTTCAAGAGCATCAACCTTTTTAATGGCAGTTCTGATTGAATTCATAGATTCTTCATCAGAAGAGTTTAATTTAATTTTCATACCTAATAATTGAGAAAGAGTTAGTTTAACATCAGCCAATTCATCAATAAGAATTATTGATTCCTTGTATTTAGCATTGATTTCAACAGCTAAATCATCTAAATCTTTTTTAAACTTTCTTATTGCTTCTACTGTTTCTTGAATTTTGGTTAAGAATAAATCTCTTTCAATTGTGTCATAACGTTTGTATTCGTTAATGATGGTTTGGTAAGCTAGAGCAATAGAAGTAAATCTTATGGTTATTTGTTTAATCTTATCTACAGTTGTAACATCATTTAATTTAAATCTATTTGTAATTATTTCAAATGTTTTACTAATTGCATTTGTTTGTTTTGTTAAAGTAGTAATTTGTTCGTTTAAGTATTTGATATTCTTTTGAATAAGAATATTAATCTTGTCTGTTTGGAAAATAATTTTTGTTGCGGCTTCAATGTTCTTAATTGCAATTACAGCGCAACTATATGCAGTATTAATTTGAATGTTATTTAAATTAGTTTCAAGTTCAGCAATGTTAGATGCAGCAAGAGCTGATCTCTTTTCTACTTCAAAAGCATCACTTGATGAAAGCATCTTAGATTTTTCTCTTAATTCTTTCTTGATGTAAGTTACTGAACTTAAAAGATATAAATGAGTTCTATCAAGAATGTACAAACTCTTTACTGTGTTGTAAAAATTTACAATGTGTTCGTTTAATTTGTTTAATGACTTAATTAAATTATTGTTATCAATCTTGATAACATAGTTTGATACATCAGATAGTGTGGATTCAATTGCAACAACTATATTTAAGAAAACACGGTTGTTATATTTACGAGATAAGTTTAATTCATAAAATGTCAATATATCATCTGTTATAGAACGGTATTGAGTTAATAAATCAGAAACACCTTTACTATAAGTAGTTGTATTAGACATTGTCTTTTTAATTTTTTCAGACATGAACAAACAAGAGTTTAAATCGTCATTAATTTGCGCACGCAACATGTTGGCTGAACCAAAAGAGAACTTTTCGTTTTCTTCAGTTAAGTACATAATCTTTTCTTTAACAATCTTTAACTGTTCTTCAAAAAACTTTTTAGAAGCATTAATATCATTCATTAAGCTTTGTAATTGCGGATTATTTTTAGAAAGAATTTCTAAATATGTAAAATGATCTACATTAGATATTTGATTAATATCATTGAATGTATTTTTAATTTCATATTCGTCGTTATTCAATTTTTTTCTTATTACAAAAAAGATAAAGAACACAGCAAAACAGATAACAAACAATATTTCAAATACTGTAAGCGCTACAAATAATTCTTGATCTACAATGTTCTCAGATTTCAACATATTATTTAATAATAAACTTCTTATTTGATGGTAATAAACAAGTTTTTAATTCGTCAAAATAAGATAAATCTTTATTTATTACATTTATAAATAAGTTTTCAATATCATGACCAACATCTAATACGTTTGCATCATATAAACTTGCAAACTGTCAATCGTGTCATTTAACATCACCAGTAATAAATAAATCAATATCAGTATTTTTTTCAATTAAAGGTTTTAATACAGAAAAACCAGATCCACAACAAACCGCAACTTTTTTAATACCTTCTTTTTTAAATTCATTAAGTCCAATAACTCTTGATGGTTTCATTTTAGTTGAAATGAAACTAATTAATTCGGTAGTAGTTTTGCTAATTGTTAAGTTAGCTGTTGCATATGATCCATTAGTGTTTTTTAGAACCTTAATATTTTTGAAAATATTAGAGTTTCTTAAAAATGAATAATTCATTCCATTTGGGTTGTTATCAAAGCAAGTATGTAATGCAACTAATGAAATTTTGTTTTTAGTCAGAGTTTGAACAATTTCTTTTTCTTTTTTTGATAGTGGATATTCCTTAGATTTAGTAAAAATAGGATGGTGAGAAACAATTAAATTGCATTTCTTCTTTAATGCTTCGTTAACAGTAACTGTATTTACATCAAGACAAACTAAAACACCAGTAACTTTAGTATCAAAAAAAGTAATCTTTCCAGATTGATCTCACTTTTCTTGAAGTCTTAGAGGATATTTCTTTGTTAAATAAGAAAAAATCTCGCTTGTTTTATACATATTAATAATTATATTAATAAGATTTTAATAATTAGAGAATAAAAAAAATACGCACAAGGCGTATTTATATCTTAAATGGCAGGGGTGGCAGGACTCGAACCCACAACAGACGGTTTTGAAGACCGTAGTTCTACCATTGAACTACACCCCTAATAAGAGGATTACTTAGCAAGCAATCTTTCAAATTCTTCAATTAACAAATTTACTGAAGTAATTTTAGGTAAATGATCGTCCGGAACACGAACACCTAGTTTTTGTTCGATTCCTACAATCATAGATATAGAAGAAATAGAGTCAATACCAATTTCTTTAAGCTGCTTAGAAAAGTTTGCTTCTGACATTTGGATGTTAATGTTTTGTTCAGCAGCAACTTCTTTTATTGCGTCAATAATTTGTTTTCTCATAATTTATTAATTATACAAATAATTAAATAATATTGTTTTAGAGATTATTTGAGCTTTTTAAGTAATAAAAGTTAAGACAGCAGAAGAACCAGATAGGTGTTGTTCGGTAAGTTTTCCTGATGTTGGAGTTATGTATCCACCGATTAAATTTGTAGTTTGATCAAAAGTTTTTCCATTCCATTGTTCATTAACTAATACTCCATTAGAATTTCATTTTGTAGAATCTGTAAAAGTACCTTCTTGGTGAGAACCGACAAATCTATGACTAGATAACGTTGCTTTCGTATAAGAAGTTCCAAAATAATTGTTAACAAAATCACAAAGTGCAGTTGTATTTGTAATTACTATCTTATGAGATAAATAATAATAACCTGTAAGATTATATTGTTCATATGTGATTGATACTTGTGGTGCACTTGCTGACCCTCGTAATTGTAACAGCATAAACCCTGACATGCCATCTGCATTAGCAAAACTAAAATTAGAATCACATCATATAGTTCCAGTAACGCCAGCAACAGTTATTTCGACTTGATTTCCTCCAGGATTAGGCATATAAGGACTTACTCAGCCTAGTTGAGTAGGAACATTGCAAACTATAGCGATAAAATTTGAATAAGCTTCGTTATTGTTAGCTACAACTCTTAGATAATATGTAGTACCAACCGCAAGATTATTTGTAGCTTGTGAAATTCTTGAAACACTTGTTAAAGCGAAATGTGTAGGTGTTGATCAACTTGTTCCGTTTGCAGACTCTTGTAATGTATATGTAGGAGTCGAAAAGAAGTTATATGCATTAATAGTAATATTAAGAAATCCACCTTTAACCTTATTAATTGTTGTTGATGATGTTTGAAGCGTTACAGACTTTGTAGCTGGTGCATTATTTACAGTAAGACTAATTGCTTTTGCAGATACACCAGATTTTTTTGAAGAGATAGGAATTGAATAAGAAGTAGCATAAGAACTTCCGGTTAAAGTAATTTTAGAAACAATTGAAGATCCTGAAGTAGTAAAAGCACTAAAATTTAATCCGGCAACAGTTGGTAAATTGATTTGAGATAAATTAACCCCATTAATTCCTTCAATTCTTAATTCGGCAGATCCTTTATTAGGTAACATTAATGTGTTGTTTTCAATAAAAGGATAGATAGTTTTTATAGCAGTATATTTAATTAAACAAGTTCCTTTATATGTTGGACTTGTATTCATTACAGTAACAGTACAGTTGTATGGACCAATTTCAGAAAAATCAACATCATTTACCAAATCAACAGGTTTATTATTGTTAGTTAAATATGAAATTAATAATTGTCTAATGTTAGAAGAATCAGGAACAACACCTTCAGCAAAAGTTCCGATGTTTGTCATATTTGGAATAATTGAAGTAATATCTGTTCTACTATCATTTACATTAGAAACTGATAATGTTGGTGTAAGACAACAAACAGGGGTGAATAAAAAAGTGGCTACCGATTTAAGGATTTTTTTCATAATTTAAATTATTTTTTTACAAATGAAGAAGTTAAATAAAAAGTAATTTGATCAGTTGTATAGATAGAGTTTTGGCCTTCTAATGTAATTGTTCAAATAAATTTGTCTCCAGCAGATGGACTATTGCATGTAACACTTTTTACATTGATATCAGAAGTGTTAATTTGTTGGAACTTACTATATTTATCCATATAGTAATTGCTTGTTAAACAACTATATATGTCGATAAATGGAGTAGATGTTTGAATAGCGGTTGCATCATTACCTGTGTTTCAAGTTGCAGGAGTTGAAGCATTAAAGCATCTTAATGAAGCGCCATTATTATCTTTAAAAACGTCAGCTAATTTTAAAAGTTGTTTTGTTTGAACGTTTGCTTTAAATTTAACTCCAGAAGTAGCAACTGTAGGTTTAGCAAAATATTCATTATTATTCTTGTAATTTAAAACTAATTGTCCTGTAGAACTTGTTCAAGTTCAATCAGAATCAACTATAGAACTAGCAAAATGATCTCAATCAAAGTATTTATCATTGTATGTATATTTGATAGCTTGTTCCATTTGTACTTGCGAAGGCATTACAGATCATGGAGTGTTTCCAGAAGGATCAGAATATGCATTGTTAATTAAATTTTCTTGTGATACATCTAAAACACTTGGGAAAGCTTCACGTTTAAGTTGTAAGAATATAGTGACAGGTTCACTACCAAAATAAATACTTGCTTTTGCAGGATTTGGTTTAACTGTAAGCTCATATCCGTAATTAGATGTTTCAGGAATTGATTTTCAAAGTTTTTCACCATAGATGTTTCCTAAAGTTCTTTTATCTAAAGATGAATAATCATATAAACTAATGAAATTGTCTGGGCTACCATTTTTGTTAAACCCAACTAATATGTTGTCATTATTTAAATCTGATTTTGTAGTAACTTCTGCTATTTTGCTAATTAAATTTGCATAAGTAGTTTCTTCTGTATTTATTGATACAACAGTATTTGATGGCAAATCGTCTACTAATTCTTTAGTTTGACCATCTTTATTGAAATATACATTAACAGCAAGAGTTCCTGTGAATACCGGAGAAGAGTTAAGAATTTTTAATTGAGAACTATAGTGGTTTTGTTCGGCTAATGGAGTTCAATTTATAAAAGAACGTTCCCAGTCAATGTCATTAATTACTGGTTTATATGAAGCAATATCATTTGTAAAGAAACTTCCAAATCTATCAACAGTAGATTGTTTTTCTGGTGCAGAAGGTAAAATGTTTGTTGCACCACCGGGATTTGTATTAATTGCAACATCACTTGTTGTGAAACTTCCTGATTGTGAACTTCATTCTCATGTTCCATTATTGAACAATGTTCCAATATCAATTTTTGCTGTTGTATCATTTTTGTGAAAAATTCCAGCAAAAGGGCCAATGTTAAATCCACCTAATACAGTTAATGTTCCTAATGAAAGTGTTGAGCATAAAAATAAAAGCATTAGACTCAAAACTCAGCCAAAAGATTTACTATGTTTGTTCATATCTCTCTCCCAATATATATATATATATTAACAAATTAAATAGGAAAAGAATTAATGAAGTTTTTTAAAATAATATTCCATCATTTTTTTTACTTCTTTTTGGTAAGCAACAATCTTGTTTGTTTGTTGCATATAAAAAGTTCATTGGTAAGCATAGCAAGTACAAACAAAAAGATGTTGTTTCATTTGCTTAAATGAAATCTTATTTAACAGACAGAATATATATATCTTCCACATTGGAAGTTTAACTTCTCTTATATAGTTAGTGATATCTCACCAATAATAGTTAATTCTTGCCCATTCATAATCGATAAAGTAAATTTCTTTATCTTGGATGATAAGCATATTAGATGGGTTGATGTCATTATGACTCATTACTAATTTATCGTTGTTAAATGTATTTAGCAAAGATAAATATTTATCTTTGATATTTTGTTCTAAAGAACTTTTTTCAAGAAATTCCACAAAATTTTGATTAAGAATCTCTTTATTAATTTTGTTTTTATGTAATTGTTCAATAGCTTTATTTAATTTGTTTAGAAAAGAGATTTTTCTAGCTGTCTTAGCATCCGGATTATTGCCAACAATTCATTTTTTTACAGCATCACCATTTTTAACATTTAATGATACATAGTCTTTATTTCCGATAGAGTCAAGAAATAGTTTCTCATTTTTACGGTTAATAAATTTTTGATCATTACCTATTCTAATTTGGTATTCGTTCCCATCTTCTAATTCATATCTATATGAGATGTTAGTGAATCCGTCGTGAATCAACGAACACTTAGCAATATCATATGTATGATATTCTGTATTCTTTTCAAATATTTTGTTTGCTTTTTCTTTATTTGATTTTTTATTAAAACCTAACATGTTTGTTTTTGAACAGTCATGAATCCATCAAGATCAGACATGTGGATAGTTGAGATTAAACATTTCTCATCTATTTGACGAATGATTTGAATAAATTGTGGTAATTCAATACATTGCATAATAGTAACTAAACTATCAACATCTTTTTTAGAATAACCACCGATACTTTTAGTAATGGTTGTTGGGTGAGTATATTTAATGTGTTTTAATTTACAGTTAATTTGTCTTACTTTTATAGGCTTAGTGAAGATTTCAACACGAACCATTTTGTGTCATGGGAACAATTTATCAATTAACATACCGTGAGCCATTACTCATATAAATGAAGCAATAAGGTTTCCTGAAATTACATATTGCCATCCAACATATGGGTTTGAACTAATTCCTTGAGCAGAAGCTAGTATTTCTTTAAATTCAATACTATTTCCATAAACAACACCAGACAAATAGCTACCAAATAATACTCCTAAAATCATCATTACTGAGTTATAGAAGATCATAATAACACCAAGATTCTTGTGTTTTTCCTGAGAGAAGTAAATAGTAATAATATCTCCACCAGCTGTTGATCCACTAATCATATACATTACTGCACCAAAGAATGAAGAGAAGAATGAAAATACTAATGCATAAACAACTAATAAGAAGAATTCAGTAACATTTTGAGAAGTAATTGTACTTGTAATTACTGAGTTTGAGAAAGCGCCAGATGTAATAGCTGATCAATCAAAGAAGTGGCTTCCTTCAGGAAATGTTGGGAATACATTTGGAGCGAATGTAACACATTGAATATTAAAATTTCTTAAATTTTCATCAATTGTTGCAGTGTCACCAAATAACATTACATTGTGAATTCCAGGAATAAAAGATCATAAGAATCCACAAACTTGCATAGTAACTAAGTATGTTGCTGATAATAATGCAAATCTTTTATTTAATTTGAAGAAAGCAAATAATAAAAGCGGAATATTAGCAAAAAGATAGAATCCTCAGAACATCAAGTTGTAAATCATTCCAATTAATTGAGGATCATCTCTTAAGTTTGAACTATATACAGAGATCAAAGAATAGAAGAATCTTGATAATCCTTGGAAGAAAGCGGTAGTACCACCAGTATATAGACCTGTAACCTCAACTAAAAAGATAGTTACAATACTCATTAAAAAACCACTTGCAGCTGCAATCAAATATTTTGTTGCATTATTTTTAACTGCATACAAGTTTGCAAGTTTAACGAATGAAGTATTGAACTTAACTGTAGAAGTTGTACGGTTAGTAAAATACGTCAAATCCTTTTGCTTAATTAATTTTTTATTATTTTTTTCTTTCATATTTCTAACTTAATACTAATAATTTTATTATTTTATTTTAAAAATTTCTCAACATTGAGTAAAAAACCCATATTTCTTGCACTTTTCAATTTTTGTCTATGAAAAATTATTGGATTTGTAGTTCTTAAAAAAGATAGTGAATGTGTAAAGGAGAAAAAATATGTTGTCATACATGATTGGAAAAATAATTTCCATTAACAAAAAATCAATTACTCTAGAAAGTAATTGGACAGGGTATGTAATTAACGTTACAAATCCAGAATCATTTGAATTAGGTAAAGTAAAGAAAATTTACTTACACAAACATTCAGTGATATCAAACAAAAATAATTTAGTTGAAGACTATTATGGTTTTACTAATTATGAAGAAAAAGAATTATTCTTAAAACTAATTACCTTAAATGGTATTGGTCCTAAAACGGCTGCACAAATTTTAAGAAACGATATTAATTTACTTAAGACTTTTATTTTGAATAAAGATATTAAAAGCCTTTCGTCTTTAACGTCAATAAACGAAAGAATAGCACGCCAGTTAGTAGACGGAATTACAATTACATCTGTTAATTCTGTATCTACTTCAACAAAAATAGCAGAATTAGTTAGTGCATTAAAATCACTCGGATATGAAAAGAGAGAAATAGATTTAGCTATATCGGATAAACACATTAGTGAAAGCAACTCAGACTTATCAGATTTAATTTCAAACGCGATAAAAATCATTGCTTCAGGAGAAACAAATGGAACTATTAAGGCCCAATAAACTTTCTGAATTTAAAGGCAAGAAAGAAATAAAAGAAAATATATCTGTTTATATTAAATCTGCATTATCTAATAGCTCGACATTAGATCACTGTTTGTTTCACGGACTAGCAGGAACAGGAAAAACAACCCTAGCAATAGTAATTGCTAACGAGTTGAATCAGAAAATTAAAATTGTTCAAGGAGCAAACATTCAAAAGCCAACAGACATTATTAATTTGGCATTAACTCTTCAAGAAAATGATGTGTTGTTTATTGATGAGATTCATACCATTAATCCACAAATAGTTGAATTACTTTATTCAATTATGGAGGATTTTGCAATTGATATTTGTTTAGGAAAAGATTTTAATTCAAAAATAACTAGAGTAAAAATACCAAAGTTTACTTTAATTGGAGCTACAACCAATCTAGGCAAAATACCAGAGTCATTTGAAGAGAGATTTGGAATTATTGTTTACTTTGGAGAATATGAGCAAGAAGAGATGAAAGAAATTATCGATTTTTATTCTGATAAATATAAAGTTATCTTAAAAGAGGAAGAGATAAATTTAATTGCTAGGAACTGTAAAGGGATTCCGCGTATTGCAAATAAAATAATTCGAAGAATTAAAGATTTTAAAACAATCAATTCTTCAATTTCAATTAAAAATATTTTGAAGAGAATAGGAATAGTTAAAAACGGAATCAATACAATAGATTTGAAGTATTTAAATATCTTGAATGATTTTGATTCACCAGTAGGAATAAAAACTATTTCTCATGCTATCTTGTTAGATGAAACAACAATTGAAAATAAGATTGAGCCATACTTAATTTATTGCAAATACATTAATAAAACAATAAAAGGAAGAACACTTACAGAAAAAGGAAAAAAATTCCTTTGTTCTATTTAGATTTTGAAGCCACTTTTAAAATGTTTCTTGAGAATTTATGATTTATTTCATCTACGATGTCATTAAGATCTTTCTTATGTGCTCTTTTGTTTTGTTTTTTATCAAAAAGTTCTGAGCATATTTCTGGTTCTTTTGAAATTAAGTTTGATATACCTACACCAACCAATCTAACTTTCATGTCAATAAAATATCTTTCATACATTTCTAAAAAGATAACAAGCATTTGGTCATAATTACCTATGTAATTCTTAAGAGTTTTATTCTTTGTGTGTAATTTAAATTCTGGGTCTTTTACATAAACTGATAATGTTTTACCAACTAAGTCATAGTGACTTAAACGCTCTGCGATTTCTTTTGTAAATTCTTTTATATTGACTTTTATTTCTGAAAAATCATCAGTATCGTTTAATAATGTTTTACTAACTGAAACAGATTTTGGTTCGCCATATGAATAATTTAATTCATCTTCACCAACACCATTAGCGTTTTCAATAAAATGCTTTCAATTCTTACCAAAAATTGATTCGAGCAACTCATAGTCTTTTGTGTTAGCTAAATCACCTATTGTTTTTATTCCGTTTTCTATTAAATACTTTTCAGATGATTTGCCAACAAAATACATGTTACCGATTGGTTGAGGTCAGATAATACTTTCTAGATCACTCTTTGTAAATATCTGTGTAATTCCCATAGGCTTTTTATAATCGCTTCCCATTTTTGATAGGAATTTGTTGTAGGAAATACCTATAGAAGTTCCTAATCCTAATTCTTTCTTAACAAGGTTTTGTATTTTCTGAGCAATTACTAATGGAGTCCGTTTCTCTGTAACTAAATTAGTTACATCCATATAACATTCATCTAATGAAATATATTCAATCCTATTTGAAACCTTTTCACTTAACAAATTTATAAACTTCTCTGAGTATTCCTCATATAGATGAAATTTATGAGAAACAATAATTAAATTTTTACACAAACTTTTTGCTTGAAAAATAGGCATAGCTGCTTTTATTCCAAACTTTCTAGCAACATAGTTTGGGCACGAAACAACAGAACGTTTTGTCTTTCCGGCAACAACAATTGGTTTATTTTTTAAAGAAGGATTATTAGCTTGTTCGACAGAAGCAAAGAAGGCATTAATATCGATGTGAAAAATTATTTTATTTTTTGACATAAACAAGATACTCAATATTTCCTTCTTTACCTTTTATCGGAGATTCAATAGTCTCAATAATTTTGAATTTTTTTTCTGTTAAATATTTTGAGATCTTTGAAACAACTTTTAATCTGATACTGTTATCTTTAACAACACCTTTAAAATTTTTAATTTTAATATCATCCAATTCAAATTGGGGTTTGATTAAAAAAACACCACTGTATTTATATGGAATTAATTCAGTAAGTTTATCAATTATCTTTGTTAGTGATAAAAAAGAAATATCACAACAAACAAAATCAATTTTTTCGTCAAATAAGTTTAATTCAACAGATCTAAAATCTGTGTTTTCGAAAAGTTTTACTTTTTTGTTTGAACTAACGGATTTGTCCATCTGATTTGTACCAACATCAATTGAATAAATTTTTGAAGCACCATTCAATAAACAGATTTGTGTAAAACCACCAGTTGAAGAGCCGATATCCAAAACTACTTTACTTTTTAAATTGATTTTAAATTTATCAATTGCATGTTTTAGTTTATTTGCTGCTCTACTTACATATATGTCCTTGTTAATGACTTTTACTTTATCTGATTCAGAAACCTGATAATTAGATTTATTAGTACAAACGTCATTAACAAACACAAGATTCGCTTTAATTAATTCTTGAGCTTTTGTTCTTGAATTTGATAATTTATTAACATACAAGTAGTTGTCAAGACGTACTGTTTTCATAAATATGAGTATATGATAGTTATATAATATCATTATTAGATAAGGAGTACTTATGGAAAATGTAAATATTGGTCAAAACTATAAAGTTTTAAGCCAAAAGCAAGGATCAATTCTTGCTAAATCTTTTTTAGTTACTGGAATTTCTTTTCTTTTAATTTCTTTAATTGGTTATGGGTTTGGAGTTCTTTTTAGTAAGTGTGTTTATGAATGACATTACACACAAATAGTTAGCTCTTTATACATAATTAGTATTTTGTTAGTTTTTATTTCTATTTTTGGTTCGGTGACAGCAATGAGAAATTTGTTTACACAAAAAACTTCTAAAATTGCTTTTTGAATCATTCTTTATTCTATCGGTCAAGGAATCGGATGTGGAATGTTGTTTAGTTTATTTACAGAAGATTCATATTCAATGATTTTAATTTTTGGTGTATGTGGTGCAATGTTTGTACTTTGTGCATTAGTTGGTTACTTGTTAAATATGAGAGCCGCATTTGGATTAGCTAAATTATTAAGATACGGTTGAGGAGCAATGATGTTCCTTATGCTTCTTATGTTTATTCCGATGACTGTAATGTTAGTTTCTGGAACTACTATGTGAGGATTCCAATGATACTACTGATTAATTCTAGGTTTATCAGCTTTATTATTTATGGGATATATTTCATATGATGTTTGAATGATTACAAACACAGCGCAATTCTTAAACATTGACAATTCACGTGCTGAAATTAATCTGGCCTTATATTTCGGTTATAAACTTCTAGTAGACTTAATGGGTTTACTTTGAACAGTAGCAACAATCTTTGCGAGATTTGGAAGAAGATAATTAATGAATGCCAATCGTGGCATGTATATAGAGGAATTAGTTAATCGAACTAATTCTTACTATTACGATCGAAATATAGCAATTATTGAGAAGAGATATTTACCTATAAAAATAGTTAAAAATATTTCTGCTAACACAATAATTGGAAAACTATTAGCAAAATCTTTTGTGGATTATTGTGGTGTATATAAATCACAACACATAGAATTTGAAACAAAACAAACAAACGATGCAAACTTTAATTTAAATTTAATAAAAGAACATCAATTAAGACATCTTATAAATGCAATGAACCATGGTGCTAAATCATTTTTGATCGTGTACTTTAATTCATTAGATAAGATATTTATGATTAATACTATTGATATTCTTAACTGAATCAAAACAAATAAATCTAAGACAATGAAGATGGAATACATTATTAGAAATTGTAAAGAAATTGAAATTTCATTTCCTGGAATTATTGATTATTTAAAATTTTTATAAATAAAAAGCCAACACTTAATCACGGTGTTGGACTTTTTATTAATTTAGTGTTGTTAAAGCAGCTAATTGTTTAAAATTCAAAGTTTTGAATTCAAAAGCTCTATTGTGATAATCTTGAAGAACTCCTTTTCCAACTATTTCAAATCATCTTTTGATTTTTTCGTGCTCACCTAATGGTTGAATTAGAAACAGGCAAGTCGATTTTTTTGGTTTTTCACACTCTTCAAGATGCGAAATACACGGGTACGATTCATGATTACAAACAGAAGAGCACGTATTATGAATGGTTGTTTCAATACTAATATTTATTTTATCATTTGTGTATAGCATATCAGCTTTTCCGCCGGTTGCATGAGATGTTGGATAAAAAAGAACATCAAGATTCGTATTAACAAATTTTTTTGCTTCATTTATTGTTAATTTTAATAAATAACAAAATTTTAAATTTACAAGATATTCTGCAATATCTGCTCTCGGCAAAGAAGAAAAGTGTTCATCTGTATTTATAAAACTATAATCACCATTTTGAATTTTTTCTAGCATTATATTTATTTCGTTTTCAGAATAAGGAAAACGCTTTGGCTCTATTTGCTCGTTTTTTAAATAAAATTTATTATTTTTGTCTATTCCTATGTTTTCGTTAAGATATGTTTCTGTGTTTTTACCATTTGATTTACTAAGGGTCAAACCTCACATTACCCTATTAAATAAATCAAAATAATCTCCAGTTAGTAATGACTTCTTTGAATTTAAAATTATGGTTCTTGCTATCTCAATAAGTGAATTAGAGTGAACAAATGTGTTAAAAGATTCTTGGCTATCGAAAGAATTTAAATAAGTTTTTTTTAATTCTCTAAATTCAACATAAGAAATATTAAAATTATTTTTATTCAGAAGTATTCTATTTGAGATCTCTTTCAAATAACTTGATGGTTTTCTTGAATAAAAGTTTTTTCTATAAATAAGATTGACATCGACATTATCTGGATACTTTTCAATGATGGCTTTTTCTAAAATTCTCTCATCATCATACATTTTTGAGAAATCATCTCCAGTTTCATAAATTGCAAATGCTAAAAAAATTTTTTTTGCATCATTTTTTTCAGGATTTTTCTCCATAAACTTTAGCAATTCTTTAAAAGCGGCACAAGACTGGTCGTTGTTTTGTGCATCGGATAAAGTATTAAGCAAAGAATATTTTAATTTTTTTTCATTAATATTCATGTAATAATTGCCATTGTTATCTTTAAAAATAATTTTGTAAACGTCCATACAAATTCTTTTTACAAAATTTAATCTGTTAGTTTGATCTGATCCATAATCATAAATTCCAGAATCCTTTGTTCATCTTTTAAAATCGTTATCTGTTGGCTCGGCATTGTTCTCTTGTATAAAGTTTAAAAATCATTTTGAGAAAGAAAGATATGCATTAATTTGATTTCCTACTCTAAAACAAGTGTCGCCTATTTTATTAAAGAGTTTAATTTTCATGTTATTCTAAATCAGTAAAACCTGTAATCTTTGTTTTAAAACAAAGTCAAAAAGAATAAAATGCAGTTGTTTTTTCTTTCTCAATGCCATTTACAATAAAACCCATGCTATTTTTTGGGAACAAAAATCCCATATTTCTTTCAAACGTCATTCTGTTTTTTGGACAAATACCACCAAACTTTGCTCCATTTTTTGTTAAAATTCTTATGCAAGTTCCGTTATTAAAAAACATGATAGGTTGAAGCAATATAAAAGGTTTATCTATTTCCATTAACCTTGTAAATAATTTACTCCTTCCAGAAAAAGGCGGATTTGAAATAATAATGTCAAAGTCTTTATCATTAATGGTGTAGAAGTCTTTGTTTGTTATTTTTAAATTATTAAAACCGTTTTCTTTCAGTGATTTATGTATGTTGCTCCCGTTATCATTAAAAGGAAGTCATATACGTTGAGTTTTTTTAATTACTTTGTTTTTTATTAAAAATTTAATTAATTTATCAGATTCACATTTCCTTGTATAACATTCATCGTTTTTGTGATTCATGTTTATAAACGTTTTATTATTTTTAGTTGTTTTAGGATTGGAAATAATTTTCTTATACTCTCTTTTTTGCATAAAAAAACTTCTAGTTAAAAAAACTAGAAGTTACCTCCATATATAAAATAACAACCTTTTACAACGTTATATATATATATATATATATATTAGATAAAATTATCATTTGCATGATGATGATTATATAAATTATTTAAAATTTTTATAAATAAAAAGCCAACACTTAATCACGGTGTTGGACTTTTTATTAATCAATTAATTTACTAATTACTTAGCAACTTTTTCTTTTACAGCTTTTGCAACTGTGAACTTAACAACTTTTTTAGCTGGAACTTTGATTGGTTTACCAGTTTGAGGGTTTCTCATAGTTCTTGCAGCACGTTTTCTAAGTTTTAATTTACCTAAATCACAGATTCTGAATTGACCATTAGATTTAACTTCTTTAACAGCCATTTCGTTTAAGCAGTTTAAAACGTTTTTAACGTCTTTAGAAGCAACTCCTGATTGTTCAGAAAGTTTCTTGATAATTTGGTTTTTTGTTAGTGGCTTTGCCATGTTGTTTTTTTCTCCTTGTTTTTGTTTGTATACTTAAATTATATACACATTTTATGGGCTATTTAATTATTTTTTTAATAACTGTGTTTACAAAAAACTTCGGATTTTTGTCTTTATAAAGAACTTTATAAATTTCACTTAATACAGGAGCGTTAATTTTTTCTTTAAGAATAATTTTGTATGCAATTTTTGTTGCGCTATACCCTTCAACGGTCTTTTTATTTTGTGATAAAGTTTGCTTTAAACCAACTTGAGCAATCGACTTACCAAATGAAAAATTTCTTGATTTTGAATCTGTACATGTTAAGTAGATATCACCAATACCACAGAAGTTGCTTATAGTTTCTGGTTTTCCACCAAGCGATTTAACAATTAAAGAAATTTCTTTTGTTGCTTCAGCTAACATTGCAGCACGCGTATTAATAGAAGTGTGCATTTCATAAGCTAATCCTAATGCAATAGCCATAACATTCTTTAAGCTGCCCATTATTTCTGCGCCTTTTTCATCGGTTGTAACTATACATTTAAATGTAGAGTTGTTGAATAAGTTAGCAACGTTCTTTGCAAGCTTTTTCTTTGTGGAAACAGCATTAATCATAGTTGCTTGATTGTTAAATACTTCAATAGCAAATGAAGGACCAAGTAAAGATACAAAACCTTTTGAATAAGGTTTAATTATTTTCTTTATCGCAACAGATCAAACATCATTTGTTTTTGGGTTAAAACCTTTTGCTACATTTATACATATAGGTTTGTTAGAAAGTTTACTTGCAAACTTTTTAACTGTTGGTTCAATGAAAGCACTAGGTACAGCAAGAAGGATATAAGAAGGTTTAAACAAGATTACGTCTTTTTCTTTTAATGTAGACTTTGGTGCACAAAACATTTTTGTCTTTCCAAAATATTTTGTATTTACACCTTTTTTAAGATCAGATATTTCTTTTTTATCGATACCATACATTAAAACATCGTGGCCGTTTTTTAATAAAACGTTACCTAACGCTGTTCCTCATGCACCTGTACCTAATATTGCTATTTTTGCCATTATCTATCTTTTTTAATTCCTCTTATACGAGAATTCTTATCCTTAAAATATATTGTAATTGGTATATCTGTGAATCCAAAAGAATTTCTTATTTGGTTTTCTAAATATCTAGCATAACTAAAATGAACATATTTTGGATCGTTTCCAAAAATTACAAAAGTCGGAATTTGACTTTGTACTTGCGTAGCATATGACATATTAAATCTGTTTCCTTTAAATTTTGGAGGAGGATTTAAAATTTCGGCTTTTGATAATACGTCATTAAGAATTGATGTAGCAACAGATTTATGGAGTTGTTCATTAATCTTGTTCATGGTTTCGAAAATCTTTTGAATTCTTTGCTTGTTAGCAGCACTAATAAAAACAATTGGTGCTCAAGTTAAATAATGAAATTTACTACGAATCAATTTAGTCATTTCATTCATAGTGTTAGTTTTTTTGTTTTCAATTTTATCTCATTTGTTTACAACAATAATTGTTGGAATGTTTGCATCAAAAGCAAGACCACCAATTACTTCATCTTGTTCGTTAAAATCTTCGCTTCCATCAAGAACTAACAAAATTAAATTTGATCTTGAGATTGCATCTGAAGTTCTTGATAAAGCAAACTTTTCTACTTGATCAGTTATTCTTGATTTTTTTCTTATTCCGGCAGTATCAATAATTGTGTATTGTTTATTGTTGTATTTGAAATTACAATCAATACTATCTCTTGTTGTTCCTGCAATATTTGAAACAATAACACGATCTTCATTAAGAATAGAATTGACTAATGTAGATTTACCTACATTGGGTCTACCGATTACACAGAAATTAATTCTGTCATCTTTGTTGTTGTTTGAAGAACTACCAATATTCTTAATTGCAAGATCAAGTAAATCACCAACACCAATACTATGTTCGGCTGAAATATAATTTGGTTTTCCAAACCCAAGAGAATAATACATTCTTTCATATTCTCCTTGTTTATTTTCAGATTTGTTTACAGCAAGAATAACATTCTTAGCACGATATTTTTTTAAAAGCTTTGCAACATAATAGTCATCTTTATTTATTCCGTCTTTTTCTGAAACTAAAAAAATAATTGTGTTAGCTTCATCGATTGCTAACAAAACTTGCTTTTCAATATTTTGTTGGAAAGCCATGTTTTCGTTAGTAAGACCACCAGTATCAATAACAGTAAATTTTTTGTTAATTCATGTAGCTTCAGCATAAATACGATCACGCGTTACACCAGGCATGTCTGTAACGATTGATTTCTTTTTTAAAATAATTCGGTTAAAAAGAGTGGACTTACCAACATTTGGTTTACCAACAATAGCAACCTTAAACATTACCCACCTCTTTTTTAAATAATTGAATTATTAATTCAACAACTTCATCAATTGTTAAGTTGTCAGTATCAACCTTTATACATCCAGGAGTAAAAACTAATGGAGCAATTTTTCTATTTATGTCTTGGTAATCACGTTGTTTTAAATCTTCAGTAATTTTTTCTAATGATAATTTTCGACCAGACTGAAGTCATCTTCTTTTAGCTCTTACTTCAGGACTTGCTGTTAAAAATATTTTTAATGTTGCATTAGGTAAAACAACACTCGTTGTGTCTCTACCTTCCATAACACAACTTTGTTTGCTTGCAATTAATCTTTGTTCAACCAAACAATGTTGTCTAACAGATTTAATTATTGCAATTCTACTTGCCAGCATGCTAATTTCATTTGAGTTAGCTTGTTCTGTTACATCTACACCATTTAAAAATAATAAAGCACCTTTTAATTCAACTTTTGAATTTTGCAAAACTTGTTTTATTAAGTGTTCATTGGATAAATCAGTGTCTTTTAAAGCTATTGCATAACAACGAAACATTCCGCCAGTGTTAATAAACTGAAAACCAAGAGACTTTGCAACTAATTTTGCAATGCAACTCTTTCCACTTCCTGCGGGGCCGTCAATGGCTATTTGGTAAACTAACGAATTATGCATAGTAAATTATTTGGAATACAAGGAAAATCACTAACACAACCAACATTACAAGAGAAATAATCATACTGATTAAGTAAACTGTTTTAAAAGGTCTACTTAAAATTTGTGATTCATCCAATTCTTCAATTTTGTAATTTTGGAATTCTTCGTAAATTTTCTTTGATTTTATTAAATCATCTAATTTGTCTATTTGATCTTTACTTACAATTTGAAAAGTTGATCATGTATTTGAAAGATTTTTTAATTTCTTTTCATAATCAATAATTTTTAAAAAGTTCTTATCTTCAGATAATCATTTGTTAGAAATTTTTCCCTTTTCATCAAGAATTGAAACAAAATCAGATTTGGATAAATATTCTTCAATTTCCTTAGAAGAGGTATTTAACTTTTGGTCATCAATAAGACTAGAAAATTCTTTTAAATTTTCAATTTCAGAATATTTTTTTAAATCAATTGAAATTAAATTAGATAGAGCTGAATTTGTCGAAATATCATAAAGAATCTTTGGATTTAATTCATCAATTTTTAATTTGTAGTCTTGAATAACTGATGATTCGTTAGCTAGTTTGTCTAGCATCAAACCATCATTAAGAATTTCTTGACGATATAATTTTCACTTTTCAATTCTTGTTTGCATTATTAAGAATATTAATTAATATTATATTTATAATATATTTCTAAAATGACTTTATCTAAAAAAACAAATGTAACATCTACAAAAAAGCAGAAAATCAATTTTATTTCTGCTGTTTTGATTGTTATTGGTTCATCAATTGGTGCAGGAATATTTTTGAAGAATGGTGAAATTTTAGGTAATACTCAAGGAAATATTTGAATGGCAATGATTGCGTGAATAATAGCAATTTTTGCAATCATTTGTTTAGGTTTATGTTTAACAGAACTATGTTCTGCTTCTTCAAAAAATAAACTTGGAATCATTGGATGAATTAAGATTTTCTGCAATGAATATTTATACCAAAGTGGTAAGAAATTCATGGCATATTTATATCTTCCAATAAACTTTTTCATAATGCCATTTTATGCAGTAATGACAATGCAAGAGGCATTCCCTAATTCTGCCTTTGCTCAGTTAGATTGGTATTACATAGCTCTAATTTCACTAGCTATATCTATGTGATTCATTTTTACTTCTGGTTTGTCATCTAAAATGACAAACATCCAAAATTGAATTATCACATCAGTTAAATTTTTACCATTAATTTTTGCTGCAATTATAGGTTATGTTTATGTCGGTGACACTCATTCAATAAATGAATCTGTTGCTGTTGAGACTTCAACTCCACTATTCAATCAATTAAATCCTGTACTAGGAATCTTTATTTCTATTCCTTCTATATTCTTTGTATTTGATGGGTTCTACAGTACTGCAGGTTTACAAACAGAAATGAAGGAACCAAAGAAAACTTCAAACGCAATGTTAATTGGATTACTTTGTGTATCAACTATCGATTTATTAATTTCTATTTCTTTAATGATTAGTGGGCAAGGATCATTATCTGGATTAACAAGTTGATTTGAAAGCAAAAACTGTTTATGAGTTTTACAAACTATGCAAATGATCGTTGCTTTTGGCATATTCGGAATAATTAACGGATTTTGTTTATACTCAAGTAATTTTTATGAAGACTTAGTCGCAAACAACGACATTGTGTTAGCGAAATTCTTTCAAAAAAAATTAAACCCAAACACACATACAATTGGTTGTTTGTATTCGTTTGTATTGTTTTTTATTTTGTTTTGAGCTTGCACATTAATAGGTGGTTTGGGATACATAGATACAAATAGTTATGGCTCGTTATTAATCGGATACACGCCAGCAACTTGCAAACTATATTCATTTGTAGATTTAATGGCAAACTGAACATCTGTTTTAGCTTTTGCTTGTATTGTTGCTGGTATAGCTGGCGCCCTTAAAAACAAAAAAACAAAGAAAGTCAAGACTTGTGATGACAAGAACTTTAATTGAGCATCATGAATAACAATTATCATTGTTGGATATAGTTTGGTAATGATCGTTATTCAAACTTTTGCTAATCTTGGTTTAGTAGTTTATTATGCAGGGCATAACATGTATGACAATCTAAACGTTCAAACTGAAGCGTTAGTTGGCACCATTATGACTGTAGTCGTATTATTCTTGTTCTTAGGTGTTATGTTTGTACCTACAAGCAAAACTAAATATAATTTAGTTAAGTATGAAAATTAACAAAATAAATGTCGTTACAGATAAAGAAATTTTTCTTGCAAATGTAACAATTGAAAACGGAAAATTCACTAAGATTCAAAAGATTTCTTCGAAACCATCTTCAACATCCAAATACATGTTGCCTGGTTTTATTGATTCTCACACTCACGGTGGATATGGATGAGACTTCAACCAATTAGCTAAAAATGATTTATCTAATGCAGATGAATATTTAAAAAATATTGGTAGTGAAGGTGTTACAACTGTTATTGGAACAACAGTTACTTGCTCAAAACAAGATTTAAAATCAATATCAAAAAATTGAAAGAATTTTTCAGCAAAAGATAAAAACAAAATTGTTGCTGGATGATACATTGAAGGTCCTTTTATTTCTAAAGAAAAGAAAGGTGCACACGATGAATCACTAATTGTGCCTATTGATACAAAAATTTTAGATTTAATTAAAAAACAAAACAAATTTATAAAGATTCTTGCTGTTGCTCCAGAAGTTAAAAATAACTTAAAATTAATTTCAAAAATTTCAAAAGACTACGTTGTCTCAATTGGACATTCCAACTGTTCAGCTGATGTGGCTTTAGAAGCAATGGTAAATGGAGCGAAGAGAATTATCCACTTATATAATCAAACATCTAAATTTGATCACAGGAATCCCGGAATAGTAAATATGTCATTTATGGATGTTCCTATATATTGTGAATTAATTTCTGATGGATATCATGTAAATAAACTTGTTCTTAAAAATACATATGACATTGTTAAACCTGACAGAATTGTAATCATTACAGACTCGCTTTCATGCAAAGGCTTACCAAATGGAAACTATAAACTTGGGCCTTTAGCCACTTATAAAACAGATGAAATAGTTCGTTTAAAAGAAGACAACACAATCGCTGGTTCAGTTAAACCTTTTAACAAACAAGTTCAAACCTTTATGGATGCAACACACTGTAATTTAGTAGAAGTTGCTAAAATGTCAAGCTTAAATGCGGCCAAGTCTATAGGAATTGATAATAAATTAGGTATAATTAAAAATAATTACCTTGCTGACTTTATAATTGTAGATAGTAAATTAAATTTACTAGAAACATACAAGAATGGTAAATTAATTTATAAAAAATAAGGAGTAAATATGCTAAATTTTTTAAAGAAAAAATACACAATTAAATTATTTGTATGTAAAAACGAAGAAGAGATTGCAGAAAAATCTTCTAAGATTTTTATTGATCAAATAATAGCTAAACCTAATTCGGTTTTAGGATTAGCTACAGGTTCATCTCCTGTTCCTTTATATAAAAAATTAATAAAGGCAAACAAAGAAAAACTTATTTCATTTGAACAAATTAAAACATTTAACTTAGATGAATATATTGGATTGTCTCATGATTTTGTAGACCAATCATACAGAACGTTCATGAATGATAATTTATTTAAGTCTGTTAATATATCTGTTGATAACACTCATTTCCCATACAAACAAGATTCCAAAAACTATGATCAAGATATTAAAAATGCTGGTGGTATTGATCTTCAAGTTTTAGGTTTAGGCGTTAATGGGCACATTGCATTCAATGAACCAGGAACAAAATTAAATGCAAAAACTCACGTTGTAAAAATTACTAAATCAACTAAAGAAGCAAATGCAAGATTCTTTGGTGGTGACGAATCTAAAGTTCCAAGTGAAGCAGTTACTATGGGTATTAAAACAATTTTGTCAGCTAAAAAAATTATTTTAATTGCAACAGGTCCAAAGAAAGCTGATGCAATTGCAAAATTATTTGCAAACAAATATGATCCACAATGACCATGTACATCATTAATTTATCACCCAGATGTTAGCGTCTTTGTTGATTACCAAGCAGCTTCAAAAATTGATAAATAATTAAATATTTAAAAGAGAATTTACAAATACTATTACAGGATTACTTTGTCTTGGAAAAAGTATTTGTATTTTTTTATGAAAATTTTTATTTATCTCAAGAATATTGGTGAAAAGAGTAACATCTTGTTCTTTGATATCTATATAGTTTTTAACCTTTTTATATTTAGAAGCAACAGCAAATAAATAGATTACATCATTAAGAAGCGATGAAAGAACTGTTTCTAAATTTTTTGGACGAGATTTAGATCAAAAAACTTTTATAAAAATATTATTAATATTTTGATTGTTAAATAAGCTTGATAAGAAATAAACACTATTAGAAGAAATAAACTTGTAAGGTGTTTTAACTTGTAACTTAATAGATTTTTTAACTGAATCTTTAAATTCTTTTAGTAACTCTTTAAATTCATTAGTTTTTTTCAAATCATTTAATGAATGATACTTTTTATTAATTAAAAGTATTCGGCAATATGTAGAAAAAATTTTAGAAATAGCTTCAGGGCTATGTCTAGAAATTACTTTCTTTCTTACAAGTGAACGCTTTATTTTTTTATTAAAACGCTTAGATTTTAGATAAAGGCGAGACATTTTATTTTGAACCTATTTTTTCTATTTCTTCCTTAATAAAATTTAATATACCTTTTACTTCGGAATAATTCATTCTTGTTGGTCCTACAACAGATAATTGATGTTTTTGGTTATTGATATTAATCATTGTTGAAGCTACAGAAATATTGTTGTTGCCTATTTCATCACCAAAAGTAATTGAAGTTGTTCCGGTGTTTTGCTGATTATATGAAATGTGTTTTCATACATTTGTATCTTCTAACATAGTTAGAATTTGTTTTAATTTTTCAACATTTTTAAATTCTGGTTGAGTAGTTAATCATTTTGTACCATAGACATTTGTTTTTGGAATATCAATTTGATTAAAAGTAAAAATCTTTTTAATAATTTGTTGAATACAAAATTCATATTCATGAACTCTTGAACGAATTATTTCTTTTATTGAATTTAATTTTGGTTGAACTTTTGATAAAGGTGTATCAACTAAACGGTCATTAAAAACTCTTATGCACACGCCAATATCTTCTAGTTGTTCTGGATGATTGAATCTAATTGTATTTTTGTTAATCATTCCATTCGAAGTAACAAGAATTATCATTGCTGTATCATTAGACAATTGGATCAAATCAAAACGTTTTAATAAATCTTCAGAATTAAAAGTAGTAACAACAGAAGGTAATTTAAGAATTTCATTCATTATTGATACAGATTGGTCAATTACTGTATCAATAGATTGATTTCTATCTACAAACACTTTTGATAATTGATTTTTAATCTGACTTGAAACATGAGGTTTTAAAATATTTTCTTCATAAAATTTATAACCATTAATTGAAGGAACACGACCAGACGAAGTGTGTGTTTTTTCCAACATACCAAATTTTTCTAATGCAGCCATTTCATTTCTAATTGTTGCTGAAGATAAATCTGGCATATATTTGCTTACAATTTCTTTACTAGAAACTGGTTGAGCAGAGAATGTATAACAGTCAATTATTAATTTTAAAATCTGTGTTTGTCTTTCAGTTAGTTTCATACTATAAATAATATTATATTTTTAATAATATTTAATATTATTATTTGTATAATATTTAATCAAAACTTTATAGAAATGAAATACAAGATAATTGGTATTGATTTGGATGGAACTCTTTTAAATTCTTTTAAAAGAATATCTAACAAGAACTTAAATGCTTTATCAGCATATATTAATAGAGGTGGTATCCCTGTAATTGTTACAGGAAGATCTTCTGTTTCAGCATATAAATATTTCAATAAAATTCAAAAACATTCTGCCAGAAAACTTAGATTCATTGCGTGTTTTAATGGTGCATATATTTATGACCAGTTAGAGAATAAAGAATACAAGAGATTTATTTCTAACGAAATAGCAAAAGAAATTTATGATTATGCACAAAAAAATAAATTAACTGCATGATTTTATACAGAAAGAGCAACCGCAAAGAAAGCTGTGGAAGTAAAAGGATATAGATTATTTTTAACAAGTAAATTTTTCAAGAATTTAAATTTATTAAAAGTTAATCCTAGAGCTGACATTTCTTCTTACAAAATTAATTTAATGTCATTTAGTAAACAAAAAATTGCTAAAACTTTTGAAGAACTTAAAAAAATTTATAAAGATAAGTTAGTTTTTTCTTTATCTTCAAAAAATCTAATTGAAATTAATAGTTTTGGTATTGACAAAGGTTATGCAATGAACTTTGTACTTGAAAAAACAAAAACAAAAAAAGACAATTCAATATTCTTTGGAGACAGCTTTAATGATGTTCCTGCATTTAAAGCTTGTGGCTATAGTTATGCAATAAATCCAAAAAACAAAGATGTGTGCAATTTTTCTTCGAAAACTATTGACTATAAAAAGAATGCTGTTGCAAGCATTATTAATAAATCTATTCTTGAAAAAGACGATGGCAAACAAATTAGATTAATCGCTACTGATTTGGATGGAACCCTTTTAGAAAACAAAACAAAAGAAATTATTCCTTCAACTGTAGAAAAGATTCGTGTTGCAGTAGACGATAAAAATACATATTTTGCAATTGCTACAGGCAGAAACATCGATGATGTTAAATTAATTGTTAAAAATATTGGTATTAAAAACATTAATAATTGTTTTGGAATATTAAATAATGGTGCCATTGTTTATGAGTTTAAAACAGATCAATACATATATCAAAGACAATTAACTGAGAGTATGACTCAAATTATTTTAAATGAGATTAAATCATTAAATGCTTCTAAAAAATTTGGTAATATTGGTTGTTATATTCACCGAACAATTGATCTTAAGAAATTAAAAGATAAACAAAAAACAGAATTATACGGATACAACTTAAAATTTGTAAAAACAAGATTAGCTTGAATGTCAAGCAGTTTTACAAAAAACAATTGATACCCAAAGAACTTTAATGAAATAAATGATGATGACATTTTAGCTTCAGCTTGCAAATTTGTTATTTATACAGATTCACCATCAAATAATGCAAAAGTTTTCGAACACTTTAAAAGCATGCAATTAGATGTAAGCGTTACAACTTCCTCTCCTACAAATGTTGAAGTTAATGCTAATGGTGTAAGCAAAGGAAATGCTCTTTCTTTCTTGTCACAAAGATTAGGAATTAACATTAACCAAGTTATGACTTTAGGTGATGAAGAAAACGATATTTCAATGTTATCATTAACATCAAACTCATATACATTAAAAACCTCAAAAGTGGTAGTCAAGAATGCGGCTTCAAACGTTCTTGACACAAAACCAAGTTATTTAGTAGGTGAAGCAATAACACAAAAAATTTTAGAAGAATAAAATGGCAAAGAATTTTTTAAGATTACAAGATATTAACAAAACATATAGTAATGGCTATGTTGCCATCAAAAATTTTAATTTGTCTATTAAAAAAGGTGAATTTGTAACTTTGCTTGGCCCATCTGGTTGTGGTAAGACAACAACTTTAAAAATGGTTGCCGGTTTTGAAACACCAACAAGCGGAAGAATTTTAATTAATAATGTTGATATTAAAGATTTACCAATAAATAAAAGACCAACTGCAACAGTGTTTCAAGATTACGCTTTATTTCCGAATTTATCAGTAATTGAAAATGTATCATATGGTTTAAAAATGATGCGTAAGCCACTTAAAGGCATTACAAGTGAAGAACGTAAAAAAGTAGATCGTGCATATAAAGATGCAGTTAAGAAAGCTGCGCTTGAAATTAAAAAAATCGAAAGAAAACAAAAGAAGATTTTAAAAGAAATTTCTTCTTTAGAAAAAATTTACTTAAAACATCCTGAAGTATCTTCAATAAAAAACATGCGTTATCAACAATTCATTAGTAGAATTGATAGCTATTTAACACAAATGAGCAAAAAGTATGGGATGGAAAAACCAAGAAGATTATCTTTTGGTAATTTTGTAAAGAAAACTATCAATACTTGAAGCAGAACAATTTTTAATTCTAAGCGTCCCGTTAAGTACAATACAAACGGTTTAAATGAATATGAAAAGAAAATACTTGATTTAAAAAAATGATTTGAATTCAAGACACCATTAGACTCAAAAATCGATAAATTAAAATTTGAATATAACGATTTAGACCAATGAGTTTCACATTGATCTAACTATGCAGATCAAACTGAAGAAAACTTTAAGAAAAAATATACTACTAGAAAATTAAATAATAAAGAAATTAAGAAAATTGCGACAGACATGATTAAACTTGTTGGGTTGTCTGGTAGCGAAGATAAATATCCTGAAGATTTATCTGGTGGTATGAAGCAACGTGTTGCATTAGCAAGAGCGTTAGTTGTTGAACCTGACATTATTTTATTAGATGAACCGTTATCCGCACTTGATGCAAAAGTTTGTGTGCAAATGCAAAATGAATTAAAGAGAATCCACAATGAGTTAAAACTTACTTTCATTCTTGTTACTCACGATCAAGAAGAAGCCCTTTCTCTTTCTAACAAGATAGTCGTAATGTCAAAAGGAAAGATAGAACAAGTTGGTACTCCAAAAAACATTTATGACACCCCAGCAAATGAATGAGTCGCTAATTTTATTGGTATAGCAAACATTTTTGAAGGAACTTATTTAGGAAATTTAAAAGCTAAATGTTTTGACAAAGTTGTTACATGCAGAGAATCATTAAATATTAAGAAAATTGATAAGAACACCCAAGTTAACTTAATGGTTAGACCTGAAGACATTATTGTTGTTAAACCAAATGAAGGTATCTTAAACACTCGTGTTACTCACTCAATATATAAAGGTGAAATGTTTGAAGTCAAATGTTCGTTTAAAAAACAACAATTTGTTTTAAAAACAACACAATCTATCAAAGTTGGAGATTTAATTGGAATTAAATTTGCAGAAAAATCTACGCATGTTTTACCAATCAAGCCGGTCTATGATGATGAATTTTTTGAGGTTGATTTAAACAGCAATGAATAAAAAAATATCTAAGAAATTTTTATTAACAATTCCTTTTATTATCATTACTCTTTTGTTTTTGGTTTTACCAATGATAATGATTTTTGTTCGTTCATTTATTCCTACCGACGGAAACACAGTTGTTGATAACTGAAACTACATCGATGATTTTGTTTGAAAGAAAATTCTTATTTCACTTTTTGATGCATTTGCAACAACATTAATTGTTATTTTAATAAGCTACCCTTTTGCTTACTTTCTTGCATTTAATTGCTCAAAAACTACAAGATCTATTGCCATTCTTCTAGTTACTGCGCCAGTTTGAACAAGTTTCTTGGTTAAGTTAATTGGTTTAAAAACTTTTTTTGACGCAATTAACGGATATGAAAATTCTACTAGCGGAGAAATATTTACAATTATTGGTTTGGTGTATTTATACACTCCGTTCATGATTCTTCCTTTGTACAACACATTAATTGAACTACCTAAAAATTTAATTTTTGCTAGTAAAGATTTAGGAAGAGGAAACTTTAATACCTTTATTAATGTAGTAGTTCCTTACACTAAAGCTGCTTTATTTTCTGGAATTACATTAGTTTTTCTTCCTTCTCTTACTACAGTTGCTGTGCCACAATTTTTAAACGCTTCACCAAGCGGATCTTTAATCGGTGATATTCTTATGGAAGAAGGACAGTTAGCCTTAACAAGTGATATTTCGCTTGCTCGTGCCTCGTCATTAAGTTTAGTTTTACTTTTAATCATGACAGTAGGATATGTTTTATTTATTTTTGGACGCAAAATATATAACCGTTCAAGAAAGGGCAATACACGGTAATGAAAAACTTTTTTTCTAGCGGAAAGATAGGCTCTTTCTTTAAAAAATTCTATGTATTTCTAATATTGGCAATTATCTATTTGCCATTGGTTTTTATTGTTGCTATCAGTTTTAATGGCCAAACAGATAGGGGAAACATTAATTTAAATTTTGGTTGCCCTGATGCTGTGAATTATTTAGAGTTATTTAAGAATAACGAATTTGTTAATGGCTTATTAAACTCATTATTACTTAGTGCTATAGTCGCTCCGGTTTGTGTTTTCTTTGGTGTAATTACTTGTTTTGGTATTTGAAATTCTTCAAGAAAACAAACCGCATTTATCATGACATCATCAAAACTTTCTTTGATTAACCCAGAAGTAATTACTGGAATTAGTTTATCTTTGTTATTTTCTTCAACAATAATCCCATTAGGTTTTGATTTTGGTTTCTTTACAGTTTTGCTTGCACACATCTCTTTCTGTACACCATATGCAATAATCACTATTTATCCAAGAATGGCAAAAATGAACAGCAACTTAATATATGCAAGTTATGATTTGGGTTATTCAAGAATCAGAACTTTTTTCAAAGTAATAGTTCCATATTTATTCCCTGCCATTCTTTCTGCTTTTGCAATTGTGTTAGCGATGTCGTTAGACGATTTCATCATTACCAATCTAGTCAATGGTTCATTTCAAACAATTGGTACTGCAATTTATACAACAAGAAAAGGTATTAAGGCTTGAGTTGTAACATTTGGTGCAATAGTTGTGCTAATAACTTTTGTTGTTGTATTTATAGTTGCTATTGTAAAAAATCGTAAAAATAAAAAATAGTATGAAAAAGACAGTTTTAAATTTTATTAAAATTTCTTCCATATTATCAATCGTTCCGATTGTGTCTAGTTGCTCATCTGACAAAATTGTTTTTGCTAATTATGAAAGCTATATGTCAGAAGATGTAATGAGAGATTTGCAATCAAAGAACAATATTGTTTTTTTACCTTATGAAACAAACGAAGAAATTGAGAATAAATTCTCTGGATACTACGATGTGGCTGTTCCAAGTACATACGAAGTTATTAAATTACACAAAAAAGGATTATTAGAAAAAATAGATTGATCATTATTTAACATAGTTGCAAACGGTAACAAAATAACCAACGGAATAGAAGCACTTAATTCTAAAATTTTTTCTGAAGCAATTGTTGAATTAGTAAAAGGTTTAGATAAAGAATACCAAGCGAGTGGGGCAATTGATTCTAATGAATCAATTCTTGATTATGGAATTCCATATTTCTTACAATCTTTTTCTTTTGCATACAAAGGAGAAAAAATTTCAAAATTATCTGAAGCAAAAGATTGATCTACCATATTAAAAATTATTAATTCAAACAACCCTAATATTGACCCAAGATTTACACCTCACAAAGAAAGAAAAATTGCTATTGTTGATGATGCAAGAAGTATGTTTGGGCTTTCTAATACAATAAATTACGAAGGTGTTAATCCTGATTCTTCAATAAAATCAATACACGATTTTTCAAACATCTATAGAGATTTTTCATCAAACTTCAATAAAGATTACACATATTTTAATACTGACTCTGGGCAGATAATTTCAACACTTGCAAAACCTTATCCATATGGAGCATCGTGTGCAATTGCATATAATGGTGATTTACTTTATGCAGCACAAGGCGGAGGATTATATGATCCGGCAGACCCAAATTATTTCCATTATTGTAAATTAGACAAAACTTTAATCGCTCTTGATATGGTAGTTATTAATAAAAAATCAAAAAATAACCAATCTAAGAGAGAAAAAATATATGACATTATCAAAGATATTTGTTTATCTGGAGCAAGTGATAATGAACAAATTGATGCTACTAAACCAGATGGTACATTTGTCTATGACTCAATGAACAATTTTGATTATGTAGAGTACACATCTCCATTAAGAAAAATTTGTAAATTTGTAACTGATGGCGATTATTTTAGTGAATATAGCGAACCACAAATCAAGCTTTACAAAGAAATATTTGAAATTACAAAAGAAGAAGTTGCCGACGTAAGTTATATTGAAGAAGAAATGGTTAGTGAATTAGCTAAGTCTAATTTACACTGAGCCTATATGGGGATGAAATATAAACTTTAATATGAAACATTCATGCATATTAGCTATAGAAACTTCATGTGATGACACATCATTAGCATTAGTTAGAAACAACAAACTAATTGGTCAGTCGACTTTATCTTCTTTAACCCAGCATACAAAATTTGGTGGTATTGTTCCTGAAATTGCAGCACGTAGTCACGAACAAAGCATAGGCATATGTTTAGAAAATCTTTTTAAGAATAAAAAATGCTCTTACAAAGATATAACTCATGTTGCATACACTGATCATCCTGGTTTACCAGGATCACTACACATTGGGAAAGTATTTGCAAAATCCGTTGGTTATTTAACTAATGCGAAATTATTGCCAGTTGACCATATGAATGGTCACATCTTTTCTTTTTGCATAAATAAGAAAAAAATAGAATACCCATTTTTATCGTTAGTTGTTTCTGGCGGACACACATCAATATATTTAGTTAAATCACCTAAAAGTATAAAGCTTTTAAATGCAACAACAGATGATGCAGTTGGAGAAACACTAGATAAAATCGGAAGATCAATTAATTTACCATATCCTGGCGGAATATCAATTGACAAAATTTTTGATAAATCAAAAACAAATTTCAAAATGATAAATCATTTCCCTGTTAATCAACAATTTAGTTTTTCAGGTTTAAAAACACATATTTTAAATTACGTGAATTCACAAAAAATGAAGAATCTAAAAATTGATAAAAAAACAATTGCTTCATCAAGTTTAGAATGAATTGTTGATGAGTTAATAAGAAAATTAGAGTTTTATTCAAAAAAATATAAAACAAACAACATTGTTATTGGTGGGGGAGTTTCAGCAAATAAAAGATTAAGAGAAAAACTTTCTCAAACAAAATTTAAGGTATTTTTACCTGAAATTAAATATTGCGGGGATAATGCAACTATGATTGCTGCCTATGCTAACTTACTAATTAATAATAATTATTTATCTGATAAATAATTATTTCATCTCGTATAATCCTATATGTTATGTCGTTCATTAAAAAAATTACTAGTGAATCTGTAGGAATTGGTCATCCTGACAAAATTTGTGACCAAATTGCTGATTCGATATTAGATTCTTGTTTAAAATTAGATCCAAACAGTCATGTTGCGTGTGAAGTTTTTGCTAGCAACCACTTAATTGTTATTGGTGGAGAAATTACAACAAAAGGATATGTTGATGTTGTTAAGACTGCATGAGATGTTTTAAAACCACTTGGTTATGATGAATGTGATTTTACAATTTTATCTAATATAAATAAACAATCAACAGATATTGCTAAGTTAGTTGATATGACTTTTAAAGCTGTTGCTGCAGGAGACCAAGGAATTGTATTTGGTTATGCTACTAATGAAACAGATACATACATGCCTCTTCCAATAACATTAGCCCATGCTTTATGTTATCAAGTTGAGAAACTTATTAAATCTAAAAAACTTCCTGGTGCAAGATTTGATATGAAATCTCAAGTTTGTGTTGATTACAAAAATGATAAACCTATAGCAATAGATAGCATGTTGATGTCTATTCAACATGACGAAAAAGCTAATGTTAATAATATTTGAAAATCAGTTATTAACAATGTTATGATTCCTCTTGCTAAAAAATATAAGATGAACACAACGTTTAAAAAGTTTGTTAATGAAGCTGGTGATTTCATCATTGGTGGTCCATTCGGTGACACAGGACTTACTGGTCGTAAAATTATTGTTGATACATATGGTGGAGCAGCAAAACACGGCGGAGGTGCTTTTAGTGGAAAAGATTACACAAAAGTTGATCGTACCGGAGCTTATTTTGCAAGATATATTGCTAAGAATGTAGTAGCTGCAAAATTAGCTGATAGATGCGAAGTTCAATTATCATTTAACATTGGCTCACCAAAACCATATTCTATTTTTATCAACACATTTAATTCGTCTAAATATCCAGAAGACAAAATACTAGATTCAATCAATAAGTCTTTCGACTTTGATTTAAATTCAATCATTAAGAAATTCAATATGAAGAAAAACATTTATAAAAATCTTTCTGTATATGGTCACTTCGGTAGAACAAATTTGAACTTGCCATGAGAAAAATTGGATAAAACTATTGAATTACAAAAAAACATTAAGAAATAGTGCATAGCACTATTTTTTTATTAAGTCCCACAATTTTTACACATGGACTAAAAAGTCTTAAAAACCTTATTAAATTTTTAAAAATTTTTTTAAAAATTTTTTTATTGCGTAATAAAAAAATCGTCATTTTTGTTGTAAGATTTTATCTACAAAGGAGAAATATGAAAAGTTTGAAGACAAAACAATTAAAAGATAACCACAAATTAGCTGGTAAAATCTTAAAGAAATATAAAGTGTATCGCTTTAAAATTGCACAGATAGAAAGCAATCTAGAATATGCTGGTGAAGAACAATTGGAATTGTTAAATAAATACAAATCTTTTGTAAGAATGATTGAAGGCATTCTAGAAGAAATGAGACCAGATAGTAGAAGGATTTTAAAAGACACATTTATAAAATACATTTCGATGAAAGAATCTGGATATTCAAAAGGGACATATTATTCTAAACTTAGACAAGCATTAACTGATTTTCTAGATTATTACAAATAATATGCAAATCACAAATGGTTACTATGTTAAACGTTTAGAACAGAACCCAATAAATCATTTTAAATGGATCTATATAGATAGCTATGATGGTGAATTAAAAGAAAATGATAACAAGTGATATTTTGATTTAAAATTCTATATCATTCAAAATCTAAACTTACCACTAAACATATTTAGTGTTTCGTTATCTACACAGTTTTGTGAAATTACAGATTTAATAATTAATCCTGTTCAAATTTCACAAACACCAACTTGAGTAAAGCAAAAAGAGTATTGCACACCATATACATTAACTTTCAATTTAGATACAAATGATTCAAAGTTCTTTCAACAATTAATAAGTAATTACAAAATTAATTTATTGTTTAAGTTAAACATTGATACAAGTATTTTAAACAATGCAAAGGTTGAGCTTGATCAAGATGAATATGACCAATTCATTACAGAATGTTATCAACAAGAAATAGAAGCTAATTTTAAGTATTCTAATTTTGAAGAAAAAGATAATAGTCAGAATAGCTTCAATATGCCATCGACATATTATTTGAACTCATCATTAGGTAGCTATACAAACAACGAAGTTGTATATTATTCGCTGAATAATTCTGTTGAACAAATAGATGATCCAATAAAGAAATTAGTTGAAATTAGTTTTCCGTCAGAATATACAATTTTTATTCAAAAAATAAAATTTATATATCAAATAGTTGGAAAGAAACAACAAGAACTAAATTATGAAAACACAACTCCATACTATGGAAACGCACCAATAGTGTTAAATTATGGTTTCTGTACTTACTTTAATGAATCTTCATCAACAATTGAAAATGAATCAAGCGGAATAAATGGATTCTATAGTCCATTACCTTGCACAGGATATTATGAAGTCCAAATTAAAGTTAATTTCAATAACACAACCAAGACAATCAAATTTACTAATAACTTTAGTTTTAAAGGAAATAGCGATTTCATTAATAAGAAAATTCAAGTTTCACAAGCATTCATTAACAATTTAGATTATTTTAAAGGAGTTAGTTTTTAATGAAGATCTCAAAAAGAACAATTGCAACTCTTTCGTGTGGAATGTCATTAATTTTGATTGGCTCTGGTGCTCTTGCTGGCCTAAGTTTAATTAAAGAAAATTATTCAGATGACACCAAAGAAGATAAACCATTAAACAGAGGGGATAACTACGAACACTTTAAAATATCTCAATACATCCAAAAGAATGATGAATTAACAAGTTTAATAAGTACATATATTGAAAACAACAAATATAAGAAGAAGATTAACGAAAGTAAGTTCGATAAGAGTATTTCAAAAATCATTAAAGACACACTATCTAATATTTCAAAGTTTAAATCGTCTATTAATAAATATAAATTCGACATGTCATATAGAATTGAATCAAATGGTACAACAGCGCTTGTAGATATTGTTTGATATATTCCAAGTAATTACAATCAATACTATTACTATGACCAATTCAAAATTGATATAAGTAATTCATAGTTATGCAAAGACAAATTGAGACAATCTTATTAGATAATTGAAGAAGCTTAAATGCTTTCGTTAAGAATTCTTATTTTTCTGAGTTTAGTATAATAATTAAAGACAACAAGCTTATGGCACAAGGTGTAAGAAAAATTAAAAATGATCCAAAACAACCAGCATGAGCTGTGGCAATGGAAGAAAGAATCAATAAAAGATTCGATAATGTTGAGTCACGTTTAGATAGAGTTGAAACCCGTTTAGATAAACACGACAAATTATTTAAACAACACGGTTGAATAAAATAAAAAGTGCGAGTTATTCGCACTTTTTTAATTCTCTTCGTAATTCGTTACAACTGATTGAATATCATCATCATCTTCACAAGCCGCAATGAAACGATCGTATTTTTCTTTTACTTTTTCTGGAAGTGAATCAATTTTTGATTGGCTTACCATCTTGATATCAGCTTCAAACACTTCAAAACCACTTGATTTAATAACATCTTTAACTTTATAGAAGTCTTCTGGATCAGTTAACACTTGAAAAGCATCTTCATATTCAACGATGTCAACAACTTTATATTCCATAGTTGTTTCCATTAAAGCATCAACTGATGTTTTATCATTCTTAACAACGGTAATTACACCATATTTATCAAAGAAATTTTTAACACTGTTTGGTTTAGCAATTTCAGCATCAAACTTTGATAAATAGCCACGAAGGTTACTAGCAACCCTATTAGGGTTGTCAGTTAATGCGTCAACGATAATTTGGATTCCATTAGGACCGTAACATTCATATTCAAGATTAACCAATTCAGATTGGTCTTTTTGTGAACCATTAATGTTACGATCGATAGAATCTCTTGACAAGTTTTTTGAAAGAGCTTTTTCAATAGCTGCTTTTAATCTTGGGTTGGCCTCTGGATTAGGACCACCAACTTTAACTGCAGCTTTAATTTCTCTTGCAAGTTTTTGTCATAATTTAGCATTTTGTTGTTGTTTGCTATTTGTTTGACTAGCAACTAAGTGTTTACGTGGCATATTTTAAATTTAAATGGTGCTCAGAAAGGGACTTGAACCCTTAAGGTATTGCTACCGGTAGATTTTGAGTCTACTGCGTCTGCCATTCCGCCACCTGAGCAATATATTAATAATACGTAAAATTATACATATTTAAATTAACTATATTAAAATAAGTATATAAATCTATATAAGGAGATAAACATGGAAAAATTAACATTAGATGTAACTATTGAAATTCCTAAGAATTCAAAAGTTAAATACGAATACAACCGTAAGACCGGAAAGATTAGCGTAGACAGAATTTTATTTGGTCCTTCTTGCTACCCACAAAACTACGGATTTATTCCTGAAGCATTAGACTGAGATGGTGATGAACTTGATGTATTGGTAATTGCTGATCAAGAATTTATGCCGGGAGTTAGTGTACCTACAAGAATTTTAGGTGCAATGGAAATGATTGATGGTGGCGAAACTGACACTAAATTAATTGGCGTTATTGATTGCGATCCAAGATTTAAACAATATGATTCATTAAAATCATTACCTGAACATTTATTATTAGAAATCAAAGATTTCTTTGAAACATACAAGAGACTTCAAAAGAAAGAAGTATTAGTTAAAGGTTTCAAAGAAGTTGATTGAGCTGTTAATGAATACCATGAATGTGTTAAATTAATGAAACAATATGGTAAAGAAGACAAAGATAAATTTGTTGAATTAATGAAAAAAGAACACCCTGAAAAATACCAAGGTTAATTTAATTCATTTGTTGTTTTAAAATGTAGCTTTACATATCTATCAAGATAAATCTTGCCGATCTGTGAAGCTATTTTTTTAATTTTTGGATCAGTGGCTCCAAAAGGAACTTTGATTCCTAAATCATCACTTATTTTTTCCATTTGTTTAATAAAAATAGAACGAGCAATAATGCTTGCCAATGCAACAGAAATATATTTACTTTCAGCTTTTGTCTCAAAAATATCTATTTGAGAAATAGGTTCTGATTTGCATACTTTGTTTAAATATTCATAATATTTAGTTTTGTTTACAAATTGGTCAAGAACAACATTTACATTTTTGCCAATCTTGTAAGATTTATCTTCAGATAATTTGACAAACACATCATTAATGGATTTGTTGTGGCATACAGCTTTAATGATGTTTGCGTTTTTATATTCTTTATATAACTTGTTATATTTTCTTGGTTCAACAGAATAAAACCCAACTTCAATATGTAATTTTTTAGTTTTTTGTAATTCAGCTACTTTTTTAGAAATTTTAAGTATTTCGTTATCTGTTAGTTTTTTCGAATCAACAATCCCTATTCTTTTTAGAATTTCTTCTTCTTTTTTAGGAACAAAACAAGCAACACAAACTATTCCACCAAAATAATCTCCAGTACCAACTTCATCACATCCTATATATGAGACTTCTCCATATTGGTCATCGGTTTTTGCTACTTTCTTAATTGTTAAGTATTCGAGAACTTTTTCTACATTCTTACCTTGAACTAAAATTTTAAGAGTTTTATATATAAAGATTTTTGTACCTAAATATTGAGCGGCAAAAACCATATGTTCAGTTGTTGCTTGTATCTTGTATTTATTTAATTTTGATTTAATAAAATTAAATTGTTTAGGTGTTAATTGTTTAGTAAAGGTTACCATACTATATATAATTATAAAGAATGATTTAATCTAAAATGACTAATAAACTTGATCAAATGTTAGAAGAAATATTGAACAAAAAGTTCAACAAAAAAATTCATGCTGGATATGATCCTGAAGATGTTGATGCTTTTTTTGATTACGTTATTGCATATTTAGAAGAAATCAACGCTCAAGCAAACAAAATCTTTGCCCAATCAAATAGTTCAAGTGATGAAATTAAGAAATTAAATAATGTTATTTTTGACAAAAATAAACATATTGAAATGTTGCAACAACAAATCGATGAATTAAAGCGTGAAGGTTACAACAACCAGAGATTGCAACAAAAGATTCAATCTCTTGAAGAAAAGATCGAAAACGTAAACAAAAGAGTTGAAGAAAAATAATAGAATTTTTTTCAACTAATTTAATGACTTTTAAATGAAAAGTTTTAACTTTTTAAGTACCTAGTTTTTGTCCGATCGGTGCTATATTATTTCTACGAAAGGAGAACTATGAATTTTATAGCAATTATTGGTATTGTTCAAGAGCTCAAAAGACTAAATGATAGTATTTCAGAAGTCAAAGTAAAAGTAGAAAAACCATTTTACCAAGATGATGAAGACTGATATGAAATCTTAACAGTTCTTTTAAATAATGAAACATTCGAAGAACAAATCAAAACTCTTGCTAACGGGATGATAGTAGGCGTTAAAGGCCGTTTATCATCAGTTTCTAGTGGAAGCAAGATAGTTGGCGAAAGACTTCAAGTGTTTTAAAAAAAATAACGCAATTGAGTTTGCGTTATTTTTGTTTTTAATTTTAAATGGTGCACTCGAAGGGACTTGAACCCCCACACATTAAGTATTAGATCCTAAGTCTAACGCGTCTGCCAGTTCCGCCACGAGTGCTTACTTTAAATTATACTTATTATTAGATTATTATCTATAATTTAATTAATTAAATTATTCTATGAAGTCATCTAAATACATAAGCAAATACACAGAGTTATCAGTCAATACAATAAGAGTTTTAGGAGTAGAAGCTATTTCAAAAGCAAATTCAGGACATCCTGGAATTGTTTTAGGTGCTGCACCAATAATGTACTCATTATTTAGAAACCATTTAAATGTTAATCCTAAGAACCCTAATTTCTTTAACAGAGATAGATTCGTTCTATCTGCAGGGCACGGGAGTGCATTACTATATGCAACAATGCTTGTTTCTGGATTTTCTTCAATATCAATGGACGACTTAAAGAATTTTAGAAAGCTTGATTCTAAAACAGCAGGACATCCAGAAAATATTTTATTACCAGGTGTAGAAGTTTCCACAGGACCTTTAGGTCAAGGTGTTGCAATGGCTGTTGGGTTAGCAATTGCTGAAAAGAAACTTGCTAATAGATTTAATACTTATACAAATTTAATTGATCATTACACTTATTGTTTGTTTGGTGATGGATGTATGGAAGAAGGAATCTTCTATGAAGCAATTTCAATTGCTGGGAAACTTAACTTGAATAAGTTAATCATGTTGTATGATTCAAATAAGATTCAATTGGATGGTAAAGTAGAAGATTCAACTAAAACAAACGTTAAGAAATTGTTCAAGAGTGTTGGATGAAACTATATTAAAGTCTCAGATGCAAATGATGTTAATGCAATTTCATCTGCAATTGCAAAAGCTAAATGTTCAAGAAAACCTACTGTAATCGAATGTTGTTCAGTTATTGGATACGGATGTAGATTACAAAACACAAATAAATGTCATGGTGCACCATTAACCCCAGAACAAGTAAACGAATTAAGATCAAATCTAAAATATAAAGTTCCTCCATTTACTATTCACAATAATGTTCTTTCAGATTTTTCGATATTAGAAAAAAGAGGAAAGAAATTTCAAAAAGAATTTAATTTAAACATCAACATTATTGAAAATAAAAATTTAAGTTTATATAAAGAATTCTTTGATCTTATTCAAAACACTTATAACTTCTCAATTGAATGATACAAAAACAATCAACACATTGATAAAGGTGCAACAAGAAACATTTTTGGTGATGTGTTACAAACATATTTAGAAAACAACCCAACAATGTTAACTTTAAATGCTGATTTATCAGGATCAACAAAGGTTACATACAAAAAATCACTTGCAGTTAACAAAGATTTCTTTGATGCTCAAAACATTAACTTAGGTGTTAGAGAACTTGCTATGGAAGCTATTGGTAATGGTATATGTGCACACGTTGGATGTCGTGCTATCGGTTCGACATTTATGTCATTTAGTGATTACTGTAAACCAGCATTAAGAGTTGGTGCTATTTCACACTTACCTATGGTAACTGTTTATTCACACGATTCAATTACTGTTGGTGAAGACGGACCAACTCACCAACCGATTGAACAATTACAATCATTGCGTGCTGTTCCAAATCACTATGTAATTCGTCCGGCAAATTATGACGAATGTGTTGCAGCTTTATATTTGATAAACCAAAATAAAACTCGTCCAATTTCAATTATTACTTCTCGTGGAGATTTCAAACAATACCAAGGATCTTTTGTTGACGCACTAAAAGGCGGATACATTATTAAAGAAAATAAAAAACATGACATTAACATAATTGCTACAGGTAGCGAGGTTGCTGTTGCTTTTGATGTTTGTGAAAGATTAGCTAAAAAAAGTATCAAAGCGCAAATTATTTCTATGCCATGTCTTGAATTGTTTAATGAACAATCAGAAAAATATATTGATTCAGTATTAGGAGACAAACCTATTGTTTCAATTGAATATGGAACAACAGCAGCTTGATATAAAATAGCTGATTATGCAGTTGGTATTGACCAATTTGGTAAGAGCGGTAAACCAGACGATGTTGTTAACTATTTTAAATTAGATGGTAAACAAATAAGTGATAAAATTATTAAATGATATTCTAATAAGAATAAAAAAAGGAGATAAACATGTCAGCAGGAGCAATTGTAGGAATAGTTTGTGGAGTTATAGGAGCACTAGTTGTAGGTGTTATTATCGGTTTTGTTATTTGTCAAAAATATTTTAAAAAACAATTAGATGAAAATCCACCAATTACAGAAAGCCAAATTAGAGCGATGTATGCTCAAATGGGAAGAAAGCCTTCTGAACAACAAGTTAAACAAATGATGGGTATTTTTAAAAGATCTAACAAGAAAAAATAACATCAATGAAAGTTAAATTTATTAAATCTGCATCTAAACAAGAAGATTGAATAGTTGACGAAAAAACAGAAATTTGTTTTATTGGTCGTAGTAACTGCGGAAAATCTTCTTTAATTAATGCATTAGCCAAACAAACAGTAGCTAGAAGCTCTTCTACTCCAGGAAGAACTCAATTAGTTAACTTTTTCGATTGTGTAGGTTTTCGTTTAGTTGACTTACCGGGTTATGGTTTTGCAATGGTTTCTAAAAAGGTAAAAGACTATCTTCAAGTTATCATTCAAGAATATTTACTTTATAGAAAAAATTTATTTGCTGTATTTCAAGTTTGCGATGCAAATGTTATTACAGATGATGATGCAAGAATGTCAAACTTTCTTCAACAAAGATTTATTAATCATTTTGTTATTCTTAACAAAACTGATAAACACCCTATGAGTACTTATCAAAATAACTTAGCAAGAACAGCAAGATTCTTAGGAATAAAAATCGATAACATTATTATGGTCAGTGCTAAGAAGAAAACAAACATTGATTTAATTGAGAAAAAAATTAAAAAAACTTTAGCCCAAATTCAAAAATAATTTTGGTAAAAAAACATACAAATTAAGTACCACTTTTTCATTTAAAAAGTGGTACTATTTATTTACTATGCACAACAAACTTTTATTATTAATATATTCATCTCTTTTTGTATTTGTATTGCTTGTAATATCTTGTATTTTTATTAAATTTGACTATAGTCAATTGTGTCCGGTATTATCATCAGATAGTTCATACACAATTGTTTTAAATAAAAAAGAAAATAAGTTTGTCAAGAAACACAACATTAAAAAAATTACAAGTGAAATAGATAACAAATTATTGACTTTTAATTTATATTACAACACATACACACAAGACAACTATTGTTACTGACTAAACCCAACATCAGACTCTTTTGTATTAGAACAAGGCAATTACAATTTTTGTTTTAATTTTGGAAAAATAAATTTTATTTCATATATTTTTTAAAAATATAATTTAGGTATGTTAAATTATTCTTGTATAAACATAGATAAAACAATAAATAAGAAACACATTCCTTCTAAACAATTTGATCAAATTGTTGATGTTGTTTCAAGAAAATTTAAAATAAAAGAAAATCTTATTTTTGATGTTTCCTTTGTTAATAAAGTTGATATTAAAAAAATCAATAATAAATACAGAAAAGTTAATAAACCAACAGATGTTATTTCTTTTGCATTAAGAGATGCAAAACAAACAATTAAAAGCCCGTTACTTGGTGAAATTTTCATTTGTTACGAAGTAGCTAGCAAGCAAGCAAAAGAAAACAAGTGGAGTGTTAATAAAGAAATATGTTTTTTATTTATTCATGGTATTCTTCATCTGTTTCAATACGACCACAACACCAAAAAAGAATACGATGAAATGATGAAAATCCAAAATAATATATTAAAAGAAATAAGGTTTTAATAATAAAATAAGCATATGACTAATAAAAAAGATAGATGAAGCTGACTTAAAAAATTCGGTTATGCATTTAGAGGATTGTATGTTTCTTTAAAAGAAGAATCTTCTCTAGTTGTTCATTTTGTTATTGCAACAATTGTAATCATCATGGGTATTATTTTAAACAAATACATGACATCAACAGATTGATCAATCCTTGTTATTTTAATCTCAATCATTATTGGTATGGAATTATTGAATACAGCAATAGAAAATGTTGTTGACATCATTATGTTTGAATATAACGCTAAAGCAAAGAAGATAAAGGATGTCTCTGCTGCGGCAACACTTATATTAACTCTTGCTTCTATTGTTGTAGGTTTAGTTATCTTTATTCCAAAAATTATCGAATATTTCCATGGATAAAATTGAAAATCTAAAAAAATCCGGGATTATTACTATTGTTGGTAAACCAAACGTTGGTAAATCAACTCTTTTAAACACAATTGCTAAAAAGAAAGTTTCAATTGTTTCATATAAACCACAAACGACAAGAAATCAGATCAAATATTCTTTTTCAAATGAATTATTAGATTTGACTTTTGTTGATACGCCTGGTTTTCATTTTGCAAAAAACAAATTAGATTTATTTTTAAACTCAGAAATTAAGAAAACATTTAAATCTTGTGATTTGGTTTTATTTTTAATTGATCCAACAAGACCTGTAGATGACGAAGATTTAGAAATTATTAAATTTATAAAGTCTTATAAACTTGAAAAAATCATTTTAGTTATTACTAAATGTGATGTTGTAACAGAAGGATCAATTAAAAATCACATTAATGCAATTTTAAAACATCTTTCACCAATATCTACTGCTACAATTTCAGCAAAAAATAATTCATTAGAATTATTGTTTGAATCTATATATCAAAATCTTGATGACTATCAAGAGTTAGACAAACAAGAAGAATCTGATAATTTCAACATTGCAGAAATTATTCGTGAACAAATATTGCTAAACTGCAAGAAAGAAGTTCCGTATGCAACTGGTATATTTATTGAAAAAACGAGTTTTGATCAACAAAAAAACACATTTAATATTTTTGCAAATATATTTGTTGAAAAATCTTCTCAAAAACCGATACTAATTGGAAAAAATGGATCAATGATTAAAAAGATTGGCACAAATGCTAGAAAAGAACTTTTAAACATCTATGATTGCAAAATCAATCTAAAACTTTTTGTAAAAGTTCAAAACGATTGAAGAAACAATCCTAAAGTTCTTTCGTTATTAGGATATTCAAATAAGTAATGGCTGAAACAATATTAAATGGATATTTAATAAATAAAATTGATTACCAAGTTTTTGATGAAGTCTTAACAATACTAGGAGAGGACGGAAACAAATATGCTTGTCTGTCTTTAGGTAGTAGAAAGATTATGTCAAAAAACTCTCGCAATCTATTTTATGGTGCTAAAACAGAGTTTCAATTTTTTGAAGCAAGAAACGAGCAAAAAGTTTCTAGATTTAAAAAAGCAGTTTTGCTTGAAGAAATGAATTGAGATTTGCAATCAGATACTAAGTTGTTTTTACTAAATGAAATAGTTACATATATTCCTGCTTCAAACACATTGTTTAGTTTTTATGAAACTAAATTAAAACAGATCAAATCACCAAGTGAAGATGATCAAACTTTTATTTTAAAATTACTTACAGAATTTTGTTCATATATAGGCATTAGTCTTCACGTTAATAGTTGTGTAAGATGCAATAGTAAAATTCTAAGTACAATTTCATTTAAACATAGTGGTATGCTATGTGAAGATTGCAGAAGACAACTAAGAGTTGAACCACAAGAATTAAATGTAAGTAAATTATTCCATTTGCTTTTCAATAAAAAGTTTGATGAAATAAATAAATACTATGATAACTTTGGATACGCAATCAAATGTTTAAAAAATTTTATTTTCGATACCGCAGGGATAAAATTATTCTCTTTGAAAGACTACTAATTATGCTAAAATAATTTTATTATGCTCCGTTAGCTCAGTTGGTAGAGCAAATGACTCTTAATCATTGGGTCGTGGGTTCGAGTCCCTCACGGAGCACCATTAAAATATACAATTGTCGTTAGAAAACGACAATTTTTTTTATTTATAATAAGTACATATATGCCCGAGCTTCCTGAAGTCCAAACAATAATAAATAATTTGCTTAAGCAAAAAATAGCAAACAACAAAATTATCGGTGTGGAATTTTATAAAACAAAAGTATTAAAAAATTCAACACCAAAAGAGTTTGTTTCTTTTTTAAAAGGCGAAAAGATTCTTGATATTGAAAGAATTGGTAAATACATTATTTTTAAATTGTCAAATAAAAAACAAATGGTTGTCCATTTAAGAATGGAAGGTAAATTGTTTTATGAGTCAAATTTAACTAAACCTGACTTAAGATTTTTAATGCTTTCTATTATCTTCGATAATAAACACAGATTATCATATTATGATATGAGAATGTTTGGTACATTCCATATATATAAGGATGATAAATATTTAGATTCAAAAGAAATTAAGAAAGTTGCTATTGATCCACTAAATAAATTGTGCACAGGAAAGTATTTAGAAAACAAAAGTAAAAAAATCAATAGAGCAATTAAAACAGTATTATTAGATCAAACTGTAGTTTCTGGTATTGGGAATATTTATGTTGATGAGATTTTATTTAGATGTAAGATTCATCCACTTACAAAGCCAAAATATTTAAAATCACAACAATACGATTTAATTGCAAAAAATGCAAAGCTTGTTTTAAAAGATGCAATTAAGCATAAAGGTACAACAGTTGCATCATATAAATTTGATCCAAACCATACAGGTGGATATCAATCAAGATTACTTGTTCACACAAAAGCAGGTAAACCTTGCCCGGTGTGCAAAACCATTATAAAAAAGATAAAAGTAAATGGACGTGGAACATATTTTTGTTCAAAGTGTCAAAAACAAGTGGGGAAATAAGATGTTAGTTTGTATTACGGGGAAAAGTGGTTCAGGAAAAACAACTGCAATTCAATATATAAAAACTCTTGGTTTTAATACATGAGTTGCAGATGAATATATCCATGAAATTTATAGAAAAGGAAACATCGGATATTCTGCTATCGAAAAGAACTTTGGTAAAGAGTATGTAAATTCTAAAGAAGTAGATAGAAAAAAACTAGGTTCTTTAGTATTTAGTAATACTAAATATATGAAGAAATTAAACAGTATTACTCTTCCATTAATAAAAAATAAAATACTAGAATTAAAGCAAGAAAGCAAGCTTATTTTCTGCGAATTAGCTATCTATATTAACCACGAAAAATACTTTAAAAAATGTTTTGAAAAAATTGTTTTAATTTCAACCACAAAAATTCTTGAAAAAAATAATTTAGAAAAAAAATTTGGCAGTTTAAGAAAATTTCCCACAAAACGTGTGGGAAACTTAAAAAACCCCATAAATTCAAATACTATTGAGTGTGATTATTTTGTAGAAAACTCAAAAAATAAAAAATATTTTTATACTGAAATTAAAAAAATTGTAAATAAATTTTAAAAAATTTTTATACTTCTTTTCGTGCAATAATTCCGACGAGTTATTGAGAAAAAGAAAGGAGAAAAGAAGTTATATGTTATTCAATGTTAAATATGTAATCTATAAAGACTATGGATACACACTTAACTATGAATTACTATACGATTTATATTCTCCTATTATTGGATCAGAAGCAGTTAACCTATATATAAACCTATATCATGAATCAACTAAGCAAGCTAAAATGCCTGGTATAAGTTCATATTTAAAGGATTTAAATGATTTGTGTAACCACTCGTCTGCTGTTTTCACAGAATTAAGAGCAAAACTTGAAGCAATTGGTTTATTACAAACATATCTTCAAGAATCTAATGATCAATTAGAAAGAACATATCATTTTGTTATTAAACAACCATTATCATTTTCTAAATTCATTGATAATCAAAAATTCCGTTTCTTATTAATCAAATCTATTGGTCAATTGAACTATGAAAAACTTGAATACATGTATATGCCTTCTAGAGTACCTGCAGACTCAACAAATGTTTCATCAACTTTTGAAATTGTTTTTGATGATAACGATTTGTCGAATGTTAAGACTTTTAACTTTGATAAGTTATATGAAAATATTGCAAAGAACACATCTACTGTAATAGTAATTAACAACGAATGTAAATCAATTATTGAAAGCTATCACCAAAATTACAATCTATCAGAAAGTGAAATTGAACACATTATTTACGGATGTATCGTAGAAAACAACGGAACTTATGAAGTTGATCATGATTTACTTTCGGTAAAATTCCATGAATACATTAATAGTGCTAAGAACGTTTCTGTTTTCTCAAACATAAAGCTTCATAGAAATGTTGCTATGTTTGTTAAAAATTTATCTTCAGAACAAATGCAAGTTATTTTTAACGAATACAAAAACTTAAACTCTGAACAATATTTATCTGCAATTTACAAAGCACCATTATCTGCTGAAGAGATTGAAACCATTGAAACATTAAGAAAAACATATAAGCTTTCTGATTATGTAATCAACTTATTAGTTGACTTCACAATTTTTAAAACAAATGGTAAATTAAACAGAACTTACATTTGTAAAATCGCTAAGACAATTAACGGTTTAAATTTAAATAGATTAACTGATATCTACAATTTCTTTAGATTTAATAACCAAGATATTAACAAGTTGAATTCAAAATCTCCAGAAACTTTTAAACAAGAAGCGCTTGATTGAGAAAACATTTAATTATGGATAAAGAATTATTAAAGAAATCTCTTGAAAAGCTTTATTCTATTGCAGCAAAAGATTTATCTCAAGAAGAAATTGATTTGTATAGAAACCATCCGCTAGTAAAAGAACTTAATCTTACAGAGCAAGAGTTTACTAGCCATTTTAATGGAATTAAAAAAATGGTCGATGAAAGATTAGCGTGTGATTTAATTCCTGACCATTGTATTAATGATTCAAACTACCATTTAGTTTTAAAAAGAATCGATGAAAAGTTAGTTTACAAATCAGTATTTTGTCCAAAAATGGCAAGACTTAATGCTTCAAGATTTTTTGCACAAAACTATTTGTATCGTTCATTTCCTAATTCATTTTTAGATTTGTCAATTACAAGAAAATATTTTGGGGATATAAATGATCCATCTAAAAATGAATTAATTAAGAAGTTTAGCAAACTAACAAAAACACCAGATTTTAAATATGGTATTTATGTATATGGAACATTCGGCATAGGAAAAACCTATACTTCAATTGCTTTTGCAAATGACTTAGCAAGAATTGGGAAGAAAGTTGTGTTTTGTTTTGTTCCAGATTTAGTTTTTAATTTAAAACAGGGATTTGATGATAAAGAAGCAAACAAGAAAAACATTCAAGACATAAACAAGTTTATGCAAGCTGACGTTTTGTTCTTAGATGATATAGGAGCAGAAAAGACAAATGCTTGATTTTATAGCGACCACTTAATGGTGTTATTAAATTCAAGAATGCAAAAAAACAAACCAACGTTCTTTACATCAAATCTTTCATTTGAAGAACTTCAAAGAAAGTTGATCGCATGTTGTGGACAAATTAGTGGAAACCGTTTAGCACAAAGAATTATTGCAACAACCAATGGACAAAAGTTCAAGTTAGAAGGTCCTAATTTAAGAATTAAATAAATTAAATTAAATATATAATTTTAAAAATATGAAATACTCTCGAAATATTGTTGCTGAAGTAAAAAAGAAAATCAACGCTATTATTTATCACGAAATAGCTAGTTTTTTTAGTGACAATAGAACTTTAGATCAATTCGATTGTAATTTACAAAAAACAAAAGACTTAAAGTTTGGAGATTATTCAACAAACATTTTAATGAAGTCTGGAATCAATAGAGATTTAATTCAATCTATTGGTAAAAAAATTATTAATGCACTTCCTAAAAAAATATTCACAAAAGCTGAAATTGTGGGGCCTGGTTTTTTAAATATTTGATTGTCACCAGAATTTAATAAGAAAGTTATTAATGAAGCAATTGATTCAGGTGAGAACTTTGGTCAACAAAAAAATACAAAACTTTTTTACAACATTGAATTTGTTTCAGCAAACCCTACAGGTTTACTACATATAGGTCATGCACGTAATGCTGCAATTGGAGACACAATTGCAAGAATTTGAGAAAAAAACGGTATTAAAGTAAACCGTGAATATTACATTAATGACGGTGGAAACCAAATTGATAAACTTGCTTTGTCTGTATTAATTAGATACAAACAACTTTTTGATAAAAAAGATGAGCTACCAGAAGATTCTTATCACGGTAAAGAAATTATTGATGTTGCAAACGCTATCAAAAATGAACACGGTGATAAATTCTTAAAAGTTAAATACAACAAAGATAAGATTACTGACAAAAAAGAAGTTGTTGATTTCTTTAAAAACTTCTCTTCAACATATATGTTGGAATTAATTAAAACAACATTACACAACTTTGGTGTTGATATGGATATTTGATTTCATGAATCAGATTTATATAAAAAGAAATTAATCGATATTGCTCTTGATTCTTTGGCATCACATACATACAAAAAAGAAAATGCTTTGTGATTAAAGACAACTGAATTAGGAGATGACAAAGATCGTGTACTGATTAAGTCAGACGGATCTAATACTTATTTCACTCCTGATATTGCTTATCACAAAATCAAATTATCAAGAGGATATGACAAGATATTCAATGTTTGAGGAGCAGATCATAAGTCTTATGCTGACCGTATGAACATCGCAATTCAATTATTAGGTTACAAAAAAGAACAAATTGAAATCTTAATTATGCAAATGGTACGTTTAGTTAAAGATGGTAAAGAATTTAAAATGTCTAAACGTACAGGTAACTCTTTAACATTGAGTGATTTAGTTAATGCAATTGGAAAAGATGCAGCAAGATGATATCTTGCTAGCCAAACACTTTCAACTCACTTAGAGATTGATATTGACAAAGCAATTGATAAATCTAATAACAACCCAATTTACTATGTTCAATATGCTCATGCTAGAATTTGTAAATTACTTTCAATTGCTAAATTCAAAAAAACAAAAGAATTTGATCTAATTAAAGAGGATATTGAAAAACAAATTATTGACCAATTGAATTATTTTGTTCCTACAATTGAAGCAATTAGTAAGTCTTGTGAAATTAACAAGATCACAAACTACTTATTAAACTTGGCTAAATTGTTCCACTCGTTCTATGGAAAATGTCAAATTATTAATGATAAGAACATTAAACTGAGTCAACAAAGATATTGGTTGTGTGTTGCTATTAAAAATGCTCTTGCTTCAGGACTAAAACTATTAGATATTCAAGCTGTTGAATCAATGTAGATAAAAATCTACATTTTTTTAATATATTTATTTAATTAATAAATATAATATTTACCGTATTAAAAAAATAGGAGAAAATATGTCAAAAAAAATTGCAATTAACGGATTCGGTAGAATCGGTAGATTAGTTTTCAGAGAACTAATTAAAAAATCTGAAGTAGAAGTTGTTGGTATCAACGACTTAACTGATGCTAAAACTTTAGCTCACTTATTAAAATATGACTCAGCTCACGGAACAATGAAAAATGAAATTTCTGCTGATGAATCAAATTTAATCATCGATGGTAAGAAAATTCCAATTTTCGCAGAAAAAGATCCTGCTCAATTACCATGAGCTTCATTAAATGTTGATATCGTTATTGAATCAACTGGACGTTTCGTTGATAAAGAAAGTGCTTCTAAGCACTTACAAGCTGGTGCTAAGAAAGTTATTATTTCTGCACCTGGTAAAGGTGAAATGCCTACTGTAGTTTATGGTGTTAACCACGAAATCTTAAAAGCATCTGACACAGTTATTTCTGGTGCTTCATGTACAACTAACGCTTTAGCTCCAATGGTTAAAGTATTAAATGATAAATTCGGTATTGTTAAGGGTATGATGACTACAATCCATGCATACACTGCAGACCAAAGATTACAAGATGCTCCACACCGTGACTTAAGAAGAGCACGTGCTGCTTGCTTCTCAATGGTACCTACTTCAACTGGTGCTGCTAAAGCTATTGGTTTAGTATTGCCTGAATTAAAAGGTAAATTACATGGTTTAGCTGTTCGTGTGCCAACTATTACAGGTTCAATCGTTGATTTAACTTGTGAATTTGAAAAAGACACAACTGTTGAAGAAATCAACTCAGTAATGAAAGCTGCTGTAACTGACACTTTAGGTTACAACGGTGATGAAATCGTTTCATGTGATATTATTGGTGAAACTCATGGTTCAATCTTTGATCCAAAGATGACTATGGCTCTTGAAGTTAACGGAAAGAAAATGTACAAAGTATTTACTTGATACGACAACGAATCTTCTTACGTTAACCAATTAGTAAGAACTACTATTCACTTCGCAAACTTATAATTTTTACCCAATTTAACTATGTTAAATAAGAAAACGTTAAAAGACGTTGATCTAAAAGGCAAAAAAGTTATTGCTCGTTTAGATTTTAACGTTCCTATTAAAGAAGGAAAAATTACTGATACAAAGAGAATTGTTGCCACCCTTCCAACATTAAACTATTTAATCCAAAATAATTGCAAGATTATTCTTTTATCTCACTTATCAAGAATTAAATCAACAGATGACATTAAATCTGGCAAAAAGTCTCTTAAATTAGTAGCAGAAGAATTACAAAGACAATTACCGAACAACAAAGTAACATTTGTTGATGCAAGTGTTGGTCAAAAGGTTGTTGATGCTGCAAATAATTTAAAAGCTGGTGAAATTATTTTATTAGAAAACACAAGATACAATGACGTTAACGAAAACAACGAAGTTGTTAAAAAAGAATCTAAATGTGATAACGAACTAGGAAAATTCTGAGCTTCATTAGCAGAAGTATATGTAAATGATGCTTTTGGTACAGCTCACAGAAAACACGCATCAAACGTTGGTATTGCTCAAAACATTGGCACTTCATGTATTGGTTTTCTAGTAGAAAAAGAATTACAAAACTTATCTAAAGTTAGTGAAAACCCTGAAAAACCATTTGTCGCAATCATGGGCGGAGCTAAAGTTAGTGATAAATTAAAAATTGTTAACCATTTAGTTGAAATTGCTGATTATGTATTAATTGGTGGTGGAATGGTATTCACTTTCTTAAAAGCTCAAGGATACGACATTGGAAACTCACTTCTTGAAACAGAAATGATCGATGAAGCTAAGAAAATTTTAGCTAAAGGTGGAAATAAAATTATTCTTTCTACTGATGCGTATTGTGCTCCAAGTTTCGAAGATACTAAACCTGAATATCGTAAAATTGAAGATGGTTTAAGCGGTTTAATGGGATTAGATATCGGTCCTAGAACAATCGAAGATTTCAAAGCTAAATTAATGAATGCAAAATCCGTAGTCTGAAACGGTCCTGTAGGTGTTTCTGAATTTAAGAACTTCACTTATGGAACAGTTGAGATTTGTAAAACTTTAAAAGAAATTACTACTAAAGGTACATTCACTGTAATTGGTGGTGGTGATTCAGCAGCTGCTGCAATCTCATTAGGTTTTAAAGAATCTGATTTCAGTTTTATTTCAACTGGTGGTGGTGCTTCATTAGCATTAATCGAAGGATCTGTTCTTCCTGGTGTTGAAGCTATTCAAAATAAATAGTTTTACTTTATAAAACACGAGAATGTACTCAAAAGATTGGGTACATTTTTTTGTCAATTTCTTAAAAATTTTTTTCAAAAAAAACGAGTATAAAATACTTATAAAATTGTTAAATTATGAATAAGAAATTATTAAGATCACTTATATCTATTACATCTATGGTTGGTATTGTTACACCAATTCCTTTTACTGTATCTGCTTGCTGAACGAGTGAAGAACCAATTGAATTGAAGTGTAACGATGAGACTATCCCCGGTGATATAACAGGTGACATAAATACTTCAATAGCTGCAACTGCATCTCTTTCAGGTCACATCGAAACTAATACAGGAGAATCTGTAAGTGATGTAACTTTCACATGTGAAGGATTAAAAGAACAAACAGGATTAGATATTAATGAAACAACTGGTGTTATTAATGGGACTCTAACCAAGAAACCTACTAATCCAGAATTTAAAATTAAATTCACTGCTAATGTTCATGCCAAACAATTAGAAGGCTACACTAACCCATTTACGGTTACTGCTAATCCAACAGAATTAGAGTGTAATGACGCGACTATCCCTGGTAACATAACAGGTGACATAAATACTTCAATAACTGCAACTGCATCCCTTTCAGGTCACATCGAAACTAATACAGGAGAATCCGTAAGCGGTGTAACTTTCTCATGTGAAGGGCTAAACCAACAAACAGGATTAAACATTAATACAACAACAGGTGTTATTAATGGTACTCTAACCAAGAAACCAACTAGCCAAAATTTTAGAATAAAATTTACTGCTAATGTTCATGGTAAACAATTAGAAGGCTACACTAACCCATTTACGGTTACTGTTAATCCAACAGAATTAGAGTGTAATGACGCGACTATCCCTGGTAACATAACAGGAAATGTAAATAAACAAATAACTACAACTACTTCTCTTTTGAATCATATCAAAACTAACATTGGAGAATCCGTAAGTGGTGTAACTTTCGCTTGTGACGGTTTACCTAATGGATTATCAATTAATCAATCTACTGGAGCTATTAGTGGTGCTCCACAAGAAGAAACAAGTTCAAAAAAATTCACAATAACTTTCTATGCATCAATTGATGGCAAAAGATTAGAGGGCCAAATAGATAAGTTTACTACATCTATTGGTCCAGAGATTCCTTCATCATTAACATCGGAAGTTAGTGTTTATGATGAAATAAGATCTACTACTACAGATGTAGCTACACAAGAACTTAGAGGAAACATTAAAACCAACACTGGTATAGTAGTAAACAAAGCTGACCATGGGTTACGTTTCACTTTATCTCAAGGTTCGTTACCATCAGGATTAAGTTTTAACAGTGATACAGGTGTAATTAGTGGTACATGTACAACTGCTGGAACTTATAAATTTAAAATCACTGCAAATGCTACTGTTTATGGAGCAGCTTTATCTTATCAAACAAGAGAATTTGCGATTACAATATCAAATACTATTTTGCCTGATACAGTTTATAAATTCGCTGATTCATCAAGAACAATACTAACAGGATTTACAGACGAATTTATTGATAACCATTCTGCATATAATTCATATAATACTATGCAAATAATGGGCAATGTTACAAGTATTGCCAAGGATGCTTTTCATGGTAATTCAGTAACAACTATTCCAGAGTTTATTAAAAACTTAACTTTTGCCGACGGTTCTCAATGCTCTTCAATTCAACAAAACGCCTTTCTATTCGGATCACGACTAACTTCAGTAATTTTGCCAAATAGTTTAAGAGAAATCGGTGCTTGTGCTTTCTTAGGTTGCTCATCATTAACTTCTATGCATTGAAACCTACCTACTAATTACTCAACAGCAATAACTTTAGGTGAAGAAGTATTTACAAGTATGTCAACTGGCGGAACATTCAAATGTTCAACCGCAGGCGTTGATTTAAATAATTTAAAATCATGATTAGAAGGCAAAGGATTCCCTACTGATTGAACGTTTACTAGATAAATAATAATTTATTACCAAACTAAAAAAATAAATTTTAAGCATAACTATAGATTTTTATATTTTTGAAGTTTCGATTAATATTTAATATAAAAAACATTTACTTTTTTTATTTAAACTATATAATTAACATATTAAACTTTAGAAAACATATGAAATTTGCGCAAATTTTTAAACGTAAACAACACCAAAAAAGCGAAAATTCTGGATCTATAAAAGAATTTATTGCTAAGTTGTCTCGTGGTTTAATGTTACCAATTGCAATGTTACCAATCGCAGGATTATTTTTAGGTATTGGTTCAGCTATTACTGCAACTGCAGGAACAGGTGATCACATCAATACTTTACAAAAAATCTTTGGTGACGTTATTTCTGCTGGTGGTAATGTTATTTTCCAATGCTTACCAGTATTATTCTGTATTGCTATAGCAATTACATTTACAGGAGATGCCGGTGTAGCTGGTCTATCTTCATTTGTTGGATGAATTGTATTTTGTGCTTTACAAAGTGCAATGATCATTACACACAAAGATCCAGCTTCAGGAGATGTAATAAGTTATAGTTTCTTATTCTGAAGAAACTTTTCACAAACACAATATGATGCTGTATTCTGCTCTAATGTTGGAATCCAATCTTTATCAACTGGTGTATTTGGTGGTATTGTTGTTGGATGATGTACAGCTTTCTTATATAACAAATTCAAAAATATTCAATTACCTACAATTTTAGGTTTCTTCTCAGGAGTAAGATTTATTCCTATTATTACTTTCTTAGTAATGATAGTATTAAGTTTCCTATTCTCTTTAGTTTGACCATGAATTGGTTTAGGTTTCTATGAAATGGGTAGCGCTTTATCTTCTACTCCAATGGGACTAAACTCATTAGTATTTGGTTTCTTTAACCGTGCATTAGTACCATTTGGATTACACCATGTTATTGATACCGCGCTTTGATTCTCGAATGTTGGTGGTACATTTAATACTGCTAATGCTGCTATTATTTCAATTAATGGTGATGCTTATTGAGTATTAAATGATTCTGCTCACACAACTTGAACAGCTTTATTAGGTTTAACTGAAGATCAAATTATTGATGGAGATATTAGTATTTATATTTTCTTACAAGAATTAACTGGTACCGCTCACAACATCCAATCAGTTGCTACTGGAGAAATCATTAATAATTACACTTTAAACATTGATTGTATTTTCCAAGGAACTAGATGAATTGTAAGTGATATGTCAGTTGATGCTGCATCTTGAGAAGCAATTGATAATGGATGAATTACATGCAATCCTGGTCAATATACTTCAGGTGCTTATATCTTTACATTATTTGCATTACCATCTGCTGCAGTCGCTATGTTAATGGCCGCTCCAAAAGGAGAAAATAGAAAAGTTGCTGCTTCAATTGTTGTTTCTGCTGCATTCGTTTGTTTCTTAACTGGTATTACAGAACCAATTGAATTTACATTCTTATTCTTAGCTCCTTGATTATATTGAGGATTCCATGCATTAATGGCCGCTGTTGCTTATATGATTCCAACATGTATGTCATTGTATATGCCTACAGGTATGGGATGTCATGCTTCATTCTCATTCTCTTCTGGTTTCTTAGATTACACAATTTATGGTTTAATCCAAGATGCTAAGAATTCTGGTGCTAACTGCTGATGAATATTAATCTATTCAGCTGTATACGCAGTAATTTACTACTTTGTATTCTACTATGCAATTATCTTATTTGACATCAAGACTCCTGGTCGTGGTGGACAAGATAAATTATTCACTAAGAGTGATTACATCGCTGCTCAAAACGGACAACCAAGTTCTGAAATTAACCAATTATCAAATGCTGTAATTAAAGCATATGGTGGTAAAGAAAACATTAAAAATGTTGATGCATGTATTACAAAATTACGTGTACAAGTTGTTGATCCTAAGAAAGTTAATAAACAAGAATTAATGAACTTAGGTGCTAAGGGTGTTATGTATCCTTCTAAACAATCGGTTTATGCTGTATTTGGTACAACTGCTGATCGTATTAAGAATGAAATGAAAGATATATTCACAGGAAAAGCTCCGGTAGTTACTCAATTACCTACACCTGCTGCTAAAACTACAAAAGTAGTAACTGCTAAAGCAAGAAAAGCAAGAAAACCTTTAAATATTTGCGCTCCTGCTAATGGTGAAGTTGTTTCAACTAAGAGTGTAAAAGACCAAACATTTAGTCAAGACATAATGGGTAAAGGTTTTGCAATAATCCCAACAGATGGTAAATTTGTTGCTCCAATTGCTGGTAAAGTTGTATTAGTTAATAACCACGCCTATGCAATTAAGTCTAAGAATGGTGTTGAAATCTTAGTACATATTGGTATTGACACTGTTAAATTAACTAACAAAAATGTTTTCAAACATTTAGTTAAAGTTGGTGATGAAGTTAAATTAGGACAATTAGTTGTTGAAGCTAACCTTGATTTAATTAAGAAACACAAACTTGATACTATTACACCAGTAATCGTATTACAAGAATCTTTAGGAAATAAAAAGATTAAAATTAGCAAATTTGGTAAAGTTACTGCTAAAGCAAAAATTTTATCAGTTAAATAGTTTATTTAATAAATAAAAATATCCCTGCTTTTGCAGGGATTTTATTTTTATGGCGCGCTCTATAAGAGTCGAACTTACAACCTTTTGGTCCGAAGCCAAATGCTCTATCCAGTTGAGCTAAGAGCGCAAGTTTATTTGTCTTCGTACAACTTCTTCATTGTGTTGTCGAATAAATTGTTAAAACCTTCTACCGAAGGAATAATTCGGGAATGATGCTTTAACAATTTAGGATTGATTCTCTTGTAAGAGAAGTTATATAAAGATTTTGATTCATCGAATTCTAAAAGCATAAAATGATAAGACTCATTTAATGTGAAGAAGTCATGGATATCATTTACTTTGTAGTCTGAAATTTCCGAAATATGGCATATTCCAGAAATTCCTGCAGTTTGTAAAATAACGTAAGTAGGATTGATTTTAACAACCTTACATAAGTAAGTTTTTTTCTTTTTAAAGAACTGAGCCAATGTATCCATACTAAAAATATTATATACTTAATGATATGACAAACAATAATCAAACCAGAGTAGTTGATAGAATTAAAGAGCTTGTAGAAGCTCTTAGAGTTTATATTAATGCCGATGGTGGTGATATGGAGTTTGTAAGTTACGAAGATAAAATATTAACTCTAAGAATTCTTGGAGCGTGCAAAGGATGCGCTTTTGTATCGGTTACCTTTGATGACGGAGTTAAAAGAGTGTTTTTAACAGAATTTAAAGACGATATTAAAGATGTTAAATTTATTTAGATGAAATTTGTTTAATGATTTCATCAAATAATTTTTGTTGACTTAAGAATACTTTTAAGCCTTCAGTTCTATTAACAAATTGTTTTTTAATTTGATCAACTGTAGCACCGTAGTATTTAGCAACCTTTTCAAAGTAATCGTTCAAATCCTTTTCAGTGATTTCAATATTAAACTTTTCTATTAATTTTTCAATAGCTAAAACTAAAGTTAAATTCTTGTTTGCTGTTTCTTTAACGTTTTTGTTAAATTCAATCATGTCTTTAAAACCAAGATTTTGTTGAATGTATTCTTCTGTAGATTTATTTGACTGAGAAGCTTTGTTTTGAATATCAGACATGATTCTATTTCTTTCATCTTTTAATAAAGATTCAGGGAAGTAGCTAACTTTTGTCTTTTCAATTAATTCTTGAGAAATTAATGGAACTACTTGATCTCTTGCTTGTAATTTTTTCATTTCAAGAATTTGAGAACCAATGTGTTTTCTTAATTCTTCTTCAGTATTAACGTTAGGGAAGTTAAATTTCTTAATGTATTCAGCATCAAAAGTTGGTTTAGTAATTTCTTTAATTTCATTAACTGTAATAGCAAACTTTGTTTTCTTTCCAGCTAAAGATTTTTCATGGTAGTTTTCTGGGAAAGTAACAAAGATATCTTTTTTATCACCTTTTTTAAGACCAACTAATTGTTCTTCAAAACCAGGAATAAAAGATCCAGAACCAATTTCTAAATCAAATGCTTTAGCAGTTCCACCAGCGAAAGGTTTGTCATCTAAGAAACCTTCAAAGTCAATATTAGCCATATCACCATTTGCAATAATACCAGATTCTTTTACACCTAACATTCAGTCATTTTTAGATAATCTACTAATTTCTGAATCTACTTCTTTATCTTCTACCTTAGGTAGAGAGTATTTAACAGTTAAAGATTTAATATCAGGAGTTTCAATTGTTGGGTAGTTTTCAAATTTGAATAAAACTTCTAATGTATTCTTATCAACTTTTTTAACATCAACATTTAATGCATCGATAATTACATTTTCTTTTTTAAAATCATTTGATTCATTAATTTCTCTATACATTGAATCAATTGTTGGGTTTATAGCTTGACTGATGATTTCATATTCGCTAATTTTTGATTTAGCAACAGATAAAGGAATGTGTCCTTTTCTAAAGCCTTGAATATTTAATTTACTTGCTAGTTTTTTAAAAGCTTTTTCTTGTTGTTCAGCTCAAACACTTTTATCTGCTTGAACTACAACTTCAGTGTAATTACCTTTAACTTCGTTTGATAATATTTTCATAAAATGTCCTTTATTTTAATAAGTAATAAGTAAATAATATTATATAGACTAGGAGTTAAATAATATATATTATTTAGAAAAAATCTTTTAAAAATTAAATGTTTTTATGTTCTAATAAAATTACAGATTGATGTTGAATATTCATTCTGGTAATTTAAAGGAGCATTTGGAATAATTAATCATTTGTGGAATTATCAAAAAGATTCTAGGTTAGAGTTTGGTTGGTAAAGAAACTTATAGTTAGTTAAAAAAATTAGCAAATTGAAACTTTATTAATTGAAATATTTAAAATTTAAAAACAAATTTTGAGAATTTAAATCGATAAGGCATAGATTAACTGATTATTCAAATACTTTAGAGAGTTATTGAAATAAATAGTAAAACATTTAGTTTGTAAATATCATGATCCTAAGAAAAGTCATTAATATGGCTTTTTTTATTTTTACCTAAATTTAAATAAATTATGATATATTTATAAATATCTACTATTGGCCACATAGCTCAGGGGTAGAGCAACCGGCTGTTAACCGGTTGGTCGTAAGTTCGATCCTTACTGTGGCCGCCATTGGCCTGTTGGTGAAGCGACTTAACACACACGCCTTTCACGCGTGCATTCATGGGTTTGAATCCCGTACAGGTCACCAATGGAGTGTTAGCTCAGCTGGGAGAGCATATGCCTTACAAGCATAGGGTCGGGGGTTCGAGCCCCTCACACTCCACCATGTAGAATAAAATTAATGAAGACTAGCTAACGCTGGTCTTTTTTATTTTTCATTAACATGTATGTTAAAATTATTAATTATGAGAAATAAAATTTGAAAATTTATTGGATGCTTGCTCGTAGGATCGATTCCTGCTATTTCTAATTCGTGTAGCAAACCGATTGATATGACTCCTTGTTTTTTGGATTTAAAATTACTTTCTGGATCTTCTACTTCATTAAGTAAAAAAGGAGATTATGTAGATTTTTTAATATATGAACCTGTTAGTCCTGCTGTTGGCAACAGATCAGTAAATAACCACAACATTTTAAAATTTGATATTTTTTCGCTAGATTCTTCAGTTACTAAAGCAAAAATTACAAAAGAATATTTTGCAAAAGGTTTTGATCCGTGGTCAGATCGTAAAGAGGATGAAGACTTTTCTGCAGAATGACCAAGACAAGGTTTTCATTATGATAAAGAAAATGACGAGTGACATTTTAAATTCAAATTAAAAAAAGATATTAGTGAATTTTTCACTATTAATATGCAACTGCTTGATGATATTATTTATTTTCAAAATCCTGATAGTGGATGAAAAGATTCCGAAGGAAGAACAAAGGAATTAAAGCTTGAATTTCATCCAGTTAATTCAGATACTTCCGGAATTAAAGATGGAGAAATTTCGTATACAAATTTATCTTTTGATTCATCTGCTTTTTTAGTAAATGAAACAGAAAAAAAGAAAGCATTAAGTAGTATTGCTAATACATTAAAATATCAATTTACTGACAAACCAGCTCTTCCTGAAGATAAGACAAAAGCTGGTTGAATGTCTTGATTAAATTCTATTATTAAATCAGAAAAATATTTACCACTTTTGCCAAATTTTGTAGGATTTTTAACTACATATAATGCATTTAATTTTATTTATGAATGTTACAACTCAAACAGAAATGTTCATCTATATAATTATGAATATAACTGAACTACGAAAAGTGGGTTTATTGTTAAAGACAACAAGACATTAGATGAAAGTTTTATTAAAAATTTAAATTTACAAATTAATTTTAAAGATATAGTTGCAGACGATACGCGTCATGATCTTATTTCATCTGATGCACAAGTAATTATTACTTCAAATCCTAATGCAAATCAAAAGAACGAAATCGAGGGATTGTGACTAGATAAAAATGAATTTGATGAAGAATTAGACAATAATCCTTCTTTGTATTCACACATTGTTGGGTCTAGGGGATTAGGGTTATCAATTACACCAACATATACAGCGCATTCAGGTGTTAATTCAGAAGTTGTTCATGGATGTAATTTCGAAATTTATGGCGGAGTAATAGAATCAACAATGCATAACACTTTAGATATTCATAATCCTTTTGGTTTCGTAACATCAGGATGTTACAACAATGTAGGATTATCCGAATTTATTAAAACTATTTTTCCAAATATAGAAGTGGAGGTTAAATAATGAACAGAAAATTAACTAGCATAATCTTTGGTTTTTCTTCTCTTGCTTTAATCTCCGCCCCTATTTTCATGTCTTCTTGCTCAAAAACTAAAAATGTTAGAACATGAGATTATGAAGTAATTAATTATTTTAATAAAAATAAACCTTTTGAAATAATTGGAGAACCAGATGAAAATTACAGTTTTACATATAAGTTAACAAATCCTATTCTTTTATTTCAAATTAGTTTAATTAATACAAGAATCGATCTAGTTGAAGAAATAGATAATTTTGATTTTTGAATGAGAAAAAATCAAGGAGGACTTTCTTGGTATGATATAGGTCAAGGAATTGACAAAATTTCATTCTCTACATCAATTGGCACCCAATGAACTAAGAGTTACACTGATGAAAATAAACCAAAATATACAAATAATATTTATTTAACTGAATGTACAGTAAACTTTAATCAAGAATATTTTTCAACCACAACACAATTTAGCGGTTCTCAAAAGGTTTGGTTTGATTATGCTGATAAAAACCAATTTCCTGAAAAAATTCACACAATCGACTATTATTTTCATTTTTCTTGAAAAAAATAGGAAAATTTCCTTTTATTAAATAAAAATTTAATTTTTTTTGAAAATTACTATACAATATATATTGCAATATGCCAAAGACAGTAACGGGCTAGTCCTTAATAATGTTACCGAGGTATGAATAAAATACTTATCATATTTCAAAGTTTTTGGTGTCAAAGTGATTGATCGATATCAAAAATTTTTAATTGCTTATTGCAAATATTAGCAAAACGAATTAGAGGTGTAAATTGTGAAAACTATCATTGCAAAAAAAGAAGCTGATTCACAAACACTTGCTGAAGAACTAAAAGCTAGCAAATCTTTTCTAGTTTTTGAATATCTTGGTTTAAATGCTAAAGATATTACTTCTTTAAGAAGAAATCTTCACAAAGCTGATGCTAAAATGTACGTTGCAAAGAATAACATCTTTAACCGTGCAATGAAATTAGCTGGTGTTGAAAAAATTAGCGACATCGCTGGTCCTAATGCGTTAATAGTATCTAAAGGAGACGAAGTTGCTCCTTTCAAAGAAATTAGTGAAATTGCTAAAAAGCACACTTTCATTAAATTCAAAGGCGGAATACTAGACAACCAATTCATTGGTCCAGACTCATTATCACAAATTGCCTCAATTCCAGGAAGAGAAGGATTGTACTCAATGTTATTATCTTGTTTACAAGCTCCAATCCGCAACTTCCTATATGGAATTAAAGCAGTTGGTGAATCAAAACCCCAATAATTACTTAAATATATAAGGAGAAAAATTATGGCAAAAGTTACAAAAGAACAAATTATCGAAACATTAAAGGAAATGACTTTACTTGAAATCAGTGATTTAGTTAAAGAAATCGAAACTGCTTTCGGTGTTAGCGCTGCTGCTCCAGTTGCTGCAGCTGCTGGTCCTGCTGCTGCAGAAGCTGCTCCTACATCAGTTACTGTTACATTAACAGATGCTGGTGCAAGCAAAGTTGCAGTTATTAAGTTATTTAGAGAAGTTACTGGTTTAGGATTAATGGAAGCTAAAGGTGCAGTTGAAAAGACTCCTGCAACTATTAAGGAAAACATTAAGCCTGAAGAAGCTGAAGAATTAAAGAAAAAATTCGAAGCTGCTGGTGCTAAAGTTAAAGTTGCTTAATTAGTACAGTAACAAATAAATCTCACCTTGTTTTTGGTGAGATTTTTTTGTTCATGTTTAATTTTTATATATAATTATTTAAGTTTTTTTAATTAGGAGAAGATATGAATAAAAGAAAATTAATTAATATTATTGCTTCAGCTGCTTGCTGCACAGTTATTCTGGGTGTTGGTATTGGTGGTATTGTATATTCTCTTACAAATAAAGACAAACCAGTTGAAAATAGTCCGGTTTATCTTGAATTATATAAAGGTCAACCAAGTGAATTATCTTATGCTGGTAAAAGTTTTGTAGATTATACAATCGAAGAAGATAAGGATTTTACAACAGGCTCAAGAAAAGAAAACCAGCATTTCTTAACAAAGTTTGATCTTTCTTCAGGTGCTGATAAAGAATATGCTCAACTATTATTAGGTGATGATTTTACTCCTTTTACATCAACAACTAATCCAAATGATTCAAAGCATGGATTTTATTGATTAGATGATGCTGACGGAGGACACTGACACTTTAAATTTCAATTAGCTAACAGTGTTGATTTTGTTAAAAGTTTTAATGCATACTTTAAAATTTCAAGCACTATAAACACAGAAGAAGGCTCACAGACTTTTGACACAAATGAATACACATTAAAATTTTATAATCCAGAAAGAACTCCTGTTATTGAAGATGGAGCAATCACAGGTCTTGATTTAGCATTTGACATTGATTTCTTTAAAAGTCCAACACATCACGATTTAGAATACTATGCACAAAAATTAGATGTTCAATTTACTGGATTGCCTGCCTTTCCATCAGATTCAAGTTTATCACAAAGAATGGCAAATCTACAAGCTTGATTTAATGATAATATTTCAAATGGAAAAAAAGATAAAAAGGCAAACATCTACGCTTTCTTTTCGGTAGCGGAAGCATATTTGTTTGAAGAATATATATATAGTTTAGTTGATGCTGGATCTACAAGAAAAACTTTCTGAACGCCATATTATGATCCTGATTTTAAAATTAGATTTGCTTTAAGAAATTCTGATCATATAACAGATTATTCTTCTAATCACCAAGGTTGATGAGTTCCATATGATCCTAGCTGACTTGTTTGAGAAACAAGTTCTACTGGTAATTCTGATATAAATTGATCACAAGAAATTAAAAACAAATTCCCAACATATAATGATAACGAAATTACTCAAGAATGGAAAAAAACACAACAATTTATTTCTGATTCTGAATTGCAATTTTATAGTACAGAAGTTCACGTTGATTATATAAAGAACATTAAAAAATCTGGTGTAAGCACTGGAAGAATATCTGCTGATTTATCCCTTGATTTATTTAAAACTGATTCTGAAGGTACAAAAACTGAACAATTCTCATTATGTAGAGACTGTTTTGATTCAAGTGCAGAATTCACAGATGTTCCTTTTATTTCTTATGACATTGAAACCAATGCTGACGGTATTGATGTACTTTCTCATTATGCTGATGCTTCTTTTGATGGCACAAGTGGACATATTGCTTACTACACAGATGAAATTGATAAAAATTCTACAATTTCATTACATCCAGAAATGAAATTAGATGGGTTCTTTCAATGGGTTTGTGAAGGAACATCATCTAATTGAGATAAATTGACAAATTTCTTAAACTACTTTAGAAAAAATTAAATTTAAAAAACAACTCTTGGTTGTTTTTTTTATTTGTATTGGACTTCAAATAGATATAATCCGCATCCTGGTGCTTTAGTGATACAAGCTCCTTTGTGTGGATTTTTTAACAATGATTGAAAATCATCAAGAGTTTTTTTATCTTCATTAAAATCAAGCAATGATCCTACAATCATTCTTACTTGGTTTCTTAAGAAACCATTTCCATTCACTACAAAGAAAACTCTTTCTTTCTTTTTGTATATTTTTATAAAGTTTATAGTCCTTATAGTATCTTCTAATGTAGAAGTACTAAAAGATAAGAAGTTATGTTTACCAATTAATAGTTTTGCAGCTTTTTTAACTTTACTTATTTTTATTTTTTTATTGTAGTTATAAAAATAGTTATTTTGAAAGATGCTATATTCTCCTTGATTAACAATATATGTATATGTCTTAGATTTAGCATTAAATCTTGCGTTGAATTTATCATTTACTTTTTCAATAGACTTAATTCTTATTGTTTTAGGTAATAAATTATTGATCGCAACAATAAAATTGTTAGATTCCATTAATTGACCATCATATGAGAAACTAAATACTTGATTAATTGCATGAACGTATGCATCTGTTCTGCCTGATCCATATATTGTTATCTTTTTATGAAATAATTTATGCAATGCTTCTTCGATGGTTTGTTGAACGGTTACATTATTTGGTTGTTTTGCTCAACCGTGAAAAAAACTTCCATCATAACTTACAATGGCTTTAAACGTCATATTAACCTAAAACAGCAATTACTTCAATTCAACTAAATGGTGCAAATACACATTTGTATACAGTCATCATAATCATTAATCCTAATATGATTGATAAACCACAGAATAAGAATCATTCCTTTGTTTTAATTGAATAACTACGGTAACGAGTTCTAGCATATCTCGGATTGTAACTACGTGCTTCCATAGCGTTAGCTAAATCATCTGCTTTATGGAAAGCAACAGAGAACATAGGTACAACCAAAGATACTAAGGCTTTAATTTTATCTTTAAAATTACCATAAGAGAAGTCAACACCACGAGAAGCTTGAGCTTTTAATATTTTTTGAGATTCAGTTAATAAAGATGGAACAAAACGAATAGCAATAGAAATAGTCATTGATCATTCATTTACTGGAATTCTTAAATATCTTAATGGGCTTAAAACGTCTTCAATAGCAAAAGTTAATTGAACTGGAGTTGTAGTAGAGACAAGCAAAGTAACTATAGTTACCATTAAGAAAATCTTAAGAGTAATATAGAAAGTATTTAAGATAACTTGAGAAGACAAACAGTATCAGTTCTTAATGTAATAGAAGTAATAATCAGCTCCATCAGCGCAATGAACAGTTAAATATGATCAAGTTTTGAAATCAGCAATTGGACATTCTCCTGGTTTCATCGTTCAAAGATAATCTTTACATATTTGCCCGCCCCATAGGTCAGCAAACACAAAGTGGAAATTTGTGTTGATGTCAGAAGAGCCATCTCTAATTTTATCTATTAAGTTTCCACCCATCATTCCATAATTATCAAAGAAGAATAGTAAGTTTTTGCTATCAACGTTTATACATGATGGTTCTTTAAAAGCAATTCAGTTTATTATGAATAAGATAACAAACATAATGAAAATTGATTTCAAAATACCTTTCATTATTCTTCAAGGTAATTTAGAAGAAATTCACAAACCAATAATTAAGCTTAAACAAATTAACTGACCAAAGAAACCAATTGGTAAGAAAATCATGACAATGATAAATATTACACTAATTAACTTCAAAGAAGGGTTAAGGTTGTGCATAAATGATTTTTTAGTTATATAGTTACTAAAAGCATTCATTATTTTTTACCTCCTTTCTTTTTCATTAGCAAGTAAATTTCTTTTGCTAATTCATCAACGTTTCTAGGTTTTAATTCTAATAGTTGGTTAAACTTTTTATCTATTTTAGATAATTGGTTAATTACTTTAATTACTTTTGGTTTGTCTAAGAAATTTTCTCTAATTAATTTTTCATTAGTGAATATTTCGTATGGCTCACCAGATGCTAATATCTTTTTGTTACCAATAACTAATACTTGGTCACCAATACCTAATACTTGATCCATTACGTGAGTAATAACAAAGATTGTTTTTCCTGATTTCTTAAGGTTTAAGATAATGTTCATCATATCTTTTTCACCAGCTGGATCTAATCCAGCAGTTGGTTCATCAAAAATTAAAACATCAGGTTCAATAGCAAGAATACCAGCTAATGCAACTCTACGTTTTTGACCGCCAGATAAATTAAATGGTGAACGTTCTAAGAAAGAATCATTTAAACCCAAAAGGTTTAGATAGTGTCTTGCACGTTTTTTTGCTTCGTCTTTTGGTACACCTAAATTTACAGGACCAAACATGATATCTTTTTCAATAGTATCTTTAAACAATTGGTATTCAGGAAATTGGAAAACCATTCCTACTCTTTTTCTTAAATCTTTAATGTTCTTGATTTTTTTCTTGTTACCTAAAATCTGCAAGTCACCAATGGTAATATCACCATATTTAGATTTAATCAATCCATTAAAGTGTGAAAGCAAAGTAGTTTTACCACTTCCTGAATTACCAATAACAAAATGAATTTTGTTAGGTTCAAAATCTTTTGAGAACTTATCCAAAACAATTGTTTGCTCAGGAGTACCTTCATCAAACACAATCTTTAGATCTTTAATTGAGATTTTATTATTTTGCTTCATACAATTGTTTGATTAAATTTTCCAACCTAAGTGTTGGTTTAATTTTTGAATTCATTTCACTAAGTTGTTTAGATAAATCTAAATTAAAAGGAATATCTAATTGGATTTCTTTTAAGAATTTTTCATTTTCAAAAACTTCAGATGGAGTTCCAATTCTTTGAAGTTTACCGCCTTTTAAAATGATAACTTTGTCTGCATTAACAACTTCTTCCATGTCATGAGTAATTGAAACAATGGTTTTGTGGTATTTATTTTTAAGAATTAACATTAATTCTTTTAAATCAGCTTTTCCTTTTGGATCAAGCATTGATGTTGATTCATCAAAAATAACAATTTTTGGATTAATAGCTAATACTGAAGCGATGGCAACTCTTTGTTTTTGACCACCAGATAATTTTTGAGCATCTAGTTTTAATAAATCAGTAATATTAACAGCTTTTGCTACTTCTTTAATGATTGGTTTCATTCTATTAGGTAAAACCTTACGGTTTTCTAAACCAAAAGCAATATCATCTTCTGGAGTTAAACCAATAAATTGGTTATCTGGATTTTGAAAAACAATTCCTACATTGTCTCTTAAATGTTTTAAGTTCGTTTGATTGATTTCTTGATCAAACAATTTAATTTTTCCATTTTGTGGTTTTAATAAACCAGTTAAAACTTTAGACAATGTAGATTTACCGCTACCATTATGTCCGATGATACAAACGTACTCATTTTCAAAAATAGTAAAAGAGACATCATCTAAATTGATCATGTCTGGTGTGTAACCAAAAGTAATATGTGAAAATTCAATTGCTTTTTTGGCACTCATAAACTATACTCCTAATTATATTAAGATTTAATAATTAATATTAATATTATTTTTTAAGACTTAAATGTAAATCGTTAAGTGCAATAGGATCTGCTTCACTAGGAGAATCCATCATTAAGTCGTTACCATGGCTGTTTTTAGGGAAAGCAATAATATCTCTAATGCTTTCGCTATTAGTTAATAGCATAACTAAACGATCTAATCCAAAAGCAATTCCACCATGTGGAGGAACACCATATTTGAATGCATCTAACATAAATCCAAATTTCTTTTGAATTTGGTCTTTTGATAAACCGATAGATTCAAACATTCTATTTTGAACATTAGCATCAGTAATTCTGATACTTCCACCACCGATTTCAAAACCATTTAAAACAATGTCATAAGCACGTGCTTTTGCACTTGCTTGATCTTTATCAAATGTATCAATACATTCATTGCTAGGAGAAGTAAATGGATGGTGCGCTGCAACGAATCTTGCTTCTTCATCATTGTATTCATACAATGGTCATTCTGTGACCCAACAGAATTTAAATTCATTAGGATTTTTTAAATTTAAGATTGTTCCAAGTTGGTTTCTTATTGCTCCCAAACATTGGTTAACAATAGATAATTTATCAGCAACAATGAACATTGTTCCTTCGGAAATGTTGTTGTTTTTAAAGATATCTCTAATAATATCGTGCTCAATAATATTTTTAATTGAACCAGAAATTTCCCCCTCTTTCAAAGATAAGAAAATTAGATCGAATGCTTTATTATCTTTTGCAATCTTTCTTAAAGATTCGATTTGTTTTTTATCAAACAATTTGTCAGTAATTATGTATTTAATTGAGTTATTTTTTTCAATTGCAGAAGTAAATATTTTACATTTAGAATTCTTAAAATATTCATTTGCTTCTTGAAGTTTTAAATCGAATCTTAAGTCAGGTTTATCACTACCATAAACATTAACTGCAGTATTTCAATCTATGATTGGAAACGGATGAACAAGATCAATGTTAAACACCTCTTTCATCATTGAACTTAACATTTTTTCAACAATTGACATGATTGTTTGTTCATTAATAAAAGACATTTCAATGTCTAATTGAGTAAATTCTGGTTGTCTATCAGCTCTTAAATCTTCATCTCTAAAGCAACGCGCAACTTGGAAATATTTTAAAAATCCAGCAACCATTAACAATTGTTTGTAGATTTGAGGTGATTGAGGCAAAGCATAAAAAGAATTTACGTTATTTCTAGTTGGAACTAAATAGTCACGAGCACCTTCTGGTGTTGGTTTAGACAAACAAGGAGTTTCAATTTCAACAAAGTCTTCTTTAGTTAAATAATTTCTTAAAGAATTAATAATTTTAGATCTCAAAACAATGTTTTTTTGAACATTAGATCTTCTTAAATCTAAGTAACGATATTTAAGTCTTGTGTCTTCTAAAGCATCAGTAACTTCATCCACTAAAATTGGAATTGTATCAGCTTTAGATAAAAGAGTAAACTCTTTTAAAATGATTTCAATATCACCATTTTTAATCTTGTTGTTTGATGATTTTCTTAGTTTAACTTCGCCGTGAATTCTTACAACAGATTCTTTAGGAGTTGAATAAATTTCGTTGAAGTACTTGTTATTTTCTTCAACAACAACTTGAACTAATCCATAACGGTCATAAACATCTAAAAAGATTAAACTTCCTAGCTTTCTATTTTTTCTTATTCAACCATTAATGGTAATATTTTGACCAACAGCAGATTTATCTACCATCCCGCAATAACGTCAATTAATCATAATTAGTTTATATTATCCTTTAAATATTTTACTAAATCATCTGAAGGAACTTCTTTTTGTGTTAAAGAAGTTTGATCTTTAACTATTACTTTATTTTGTTCAAATTCTTTTTCACCAATAATAACAACAAATTTAACATTGTTATCTTTTGCATATTTGAAGTGCTTTTCAATTTTTGTAGAATCAAAATTTGCAACACAAGAGATTCCAGATAATTTTAATATGTTAGAAATTACAAGAGCAGTGAATTTAATTTTATAGTTATTTGATAGACAAGCAACACAAACATCAATTGAATCTGGTTTTAATAATTCTTGTTTTTCAGCGGCCATTTGAATTAATATTCTTTCCAATCCAATAGCAAAACCACAACAAGATAAATCTGTTCCACCAAGTTCTTTTACAAGGTAAGAATATCTACCTCCACCAACTAACGTTGGTTGACCTTTTAATACGTCAGAAGTAGAGTTGATTTCAAACACAAAATTAGTGTAGTAATCAAGCCCTCTAACTAGAGTTTTATCAATAGTAAAATTAACACTTAATCCTTTTAAAATTGTAGTTAATTGTTCAAAATATTCAACTTCTTCTTTTGATAGGAAACTATCAATTTTTGGGGCATTTTTAACAAAATCTTTCTTTCCATCAACTTTATCATCAAGAATTCTTAATGGGTTAGTATCAATTCTTTTTATTGAATCTTCTGATAGATCTTTTTCATACTTTCTAAAATATGTTTTAAGCTCATTAATTCATTTACTTCTTGATTCAAAATTACCAATATTATTAATTGAAATTGTGTATTGCTTTAAACCAACATATTTAAGACAATTGTTAGCAAAAAGTAACATATCAGCATCGTCATAAACGTTGTTTGTTCCTACATTTTCAACTCCAAATTGATGAAATTGTCTTAGACGACCACTTTGTGGTCTTTCATAACGAAACATTGGACCATAATAATAAGCTTTGATTGGTAATTGTTTAGAATAAATCAACTTTTCTTCGATCAACGCTCTGATAACACCAGCAGTTCCTTCTGGACGTAATACAACGTGTCTATCACCTTTGTCTTTGAAATCATAGAATTCTTTAGTGACTATGTCACTAGAATTTCCTACAGATCTAATAAATAAATCTGCATTTTCCATTATTGGTGTAATCATTCTTTTATAGCCGTTTAGTCTAGCTACATGACCAAAAATATCAGTCAAAGATGTGATGTTTTTAGCATCTAAATCGAAACGGTCTTCTGTACCACGAATTTTTGGAAACTTAATCATTGTTATTAAAATAATTTTATATATTATAGAATAATTAACATATAATTTAAAAACTATGTCAAAGCTTAGAGACTTTTTTCAATCAAAAAATAAAACTGCAAAATTTTTGTCTTTTTTCTTTACAGGCTTTCTATTTGCTGGTTCATTAGGCGCTACAGCAGGTGCTTGTTATGTAGCTTCTAAAAATTTTGAGGAAGGTTCTGATTTTAGTAAGAACTACAACTTACGTTACGAGTTAGACTTAACTAAAACAGAAGATCCTAATGAACAAGTAACTCCTCCAGCTTCTATTGAAGAGTTAACAGAAAAATTAAATGTTTGTGTTGATTCTTATGCTAAATATTTAAATGATAAAGGAACATCAGTATTTAATATTTATCCTGAAGCATTCCAAGATGAATCAGGACAATTTAGAGCATTCATCAACGTAGTTGTTCCAAACGAAATGATTAATGATCCGGATGACGAAGATAACAAAGACAAAGTAGGTAAGGATCAATCTGAAATTTACTTTGATAACATTTATGCATCAAGATTGAGTTTGTTTTATCATAATGACAATATCCACAAACATAACTTTGTAATTACAAAAGATGATATCGTTAACAACGCAAAAGCTTTTTCATTACCTGAAAGTTCATATGAAAACGCTTTATATATCCATTTACAAAATCAATCTGATAATAATTTCTTAAAACATATTAAAGAAGTTTTCAAGGAATCTCAACCTTCAAAAGATTCTAATAGTGATGTTACTATGGAACAACCATACATGTACATCATTAACGATCAACAAGGATTCATTAATAGACTTGAGTACATTTTAAAATTAAGACAATTAAGAAACACTAGTGACTTTTACTTAAAACTTTATAAACACCTTTCTTCAAGTGAACAACAATTTGCTGAAGATTGAGATACAGCTTTTAAAGAAACAAAATATACAATCGATGATTTAAGTGGCGTTATGCCTGGTTCCGAAGCCTTTAAAAAAGATAGCGAAAGCACTGGCTCTATTTTAGAAAACGGATCTATATTCACTGATTTATGATCATCAACTGAGAAAAAATATTTTAACTTTATTGAAGACATTGAATCTCCTAGTAAAGAAGATCAATATGTAACTCATAAAGGTACAATTAAATATTCATTTATGTCTAAATGAATTTTTGGTATTGTTACTAATAGTTCAGACGGTGAAAGTGGATATTTAAAATATTTCCCTGACAAGAATCCTACAAAAACAAGTAAAGATTCTAATGATGAATGAATTTCAATTAATGCACCTGGTACAACAAGATTTGATACAGAATTAATTAAAAAACAATTTGCAGATTATACATTTAATTATCCAATTAAGAATATTACTGCTTCTCAAAACTCTCATGGTTGAATTTGTGATTTAACAAACCACGATACTAATGGTACAGAAATTAATGACCAAAAAACTTCAGTTGTTGCAATTTCTACTTCATTATTTAAGAATATCATTGGCAATAGTGCCTCACTATCAACAATCATTGTTTATGTTACTATAAGTATTTTGGTTGGTATTATTGTAAGCATTCTTTATAAGATACCAGGACTAATTTCCTTTGGTTTAATGTCTTTAACATCTTCATTAACAGCTTTACTTGCTTTTATTGGAGGATACCAATTCTCTATCGCTTTAATGGTAGGTTTATTATCTATAGTTGTTTTAGGAACATTTACTTTAGTAAATTATTTTGAGCGTTTCAAAAAACAGATTGCAATGACATATGATATGATGGTTTCTGTTAAGAGAGCTTTCTTATCATCAATAATGAGTTGTATTGATTTGCATGCTGTTATCTTACTTGTTGGTGTTGTTTTAGTTTATTTTGGACCTCCTACATTGTTAGCGGCTGGTGTTGCATTAGTTATTGGATCATTAATTTCTTTCGCAATTAATTTCTTATTGTTAAGCGGAATGATGTGATTGGTGTTTGGAAATCAATCAAATGCTAAATGTTTCAACTTGTTTGTATACCGTAAAAAGAAATTATTAGATGATTTCTCTAAACAATCAGAAAGTACTCAAAACTTAAATAAGATGACTTTCTTTGGTAACAAACCAGAACCTCACGTTAAATTCAAAAACAAAGAAATCGGTTTTGCTAACAATTTTTTAAGAACAAATATTTTTGGATGAAAAGGTATTGTTTATGGAATTTGCTTTATAGCAATTGCAATTATCGGTTTAGCATTAATTTTTACAGTTGGTGTTCACAATTCATATTCATTCTATGGTGGTACAAGAATTGTTATTTTTATTGGTAATGTTCCTGGATTTGATTATGATTACTTTATTTCACAATTGAAATTATTAAATATTGCATCGTGGTACAACACATCACTTGATGGAAACTATGTTTACCTTTACACTTCTTCAGTATTAAGTCATAAAGAAATTATCGATTTTATAACTACTATAAGAGCGGCTGAGCCTATTGAAGGTGCTCAAGCGGTTCTTGTACCTGCTGCAAATGTTATGTCTGGTTCAATTACAAACGATGCAATTATGAACTTTGTTCACACAGACATTAAATTATTATTAATTGCATCTGGATTTATTTCAATATATGCTTTTGTAAGGTTAGGTTGAACATCAATTATTGGTGTATTCTTAGGTCTTGTTGCTGGTCCGTTATTAACAGTTTCATTAGTTTCAATTTGTCAAATTTACTTTGATACTTATGTAGTTTATGCTGCTATCTTAATTTACATAGTAAATGCATTACTTGTATTCAATATTGCTGCAAACGTTAACAACATGTGATTAAAACAAAATGCATTAGATTACAAATCTATTAAGAAAGCAATCAATACTCAACTTGAAAACCATTTCAATTATTATTGAATAGTTTTAGGTCTAGGAATTGGTATGGCTATAATTTCAATGATATTTGGATCAACTTCATTAATTTCTTTTGCTTATATTTCTCTAATTGGCCTATTATTAAGCTTAGTAGTAGCAAAAGTAATTGCTCCAATGTTCTGCGCATTCTTCTTAGCTATTAAACACAAATACTTAAAGAACTTAACTACTCGTTCATTAACTCAAAAGAATTACGACACAATTGATGAAGAATTAATTGATGGGGTTAACAAAGTAAAAAAACAAAGAACATATTTATAATATAAATATGACTAAAAAATATACTTTCCCTAAATACATTGTTGATGTAAAAGATTTTCCTAAAAAAGGAATTATCTTTAAAGACTGAACTCCTTTAATGAACAATGCTAAAGCATATAAAGAATTAATTGATTGCTTGTATTCAAAAATCAAGAGTTTGAAAATTGATGTAATTGTATCTGCTGAATCAAGAGGATTCTGATTGGGTTGTCCTCTAGCTATTAAAAAAGGAATAAGATTTATTCCTGCAAGAAAACCTAGAAAATTACCTCGTCCTGTCATTAGTGCTTCTTTTGATCTTGAATATGGTAAAGACACAATAGAAATCACTAAAGGCGACATTAAAAAAGGTGATAGAGTATTAGTTGTTGATGACATTATTGCTACAGGTGGAACCATTCAAGCAATTAACAAACTCGTTAAGCAATCAGGAGGAAAATTAGTTGGATGCATGTTTATTTCTAGTGTTCCTGGAACAAATGGAATCAACAAACTAAAGAAAACTAAAACTCCAGTATTCTTAGCAATAGAAAACTTATAAAAAATAAACTCACTACATGGTGAGTTTTTTATTTTCATATAATTTAGATATGCAATTAAACACTTCTAACAAAAAATCTGTTATATTCTTTGGTACTCCAAAGATTGCTGCAACATGTTTACAAGCTTTACTTGATAGTCAAGTAAATGTAATTGCTGTTGTTACAAAACCAGACAGACCAGTTGGTAGAAAACACCAAATTATTTTTAGTGAAGTTAAGCAATTAGCAATTAAAAATAATCTTAAATTATTTCAACCTGAAAATTTAGATGATATATATGAACAAATAAAAGAATTAAATCCTGATTTAATATTTTCATGTGCATATGGAAAAATTATTCCTAACAATATATTAAGTATTCCAAAATTAAAGTGTGTGAATGTTCACCCTTCTTTACTTCCAAAATATAGAGGAGCTACACCGATTCAATCTGTAATTATTAATAACGAAAAAGAAACTGGTGTTAGTTTTATGTATATGGTAGAAAAACTTGATGCAGGAGATATATTGTTTCAAGAAAAAATATCAATTGATGAAAATGAAACATCTTCTTCATTATTTATAAAAGCTGAAAAACTTTCATACGACATGATTTGTAAACATATTCATCAAATATTGGAAAACAAAATTTCTCCAATACAACAAGATGATTCGTTAGCAACATTTTGTAAAACAATCAAAAGAGAAGACGAGAAAATAGATTGATCAAAAACTTCAAAAGAAATTGAGTGTTTAGTAAGAGGTTTGTGCGATGTACCCGCTGCATATACATCATATGATAATCAACTTATTAAAGTGTATGAAGTTAAAATAAATAATTCATTAAAAGGAAATTTTCCTGGTGAAATTATCAAAGTTGACAAAGATGGTATTTGTGTATCGACTTCTGATGGATCTATATTATTGAAAGTAATTAAACTTTCAGGACAAGCGAATAAAGTAAATGTTTCTAATTTATTAAATGGCAACCATCAATTTAAAATTGGGAAAAAATTTGAATAATTTTAAATTTTTTTGTGAAAAATTAAAGACTATTTAAGTACCTTTATTTACCCACTTTGGTAGTAAGATTAATCTACTGTGAAGAATGGGAGTTTATAATATATATGAGAAAAGAATATAAATATTCAAATCTTAAACAAGAAACCAATACATCAGGTAAAGTCATGTTAGAACCTTCAAAGAGAATAAAGAAAATAAAACCGAGGATTAGACAAGGACAAAAGGCTCCAGAGTGATTTTCAAGTTGAGTTAAAAATCAATATGAAAAAGATATTAAACACATTAATAAACGTTTAGATAAACATGATGAAATGTTTGAAATAGTTTTTGATAAATTTAAGAAACACAAATGAATAAAATAATTTCTAATTAATTAGAAATAAAACAATTGTTCAAATTTGCAATCTAAGGCAACACAAAGAAGCAAAGCTAATTTTGCTGTTGGGTTAAAAATTTGTTTTTCTATAGAAATAATAGTTTGACGTGTCGTGCCAACAAGAGAGGCTAATTCTTGCTGAGAATAGCCTTTTTCGCTTCTTATTTTTTTTAAGTTATTTTGCAGTATTAACTTTTTTTTCATATTACATAATTCCTAAATTGGTTAGTGTATATAAAACAATCATTAATATTCCTGCTGCACCCTCTAGTGTTCCACCAAGAAGAATCCCAAAAAATTTTCTTTTCGCTACAAAATATTGTAAAAAATAAAATAACGAAGCCCATATAAAACAAGTTCCTGCCAAAGCGTATATTGACGAATAATGTCCTAACGATCCTTCTACAATCATCATGATAACCGCAAATATTGCTGCTACAATTAAAGCGATTCAGCAAGATTTATTAATCTTGTTAGATTCCATTTCACCAACCGGATGCTTAGCTTTCGCTTTTTCTAAAATTTCTTTCTTTTCCATTTTTTTCTCCTTTAAAATATGTGTAAAGTTTTCTTTACATTAATAGTATACACAAAAAAAAATAAAATGTAAAGTTTTATTTACATCTATTCATCACTTAATATTTTGATGAATGTATCTTGTGGTATTGAGACGTTACCAATTAATTTAAGCTTTTTCTTACCTTCTTTTTGTTGCTCTAATAATTTTTTCTTACGGCTAACATCTCCACCATAACATTTAGCAAGAACATTTTTATATAAAGCTTTAATGTTTTCTCTAGCAATAATTTTTCCACCAATCGCTGCTTGAATTGGAATTTCAAATTGTTGTCTTGGAATATGTTCTTTTAATTTTTCACAAAGTTTCATTCCTTTTGTTCTAGCAAAGTCACTATGACTAATCATAGATAAAGCATCAACTTTTGTACCATTTAAAAGAATATCTATTTTTAATAGATTTTGTTTTTTGTATTGTGTAAATTCATAATCCATTGTGGCATAACCACGAGAGATTGTCTTCAAATTATCAAAAAAGTTATAAATAATTTCACCTAATGGAATTTCATATATTAATCTTCTTCTAATGCTATCAATGTATTCGAGATCAATATACTCACCACGTCTGTTATGACACAAGTCCATAATACCACCAATATATTCTTCAGGTGTAATTATTGAAAGTTTAACAAATGGTTCTTCAATATATTTAATATAAGTTCTGTCTGGTAGTTTAGAAGGATTATCAATCATCATTTCTTCACCGTTTGTTAAAAGTACTTTGTACTTAACGCTTGGAGCTGTAAGAATTAAATCGATTCCGTATTCTCTTTGAATTCTTTCACGGATTACATCCATGTGCAATAGCCCTAAGAAACCACAACGAATACCAAAGCCTAAAGCCTTTGATGTTTCGTATTCATAAGTTAAAGAAGAATCAGATAAAGAAATTTTAGACATTGCTTCTTTAAGATCATCAAACTTTGAATTATCAATTGGATAAATACCACAATAAACCATTGGTAAGATTTTCTTATAACCTTTTAAAGGCATATCTGCAGGATTATCAAAATCAGTAATAGTGTCTCCGACACTAATATCTTTTGCTGTTTTGATACTTGCTGCGACTCATCCTACTTCTCCAGATACCAATTGATCTTTATTAATTGACTTTGGTGTTCTAATACCTAATTCAGTAACAATGAAGTCTTTTCCAGAAGACATCATTTTAATGTGTTGGCCAACTTTAAGAGTACCGTTTTTAATTCTAATTAAACAAATAACTCCCTTATATGAGTCGTAGTAACTGTCAAAAATTAACACTTGAAGTTTACCGTTATCATCTCCAATAGGAGATGGCACATAATTAATAATTGCTTCTATAACTTGTTCAATATTTAATCCTGTTTTAGCCGAAATGCAAGGAGCATTTGAACAATCTAAACCAATTAAATCTTCGATTTCTTTTTTAGTTGCGTCAATATCTGCAGTTGGTAAATCAACTTTATTAATTACAGGAATAATCTCAAGATTATTTTCTAATGCAAGATAGACATTTGATAATGTTTGTGCTTCAATTCCTTGAGAAGCATCAACTACTAGCAACGCTCCTTCACAAGCGGCCAAACTTCTACTTACTTCATAAGTAAAGTCAATATGTCCTGGTGTATCAATTAAATGAAAGATGTAGTCATTACCATCTTTATCATAGTGATAATGCAATTGAATTGCATTCAATTTAATAGTGATTCCTCTTTCTCTTTCAATATCCATTGAATCAAGAATTTGGTCTTGCATTTCTCTTTTTTCTAAACCGTGAGTGATTTCAATAATACGATCAGATAAAGTTGATTTACCGTGATCGATATGAGCAATAATACTAAAATTACGTACTAAAGATTTATCCATGCTTTGATATTCTTTCTAAATAAGCATCAAAGTATTTGTAGAATTCTTTTGGTTGATCGATTGAAATACAGTGACCAGCACCTTTAATAACGTGTATTTCAAGATCGTCTAAATGATCTGAATAATTTTCTCTAGTATCTCTTAAAGGGATGTAAATATCTTTATTACCTAAAAGTAATAAAGTAGGAACCTTAATAGATTCAAGGGCAGCTTGAATTCTATTTAAAGCAGGTAAGTTAAGAATGTTAAATAAAAGAGGTAAGTAATCATCTTTTTCAGATTTCATTTCTCTTAAGTAAGTTGTAAGTTTTGGAGCTTTCTTTTGTTCAGTTAATATTTCTTTAATTGTTTGAATAGCTTTCTTTGTTGAATATAAAGAACGCATAACAACTCTTTTGTTATGTGGTGCTTCTAAAACAATAGCCTTTAATTCTTTTTGAAAATATTGTTCACCAGCTATGATTGTTGTGATACTTCCACCCATTGAATGACCCATAATTACAAATGAATCAAGCTCAAAAGATTTAATTTTTGTTACACAGTAATCAACTAAAAAGTTTAAATCAACATCTTCGATTTTAAAACTTTTTTTATTACTACCATGAGCAGGTAAATCAAAACTGTAAAAGTTATATCCACACGCTTCTACATGTTTTTTTAATTCTGGATGATCATCTTTAGATGCAGAAAAACCATGGATATAAATAAAGTTGTTAGTTTGTTTTGACTTTTTTGTTTTTTTCATATAACCCACTACTAAGTAGTAATTATTATATCTGAATGTATAATATTTAATAATGAAAAACATAATTAACTCACACGATTTAATAAAAGATTTGATAGATCACAACCTAACAGTTGATGATAAAAAGTTATTTAACTTTTATATTAAGAATTTTAACTTCAATACAGTTATTGCAAATTATAGCGATGTATTCTATGACAACCCTGTAAAAAAGCACTACGATAGCGACGCTACTTCTTCACATTTGATTAGTTTGTATAAATTTGATCACGATTTAGGTAACCACATTTTGCGTTATATTCTTGTAATTGAAAAAATGTTGAATACTAATGTTGCATATGAAATTATTAATCAATTTCATATTCGAGATAAATGCTTGTTCAAGATTAATGAAAAATATATAACTCAAAATATTTTGACGAATTATAGAGATGTGGAAACACATCTTTCATTAAAGATGTTTCTTCACTCTTTAGTCAAATATTGTTTAACAAATTCAGTTACCAAGAGTTATTACAATGGTTCAGGCAGAGATGAAATTAAAAAATGAGAAACATGCCCGCTAGATATCATGTGTTTAACATGAAGTTTTTCAACAACCTTTTCATTATTCATTGCTTTAAATGATTCAGTAAGAAACAAAATTATTAATAATTTTGGTTTATACCCAAAACATTTACCTGGGTTTATAGACTTTATGAAGAACATTCTTCATATTAGAAATTTAATTTCTCACAACTATGTAATATTTAATTCACAAATTAAATACCAATCACAATCACTTAACGATATTTATGAATTTATTTTTAATAAAAAAGTTGATCATATTTCAGTATTCAATTTAACAGAAATGATTCAACATTTTGCTTTTAATAAAACATTGGTTTCTAATACAAATTACTATCTTAAAAAGATGGATATTCCAGAAAAATTTAAAGAAAAAGTAATAAACGAATTAAATAAATAATATGAGTAAGGTTTTGTACAAAAATTATCATTTGAGCTTATATAAAACAGAATGTGGTTTTATCTACGCTCAAAGAAGAAACATAAATTCAACGGCTTCTTTACTTTTTAAAAAAGTAAAGAACGATTATGAATTTTTATTGAGATATCAACCGCTTCCCGAACTAAAAATTAATAATAAAAAAAGTGGATGAAAAACTTTATTTCCTTGTTGTGTAACTGGTTCGCTTGAGAAAGGTGAAACGCCAACTACTAATTGTATTAAAGAAATACTTGAAGAAACAGGATATAAAGTTTCTAAATCTAATATTAAAGCAAGTAATATTGCTGTTGCTTCTACCCAATCTAACGAATGTGTTTACAACTTTGTTGTAGATATTACAAATGCTAAACAAGTTTCAAAAGATTTAGGTGATGGTTCAATCTTTGAATCTGTTTCAAAAAATATTTGAGTTAGTCATAAAAGATTAAGAGAAATTTTATTAAAAAACGAAATATATCTTTCGAGCACAGCTAGTGCTTATCTATTGTTTTTAGATAAAATATATAGTAAGGAGAAAAAATAATTATGATCAATTTAAACGCACCTAAAAAATTTACATACACATTAAAAGCTGTTAATAAAAAGTCTGATAACTTATCAGACTTAGATAAGAAATTTGTTTTTGAAATGAAAAAGCCATTTATTAGTGGTGATTTCTATAAAAACATGAGAGACTTGTTTGTTAAACAAGACTTCAATATTAATATTGATTTGAATTCTTTTTTAGAACTTGTTGATAAAAAAGATTACATTGGTTTAATTAATGCAATTTTTTCTTCTCATGAATCAACTTATCATTTACCATGTAGTTTTAAAACAACTCCTCCAACAAAAGTTCACCACAACTTTATGGTTGATATGAAGAAATACGGTTCATATATAAATGAAGCATTAACTTTTATATCAGCTGAATCATTTACAAGAAAATTAGAAGGCTTACCAGCAAACATGTTAAGTCCTTCTAAATTTGTAGATCTTGTAAAACAAGAATTTGCAAAATTCTCAAATGTTGAAATTAAAGTTTTAGATAAGAAAGAATTAACTAAAAAACAAATGAATTTAATCTTGGCTGTTGGTCAAGCTTCAAATCAAACAAATGAACCTAAACTATTATCTATTAGTTTAAAAGGAAAATCTTCTGGTAAGAAATTAGTCTTAGTTGGTAAAGGTGTATGTTTTGATACTGGTGGTTTAAATCTTAAACCATCCCAATATCTAGAAGGTATGCAATATGACATGTCGGGTGCAGCTATAGTTGTAGGAACTATGATGGCTTTAGCATCTAGCAAGACTAATGCAAATGTAACTATTCTTGCTCCGTTAGTAGTTAATGATATAGGACAAGATGGCTTAAAGGTTTCTGATGTAATTACATCATATTCAAAACAAACAGTTGAAATAACAAACACAGATGCAGAAGGAAGATTAATCTTAGCTGATGCAATTACATATGCTGAAAAAGATTTAAAAGCTGATACTATTTTAACAATAGCTACACTAACTGGTGCAGTTGAAATTTGTTTTAGTGATACTTTCACTCCTTTTTGATTTACAAAAAGAGATCAATTTATTCAAGTTCAAAATGCAGCAATTAACGCTGGAGAATTAGTTTGAGAAATGCCACTTCATTTTGAATATGATGCAAGAATGAAATCTTCTAAAATTGCTGATATGGTAAATAGTGAAAAGACTAGAGGAGCCGGTAGTTCAACTGCTGCTTGTTTCTTATCTTTCTTTAGAAAGAAAGCAAATTTCATTCATGTTGATATTGCTTCAACAAATGAATTTAAACACTCACCGTTACCAATAATGGTAAAGACTCTTTATTACTTTGCTAAGAACTTTAAATAATAATTTTGATTTTATTTAATAAATATGTTAATATAAATAACATATAAAGAAAGTAGTTCACACTCACCTGATATCTGTTAGTAGATTTGGGTTTAATGCTTTAGATTAATTTAATCTAAATATTTGTAGTGTAATTTACTTTCGTAGATTACACTATTTTCTTTATATAAAACATTTAGCAAAGGAAAATTAATGGAATACAGACCCATAAACGAAAAAATAAGAGATCCTAAATTATTAGTAATTGGTGAAGATGGATCAAAAATCGGTCAAATGAACCGCATGGATGCAATCAATTACGCAAGAGACAAAGATTTAGATTTAGTTTTATTTGTTCCTGCAAGCAAAACTGGTGGATTACCAATTGCAAAAGTAATTGATTATGGAAAATTCAATTACATGGAAAAAATGAAAGCAAAACAATCTAAGAAAAATCAATCAGTAATCAAGGTTAAAGAAATTAAAGTTAGACCTCAGATTGGCAAACACGATTTAGAATGACGTGCTAAAAATGCAATTGATTGATTAGAAGACGGATGTCAAGTTAAATTTAAGATTCAAGCTTTTGGTCGTGTAGGATACAAACCTGAACTAATCGAAGAAACATACAAGAAATTTCTTGATATGCTTCAAAATAAGGGAAAAGTTATTCAACCATTAAAGAAATTAACTCCTGTGTTGTACGAATGTACAATTGCTAAAAATAAATAAGAAAGGATAAATTATGGCAAAAAACAAAATGAAAACAAAAAAGTCAGTATCTAAAAGAGTAAAAGTTACTGCTACTGGTAAATTAAAGAGAAAACATACAAACCGTTCTCACATGGCTCATAGTAAATCAACTAAACAAAAACGTCACTTAAAGAAAGACGGTATTGTTACAAAAGCAAACTACAAACGTTTGAAATATACATTACAAGATTAATTGGAGGAATTAGAAAATGAGAGTAAAAGGTGGATACACAACAAGACAACGTCGTAATTCTATAAAGAAAAAAGCATCAGGTGCTTGAGGTACAAAACATACTTCTTATAAGATTGCTCACCAAACAGTAATCGAAGCTTCTGGATATGCATACAGAGACAGACGTAATAAAAAACGTGATTTTAGAAAATTATGAATTTCTAGAATTAATGCTGGATTAAGACCATTAGGTTATTCGTATTCTAAGTTCATTGCTCAATTAAACAAGAAGAACATTAAGATTAACCGTAAAATGCTTTCAGAATTAGCAATTAGCAATCCTGAAGAATTCAAAAAACTAGCTACTGAAGCTATGAAGTAATTAAAACCTGCAAAATGCAGGTTTTTTTAATGTCTTAAATATTGATTAGTTTTTGTTACTTCTTCTAAAGTAATAGCATTTTTCCCGTGTCCAGGAAGAATTAATAAATTCTTATCCATTTTTTTAATTAATTGTAGACTCATTAATAATTGTCTAGCGTTTCCTGTAGGTAGATCCATTCTGCCTACACCATCAGAGAAAATAGTGTCTCCAGTAAACAAATAGTCTTTATATTGAGTGCAAATTCCACCACAAGTGTGTCCTGGTGTAGGGATTATTTTTAATTCAATATTGTTTATTGAAAGGTTTAACTCGTCAAAATATTTAATATTTTGTGGTGCTTTAAATCCTTCTTTTTTAAATCAAGAAGCCATGTGATGTGTTTCTAATACTTCTCTTTCTTTTGAATACACATATAAAGAAGTATTGTATTTATTTAATAAGAAGTCACACTCTCCTACATGGTCATAATGAGCATGAGTTAGAACAATTCCAACTAATTTAAGATTATGTTTTTGAACATATTGATCTATCTCATCTACATATCAAGAAGGATCAATAACAACACAGTTATCATCATTAACAATTAGGTATGAATTATTACCCATTTCATTTCCGTTAAATAGAACTATATCTTTATTTAAATTAGTCACCATAATATCTATATTTTACAATAGAAAAAGTTGACATTAGTCAACTTTGATTTCTCTTAATTTGTGTGGAGTTTTTGTACAAATTGTAATTCCGTAAGCTCCTTTTCTTGTGTGAGCTAACACAACTGTAGGAACTCATCTAATAACAATTTTTTCTTTAAGGAAATTAAATGCTTTTGCAAAAGTATCTAATAAGAAATTTTTCTTTTCTTCTTCATATCCACTGTAATAAACTGCAATAGATTCAATATCAGAAGTTTGCAATTTATTTTCATAATCTTCATTAATTAACTTAATCATTTTTTGAGCATTATCTCTATAGTTTCTGCTCATACCTGCTTTTTGGTTTTTTGTGTCTAATAAAATGATTGGTTTAAGTTTTAATAACTTAACCACTTTAATAATTCCTTGAGTTACTCTACCACCTTTTAATAGGTCTGAAACATCTTCACACGAAAAGTAAGTATCTGTATTTAAGTATAGTTGTTCACACTTGCCTACTATTTCTTTTGGATCATCAAGTTCTTTAACTAATTGAACTAATTTTGTACATACGTATTCGTTTGCATATGCTGCTGAAGTTGAATTAATTACAAAGAATCTTCCCGGGTAGTCTTCTTCTAAAATTTTTGCTTGATTATATTGACTTGATAATCCATGAGAAATAGGAATAAAGAAGACAATATCATTGTCTTCTAGAGCATCTTCAACAGCCATCATTAATTGGCCTAAAGGTGTACAACTCGTTTTAAATTTATTTCCTTTTTCGATTTCATTAAATAAAATTTCAGGATTGATTGAAACTCCATCATCTGTATAAACCTTATCAGCATTATCTGAAAGAGATAAAGGAACAACGGAGATGTTATTCTGGTCTAGATATTTTTTATCAAATGTACTTGATGAGTCAATCAAGATTTTGACTTTCTTTTGCATACAAAAATTATATATGTAATTAGACATAGTATATAATTAATTCATTATTAAATAAATATTTATGATTAATAAAGTATTAATTGAAGGCGATGTTGTTAGAAGCACTTGAGGTAAATCAGCTCAAAACGGTTTCTTCATCACTTTAAAACAAGAAAGAAAGTTTGGTGAATTTGCTTGAAGCAGTTACTTCTCTTTATACGCAAATAAACCTTTAGCTAATCAATTAGCTAAATTAGTAGAAGAAAACCCTAACGTGCATATCACGGTAGAGGGTAGACTTCGTACGTATCTTTCTAAAAAGAATAACGAATGAAAAACAACTATTTTAATTGAAAAAATTTTAGATAGCTCTAACGCTACAGAACAAGCTAAACCAGAAGTTAAATAATAAAAATGGAAAATATTAATCAAGTAAAACTTTCTGGAACAATTCATGAAATAAGACATAGTGAACATGGTACTTACTTCGTAATGTTAAGACAGATGGTAACATTTAACGAACAAGAACACCAACGTCTATTCGAAATTGTGATATCTCCAGAACACCAAGAAATTATAGATAAATTGACGTTGAACACGAACGTTATTTTTGAAGGTTTTGTCACGATATTCAAAATCAGAAAGTTTAACATTTATAAGCAGATGATTAATGCCACTAAAATGGAAATAATTGCTTAATTAAAAAAATAAGGAGAAAAATATTATGGAAATAAATAAAAATTTAAATAAATTAGCTAGTCTTTTATTAGCTAAATCAATTAAAGATTTATACCCTGATGCATTGCTGGGTGAATCTAAAGTAAATGAAGACGGTTTTGCTTACAGCTTTAAGTTTAATGAAAAGAATGTAGGTGCAAACGACTTCAATAAAATTAAAAAACAAATGCAAAAAAATATTGATCGTGCTTATGCAATTAAGTATGAATCAATGAGCAAAGATGAATTATTAAAAGTATTTGCTAATGATAAATATAAATGTGAATTAGTTAATGATTCTAAAGAAAATTCAATTCCAGTATCTAAATTTGGAGATGACTTCATTGATTTATGTGAAAATTTAGGAATTGAAAAATTATCTAGTATTAAAGCAATCGATTTAGTTAACGTTTCAGGTTATTATTGAAAAGGTTCATCTGAAAATGAACAACTATCAATGATTCACGGTATGGCTTTTGAATCAGCGAGTGCTTTAGAAGAATTTAAAAAACAATTAGCTGAACACGCTGAACGTGACCACAGAAAGATTGGTAAAGATTTAGAAATCTTTACTTTTGATGACATTATTGGTCAAGGTTTACCAATTTGATTACCAAACGGTGAAGCCATCAAATACGAAATTGAATCTTATGTTTTAAAGACTTTAAGATTTAACAATTATCACATTGTTTCAACACCAGTTTTAGGATCAAAGAGATTGTATGAAACTTCAGGACACTGAGACCACTATCGTGAAAATATGTTTTCACCAGTAGAAATTGACAATGAAACTTTAGTTTTACGTCCAATGACTTGTCCACACCATTTAACTGTTTACAAATCATCACCAAAATCTTACCGTGATTTACCATATAGAATTGGTGAATTAGCAGTTCTTCATAGATATGAAGCATCTGGCGGATTAATTGGTCTTGAAAGAGTAAGACAATTACAATTAATCGATACTCACACTGTATGCAGTCCAGATCAAGTTAAAGCTGAAATTAAGAACTGCTACAAAATTATTAAAGAAATGTATGCTACATTTGGCATTGCGATTCATGCAATTGATTTATCATTACATGATCCAAAGAATAAAGAAAAATTCTTTGATAATCCAAAAATGTGAAAGAGCGCAGAAAAACAATTACGTGCTGCTCTTAAAACATTAAAAGTAGATTATCGTGAAGTTGTTGGTGAAGCTGCTTTCTATGGTCCGAAGATTGACTTCCAAGTTAAAACAAACTTAGGTAAGATTATTACTGTTTCAACTATTCAATTAGACTTCTTATTGCCTGAAAGATTTAAACTTCAATATAAAGATTCTGATGGACAGATTAAACAACCAATTTTGATTCACTTAGGAACAATTGGTACTCTTGAAAGATGAATTTCAGTTCTATTAGAACAAACTAAAGGTATTTTACCTTTATGATTGTCTCCAAACCAAGTTGACATTATCTTAGTTGATAATAACAAACATAAAAAGTATGGTGAAAAGATTGCTCTTGCTTTAAGAAAGCATGACATTCGTGTTTATGTTGATAATTCTGATGAAAGATTATCAAAGAAAATCTTCTATGCACAAACTCACAAGATTCCATACCAAATCGTTATTGGTGACAACGAAGTTGCTAATAAGACAATTTCTTACCGTGAATATGGTAAACAAGAATCTATCAATATTAAACTTCCAGCATTTATTAAATTACTAAAGAATAGAATTAAAGCTAAGAATTAATGCAAAAGATAGACGAACGATTTACGAAAATATATATATTCGATTTAAATCCTGGTAATGACGACATTACCAAGGAATTTATTATGGGAAAACTTTCCCGTATAATGAAAAATATTTCATTATATCAATACTTTGTAATCGTTTCTCATAGTAGTCTAAAAGTTCTTAAAAAAATTGTTAATGATGCAAAGATTAGTCTAGGATACATTGTTAGTGATTCTGGTGCTAGAATTTATAACATTTCAACAAAGAAAGTAATTTTTGAAAAACATATTGAAAGAAATGATGTTTTAGGTATTTCTCATTGTCTAACAATGAGTGACCTATTGCAATTGATTTCTATTTCGAATAACGAATTTATATATTCATTTGATCCGATGAATGAATATATCTTTTCTAAGATGCACTATATTAATTCAAACAACGTCTCAACTTATGGTAAGTTCAAAGAACTACTTGAAAAGAATTCTGTTTTTAGTTTCTTATGCTTCCAAAGAAATTCACTTGATTTTTCTCAAAAGTTTGCTAATTTCAATAATGTTTCTTCAGATTGAAACGTTAACGTTTCAGGACTTGGTGATTCTAGTTTTGTCGTTTATCACAAGGACGCTAGTAAATACAAAGCTATTTTAAAAATAATGGAATCTAAAAAGATTTCTAATTTCCAAAACGTTTATTATTACGGTATTAATAGTGTTGATGTTGATTGCTACAATAGTTTTAAAAATCATTTGATTTCTGTTTCTGCATATTATGAAACAAAAAACTTTGGTAATACAATTTACACTGTATCATATGATGCAATTCTAAATGAGTTATCAATTTCACTCAAGAATAGTGTCAAATCTTCAAACAGAAAGAAAAATGTTTTTATGAATCTGAATGCATTAATTAACAATTCGGACGAAAAAACATTTAACCTAAAAGACTTATATCAATCAGAAGAGAAATAATTAATTATTCTCTTTTGGTTATTTTCAATTACTTAAATCAACATTAGCTTTTTTAGCAACATAACGAATCATTGACTCAAGGTTATCTACACGTTTTTCAAGTTTATCAATTCTTAAATTTACAAGTTCAAAGCCTTTAACTACTAACTGTTCAAGTTTATCAAATCTTTTATTGATAGCTTCAAATTGACGGTTATTATCTTCACAGTGTTTTTTGAATCATTCTGGTTCTTCCGTTTCAAGTCTTTCTAATCTTTTGTTAATAATTTCAAACTGACGTTCATTATCCTCACAATGTTTCTTAAACATTTTGTTAAAAGATGCAAACTGACGTTCATTATCCTCACAATGTTTCTTAAACCATTCTGGTTCTTCGGTTTTTATCTTTCTTAATTCTTTCTGAATTAATTCAAATTGTTTATCATTATCTTCACAATGTTTCTTAAATCACTCTGGTTGATCGTCTTTTTGTAAAATAATAGTTTTGTCTTTAAAGCGTTTTTCTTGTTGGATAAAAAGAGTGGCATTACCTGTCTTGTCTGTTAATTCAACAATACGAGGTTTACCAGAATTCACTAATTGCCTATTTCATCAAGAGTGGATATCTTCCATACTTATTAATTATAAAATCAGAAAATTTATGATTTTTTAATTTCTTTTTTAGTTGATTGGTAATCAAGACTAGCTTGTTTGATTTCATCAAACAAATCTATATTATTTAATAAGAATTGTTTTGTAGCTTCTTTGCCTTGACCGATTTTTTTCTCTTGGAAATAGTATCAAGCACCTCTTTTATCGATTACTCCTTTTTCAAGAGCAAAATCAATAATTTCCATAGTATGATCGATACCTTCGTTGAAATAGATATCAATGTATGCTTTGTATAAAGGTGCAGCTAATTTGTTTTTAACAATTTTAGCACAACTCTTTATACCGACACATTCAGTACCATGTTTGATTAGTTCAACACGTTTAAGTTCTATTCTAATTGAAGAATAGAATCTTAATGCACGTCCGCCTGTAGTGGTTTCGTTGCTTCCATACATAACACCAATTTTTTCTCTTATTTGATTAATAAAAATAATAGTGGTGTTATATTTTGCAAGCAGATTTTCTACTATTCTTAATCCTTTTGACATTAGTCTTGCATGTAACCCAATAGTTTGATCTTGAATCTCTCCATCAATTTCAGCTTGAGGCACAAGTGCAGCAACAGAGTCAACAATGATTAGATCAATCATTCCTGTTTTAACTAATGCTTCTATTAATGCAAAAGCTTGTTCACCAGAATCTGGTTGAGCCAATAATAGTTTTGATAAATCAATACCATTTGCTTCGCAATACTTTGCATCTAATGCGTGTTCTACATCTATATAAGCACACTTGCCATTCATTTTTTGGCAAGAAGCTACTGCTTGAAGTGCTAACGTAGATTTTCCAGAAGATTCATTACCATATATTTCAATGATTCTTCCTTTTGGGTATCCTCCAATACCTAATGCTTTGTCTAATTGTAGACTTCCAGAAGGAATAACGTCTACGTTATTTCCTTCATTGATTAATTTTGCTATTGAGCCTTTACCAAATTGTTCTTGGATTTGCTTAATAGCTTCATCGAAAATTTTTTGTTCATTCATTTTGTTTTTTCTCCTTTTACTATCACTATCTTTTTTGGAGATCGATTTTTTATTTTTTTTCATAAATGAATGAACAGAAAATTTTACTTATTTCATAATTATATTAATTTATTAATATAAGTTTTGAAACTTGAAATTATATTGGTAAAAGTTTGTTACAAAATAATAATTATTTTGAAATAAATGAGGGAAATATTTTAAAAAATATTAAATATAATAAAAGAATAAAGAAATCGGGAGATAAAAGTGAATAAGAAATTAATAAAAATTTTAGGAATTACAAGTTGCGTTCTAGGGGGCGGATTATCTATTTCTAGTCTTTCTACTAGTTGTAGCAAACCTGGCGATGTAACACCTACAAGAGATTTTAAACCTATTCCTGTAAGTGCTTATGAAAAGATTTTTACTGTTGAAGGGTCACAAATTAATGGTTACACAAGTGATGCTAATAAAGTTATTACACAAGATTATGCAGATTGTAATGCAATTGTAATACCAAACTTTATTGGAGATGTTACTGATTTTACAAATACAATTCAAGTTACTTCAATAGATACATACATGTTTTCAAGTAGTAAGGACGGTGATGGTGGTGTTTTACACGGCATTCAAAACATAGATACAATAGTATTTCCACAAGGTATTGAATGTGCTTTTAAATATGTTTCATTTTCATCAAAAATTATTATAAAAGTTGAATTTCAATCCCCTCAGGATATCACATTTACGGAACCCAAAATTTTTGGAACTGAAAGCTATGTTGATACAATATACTACAATATTGATAGCGAAGATCAACTAGAAAAATGTTTTAAAGATAATACTGCATTTACACAAGCAGGAAAACTTGCTGCAGGTCCTAAAAAAATAATATGTACAGGTAAAATGAAATCAGTTGACTTATGTGCTTGATTAAAAGAAAATGCAGATTTACCTGCTGACTGAGTAGGTGCAAATGAGTAAGAAAAAATCTAAAGAAATAACTCAAGAACAGTTAGAGAAGTTTATTAACGATTTAGACAATGATCCTAAATGTAAAAACACAAAGTGTTGTGACGGTAAAGGAGTTTGTATCTCTTTTGAAGAATTAGAAAATAAGAAAAATGGAGTTAAATAATGAATAAGAAATTAATAAAAATTTTAGGAATTACAAGTTGTGCTCTAGGAGGAGTATTATCTATTTCTAGTCTTTCTACTAGTTGCGCTGCTAAGACCAATCCATGACCAAAAGATTTAAATATATTAGATAAAAACACTACAAGTACATTGTTTAAATGTGATCAAAATGGTCAATTAACTGGATTTGTGGAAAATTATCTTCAAATTTTAAATGCACATCCTGAAGCAAATACAATTGAATTACCTACTGTTATAAATGGTATCAACATTACTTCAATAGGACAAGATGCAACAAAAGCATACAATGTTGCTACAATTAATACATTAATTGTTCCTAAGGAAATTGTAGATTGTACTGAATATTCTTGTTTAGTAAATAATTTTATTGAAAGATTAATTTTTGAATCTGATAAGACAGAACTTAACACATCATTTGGTCGTCCGGGAAATTCTGTAGTTTGTGAATTGTATTATCCAGGAAATTCTATTGAACAATTACAAAAAACACTTACTAAATATAGTTTTTATGATCTTGGTCTAAACGCACCAGCTGGAAAAACAAAGAAAGTTTTCTGTACCGGATCAATGAATTGCAGTGAACTAGTAGAATATTTGAAAGCTAACAATTCATTACCAAAAGATTTTATTGCAGCATAGTTTCTGAAAAAAATATCAAATAGTAATCTAGCATTAGCTAGATTATTTTTTTTTATCATGTTTTATTCGGAAAAAAAGTAATTAAAAAAATATTTTTAAATTTTTTTGTTTTTTATTTCTTTTTATGTATAATAAAAAGTGTTACAAAGTGGGAGAAAGTGGAACAATGATATTTCTAGGAACTTATTTCCATAACATAGATGCAAAGAACAGACTATCAATGCCTGCTAAATTTGCAAGTTCTCTAGGAAATGAAATTGTTATTTCAAAAGGCTTTGATGGTTGCCTTGAAGTAAGAAGTTCTAATAGTTTTGAAGCATATGCTAACAAATTAATGAACTTAACTCAAACTAAGAAAGATTCAAGAATCGTCATTAGACAATTGTTAGCAAATGCTGCAAATGTTGAATTAGATAAAGCTAGAAGAATCTTGATTCCTGCTAATTTGTTAAAAGAAGCAAACATTAGTTCATCTGTAGTTGTTATCGGAATTGGTAATAAGATCGAAATCTGAGATGAACAAACTTACAACAAGTTTAAGTCTGAAACAGATAAAACTTATGAAACAATTGCTGAAAGACTGGAGGAAGACAATGAATAATCTTCACAATCCAGTATTGCTAAATGAAGCAATCAAGGTGCTAAACATAAAACCAAATGGTATCTATGTAGATTGCACTTGCGGAAGAGGTGGCCACACAAACAAAATTTTGTCTTGCTTAAATAGTCAAGGCAAAATTATTTGCTTAGATATGGACTCTGATGCTTTTAAGTATTTATCTAATGAATTTAAAGATAAGAAAAATGTTATTTTAGTTAATCGTAATTTTAAAGATATTAAAACTATCTTAAATTCATTAGATATTAATAAGGTTGACGGAATTATTGCTGATCTTGGTGTTTCATCACCAATGTTTGATGATGCAAACAGAGGATTTAGTTATCATTTTGATGCAAGATTAGATATGAGAATGGATCAAAATGATGAATTAGATGCATATATGGTTATTAATAGTTATGAACCTAAGGAATTAACTAGAGTGTTCAGAACTTATGGTGAAGTTAATAATCCTAGAAATGTAGTTAATGCAATTGTTAATCAAAGAAAATTAAAACCAATTGAAACTACAGGTCAATTAGTTGACATTATTAAAAATAATGTAAACAAAAAAGATTTATTTAAATCTAAACACCCTGCACGTGTATACTTCCAAGCTTTAAGAATTGAAGTTAACCATGAATTAGATAACTTAAAACAATTGTTAGCTGATAGTGTTGAATTCTTAAATAAAGATGGAAGACTAGTAATCATTACTTTCCATTCTTTAGAAGACAGAATTGTAAAACAATTCTTTAATGATATTATTGTGACTCACATTCCTAAAGAAGTCCCAATAATGAATTCAAATACTGATTATGAGTTATTAACTCGTAAACCTATTGTTCCAACTGAAAATGAAATTGCTAATAATAACCGAGCACGTAGTGCTAAGTTAAGAGCAATTAGGAGGATGAACTAATGTATAACCTAAAGGATGTTTATGGAGTAATCTCTTTTAACAAATCAAGAGTTAATGTGTTAGTGGTGGAAAAAGCTATTAATGGTAAAATTAACTGTTTATTCTTTGATTATTTAGATATTAACTATCTAAATGATAAACTTGAATTTATCAACAAAGATTTGTTAAAAGAAAAATTATTAGAGTTATTAACTAAAGCTGACGAGTTCATCGGAGTAATTGTTAAACGTTACATTATTAATGTAAGTTATTTACCTGTTAGAGTTGTTAAGAACATCTCTAAAGATTTTGAATTGAATGAATCTAAAGAATTAGATCAAAATGATTATTTATCATTTGTAAATAAAGTTGATTTCCTAGATGCAGTTACAAATGAAAGAATCATTAATGTTCATCCTGAATTATGAACATTAGATGGTCATAATTTATCTAGTTTTCCTTATGGTAAAAAAGGAAGAATGCTTAACTTTGAGTATGTGGCTTATGTAACTAATGCAGAAATGTATAAGAGATTTAAAGATCTAGCTGCTGAATGTAAAGTAAGTTGTTTAGGTATTATCAATAACCAAATTTGTTTCTCTGGATGCCTTGAAAGAGTTAATGAATACCATAAGAGAAATTTAGTAATTGATGTTAAGAGCGATAGTTCTACTATCAACTTCTATGATACTAACAACAACTTAGTTTACTTTGAAAAGATTGATACTGGAAGTAATTGAATGGTTGATAAGGTTAAACACCAATTCTCTATTCCTGAAGGTCAAAACTTAATTCCAATTATTGATTCATTAGATGCTATTAAGCTAGTTGATACTAATGTATCAATAGTTAATATTCATAAAGAAGACTTCTTAAACTTAAAAGTAGCAACTGCTGGGGCATTTATCAGTTACATTAATTACACTAATAAGAAGTTTATTGAATTAATCAACAACAGAATTAACAACATCTTATCAAGAATTCAATTGTCTTATGACAATATGTATATTAATGCTAATAACATGGCCAATAAGTTCTTAGGTCAATTAGTTAACCCACAATTTAAAACATTTGATAACAATATTATTGGTATCGAAGATAAGAACTTAAATGCAATGTTAGGTGCAGTTGACTACACTAATGCTACTCAAAAAGCTAAGAACTACGTTAAATATTCAGTTGATCCTTATGTATCTCAGAATACATTTAATGATCAATTGAAGAAAGAAATTTTACTTAAAGTTGGAGTAATCACTACTAAGTGAGCTGCTAAGTTAGGAGGATAATATGGAAAATTTACTAAACAAGATAATTAACAAGGTAGAAACTAACGAACAAGATTCAAACAAACCAAAGTTTGAAGCTAATTTTAATGTTAATCCATTAAAAGATAAATTCTTAAACAACCTTGATGGTATAGATGAAAATGTTGGTAACTTTAACATTAAAGTATTTGGTATTGGAGGAGCTGGATGTAATGTAATTAAATACATGAAAGAAGCTCGTGTATGAGCTGATAATGTTCAAATTTATGCTCTTAATACCGATGTTACCTCTTTAAGAAAAATCTCTAATCTTTCTAATGTTTACCTTTTAGGTAAAACATTATTAAGAGGAGCAGGTAGTGGAGGAGACCCATTAATTGGTAAAACTTCTGTAGAAGAAGATAGAGATGCAATTAAACAAGTATTACAAGGTACTGATTTATTATTCTTAGTTGCAGGACTTGGTAAAGGAACAGGAAGTGGGGCGACTCCTGAAATTGCTAAGATTGCTAAAGAAATGGGAATCTTAACAGTAGCAGTTGTAAACTTACCATCAATTACTGCTGAAGGTAATACTATTTACACTAATGCTCTTAATAACTTGAAAGAATTAAAGAAACAAGTTAATAGTATTACTACTATTAGCAATGATTTAATCATTAAGAATAGTGGTATGGATATTTCGTTCATGAGAGCTTTTGAAAAAGCTAACGAACAAGTAACTACTATTATTGGTGAAGTAGCAGACATGATCAATAATGCTACAGAAATGAACATTGACTTTGCTGATCTTAAAAACTTCTTTGTTAAATGTCCGGTATTTAATGCTAATGCATTTAACTTAGATCAAGATTATTCTTTAACTAATTTAAAGAATAAGATTAGTAAATGTATTGAAGCTTCATATACTGATATTAAGTTAGATAACGCTCAAGAAGTTATTGTTAACTTAAAAATTAATGAATCTACTCCCCCAACAATCATTAGTGATGTAAGAACAATCTTTAAAGGTCTTTCATCTAACAACGAATTATCAGTAGTTGCGGGTGTAGATTACACTAACTTAAAGAATATTAGAGTTTCATTCTTAATCTCTACTAAAGAAGATTCATCATCTGATGAATCTAACTTAGAAGATGAAGTTATTAGCTTCACTAAGATTAATAATGAACAAGAAACCAAGATTGAATTTGGTAATGAAATTCCTTCAACTAAAGTTGAAGTTAAAGAAGATAACACTTTAGATCAATATAAATCTAGTGGCAATACTCACAAGACTTTTATCAATAAAGAAAGATTTGACTTTGATGAAGACAACACAATCGAGGAAGAACCTAATAATTATTTAAACTCTGATGAATGTGTTGATATCATCACTAAAGCAATGACTGGAGTATTAAGAACAACAGCTATTGCTGTTCCTAGCGAAAAAGAGATTAAGAATAATTAATTTATTTATAAAAATTTTGCAAAATTATTGTCTGACATAAAGTTTTTAAAAAGGAAAACAGTTATTTTTTAATAAAATATTAAACATATATTTCAAATTTATTTTAGAGGTGTCATTTGAAAAAAAGAAATTATAATCACTAATAATTATGAAAAAAAATGTCATCCTTATATCGATAATGCCAGATTTTGTTAAAAATATATTAAATGGCACTAAAAAATTTGAATATAGAAAAAGCATTCCGAAAAACAATTTTGATACAATTTTGATTTATTCAACATATCCTGATATGAAAGTTGTTGCTCTTGTAGAAGTTAAGAATATTATTAAATTGCCTGTTGAAAAACTTTGACAAAAAACTAAAAAATATTCCGGAATATCAAAGATATTTTTCAAAAAATATTTCAAAAACAGAAAAATAGGTTATGCATATGAGCTTGGCAAAATAATAAAAATTCGTGATAAAAAAATAACAGATTTTGGTGTTAAACACCCTCCACAAAATTTTATTTATATGTCAATTAATTCAATAAGAGAAATGGGAATTAATATTTAGTATGGATATTGTAACTTATAAATTAAAACAATTTTCTGAAATTAATTTAAATGATCCTTTTTTTGATTCGTTAAAAAAATCTTATCCTGAATTTATAGATTGATGAAACAAAAAATGCGCAAACGATATAAGAGCAAGAATGGTTTGTTACAATAAAGATAAAATTGTAGGATTTTTACATTTAAAAATCGAGAATTTTTCTGAATATCAAGAAAATTGTAATTTTACTAATACAAATAATTGTATAAAAATTAGTACTTTTAAAATTCAATCAACAAATAAAAGGTTAGGCGAAAGATTTCTAAAAGAAATATTTGATTATGCATTTGAAAAAAATATCAAAAATTTATATGTAACAATTTTTGAAAATGCTGAGACTAATGGTTTAATAAAACTCCTTAAAGATTATGGTTTTAAACAATATGATAAAATAAAAGATAATGGGGAATTGGTTTTTATTAAAGAAATTTCTTATAACATTAACAATTCTATTAAACAGAATTATCCTATTTGTTTCTTTCCCAACAAACAACAAAGATATTTTTGGCTGCCTATATATGATTCCTTTCATAACAAACTTTTTGGTATAGATGCAAATTCTAAACGACTTGATCATGGGCGGTATGAGGACATTGCTTCAACGTATTCAATAGAGAAAATTTATATTAGTAAAGTTTCTAAAGAAAAAATATTAGAAATAAAACCTGGCGACATATTGGTTATATATAGAATAGGTAAGGATGGTACTACAAAAGGTTACACTTCTATTGTGTCTTGATATTGTATTCTTCAAAAATGAGATGAATTAAAATGCAACACTTATGAAGAATTTTTAAAAAATGTTTCGAATAGAACTGCTTTTTCTGAAAAAGAATTAAAACGAATGTTTGATTTTTTTAGAGAAAATAAAAATAAAAAACCAATTATTGTTTCTTTTTTATTCGTTAAAAATCTATCGAATAACGGTCGCTATCCAATTCTTAATCAATTAAGAAATATTGGAATTATTCCTCAAAACGAAGGTCCAAGACCTTTTGATGAAATAAAATTGAAGACTTTAAAAAAATAATTAATCTCTAAATAAACCAATAAAAAAGTTTTTCATTTTACAAAATTATTGTTATTGTATATTTGAATATTTTTCAAAAAATATAAGTAATTTATCAGAGACCACTTTTTTCTTTTTAAAACGATTGTTTTTTCCAAATAAAGATGTAGCTGGTAATATTTCATTAATATCATTTCCAATAGTTTTAAATTGGTTGTTTTCAAAACAACTATTCATGAATGATTTAGTTTTTACAGGATTAAGGTTTTCTTCTTTAATAATTTCGTCTAAATCTGTTTCTCTATTTTTAGATACAAATTCTTTTCATTCGTTGAATATGTCATCTTCATCCATAATATGTTGGATAAATTGTTGAATAAGTTCTTTTTTACTACGTAATGTCGGACTGGATTCAATGGCTTTTTCTATCTTAATTCTGATTTCTTCATTGTTTTTTGGTAACAGTTTGTATTCTTTAACCAAGAACAAAATGTAGTCAATATTAATATCATATTGTTTTACTAATTCTGTTTCAAAAACAATATCATCTGTAATATCTTCTCTTTGGTTAGAAGTCATTTTGTTCTTACGTCATTTATCTTGAAGTGTTAAATAAATACTTTGATAGTCTTGCATGTCTCTTTCATTAAGAATACGCTTATCATTTGTAAATTCATCAAAAGAAGAAAGTAAGTTAATCATCTTTAGTATTTTTCCAAATACTTGAATAAATTGCTTTTCTTGTTTTTCGCCAAAAGGAATATTTGGTAACGGGAATGATGTTTTAATTTGTTCAATTAATTGAACATAACCTAAATTATTTTCATAACCATTGTAATAATCGGTAAATGTTCTTAGCAAACAAATACCAGAAGCTTTTTCGTTTCCAAACAATGCAATTGCTTCATTTGTTCTTTTTTCTAAATTTCTAAATGAAATAATGTTTCCAAATGTTTTAACTTTATTAAGAATTCTATTAGTTCTTGAATAAGCTTGAATTAATCCGTGAAGTTTTAGATCTTTATCAACTCATAATGTATTTAGTGTAGTTGAGTCAAAGCCTGTTAAGAACATATTGACAACAATTAATAGATCTATATCTCTATTTTTCATTCTCACAGAAACATCCTTATAATAGTTTTGGAATTTATCTGAAGATGTATCATAAGAAACGCCAAACATTTTGTTATAGTCTTTAATTGCACTTTCCAAAAATTCTCTTGATGGTAAATCAAGATTTGAAGTTGATTCAGAGTTTTCTTCAAGGAGGAACGAATCTTCACTTTCATTAGGAGCAAAACTAAAAATAGTAGCTATTTTAATTTTTTTATCCGGATTTAACTCCATTTGTTTTTTAAATTCTTCATAATATTTTTTTGCTACTTCTATAGAAGATACACAAAGAATTGAATTAAAGCCAGTTAGTTTTCTCTTTTCTCTAGATTCGTATGTTTTACCACATTTGTCTGCATTAATCATTTCTGAAATGTTCGTGATGTATTTAAACTCATATGGATTTCCTTTACGATATGTAGCTTGTTCAAAATGTTCAAGAATGTATTTAGTTATTTGTTCTATATATCGTGGATCACTATAAACTTTTTTTCAATCAATATCTTCAACTTCTTTATCTACAATGTTTTCTTTTTCATGAATTGTCTTGACATAAGAATATTTAAATGGTAATACATTACCATCGTCAATTGCATTAACAATGGTGTATGTATGTAATTTATCACCAAAGATTTGTTCGGTAGTTTTTAATGCGGAATATTTAGATGGATTAGATTGATTTACATTAAATATTGGTGTTCCGGTAAAACCAAATAAATGATATTTCTTAAATGCTTTGGTAATATCTTTGTGCATTTCACCAAATTGAGATCTATGACATTCATCAAATATTAAAACAATATGTTTATTTAATGCAGAACTTTTTTTATTTTGTTTTACAAAATTAGCTAGTTTTTGAATTGTTGTAATAATAATCTTACTTTCATTTGATTCAAGTTTAGCTTTTAATTCATTTGTTGATGAAATAGCATTTGCAGTACCTTTTTGAAAATTTTCATATTCTCTCATTGTTTGGTAGTCTAAATCTTTACGATCAACTACAAATAATACTTTATCAATATATGAAAGATTTGAAGCTAACACAGAAGTTTTAAATGAAGTTAACGTTTTACCACTACCTGTTGTATGCCAAATATATCCTCCAGCTTTTATTGATCCATATGTCTTATAGTTATTACTAATTTCAATTCTATTAATAATCTTTTCTGTGGCAACAATTTGATATGGCCTCATTACTAACAATGTTTTATCTTCATTTAGTATGCAATATTTAGTTAATACATTTAATAATGTATGTTTTGAAAAAAAAGTTTTTGTAAAATCTTCTAAATCAATAATTTTCTTATTTTTTTGATCTGCTCAATAAGAAGTAAACTCAAAACTATTACTTGTTTTTATTCTTTTATTATTTTTGTTGTGAGCAATGTTAAATCTAGTAGAGTTTGAATAATATTTCGTGTAAGTTCCATTTGAAATTACAAAAATTTGGATAAAATTAAACAACCCTGAAGATGCTCAAAAGCTATCTCTTTGATATCTCTCTATTTGATTAAATGCTTCTTCTAACTTAATACTTCTTCTTTTTAATTCAATATGAACTAGTGGTAAACCGTTTACTAAAATAGTAACATCATATCTTGTTTTGTGGGTTCCATTTTGTTCTTCATATTGATTAATAACTTGAAGATTATTTTCATGGATATTATCTTTATCAATTAATTTTAAATTAATTGAAGAGTTGTCATCTCTTTTAAAATAAAACCTAGATTGTGATTGAATTTTCTCAGATTTTTGTTCAATACTATCATTGGGGTTAGCAATGATATTTTTAAAGAATATATCTCACTCATTGCCTGTAAACTTAATATTATTTAATTTTTCAATTTGTTGTCTTAAGTTTATGATTAATGCTTTTTCATCTTTTACATTAATGTATTCATATTTTTGATCAATTAATTGCTTGATAAAATTACGTTCTAGTTCTGCTTCACTTTGATAACTTCTATAACGTTTATCTTCTGGGATATATTCAGCAACAACTGTACTGTTATCAGATTGTGCTATTACATTAAACTTGCTAATAATTAATTCCTCCTAAATGACAATAATAAATCACGATAATATTCGTATTGTTGTTGACGTAGTTTTATTTCAGCTGGCAATCCTTCTGATAAATTATTTATTAATTTATCAAATAGATCTAAAATAAACCCAATTGCTTTTTGAATTTCTAGTGGAGGAAGAGGGATTAAAATTTTAGCCATTACATTACTCATTAATTTTGGATTCCCCATAGATTTGTTAACATATTTTTTAGCATATTTATTTAATATAAATAAAAGATATTTAATGTCTACTTCATTCATGTTTTTAATTTGTAAAAGACCACAAACGTTTGTTACATTAAATTTGCCATTTCTATAAAATACAGACCCAGCATAAGCACCATCTGTTGTTCAAGTTAAATATTCACCACTAAAAGAAAATTTATTAATTTTTCCTAATTCACCGTTATTTTGAGTTTGAGAAGAATAAACAGGATAAATTCCAGGATTATTGTTTATATAATCCTTCGAAATAACTTCGCCACGTTTAATTGAACATATTTCACTAATCATTTTTCACTCTACCTCTCTCTCGAGTGTAGAGAATTTAAAGTTTAATAATAGATCACGATAATATGAATATTGTTTATCTCTTAAATTAATTTCTTTTGGTAAACCTTCTGATAAATCTGATGTTAATTTAAAAAAACTATTTAATTGATTAGCTATATGTTTTTGGATTTGAATAGAAGGTAATGGTATTAAAACATTTCGTAATTTTTCAAAATGTCTTTTATATTGAGAATCTTTGAAATATTTAGAAAGAATTGCAAAATAAAAATATTTAGGAAAAATTTTGTTTTTATTAAATTTAAAAATTTTAATTCCATCTGCTCCCTGAACAAATCTAAAATTGACATATTTTAAAATTTCTGTATGATCACCAAATACACAATATTCGTCATCTATAATTTTTGGGTCTGAAAGATTTGTGTATCCACAAATTAAATCTTTATCTTGAGAGATTATTGGAAATTTTCCAGATTTTTCATAATTATTTTTTTGAATTTTGAATGATGGAGATACTAAACATAGAGATTCTTCTAAAATCAAATCATTAACCATTTTATATTCGACCCCCCCCTCTTTTATTTTCTTATCATCAAAAGATAACAATTGATCACGGTAGTGATCATATTGTTTTTTACGAGCTGTAAGCTCTGCTGTAAGTTCTGCTGTAAGCTCTGTGAAATTATCTAATATTCTAACTATCTCTTGTTGTGCTTTTAATGATGGAACAGGGATTTGAGTCTCATTAAAAGTATCCACATGAAATTTCGGATAAATAGAAGTTGAAATATAAAAATCATTTTTCTTAGCATTAATAAAATGATATAAATATTTTGTTAAGACCTTGCTTTTATCTAAACTCCTTATCAAAACATTGTTGCAAGAAACAAATTTACCATTAAAATATTTGATATTTGGATATCTTGCTCTTCCTAAACATATAATTTCACAATTATTAATTAAGCTCTTATCTGAAACATTTTCTTCTTTTGTTCATCAATCATAATTGGATGAACTTGGTAACAATCTAACATTACCACTAAATGTATTTAATTTTTCTAAAACGCTTGCAGTTTTTTCTTGCTTAAGTTTGTTCACTATGACAACATCTTTTAAACAAAAAAATTCAACTTTTTCATTTTTTAATAAATCTAAAATATTCATACTACTCTTCTAATAGACAAATAATTTTGTCTATTTCTTTTCTCAATTTATTTTCTTTTTCAACTGTTTTAGCGATTTGTTTATTTAAAACTTTGATATCAATTTGTTCTCTTGTATCTTGTTTTTCTACATATGTATTAACTGACAAGTTATATTCATGTTCACTAGCAATAACTTTATTACCAACGATTTTAGTAACATATTGAATATCTTTTCTGTCTTTAAACATATTCAATATGTTTTCTATGTTTGTATTAGTTAACTTATTTTTGTTTGTTATTTTAATACATTCATTTGATGCATCAACAAATAATACGTCATTAGTCTTCTTAGATTTTTTTAATACTAAAATACATGTTGATATTGATGTACCATAAAATAAATTATTTGGTAACTGAATAATCGCATCAACAAAGTTATTATCAATTAAATATTTTCTTATTTTTTGTTCAGCATCACCATCAACACGATAAAAAATTCCAGGAAAACAAACGATTGCTGCGGTACCATTAGTAGATAATCATGATAAAGCATGCAAAACAAATGCAAAATCAGCATAGGATTTAGGAGCTAACACTCCAGCTGGTGCAAATCTATCATCATTAATTAATAAAGGATTCTTATCACCATCTCACTTAATAGAATATGGAGGATTACTTACAATAGCTTCAAATGGTTCATCATCTTGAAAATGAGGATTTGTAAGAGTGTTATCACAAGCAATATTAAATTTATCAAAATCAATATCATGTAAGAACATATTGATTCTGCACAAATTGTAAGTAGTTAAATTAATTTCTTGACCATAAAAACCTGAAGTTACATTATTTTTACCTAAAATTTTTGCAAATTTTAATAATAAAGAACCAGATCCACAAGCTAGATCATATACTTTATTAACTCTACTTTTATCAATAATTGTTAACTTAGTTAGTAATTCAGATACTTCTTGAGGAGTGTAATATTCCCCCCCCTGATTTGCCTGCTTTTGAAGCATACATACCCATTAGGTATTCATATGCGTCCCCAAATGCATCTATTGTATTATCTTGGTAATTACCAAGATTCATATTTCCAATACCATCTAATAACTTAACTAATTTCTCATTTCGTTTATCTACTGTTGAACCCAATTTTGGTGAGTTGACATCAATGTCAGCAAACAAACCTTTGAAATTAGCTTCGCTTTCAGATCCTATTGCAGAAGCTTCGATTGCTTTGAAAATACTTTCTAATGTAATGTTTAAGTTAGAATCATGTCTAGCAACTTTTTTAATATTACAAAATAATTGGCTAGGTTTTATAAAAAAACCTTTTGTTCTAATCATTTCGTCTTTAATTTCTCATGAATCACTGTCAGAAAGTTTTGCATAATCAAAATCTTTATTCCCTGATTCATGTTCATTATTATTAATATATGAAGTTATATTTTCAGAAATATAGCGATAGAACATAATTCCAAGAACATAGTTCTTAAAATCTCATCCATCAACACTTCCTCTTAAATCATCAGCAATTGATCATATTGCTGAATGTAAGTTTTTTCTTTCTATCTCTTTTTGGTTATTGGGCATTATTATTTTATTTAATAAGATTTAATTAATTATAATTATATTATAATTCTGAATCATAAATATACTTAAGAGCTTCTTCAAAGGATATCGATAAATATTCAGTTTTGCTGGTATGAATTAATCTAAATGATATTAGTAAATAAATAGCACATAGATTTTTTAACATTTTATTGATTTCAGATATGAATTTTAAAATTTTTTTATTTCCATCTTTTCCACAATAAATATCTACAAGAAAACTTGGTTCATATTTATACTTTTTTATCTCATCACAGTTTATTAAGTGTGCAGACCCTAATTTGTTTCTGTACAAAAACACTCAAGATCAGTTATCATTTTTTTCCTTGTACACATAATTAGCTAAAAAAAGTAAATCATTTCCAATTTCTTTTAATTCTTTAAAATATTTGGCAAAAAAATCATTGCACTTTAATAGGCATGTTTTTTGTCTATTATCAGGGTTGTGACAAATCGAATAAAATTTAATTATTCAACTTTCGAGCAGCACTTCAATTAATGGACAATTGTATTTATCAGCAGCAATACTTTCTTCAATCACACACATTTGTTTTACTGATTTAATTATTGGTTCTAATAAACCATTGTTATAAAGCTCTTTATTACTAGGCTGAGGTTCAATATTACAAATTTGATTTTTTAAAACATTTATTACTTTATGAATTCTTTTGCAAACATTTACAACTAGTTTAAATTTTGGAATGTTTTTTATTTTTATTTCAAAATCATTTTCATCAATCAATCATTCAATTTCATCTAACAAAATAAATTTATTTTTAATATACAAATATGTATCAAAGTTACAAAATATTTTAATTTTATTATCTCTACTAGCTAAATTATCAATTAATGAGGGGAAATTCTGATTTTTGTATCAGTCAATAAAATTTTCGATTTTATAAAACAAACGCGATGTTGTTTTTTTAGAATTTTTCTTGGTATATTTAATAAAAAAAGTTTCAAATTCTAACCGTTCATCAATTTTTATTTCAATATTTTTGTAATATTTATATTTATTTTGCATTCACTTTATTATATTTAGTTTTTTATATAGCAGATATACACACCGCCGCCGCGCACCCCGCGGGTGCTTTTTTTTATTTGATAGGACATTTCAAGGGGATTTCTAAAAATATTTTAGAGAAAGTGCAATATTTTTAGAAATAAAGTATTTAGTTTTCCTTATTAATAAGAAAAACCTAGGATTTTTAATAGTTAGATGGAATATTGTTATTTTTTACATAGATTTTAAGTGTGCTAAAGAGATTGTGTATAGTGTAAGGAGAAAAAAAACAATGAGCACTACTAGTTCTAATCTTATAAAGATTACCATCAATTCTATTGAACAACTCAAAACTATTATCAAAAATAAGAACTATAATAGTTTTAAGTTAGAATCACCAATAGTCATTATGGGTATACAAACTAAAACTAAGACTAGAAAACCAGGAGTTAAACCTCCAAGAGTTTCTAACCGTCAAATCTTAGAACAAATTCTTAAACATTTAGATAAGAATGATAAACGTTGAGAACGTCAAGAAGAGTTTAACAGACAACAATTAGAATTTAATAAACAAATATCAACCCTTCTTAATAACATTATTAAATTAAATAATTTAAAAACAAAATAATCTAATAATCTTATAAAGATTACTATCAATTCTATTGAACAACTAAAAACTATTATCAAAAATAAGACCTAAGCCATTATGGGTATACAACCCTTAAAAAATAATTAGAGCAGTAAAGTTATATATCATATTAAATGATATATAATATTAGTGAGGTGAAAATTATGGCAATTTATGTATGCGATTTATGCGGATGAGAATATGATGAAGCAAAAGAAGGACCTTTTGCTGACAAACCAGATTCTTACGTTTGTCCAGTTTGCCACGCTAGCAAATCGCAATTCTCTAAAAAATAAAAACTGATAAAGTTTTATTTCAAAAAATTATTAGTTTCTAATAATTTTTTGTTTTTTATTACTATGGTAGAAAGAAGAAAAAATATGAACAAAATTTCAGAAAAAATTCATTATGTTGGAGTTAATGATCTAAAAATAGACTTATTTGAAGGGCAATATAAAGTCCCTAATGGGATGTCTTATAACTCTTATATTTTATTAGATGACAAGATTACTATTATGGATACAGTAGATCAACATTTTAGTAATGAATGATTAGCTAATATTAGAAAAGAAATCGGGGATAAAAAACCAAGTTATTTAGTAGTTCAACACATGGAGCCTGATCATTCAGGAAGTATTGCTAACTTCTTAAAAGTTTATCCTGACACTACAGTTGTAGGTAATGATAAAACTTTTAGAATGATTGATCAATTCTTTCATTGTGAAATCAAGAATAAATTAGTAGTTAAAGATAATGATTCATTATCTATTGGGCAACACAAATTAACATTTGTGTTTGCTCCGATGGTACACTGACCTGAAGTTATGTTTACTTATGAATCTACTGAAAAAGTATTATTTTCAGCTGATGCCTTTGGTAAATTTGGTGCATTGGGAACTCAAGATAACTGAGTAGATGAAGCAAGAAGATATTACATTGGTATTGTTGGTAAATATGGGCCTCAAGTTCAAAATGTTTTAAATAAAGCAAAACAAATTGATATTGCTACAATTGCTCCATTACATGGACCGATATTAAATAGTGATTTAGGTAAATACCTAAATCTATATGATCTTTGATCTTCATATAAACCTGAAGAAGAAGGTGTAGTAATTTGTTACACTTCAGTGTATGGTAATACTAAAAAAGCAGTAATGTTATTGAAAGAAGAATTAACTAAAAATAACAAAAAAGTTGTTGTTCATGATTTAGCTAGAGAAGATTTATCGGTTTGTTTAGCAGATGCATTTAGATACTCTAAATTAGTGTTAGCAACCACGACATATAATGCAAATCTATATCCATTTATGAATTTCTTTTTAGAAATTCTAGTTGAACACAATTTCCAAAACCGTTCGGTTTCATTAATAGAGAACGGTTCTTGATACCCAACTGCAGCTAATTTAATGAAAAAGAAATTAGAAAACTCTAAAAACTTAACTTATATTGAACCAAGTATTAAAATCTTATCTTCTTTAACAGACGAAAATATCAATCAAATTAAAGAATTAGCTAAGAATTTGTAAACAAAACACCTAAAAAAAATAAAATTAGCACTCTCACTTGACAAGTGCTAATTTTATGTTATAATGAAGGTGTTAATAAAACAAAGGAGATTTTATATGAACTTTAATTTTACACCTAGTGATAATAATAAAAACCCATTAGAACAATATGGTAGAAACCTAACACAGGATGCTAAAGATAATAAATTAGATCCTGTTATTGGTAGAGACGATGAAATAAGAAGACTTATTGAAATCATGTCTAGAAAGTCTAAGAATAACCCAGTATTAATTGGTGAACCTGGTGTTGGTAAGACTGCTATTGTTGAAGGATTAGCTCAAAGAATTATTAATAATGATGTTCCTGATAACTTAATGGATAAGACAATTATTGAATTGTCTTTACCATCTTTAATTGCAGGGGCTTCTTATCAAGGACAATTTGAAGAAAGAATTAATTCTGTAATTAAAGCAGTTAAAGAAAGAGGAGATGTAATCCTATTTATAGATGAGTTACATCAACTTGTAGGAGCAGGAAGAACCGGTCAAGGGGGAATGGATGCAGCAAATATCTTTAAACCCATGATGGCCCGTGGGGAAATTAAGATTATTGGGGCAACTACTCTTAATGAATATAGACAATATATTGAAAAAGATGCTGCTCTTGAACGTAGACTTCAAAAAATCTATGTTAAAGAACCATCTAAACAAGAAGCAATCACTATTATGAGAGGTCTTAAAGAACGTTGAGAATTATTTCATAAAGTAAAAATTCACGATTCTGCATTAGTGGCAGCAGTTAATCTATCAGATCGATATATTTCAGATCGTTATCTTCCAGATAAAGCAATTGATTTGATTGATGAAGCTGCGGCTAAAGTAAAGACTGAAATGCATTCTTTACCTGCTGAATTAGATAAAATCAATCGTGAAATTATTCACGTGGAGACTGAACGTGCAGCTTTATCTAATGAATCAGATGATAAATCTAAAAAGCGTTTAAAAGTAGTTGAAGAAAGATTAGCTGAACTTAAAAAAGCTCAATCAGTTCAAACAACTAAATGACAAAAACAAAAATCTGAACACGATGAATTAAATAAGCTTAAAAAAGATTTAGATGAATCAAAATCTAAAATTGATCGTTTTCAAACAGAAGGTGAATTTGAAAAAGCATCAAAACTTCTATATGTGACTATTCCTGAAACTCAAAAGAAGATTGATGCTTTAGAAAAGAAAATTCAAGAAGATTCTGATTCATACATTAGTGACTCAGTAACTGCAAATGAGGTTTCGGAAGTTATTGCAAAACAAACTGGTATTCCATTAGACAAAATTATGGAATCTGAAAAAAATAAGTTGCTTAACTTAAAATCTCAATTAGAAAAATATGTTAAAGGTCAAGATGAAGCAGTTACTTTAGTAACAAATGCCGTTATGAGAGGGCGTGCAGGAATTAATGATCCATCTAGACCAATCGGTTCATTTCTATTTATGGGACCAACTGGTGTTGGTAAAACCGAGCTTGCTAAGTCTTTGGCAAGAGCGTTATTTGATAGCGAAAAATCAATGGTAAGATTTGACATGAGTGAATACATGGAAAAACACTCAGTCTCTAAATTAATTGGTGCTCCTCCAGGTTATGTTGGTTATGAACAAGCTGGTGAACTAACTGAAGCTATTAGAAGAAGACCATATTCGGTTATTCTATTTGATGAAATTGAAAAAGCTCATCCTGATGTGTTAAACTTGTTATTACAAGTTTTAGATGATGGAGAATTAACTGATTCTCAAGGAAGAAAAGTAAACTTTAAAAACACAATCATCATCTTGACAAGTAACATAGGTGGTGCAGAAATCTTAAATGACAAGAAAGATAAAGCACTTGATGAATTAAAGAAAGCTTTAAGACCAGAATTCATCAATAGAATTGATGAGATAGTAGTATTCAACAAGCTTTCTGAAAATGTTATTGAAAAAGTTGTTCAAAAATCACTTGATGAACTATCAAATAGATTAAAACAACAAGACATAATTGTTGCATTTGATAAATCTACTATTTCTAAAATTAAAAAAGAATCTTATGAACCTTTATATGGTGCAAGACCAATTAAACGTTATGTTCAAAAAAATATTGAAAATTTCTTAGCGAATGAAATAGTTCAAAACAAGATTAAGAAAAACCAACAATACAATATGAAAGTTATTGATAACAAATTCAAATTAGTTGGAACAAAGAATTAGGTTTTACCTAATTCTTTTTTCTTTAGTTTTAATTTATAAAAAAAGCCCATTTTTGTGGGCTTAGATTATTTCTTTTCTTCTTGTTGTTCTTTGTTTTCTTTTTTAGGAAGATCAAACTTAATGTTTCTAAATCTCATTAAGATTTCATTTGTAACTTTTTCGTCTTGAATCATTTGTCTAAAGTTATCAAACTTTTCCTTATCATTCATGATATCTCTAATAGGATTATTAGTAGCTTTGTAGTAATTTTGAAGTCATTGTTTTGTTTCTTCATCATTAGTTCTAATATCTCATAATGAAGATAAATCTTGATAAACCAAAGTTTTCTTTAACATGTTTTCAGTAAGTTTTGTCAAAACTTCTGGTTTAGCATCTTTGTATAAGTTTTTCATTCTTTCTTCAAATTTAGATATTTCATCTTTATCTAATTTGAAATCGTAGTATTCAACAATACCTTGCATTACATTGTTAAAAACATTTTCACGAACAACCAAGTTCATTACTTGACGTTGAATCACTTCGGCAGTAGCATTAGGATTCATCTTCTTTAATTGTTCTTCTTGTTGTTTTACAACGTTAGGATTTGCATTTAATTGTTTAACAACAAATTCTTTGTTGTATTCTAATTCTTTTGTTCTTTTAGCGGTTGATTTTAGTTTTTCCATAATTATTTAATTATATATATTATTATTTTGTATTTGTTGCTTTTTGTACGGGCTTATAAGAGAACCTGTGGAAGTTTTTGATTGGACCATATTTTTTAAGAGCTTTTAAGTGGTCAAGAGTTCCATATCCCTTATGCTTTTTAAAGTTGTATTGCGGATACTTATCACTAATTTGAATCATATATCTGTCTCTTGCAACTTTTGCAACAATACTTGCTGCTGCAATTGATATAGATTTACCATCACCTTTTGTTATTGACTCTACTTTTTGGTTTGGATCATTAATTTTTTCGTAATCAACTAAGCAAATATCAGGTTTTACTTTTAATGATGATAAGGCACGTTTCATTCCTTCAATTGAAGCTTTTTTAGGATTTAGTTTATCAACTTCAGTTGAATCGATAAAAATTATTTGATAGTCAACTGCATCTTTAATAATCACATCAAACAATTCCTCTCTTTTTTTAATGGACAAAGTTTTTGAATCGTTGATTTTATCATTACGGTATCTTGGGGGAAGAACTACAGAAGCAACAACAAGTGGACCGGCTCAACAACCTCGTCCAACTTCATCAACTCCAGCAATATTTTTATATCCTTTATAAAAATATTTGTTTTCATAAGCGTACATGTTATTTTTCATAATTCACCTTACATATGTTTCCATTCGTAAATAAACCATATAAATAATCAAATGCTCTTGTAGTGTCAATTTGATTATCTTGTTTGATAAATTTATATTGTTGACAAATATGATTTATAAAATCATCAAATGATAATTGACTGTTAAAATTAAATTTTTTATATAAAGGTTGTTGATAATTGTTTAGATAAAATTCGTACCCAAATTTAATTACTTCACGCATTGGTAAGACATCCTTTTTAATGCAACCAATTAATCCTAAAATATATCCGGTTTGTAAATCATCAATTTTCTTAAATAAAATTCCAGGTGAATCATTTAAGAAAAGCATGTTATCAATTTTTACGAGAGTTTGTTTTCTTGTGACCCCAGGATAATTTTGAACAATAAGATTGTTCTTATTTAATAAGAAGTTTATAAAAGAAGACTTACCAATATTAGGTAAACCTAATACTAAAATATTAAATTGGGGATTAACTAACCCTTTTTTCTTTTTGGAATCAATCTTAGGTTTTAACACTTCTCTTATTTTATTTAAAACTATTTGTCTATGAGACTTGTTTTTAGTTGAAATATATAACAAATCATTTTTTTGATTTACTTCTGCGATGTCAGACTTAACTGCGATCGTTAAAACTGGTAAATTAAAATCTTTTAATAATTCTTTATTAGAAGAAATATTGATAGCTCTCGCATCAACGATTTCTATCAACATATCAAAATTATTTTTCTTTGATTTTAAATCAGATATGGCTTTTGCCATATGACCTGGGAACCAGTTAATTTTTTCCATATTATTTAATTATTCTGTTGAACCTTGTTGGTAAACGTTAATTGTTCCATCAATGTCATCAACTTTAGTTGCAACAATTAGACAGTTTTGGTCAATGTCACGTATGTGGTTAACTAATTTAGGTAATTCGATATACATACAAATAGTTACTAACATTTCGTGATCTTGAAGACTGTAACCACCAATTGTTTTATAAATTGTAAGAGGATGAGTATATTGGTGAGAATATAAATATTCTCTAATTTGTTTAATGTTGTTAGAGAAGATTTCTACTCTAACGTTTTTATTTAATGGGAAGAATCTATTTAAGAACATTCCAAAGATGATAATGCTTAGGAATGAAGCAAACAAGTTTGCCGAGAAGAAGAATTCTCAACTTCAACATTGAGAATCAATGATTGCTCCTGAAAAATAAGAACCAGTAGTAGCACCAATAACCATTGAAATACTATTGATTGTTACTAACATACCACTAATGTTTTTGTTTTTCTTAGTGGCATAGAATATTGAAATAATATCTAAACCAGCAGAACACGAACCAATGATATATAAAATTGCAAAGCTAACTGAAGATAAGAATCCATATATAGATGCAGTTAAGAATAAAAAGAAAGATTTTATTGGATCATGGTCTACATCAAATAAAAGTTTGTTATCGGTTTGGAAATAAAATGGCATTACAAACACATGGTTTGTAGTCAAGATGTTATTCGGATCAGGGATTGTTCTACCAAGAATAAATATTTCACTTATTCCAGGAATTGATGATAATGCAAATCCTGAAGATGTATTTACAAGTAAATACACAAATGTTAATTTTGCAAATGTTTTACCAACTTTAAAATATGCAAAAATAAATATTGGAATATTGATTAAAAAATAAACAATTCAAAACATTAAGTTAAATGTTAATGTTGCAGTAGATTCACTAATGTTATTGTGAGTCATGATTGTGTAAACCAATCTTGAGAACCCTTGAATGATTGCCGATAAACCAGTGTTATATAAGCCAGTATTCTTAATCATAAATTGGACAATGATAGCCATACAAAATCCGACAAGACCTGCAGCTAGATATCTTTGTCATGGTTCAAGTTGGTAAAGTTTTTTAAACTTTACACTACCACTTTTTACTTTAATGTTATGGAATTTGCCGACAGCAAAACTTTTATCATGTGTATGACTATGTTTTGGCTGTTTATCCTTATTTTTAGGAAAAACTTTCATTATCTTTTAGCGGATTTAATACGAGCAGATTTTCCAGAACGTTGTCTCATGTATGAGATGTAAGCACGTCTTACTTTACCCTGTCTTACTACATCAATCTTAACGATTAATGGAGAGTGGTAAGAGAAAGTTTCTTCAACACCAATACCACTTGATTCTTTACGAATAGTGAATGATTTTGATAAACCTTTACCAGTAACTTTTAAAACAATACCGTCAAATCTTTGAACTCTTGTTTTGTTACCTTCGGTAACTTTTACGTGTACAGAAATTGTATCACCTGAACGGAATTCAGGAAGATCATCTCTCATTTGAGTTTTTTCTAATTGTTTTAGAATTTTTGTACTATTAATTTTTTTCATTATTTTTCTCCTTTTTTAGTTAATAAGTCTTTACGCATCTTTTTTGTTTTCTTAATTCTTTGTTGATTATGATATTCATTAATTTTTTTATGATTACCAGATAATAACACTTGTGGGACTTTATGTCCTTCGAAATCTATTGGTTTTGTATATACAGGATAATCTAATAGATTATCATCAAATGATTCTGTGTCTAATGAATCGTTAGAGATTACTCCTTTGATTGTTCGACTAATTGAATCTACTAAAACCATTGCAGGAATTTCTCCACCAGTTAATACATAGTCACCAATCGAAATAATTTCATCAACATAATGAATTATTCTTTCATCGAATCCTTCATAATGACCAGCAATTAAGATTAAATCTTGATATTTAGACAATTGCTTTACTTTTGATTGATTCAATTGTTTGCCTTGAGGCGATAACAATATTACATGTGATTTGTTTGTTTTATATTTTCTTAAACAATCAACAATCGGTTGTAATGTTAACACCATTCCGGCCCCACCACCATATTGATAGTCATCAACTTTCTTATGTTTATCTTTAGAAAATTCACGAAAATCAACAATATTAACTTTAATTTTCTTAGCTTTTATTGCTCTAGCAATAATAGATTCATTAATGAATCCATCAAACATTTTAGGAAATAAAGTTAAGATGGTTATACGCATTATTACTTATTTTCTTGTTTAGGTTCTTCTGCTTTAGCAGCAGTGGCTTTAACTGCAGCTTTAGGTTTGCTTACAGTTTTTGTTTTTTTAGATTTCTTAGCTCTCTTAGTTTTTTTAGCAGGTTTCTTAGTCTTTAAGAATTCAGCTCAAACACCATTAGTCTTAAATAAATTTAAGATAGTGTCAGTTGGTTGAGCACCATTTTTTAAGAAGTTAAGAGTTTGTTCACTGTTAATTACAGTTTTACCTGAAAATGGTTCATAAGTTCCTAATATTGCAATGAATCCACCGTCTCTTTTTGTTCTAGAGTCAGTAGCTACAATACGATAGAAAGGATCTTTATGTTTTCCAAGTCTTGTTAATCTAATCTTTACCAATGTAGTTTCCTCCTTTATAAATATTAGATTAGTTATTATATATAAAAAATAAAAACCATATCAAGTATTTTTACTTTATATGGTCTTAAGCACAATTTTGTTTTAATTATTTCTTTTCTTCTGCTTTTTCAGGAATGTTAACCTTATTCTTTATTAACATTACGATTTTGTAGAAAATAAATATGCATAACATTAATATTGCTAAAAATGTAAACACAGACAACGTTCCTATACCAACCGGATTAGAAGACATTAATAAGAAACCAAATATTTGGTCACAAATTCCAAGAATTGCGAACAATACTATAAATGATGTATATGTTAAGTAAAAAATATTTTTAATTTTTGATAATTGCTGAGCGGGGATTTTTTTCATACTTTTATTATATAAACATTAAACTTTTTTTATACAAAAAATAGACCATTTAAGTACCAATTTTTTACCAGTTTAGTGTTATCATTTCTCAAACGACAAAATATTATGAAAGTAACAAAACAAAACTCAATTAATGAATGTGGTGTATGTGTAATAAATAGTTTCGTTAACCATTATTACAAATGATCAAATAAAGAAAAAATTTTAAACGAAGCAAATCTTGATGGAAATGGATTATCAATTTATGATTTTGAAAATTTAGGTCAAAAGTTTGGTTTATATATTGAATCATATGAGTGTGAATGAGCTGAATTTTGCAGCTTAAAGAACAACTGCTATTATGGATTATTAATTCGTAAAAACGAACTTATGCACTATGTAATTATTTTTAAAACTAAAACACACATAGTAATGTTTGACTCTGATTCTGGCAAATATGAATTAAAGTACAATGAACTTAAAAAAGACTTTTCTAACATTGTTTTTCAAATTTCAAAATCTAAAACGAACATTAAATACACAAAGCAAAAAATTGACTTACAGTCAATAGACTTTAAGTTTTTAATCATATGTATGTTTTTACACTTAGCAATTATTGGGTTATCTACATTGTTTGCAAATGTCTTTAATTGAACACTTAATTTTTCTATTTATTCAAAATCAACATCTAATTTAATCTCATTAGTTTTTATATTTTGTTTAATCACCTTGTTAAACTGTTTACTAAATTATGTACTTAAACATTATTCGTTGATTAGATTTAATCAGAATTTTAAATATTTAGTATTTAAATTCATTAATTCAATCAAATATAAAAATAACACTTTTATAAATAAAATCGAACCATCATATGTATATTTAATCGATTCATCTATTGTAAGCATCTGCAATTTCTTAACTGTCGAAATTTCAATGATGATTACAGATATATTTATGATTTTGATTTCTTTAATAATTTTTGCTTTAATTAAACCGATGTTTTTGTTATTTTACCTTATAGCTGTTATTTTTAGTATTTTTGTAGCGGTTGTTAATCTTAATTTCAAAACAAAAAATCTTGAACATGCAATTAAGAATAGCAACTTTAACAACAATATTTCAAGGGAATTGATTGATTTAATTTCAAAAGAAGAAAATTCAGAAATGCTTAAATTTAATATTGAAAAAATTAAAATTAATTTTCAGCAATTTGAAAAGATATATTCAAAAAAAGCTTCGTTTGATAATAATCTAAGTTTTTTTGAAACGTTTTTTACCAATTTAATTTATTTATTAATGGTTGCAGCAGGAGCCATTTATTTAATAAATGATCAATTGAATATTGGGCTACTAACGTTTTTAGTTTCTTTATTAGGAATGTTTACTAATTCAACAAACAATATATGTAATTTTCCTTACAAAGTTAAAGAATACAAGAAAATGTCAGATGTATATTGATCTTTCTCTAATTTATCAAACATTATCAAAGACTCATTTATTAAATCAGTAAACGAAATTAACTCTATTACATTTTGTACTGAAAAGGACTCATCCACCATTAAAAGAAATTCAATAATAAAAGAAGATATTATTTCATTGAGCAACTTTAATTCAATTAATGGATTCAAAAATCAAAATAAATTATTTTTTAAAAATAATTTTATAAAGATTAATCCTGATACAAAAATATCAGTTGAATATATTAAAGAAAACGTTTCGAGAAACAGCATGCTAGCCAGTGAACTTTTAAGATTTTTCAATATCTCTTTAAATAAAAAAACTTATTCGCTTCGTGAACAACAAATATTGAATTTTATATTTGTGTGTTTTCAAAATGAAAAGATCATCTGCTTTAACAATAGTTTTAAATATTTAACTAAACGAGAAAATATGTATGTAAAAAAGAAAATTAAAGAATTGATTTCGCAAAATAATTTCATTTTCTTTATTAATAATTAAAATTATTTATAATAGTTAAATATGCAAAACCCTACTAAGTTTGATCACAAATTAGTTCAAGAAGGTATTTACAGTTTTTGAAAGAAAAATAATTTCTTTGAAGAAATTAATTCCTCAAAGCCGCCTTTTTCTATTATGATGCCACCACCAAATGTTACTGGACATTTGCACTTAGGACATGCATGAGATGATTCTTTACAAGACACAATCATAAGATATAAAAGACTTAGAGGTTTTAATGCAATTTGAATTCCAGGAACTGATCATGCTGGCATTGCTACACAAACAAAGTATGAAAAAATTCTTGCTGAAAAAGGTATTGATAAATCTTCATTATCAAAAAAAGAATTCTTAAAACAAGTATTTGATTGAGCAAAATCACAAGCTGAATATATTAGAAACCAATGAGCAAAACTTGGTTTATGTTTATCTTATAAAAACGAAGTTTTTACTCTTGATGAAAACGTTAAGCAAATGGTTAAGAAAACGTTTGTTAATTTATACAAAAACAATTTAATTTATCAAGATTACAAACTTGTTAATTGAGATATTAAACTTCAAACTGCAATTTCAGACATTGAGACAATTTACAAACCAACTCATTCTAAAATGTATTATTTTAGATACAAACTTGCCTCAGATCGTTCTAAATATTTACCAATCGCCACAACAAGACCTGAAACAATGTTTGTTGATACTCATGTATTTGTTAACCCTAAAGATAAACGTTACAAATCATTTATCGGTAAAGAAGTTATTAACCCGATCAACGGTCAAAAATTAAAAGTATTGACTGACTCATATATAGATATGAGTTTTGGTACTGGTGCTATGAAGTGCACACCAGCGCACGACTTAAATGACTACGAATTAGCAAAACAACATAATATCAAAGATTACAACTCTGTAATTAATAGTGATGGTACATTAAATGAATATGCTCAATCAGTAACTAAATCATTTGCAGGATTAGATAGATTAAAAGCTAGAGAAGCTATCGTTGAAGAAATGAAATCACGTAGTGAATTAATCAAAGTTGAAGAATATAACAACGAAGTTGGCTATTCTGAAAGAACTGGTGAAGTAGTTGAACAATTATTATCAAAACAATGATTCGTAAGAATGAAACCGATCATTGAAAATCTTAATAAAACCCAAAAGATTTCAAAAGTTAAATATGATTTTATTCCGGCAAGATTTAAAAAGACTTTAAATACTTGATTTAAAAACATTAATGATTGATGTATTTCTAGACAACTAGTTTGAGGACACCAAATACCTGTTTGATATAAGAAAAACTCAAACGAAATATATGTAGGTGAATTGCCCCCTAAAGATCCTAATAATTGAGTTCAAGAATCTAGTGTTTTAGACACATGGTTCTCTTCAGGATTGTGACCTATTGTTACAACTTATGAAAATAATAAAGATCTTGAAAAGTTTTATCCAATAAGTATTTTAGTTACTGCATACGATATTTTATTTTTCTGAGTTGCTAGAATGTTATTCAAATGTTCTTATTTAAATAAGAAAATTCCAATTAACCACATATTGATCCACGGTTTAATTCGTGACAACCAAAATAGAAAAATGTCTAAGTCATTAGGTAATGGTATCGACCCAATGGATGTTATTGATAAATATGGAACAGATTCGTTAAGAATGTTCTTGACTTCGACTGCATCTCTTGGTGAAGACTTAAGATACGATGAAGAAAAGATTAGTTTTTATTCAAACTTTTTCAATAAAATTTGAAATGCTAAAAACTTTGTATCAAATTACTCAACTGATATTAAAAATCAACCTAAGAAATTAAACTTAATTAACTCTTGAATTATCAAATCGTTCAACACATATTTACTTAAAATCCAAAAGAACATGGACAAATACAACTTTGTTGTAGCTAACAAATATTTAGTTGAATTCATTTGAGATTTGTTCTGTAACCAATATATTGAGTTTGCTAAACCTTTCTTAAATGATGAACAATATAAAGATGAAACTGTATGAACTCTAAGATACATATTTAAAAACATTCTTATCCTATTACATCCACACGCACCATTCTTGACAGAAAATATTTATAAAAACATGTTCGGTGACAAAGAATCGATTTTACTTGAAACTTGACCAAAAACACTAAAAGTAACCCTTAACCAAAACTATTCAAATTTATTTATTCAATTATTCAATACTATTAAGGATTTAAGAATTAAACATTCAATTTCTAAATCAACATTAATAAACATTAATGTTCTAACAACTGACAAGTTAAATTTGAGCTTGATTAATCCATATTTGAATAAGTTTAACATTAACATCAACACCATTTCGAAAGCTAGAGTAAATTTAGAATGAGACATGATTTCAATTGGTGATATTGCAATTGAATTCGAAAACAACTTCATTGATAAATCAAAACTACTTGAAAAGTTAAATAAACAATTAAAGGATCTTGAAAATGAGCTTAAACGTTCTGACAGCATTCTAAATAATAAAAACTTCTTATTAAAAGCACCTAAAGAAAAAATCGCTATCGAAGAACAAAAGAAAAAAACATATCTAACTCAATACAACCAAGTTCAAGAAGAAATAAAAAAAATCACTAAGTAATAGTGATTTTTATTTTGTTTAATTACAAATGGCGCGCTCGAAGAGATTCGAACTCCCGACAACACGCTTAGAAGGCGTGTGCTCTATCCAACTGAGCTACGAGCGCATAGAATAATATATAAATTATAATCATAAAAAATTATTTAAAATAAATATATGCGAGCACTTGGGTTAGATTTAGGAACTAAAACAATGGGGATAGCTATTAGTGATTCTTTAAAAATAATTGCTAGTGGTTTAGAAAATTTTGAATACCGTGATAATGATCTTTCAATTTGTATTAATAAATTAAAAGAAGTGTTTGATAAATACCAAAATGATATTGATATCATTGTCTTAGGCCACCCAAAGGGTTTGAACAACCAAAAAACAGAAATGACAATGTTAGTTGAAAAATTTCATTCAATGCTTGAACAATCATTTAAAGGTATCAAGATTATTTATTGAGATGAAAGATTCTCAACAGTAAACACAACTTCTATGCTTAAGTTTGGTGCTGGATTAAAAGCGAGCAAGATTAAAAAAATTAAAGATAAAATGTCTGCTGTTTACATCTTACAAGACTGAATAGATAATCACTTCTAATATGAATTTAAAAGATCTTTGCATTAGAGATAATATTCCAATTGTCAGGGATAATACTTTAAAACTTATTAAAGAAATAATTATTAAAAATAATTATTCTTCAATATTAGAGATTGGTTCAGCTTATGGATATTCAGCTGTATGTTTTAGTGAAATTGATTGTGTTAATAAAATAGTTTCAATTGAAAAGAATATTGAAAACTTTAAGATTGCAAAGCAATATGAAAACAAAAAGATTAATTTTATAAATGGTGATGCGTTTGAAGTGTTTTTAAATGAGAAATTTGACTTCATATTTATTGACGGCCCAAAATCTCATCAAGGAACACTTTTCGATAAATATCGAAATCTGCTTAATGATGGTGGAACTATATTCATAGACAACATTTACTTAAAAAAGTTTGATTCAAGAAAACATTTGACTAAAAATCAGAAAAACCTTCTTACAAAAGTTACAAATTTTAGAAATTGGTTATCTGAGCTAAAAGATTTCAATGTTGATATCAAAGATATAGATGACGGAATCGCTATAGTAACAAAAAAATAAAAAATATTTTCTTCATTGAAATAGTAATTATGGGATGAAGAAAAATAATATTTTTATTTCTAGAGGCAAGAATAGGCACTTATTGTGCTTACTTTTGCTGTGCGTTATTTTTCTTTTAGTGTTTTTAAAAGATGTTAGATGTTTATCCTTGCTTTTAATGGTTGTATTGTATAAGTCTTTTACAAATATTTCTTTTAAAAGATTAATCTTTTATTTCGTTATTTCTTTTGTTCCGACAATTATGTTTTTTGCTATAAAAAACTTTAATTTTTTAACATTTTTATGCAATTTAATAAACACAAAAATGAAATTTAACATAAGAGATCTAATGTGTAATTTTCTTGACTCCAAATATGATCAAACGACTTCTAATTTTATTAAGCTTATGATATTGAATGTAAAAATTGATGACGGATATGTTTTATACAATAAGATGATTGACTTATCAATCGTTTACATGATTGTGATAAGTGGATTTCACTTTCTGTTTATTAAGAAAATAATTAATATTATTTTTAAAAATCACGAAAAATTACAATTTATTTCTAATTTTTTTATATTATTTTTCTATTCTTATTTACTAAATTTCGCTGTTAGCATATTAAGGGTTTTCTTGTCATTAATAATTACAAAATTCACGAAATCAAAAAATCCATTCGATGTATTTAGCGTTTCTGGTTTGATTTTACTATTCACAATCCCTTCGTTATGTTTTTCTCTATCTTTTCAATTGAGTTATATATGCACTTTTGGTGTTATCTTTATATCTACTTTAGAAATGAAGAATAAGGTTTTAGAAAAAATATTAATAAATGTTTTTGCGATAATCATAAGTCTACCGTTCGTTTTATCTATCAATAAAGAAATTTCATTGATAGCATTCATTAATTCGTTTATATTTAGTTACTTTTTCTGCTTTATTTTTGTATATTTTTTCTTTTTTTGATTTGTAACTTTTTTAGCACCAATTCATTATGTATTAACATATATCGTTTTTGCGTTAATAGAAGGGTTTAATATTATTAATATTAAAATCTGTTTAAATATATCAAATTTATATCTTAGTTGTTCATACTACATTTTGCTTTTTGTCATTATAATGATTACATATAAAAAAACTAACTTTCAATGGTAATTTATTTTGGTAACGATTTAGACCAAATCAATGATGAAGTATTAGGATTAAAAGACTCAAAAAAAATTGTTTTTGATGGAGACTTTTCATCTATTTTTGACGAAATAAACCAATCTTCATTATTTGGACAACCAAAAAACATTATTATTACAGACGCTGATTTTTTATTAGACAAATCTGAAGAGGCTTCTAAACTTATTGATACTTTAAATAAAAATGATTCAGAAGTTTTTTGTTTAGTTAAAAATGATAAACTCGATAAGTTTAATCCAATAGTTAAGAAGTTAAAAATTAAATTAATTAAAAAAAACAAAATTACTGATTTTAATAAATTTGATGAAATCAAAAAGATTTGTTTAGAAGAAAACATTAACTTTGATTCTCAGAAAACTTTTGAAAAATTTGTTGATCATTTAGCTAATAACTATCTTTTTGTTAAGAGTGAAATTGAAAAGATAAAAATATATTGTGGTGATAGAAAAGTAACTGAGAAAGACATAGAAGAAATTATGTTAGATAATTTTGAAGGGAACATTTTCTTACTAAACACATATATTCTTAGAAATCAATTAAAAGAATCGTTAAATCTATATAACAAACTAATTAGTTTGAAGCACCAACCTGTTGAAATAATTCAAATTATTTCTTCTCAAATTTTTAAAGTAAAACTTTACAAAGAAGCGTTAAATCAAAATTTACCATTTACTCAAATAAATTCTAACTTACAAATTACACCATTCCAAGCTAGACAAATGGCATATGTAAAAGATATTTCATTAGGAAAAATTAATTTTATTCTTGATAAACTATTTGAGTTAGATACAAACATTAAAATGGGGTTGGTTGATCCTAACCAAAGTTTTAAGTTCTTCTTGGCATTTATTAATTTATAAAATAAGAATCATTAATATAATAAATATTAATTATTTACAAACAATGAAGTTTGACTCTAAAGCTTACGAAACAAAACTAATCGATGAATTGGATATTGTATTGCATACAAAATCTAAAGATGTTTTGTCTAAAATCAACACAAGTTCTCAATTTCAAGATGTATTAAAAAAAGAATTTAATATTCTTTTCTATTTAGTTTCTAAAAACAAATCTACTAGCGTTTTACCAAAGAAACTTTTAGCAAAGTTTAATGAGTTATCTAAAACTGAATTTAAGATTAATGAAAAATACAAACCAACAGACAATTACCAAATGGTTGATGACATTAATTATTTATCTATTTATATTAAAAATATCTTTAAAGTAAATTTACATGATTTAAGCAAATTAGACACAGTTAAAGTTGAAGAACAACACACAACTCAAACTAGAACATCATCAAATGGTTCTTTTGCTGCTAATATGCAAAACAATCCATTTTTACAAGCTCCTGCTCAAATGAGACTTCAAGCTGATATTAGAACGGGTAAGGTTTATCCTTATAAAACAAAACCAGCTTTAATACTAAACATTAAAAAGATTATGATTTTCCTTCTTTTAATCTTTTCAATTTCTTTAATTCTTACAGGAATTTTTATGATTGCTTGTGTTTCAATAAAAGATGGAATCATCGATAAAGACGGACAACAACAAACAATTCCAACCGCTTTTTCTGGCGTGATGTATATTGTAATTGCTCTTTTCTTTTGTTATTATTCTTACAAAATTTATAGAGATGTTTATGATAATAAAAGAACTAATGATTGCTTAAAATACAGATTTGATTACAATTCGATGTTCTTCCCTATATTTTTGTTTGTTTTCTATGTGGTATTCGATTTGTTTTATATAAAATATGCAAACAACGTTTGATTCTTCCAAAGTTTTGACAGTTTTGTTAAGGCAAACATGAATGTAGTTACTCAACTTTGAGGATGAGCAGTATGCGAAATCATTACACTTGTTTTATTTGCTGCTGTTGTAGTTACCATCATTATTGCTAAAGTTTACAATCCTAAACCAGATACAGAAAAATTAAGAGAACTTTTATCACAGTATATTGATGAAATGTTAAGAGCTGCAGGGGGTGGGTTCTAATGGTTTCTAGCGAACAAAAGAAACACTCATATAAACTTAAAAAGTTTTTATTTCCTTTATATCCAGTTAATGTTTTGAGATCGACTAAAACATTAACAACATTGGCCATCTTAATTTCATTAAGAATTATTTTTAATTTATTTAGTATTCCTATTCCAGGAATCACACAAACAATTTCGTTTTCTTGGGTTCCGTTAATGGTAATTGGATGATATTTCGGTCCTGTTCTTGGCTTTTTTATAGGATGAATTACAGATACTTTATGTTATCTTATCTTTACAAGTGGACTTTGGTTTTGAATGTATTCAATTCAAGAACCGTGTGTATGTGTTATTGCGGGAATTTTTGGTAGCATATGTAGATTAAGATCAAATGAGAAATGTAATATTGTAGTAGACATATTAGTACAACAAATAATTTACATTATTTTCTCTTCTATTTGTTACATCTCGTTAATTCTTTGATTATCACCAAATAATAATGCATCTACTGTTGATGACTATATGGTAAATGCATATAAATATACAGCTTTAGTTTTAATTACTGTTTTTATGGTAGTTATGGAATATGTCACATTCTATCAAGTTCTGGTTAATAAAAACAATCACACACATTTAGTTTTATTTATATATGGAACGTGTTTGGTTGTCTTGCTAATGGAAATCTTCTCGTTCTTACTTGGTCCAATATCAACTTTAGAATACTATAAATATATGCATAACGGTAGAACACCAAGTTCTGAAAGATTCTTAAAATATGGAACTATTATTTATTTAATTCCAAGAGTTATAGTGCAATGTGTTAAGACACCGCTTGAAAGTTTCTTGCTTGTAGGTATAGTTTGAAGCTTAAACCCATCATTCACTAATATATTGAATAATTTGAATAATAAATGAGAAATAAAAAACTAGCAAGCTAGTTTTCTTCCGTGGAACTGATCAATTTTAGTTAACTTATTTATTTGTAAATAATTTTCATCTGAAACTTTACCACCAACAACTAATTCAATTTTGTCTTCAGCAAGCTTCTTTAATTTGTTTAACGATTTAATATTGTTAATAGCAATATCATTGCCACCTTTAGTTAAAATTCTTTTAACGCCCAATTCTGTTAATTGATTAATTGCTTCTTCCTTATCTTTAATTAAATCAAAAGCCATGTGGAACACGACATATTTTTTACCGACATATTTCATTAGTTCTTTCATGTTGTTTACATCAACTTTATTATCTTTAGTTAATAAACCAAATACAAATCCTTTAATTTTCGTATCTTTATATTTCTTAATATCGCTGATAAGTTTTTTCATATCAGATTTATTTGTAACATAGTTATCACATTTACGTCTGATCATGATGATAACATTATTCTTTGGTTTTCTTAATGAATAATCAACTAATGTTTTAGTTGGAGTATAGCCACCTTTATCTAAATGACTACACAATTCGATTCTTTCTGCTTTTTTAGCATAAGCTGCATCAATCTCTTTTTTTGTTTCTACACAAGCTTCTCTAATGATTTTCATAATAATTAATTACATTAATTATAGATTATTTAAATAAATCTATATTTTTTTATAAATTGTATATAATATTTTTTACACATATCAGCGATTCAATATAGTTTTGAATAAATTGATAGGTACTTCTGTTACTAGTAAGCTTGCTGAGATGCCGAAAGTATTAGTATCAATTTACAAGATTAGAATTGAACTTAATGTTATGTGTATACACATATAAGGAGATTTATTAATGTCAAGATATACAAAAAGTATCTTTAAAAAATCTAGAAGATTAGGTTTTTCTTTATTAGAAGACAATAAAGAATTTTTAAAAGGTAAGAAAAGAACATACGCACCAGGTCAACACGGTGCTGCTAATCGTAAACTTTCTGGTTATGCTGAACAATTACAAGAAAAGCAAAAATTAGCTTTAATGTATGGTATGACTGATCGTCAATTCAGAAGATTATTTGGAATAGCTAAGAAAATGAAGGGATCAACAAGTATGAACTTGTTAATTGTTCTTGAATCAAGATTAGATAATTTAGTTTACCGTATGGGTTTTGCTAAAACAAGACGTGCTGCAAGACAAATGGTAAGCCACGGACATGTTTTACTAAATGGTAAAAAATGTAACATTCCTTCAACTATCATTCCATTAAATTCTGAAATTGCTATTAAAGAAGCTTCTAAAAAAATGGCTGCTTTAGGTGAAAATGAAAAGAGATACACTTTACCTTTCGTTAAAACAGATTTTGAAAAATTAACTGGTAAATACGTAAGATATCCTGAAAGAAAAGAATTAAACCAAGATATCAATGAAACTTACGTAGTTGAATGATTCAACCGTTAATTCATTTTAACAACAATCTTTTTGATTTTTATTCCTGCATTATGAAACTTAGTTTCATATTCTGTAGGAATATTTTTTTTCACTAATTCTTGATTTGAATATAAATCGTTAGTGTTTTCAATAATTCGAAGTGAGTCTAATTTTGATCATTCTTCAAGAGTGTATTCATATAATCCATCGTTATCTGTTTTAAATTCTATAATTCCATCTTTTGTTAGAATTTCTCTATAAATCTTAACAAAATTCGGAGATGTAAGTCTTTTATTTGTGTGTCTTTTCTTAGGCCAAGGATCAGAAAAATTTAGGAATATCTTTTTTATTGAATGTTTGTTGAATCAATCTAATAGATTTATTGCATCATCAGATATTACTTTTAAATTTACTAATTTATTCTCTGAATTATCAAATTTTCGAAAAGCTTTAAGAATAACAGTAGGATATTTTTCAACACCAATAAAATTGATGTTTGGGAAATGAAGTGCATTATTCATAATAAATTGACCCTTGCCCATACCAATTTCAATAAATAAATCTTTATTGTTGTTAAAATATTTTTTAGATTTTTCTTTTTCCAAAAAATACTTGCTCTCTTTTATTAGATTAATTGCTTCAGGATTTGTTCTTAATCTTCCCATTATTTATTTAATTCAAAAGAATAAATATATTTACAACACACATTATAAATAATTTCTGACATTAACTTATTGTCTTGATTAATGTTTTTCTTTCATTGTTTTTCTGATTCTCCATCACTATAAATGCAATCAGATATATATTTTGCACATGCAAAATCAATTTTGTTTTTAGAACATATTTGAGCAATACTTGCAGATTCCATATCTGTAGCTAGAACTTTTTGCAATTGAAAAGAATTGACATTTTTTTGATTGACAAACGAATCGCTTGTTCCTATATTCCCGTTTGTAAAAACAGATTGATATTCATTAATGATTTCATTAAGTATTAATGAAAGTTTATTAGAAATTGAAAAAGATTCATTTTCGTGAGGAACTTGATTTACTTTGTAACCAAAACCGGTTGCATCTACGTCTATATATTGAGCATTTGAAGGAATAAAGAAACTTCCTGGAGTTAACTTGGTATTAACTGATCCTGCAGATCCAATGTTAATTATTGAATTCACACTAAAATTATTAATAAGTGCAATAGCGGCTGCAGCAGCATTTGCTTTTCCGACGCCTGAATAAATTATCACAACATTATGTTTTAACACTTCTGTTAAATAGCATGAAAAACCATTAATATTTACCTTTTTTACTTTTTCAAAGTAATTAGATAAATTTGGAGTTTCTGATTCTAAAGCGATAATAATTCCTAACATAATTAGTTGAACCTACTTTTATTGTAGGCTAATACTTGATCGTATGCTTTATTTAAATCTGTCTTTGCAAGCAAAAGAAGTTTTGCTCTATTAGGCATATCCTTATTAGTTCTTGCTGGTTCTAATTTATCAGCACAATATATTATCTTTGATAATATAGATGGTTTTTTAGGAGGAATAACGTGATTATAAATAGCATCTAAAACTTCTTTATCTGTAACATAAAAATGTTGTTTAACATATACAGCTGAAGCACATCCGTGTAATGTGTGAGCGGTAGGGAATCTATTCCTGTTAAATTTGTTACCAATTATTTCAAGAATTTGATCTCTATTAAATTCTTTTGCAACATCATGATACATTGCTGCAAGATAAGCTTTTTTAGCTAAATTTTTATTTTTAATTGAGCATATCTCTAGAGCTGTTTTTGCTACTCTTAATGTATGTTGGTAACGATAATCAGACATTAAAGACTTAATTTGTGTTTGCGCATAAACGCCATTATTAGCAATGTATTTAACTACATTAAGATTCAAAAATTTCTTATTCGGTTTTTCTCTTAATTGCTTACTTGAAATATTTGTTTCATCAATAGTTAACTTGATTGCATTATCAAATTTCGGTTTTTGATTATTTCTACCAGCAACCACTAATGTAACATTGTTTAATATTTGTTTGTAGTTCTTTCATTGATCAAAATCATTAAGACGATCCATTCCAACTAAGAAATAGAATTGATAGTTTTTATAAATATTTTTTAAATATTTAATTGTTAAATATGTATATGATTTTGCGTTAGAACTAGATTTAATTTCATAGTCACAAACTTTTACTTTTGGAATAGATTTAATAGCTAAATTAATCATCGCTACTCTATCTTTGCTTGAAGCAGTAGGAATTGAATCTTTTAATGGAGGATTTTTTGTAGGAATTATTAAAGATAAATCTGGTTGGATTTTTGTAATCGCTCCCAACAACATTTTTATATGGCCATTATGAATAGGATCAAACGTTCCACCAAAAATTAAAAGCTTTTTCATTTTTTTATTTTTAAGTAATGATATTTTATCATTAATAAAACTTGTTTTATTAAATAATTTCATATGCATCTAATGAGTTATCTTCTAATGAGTTTGTAATGATGTTGTTCAAACTAATCTTTTCATATATTTTCTTTTCAACCATTGACAATATTTTATTTTTCTGAACACGATATTTAACATCAGTAAGAGGGAAAACAAGAATACTTTTTGCACCAAATCTGTTTGCACAAAAAATATCGATTAAGAATTGGTCGCCAATGAATAAAATTTCTTCAGGTTTTACATGATATTTTTTGATAACTTTTTTAATCTTGTACATCAAAGGTTTTTTACAACTTCAAACAACATCATTAGGTCTTAATTTTTCAGCAAAAGTGTTAACTCTTTTTTTGAAGTTATTAGATGCTAAAACAAAAATTATTCCATTATCTTTAATTTTTTTACAAAAATTAATAGCAGTATTAATTGGAAATTTATTAAAGTGAGGTGCTAATGTATTATCTAAATCGCAAACAACAAGTTTGATATTGTTCTTTTTTAAAGTTAAAACATCAATTTGTTGAATGCTCTCAACAAACACATTTGGTTTAAAATAGTTAATTAAAAAATGATTATTTTTTTTCATCGTCAAACAACGAAGGTTGAATACCATCTACGAAAGTTTGGTTTGATTCTTGTTGAGGTTCATTTGAATCTGAAGAAGCGTTTTCGTCATATAAAACGGATGTATCAGTAAATGTTTTATTTTTAATAATTGAAACTTTTGTTGTTTCATCACCAATTGAAATTTCACTTGGAGAATAGATATTTCAATTGTGTTCTGTATCCATTGCATTAATAATTGAAGAATTATTAAGAGTATAAGCTGTAATGATTTTTATAGGGTTAGATTTAATGGAAGCAACAATATGTTTACCAACATTAGCACGGTTACCAATTTGGAAAGAAGAAATTTTTATTCTCTTCATACCTTGAATTGCAGAGATTAAAACAAAAGCATTTTCATTGTTGGCATCAATGATTGCCGCTACTTCATCGTTGTCTTTCAATGAAATCGATCTAACACCAGCTGCGTTTTTAGAAACAACACTAATTTGTCCAGTCGAGTAAACAAGTCCCATACCATATTTTGTTACAACACCAATCTTGTTTTGACTATCATCATTTTGGTGTAACAAACAAGAAACTAAAGAATCGTTTTGATCTAGATTCATACACATTGAAATCTTAGTTAATTTAGAAATACCTAATGATTTAACTAATACACGCTTAATTAATCCGTTTTTAGAAGCGAATGTTAAACATCTGTTATCTTCTACATTGTTTTTATAGTTAAATGCATAAACAATCTTTTCATTTGCATCACAAGTGATTAAGTTGTTAATGTGAATTCCCATTTCTTTTCACTTAGTAATTTCAATTTTATAAGTTGGAATAGAAATGTAATTACCTTTTGAGGTAATTAAAACAACCTTATCTCTTTGATTAGAAATAAATTTTGCAATTGGTAAATCATTTTCTTTAAGTTTCAATTGATTAAATTCACTTCCTGCATATGATTTCTTTGAAATGTTTTTAACATATCCATCACGAGTAACAACAACAATTTGTTCTTGGTCTTTGATTGTATCAACTTGATCAATAACGATTTGTGCTTCTTCAGAACTGATTTCAGTTTTTCTTGGAGAATTAAATGTTTTCTTGTAACTTCTTAATTTGTTTTTCAAGAAGTTATTTCTAACTTGTTTGTCATTAATTAACAAAGTTAATTCTGTAATTTTCGCATTTAGTTCTTCTAATTCGTTTTTAAGATCTGTAACATCACTATTTGATAAACGATATAGTCTTAAGTTAGAAATAGCTTCTGCTTGTCTTTCTGAAAACATTAAATTATCCATTAAAGCTTTCTTAGCTGTTTCTTTGTTTGAAGAACGTCTAATTAAACTAATAACATCATCTAAGATTCTGATTGCTTTAATTAAACCCTCAATAATCTCTTTTCTTTCTGTTGCTTTTTTCAAATCAAATCTAGAAGCAGATAACAAAATGTTATCAGCATGTTCAATAAATGAATCTAGAATGAACAAGATTGGCATTTGATACGGCTTTGCATCTTTAATTGCAACCATGTTCATACTATAAGAAATTTGTAATTGGGTGTTTTTATATAGGAAGTTTTTGATGAAATCAAAGTTTGCGCCTTGTTTTAATGTAAGAGCAATACAGATACCATTTCTATCTGATTCATCTAAAACTTCTGAAACACATAATGCATCATATTTGTCAATTAATTCACCAATGTTTCTAATAATTTGTGATTTGTTTGTTTCGTAAGGAATTTCAGTAATGACAATTTTCTTAGCATCAAGTTTTGTCATCTTAGCACGAATAGTAATTTTACCTTTACCTGTTTCGTATGCTTGTTTGATTCCTTCAGTGTTTAAAATAATACCACCAGTTGGGAAATCTGGTCCAGGCATAACTTTAAGAATACTTGAAACAAAACAATTTGGTGAATCGATTCTTGTTATGATTGCATCAATAACTTCATTGAAGTTAAATGTAGGAATGTTTGTTGCATATCCTGCAGCAATACCACTCGATCCATTAATTAATAAGTTTGGTAATAAAGTAGGCAATACTGTTGGTTCGTTTTCGCTATTATCAAAGTTAGGAATAAACTTAACAGTGTTCTTATTAATACCTTCAGCCATTAATTGACCAAATTGGCTTAATCTACATTCTGTATAACGCATTGCAGCAGCGGAGTCGCCATCGATTGAACCGTTGTTACCATGCATATCAACAAGAGTCAAGTTATTTTTTCAACTTTGACTCATTCTAACTAATGCTTCATAAATAGATGAATCACCGTGTGGGTGATACTTACCAATAACATCACCGACAACTCTTGCTGATTTTTTGTGTGGACGATCAAAGAACAATTGTAAATTGTTCATTGAATAAATAATTCTTCTTTGAACTGGTTTTAAACCATCACGAATGTCTGGTAAAGCACGGTCTTGGATAATGTATTTAGCATAGCGTCCAAAACCTTCGGACATTATTTCTTCCAAAGGTTTAAGTATGATATTTGAGTTATTCTTCTTGCTATCCATAATCTTATTCTTCGTCTAAACTAAAATCAACATTATTGTTGATTCATTCTTTTCTTATAGTTGAGTTATCACCCATTAAGACATTAACTCTTCTTTCGGCCAAGACTGCGTCTTGAATTGAAACTTTTAAGAATTGTCTTGTGTCAGGGTTCATAGTTGTTTCTCATAATTGATCAGCACTCATTTCACCAAGACCTTTATATCTTTGAATTTCAAATGATTTAAAATGAGATTTTTGTTCTTCTAAATCTTGTTCATTTCATGCATAGGCAATTTGACTATTGTTTTTGTTGCTGATTCTATATAAAGGAGGAAGAGCAACATAAACATGTCCTTTTTCAATTAAAGGACGCATGAAACGATAAAAGAAAGTTAATAATAACACTTGAATGTGAGCACCATCGGTATCCGCATCGGTCATGATGACAACCTTGTCATATTTCAAATTTTCAATTTTGAAATCATTTCCGATACCAGCACCAAGTGAAGAAATAATAGTACATATTTCTTCATTAGCCAGTAGATCACGAAGTCTTGCTTTTTCAACGTTAAGAATTTTACCTTTTAAAGGCAAGATTGCTTGGTGCTTTTTATTTCTTGCTAATTTAGCAGTACCACCAGCTGAATCACCTTCGACTAAGAATAATTCGTTTTGATCATATTGTTTAGATTGGGCAGGAGTTAGTTTACCAGAAAGCAATAATGTTTGATTTGCATTCTTAATTTTCTTAGTGTCTTCTCTTGCTTTCTTAGCGGCAATTCTAGCATCTCTAGAAAGCAAAGCTTTCTGGATGATCTTAGTTGCATCCTTTTTATTTTCTTCTAATCAATAGTTAAATCTTTCACCAAAGAATTTTTTAACTGAACTCACTGCTTCTTGAGTAAACAATTTATTTTTAGTTTGTCCTTCATAAGCAATAATCTTTTCAGGGACACGAACTGACACAACAGCAGTTAAACCTTCACGAACATCTTCACCTTCGAAGTTCTTGTCTTTTTCTTTTAGTAAGTTTCACTTACGAGCATATTCATTTAATGATTCAGTTAAAGCTGATTTGAATCCGGTTTCATGTGAACCACCTTCAATGGTCTTAACGGAGTTAGCAAATGAAACAATAATTTCACTTGTATCAGTTGTATATTGCAAAGCAATATCAATTTCAATATTGTCACTTCCAGTACCGCTAAAACTAGCTACAGAAGTTATAGTTGATTTACCATCATTAATAAAACCAACATATTCACTAATACCATTCTTTGAAAAGAATTCATTTGTTTCATTATTGATTTTGTCTTCAAAAATAATTTTTAAATTCTTATATAAGAAAGAAGATTCCCTAATTCTTTCTTTAATAACAGATGGATTAAAGTTAGTAACTTTAAATATTTTTGGATCGGGTTTGAAACTTACTGTTGTTCCGGTTCTGTTTGTAGTTCCTACAACTTTAGCTGATTGAACAATCTTTCCGCCGTTCTCATATTTGGATTCAACAACTTTGTTATCACGGTTAACCAAAACAACCATTCATTCACTTAAAGCATTAACTACTGATGCACCTACACCGTGTAAACCACCAGAAGTTTTATAAGCATTATCATCAAACTTACCACCAGCGTGTAATACAGTAAACACTGTATCAATAGTAGACATATGAGATTGAGGATTGATTCCAATAGGAATACCACGGCCGTTATCTTTAATAGTAATTGAGTTATCTTTTTCAAGAATTACTTTAATAGTGTCAGCGTTACCAGAGATAACTTCATCGATAGAGTTGTCAAAAATTTCTCAAACAAGATGGTGTAATCCGTGTACATCGGTTGAACCAATGTACATTCCTGGACGTTTTCTAACGGGTTCAAGTCCTTCTAAGACTTTAATATTCTCATCTCTATAATTTTGCATAGACAAAATAATATTCTTAATTATAAATAATTAAATTATTTTAATATGTAAATTTTTAAGGATCTTTATTGCAGCGTTTTCTAATGAAACATCATTAGAAGAGACGCATTTTTTATTAATAATTATTGGGGTGTTAGGGCAAACTGATTTACAAATACATGCATTAACTAATACACACATATTAGTTAATAAACCACACAGTTGAATTTCACTAAAGTTATTTTTTGATAAGTATTCAAACAGTTTAGTGCAACCAAAAGTATTTTTATTAAATACTTTTTTGCCTTTTGATAATTTGCCTACTTCACCATATAATTCTCAACCTTTGGTGTTTTTAACTGTATGAACTATTGGAAGGTTTTTACCTTCAATAGTTTTTAAATAATTTTTATCATGAGTGTCTTTTAAAAAGATAACAGCGTCTTTATTTTTTGAATATTTTTTAATTTCGTTAACAATTGGTTTTTCAATAGATTTTGCTTTTGCAAAACCTAAGGCTCCTGACACAAAATCGTTTTGATAATCAACAACAATTAATAATTTTTTCATTTTTAATATTTAAATAATATATTATTAATAATATGATAATTTTCGGATACACTCTCATATTTTGTGTCATCGGGTACTTGTTTGGCAGCATGATTTTTGGTCAATTCATTGCTTGAGCAAAGAAAAAAGACTTAACAACAATCGGTTCAACAAACCCAGGTGCTACTAATGTAAAAAGAGAATTTGGGATGGGGTGAGCATTCTTAGTTTCTTGCCTTGATGCAATCAAGGGAATGGTTGCAATTTATATTTGTTATGGTATTTATATAGTAGCAATTTATAGAGTTGGATACACAGATCCAAACATGTATTGTTTGGTTTATTTAGCAGGTGTATTTGCTTGTTTGGGGCATTGTTTCCCTGTTCAATATGTTTCTTCGTTGATTGCTAATAGAGGAAATAGAGATAAAGCAAGAAAGTATAAAGGTGGAAAAGGTGTTTCCACAACTGGTGGAGTTTTATTTGCTGTTAGTCCATATTTAGGACTAATTGCTTTCTTAATCTGATTGTTAACAGTTTTAATTACCAGATATGTTTCATTAGGCTCATTATTATGTATGACCATTGCTTCATTATTTGTTTTAATACCACCACTTGGACACTTTTACCTTTTTAATGGTAATGGTGGGTTCCCTTGGTTAGATACATGATCAATGGGTGAATCTTACCAACAATACCCATGATTAATGATTGGAACATTAATCATCTTAATGTGTAACAATGTTATCTTGACTTGCAAACACAGACCTAATATTATTAAACTAATTAGTCATCAAGAAAGTAAACTATTCTAATAATATGAGTCAAAAGTTTAATTTTAAATTTAATAAAGAACTATTAAATAACGGTTTTTACACTGCTTCATATTTTTTAAAAGCATCAAAGCTTGTTAAAAAACACAAACCAAACGAAGTGGTTTGCATGCAATTTACTCATTTCTCAAAAGAACCAGTAAAAGTTTGTGGAATGCAAGAATCTATTGAATTATTGAAAACTTGCTTACCAAAGAATGTTTTAAAAAACATTGAGGTTTATGGAAGACAAGATGGTGATTTAGTATCACCTAAATCACCAATTTTATTAATTTTTGGTAGATATCAAGACTTTGGTAAATTTGAAAATGTAATAGATGGAATATTAGCAAGAAGATCATCCGTTACAAATAATTGTTATCAAATGCTTAAATTAATCAAGACTAATCAATTAATTTACATGGCTGATAGAACAGATGACTATTTAATTCAACCATATGACGGATACGCAGCTTATGTTGGTGGAATCAGAAATTTTGTTACTGATGCCTCTGTAAGTCTTTTAAAAGACAAATCCGATGTTAAGGTTACTGGAACTATCCCCCACGCTTTAATTCAAGAATTTGATGGTGATTTGAATGCTGTAATGAAAGCGTACGCTGGCGAGTATGGTCGCAAAGGATTAATCGCTTTAATAGATTATCACAATGATGTTAAAAAAGACATCATTGCCATTTCTAAAGACTTCCCTGACACATTTGCTGTAAGAATTGATACTTCTAAAAACGTTTGCGACGCGTCTCTAAAGCAAATTCCTAAGAACTATGGTGTAAGTGACGAACTAATAAAATTCACTCGTAAAACGCTTGATCAAGCAGGAATGAAGAAAACAAAAATTATTGTTTCTTCAGGAATTAATTTAGAACGTGTTAAAGAAATTAAGTCTAGAAAATTACCTACTGATTTCTATGGTGTTGGTAGCTCTTTAATTACAAGAAATGTCCACATCACAGCCGACTTAGTTTTAAAAAATAACCACCACGAAGCAAAATTCGGAAGAAAGTTATTTATTAATATAAATAAGAAAAAAACATTAAAAAAGTACATTTAATTCAACATATAACATAAATATATGGAAGAATTTGCTACTAAGGTTTTTACACTAGATAATAATGATAATGATGTGATTCTAAGTTTTGGTTCACAAATCAACAAAACAAACTCATTGAATTCAGTTCAAGTTCAATTAAACTCTGCAACTGAAACATTTCATCAAGAACAAAACACTAAGAAATCTAAGAAAGTAAGTGCAATCAATCAATACTATGCTTACTTCCCTGATTTCTACAAGAAAGAACTTAACAACAGTTTCATTATGAGTGTTGTTTGAGGAATCTTGTTAACAGTTGCTACTGCTATTTGCAGTTGATTCGTTGCTGAAATTGTTATGAGTCCGGTTTTAAATAACTGAACTTTATTATCATTGATACCAGTTTATGGTTTAATTATTAGCTTGTTTGTAGTCTACTTAGTTAAGTATTTAAATTTTAAGAACGAAGCTAAAACAATCAACTTTAAAGATGAAAAAGTTGTTTCTACTAACGTTTTAAAACTTTACAAGTCTTTAAGAGTGGGTTACATTAATGTAAACTGAATGTCTCTATTGTCTTACACTTTATTCTTATTAACTCTTCTAGTTAATTGCATTGTTTGTTATTCGATGTATCCAACTCACTTTGGTGATGTTTATACACCTATTCATGAAAATAATAATTGAGCATTCGCTATTGTGTTCTGAATCAGTGTAAGTTCTGTATTAATTACTTTCATAATTCAAGCATGTGCATTAGTAGGTAATTATGTAAGATATAGTAGAATTGAAAATTTCTACAATTTCTCTTTAGTTGCTAACGAAGAAATGGTTCTATTAAAAAAGAAAACAAACAGACGTGATGTAGTGATCTATCTTGGTATAACTTGTACATTGTTATTAATTTGCTGATTGATAGTTAAATTATTTAAAAGAAAAAAACAAACTAAAGTTGTAGTTAACGCATAAAAAAAGGTTGCCAAAAAGGCAACTTTTTTATTTATGTAATGTTTATATTAATAATTATATATAATTATTAATAGAGGTAAATATGTCAGACATTAAACAAAAAAATATAGAATTACTTTCAAAATATGAACCAAAAGGTGTTCTAACACATTTTGCAAAATTATCTAATATTCCACACGGAAGTGGAAACGAACAAGAAATCGGAAAATACATCGGTGATGTATTAAGACCAGTTTCTAAAGAAGTTATTGTTTATCCTGATGGAACAGTATATGCATTCAAAGAAGCAACTCCAGGTTTTGAAAATAAACCAATGGTTTGTTTACAAGCACATTCTGACATGGTTTGTGTAAAAAAACCAGATTCAACTCATGATTTCTTAAAAGATCCATTAGATTTAGTTATTGAAGGTGATAAATTAAAAACAAAGGATACAAGTCTTGGTGCGGATGATTGCATGGGTGTAGCTTATGTTCTAGATATTTTTACAAATAAAGATGTTAAACATGGACCTATTGAAGCTTTAATTACTACAAGCGAAGAAACTACTATGGGTGGTGTGAATAATTTTCCTACTGGAGTTTTGAAATCTAAATTTTTAATCAATTTAGATAGTGAATCTACAGATTCTTTATATGTTGGATGCTGTGGTGGTATTGAAACTTGCATTACAAATTCTTTTGAAAGAGAACAATCTAACGAATTGACACAACACATCTCTATTTCTATTAAAGATGGATGTTCAGGACACTCTGGCGTAATGATGAGATTTAAAATCATCAACGCTATTAAATTAATGTTTTCTTTATTAAAAACATTATCTTCTACTCATAAATTTGCTTTAGTTGAAATTAAAGGTGGCCAATATAAAAACGCAATAGCTGGTAATTGTTTTGCTACAATCGCTATAAAACCAGAAGATTTTGAAAATGTTAAAAAAATAATTGTTGATAATTTTAACGAAGTTAAAAAAGAATTTTCTGAACGTGAAAAAACAATTAACATTAGCGTTGAACAAATAGATAAAAAACAAGATCCAATTAAACAAGATCAATCTAATGCTCTTGTAGACGCCTACAATTCGGTTGTGTATGGAGTAATTACTTTAAATGAAAAATATAACATTGCAGATGGATCTAATAATTTAGGAATTATTAATACAGAAAACAACACAATTAAATCCGAATTTTTATTAAGATCGCTTTATCACAATGAAAAACATAGAATCTTAGATAAGATCCTATCTGCTTTTTATGGTACAAATTTCTCACATAAAATTGTTGATGATTATCCAGAATGAACTCCAGCAATTGGAGAAAACAATCTCGAAAAATTGTTTAAACAAATTTATGAAAAAATGTTTTCTAAGAAACCACAAATATTTGTTACAGAAGGTGGTTTAGAAGCTGGTGTATTAGTTAAAAAATATCCTTCAATAATTGCAATTTCAATCGGTCCAGATATCGAAAATGCTCACACATTCGAAGAGTGTGCAGACCTTAAAGGCGTTAAAGCAACTTACGAAATATTAAAAGAAATATTAGAAACTATATAATATATATTTATATTAGGAGAATTTATGGCAGAAATATATCATGCAAAAGATCTAAGATCAGGAAACACATTTTTAAGAAATGGTAATATTTACATGGTTTTAGAAAACTCATTTAACAAAACTGCTATGCGTGAAGGTATTGTTAAATGTAAATGTAAAAATTTAAGAACAGGTTCAATTACTGTTGAAGTTTTAACTGGTGAAAAACTAGAAAAAGCAACAGTTGAGACTACTAAAATGACTTTTTCTTATGATGACGGAAATAACTTTGTTTTCATGGATAATGAAACATATGAAACAATTGAAATTCCTAAATTAAAAATGGAATGAGAAAAAAATTTCTTAAATGAAAACACTGAAGTTCGTGTTCAAAAATACGGAGAAGAATTATTAGGAATTCAATTACCTGATCAAGTTGTATGTGAAGTAGTTGACGCTGAAGAAGCTGTTCAAGGAAACACAGTTCAATCGGTTCAAAAGAAAGCTTGATTAGCTTCTGGATACGAAATTCAGGTTCCTCAATTCATTAAAAAAGGTGACAAAGTTGTTATTAATACTTTAACTGGAGAATATTCAGGAAGGGAAAACAAGTAATGGATTATTCTGTTCAAACTAAAGTTGGAACTATTACTATTTCTGAGGAAATAATTTTTAATACTATTAAAAACATCGCTAAAACATTGTCTTTTTATGAAATTAAAGACATTGAATTTAACAAAAACATTAAAGGTTTAATAACTTTCATTATTAAACTAAAAAACAATAATTCTTCTGTTAACTATGTTGATTACATTAGTAAATTTCAAAGAAGACTTGAAAGAGGAATTGCTGCGTCACTAAATCTTACTAACTTTTTCTCAATCATAGTTTTTAACTAATATGGCAATCAAGAATCAGTGAGAAAAACGTGTTGAGGTATTTCATTATATTTATCAAGTATTAATGACTCAAAAACCTTCAAAAGATATTGTTAAAACAGCTTTTGAAGATTTTTCTTTTGATGCTGAACAAATGAAAATCATTGAATATTATTCAATGAATGCAAGTGATATTAAAGGATTAATTGTTCAACACCTTTCACAAAACTGATCTTGAGATAGAGTTCCTTTCGTAACTAAAGCAATTATCATTACTGCTTATTGTGAATCTAAAGTTTCTAAATTAGATCGTAAAATTATTATTGATCAAGCTTTAGTTACTGCTGGGAAATATTGCGAAGCAAAAGACAAAAAATTTATAAATGCAATTTTAGATAAAATTATTAAATAATATGGCTGAAATTAAAAATAAAGAAATTAATAATATTGAAGATGATAATGGTGTTTCACTTACGTGAACATGATATTTATTAATTGGTGCTTGTTTCTTATTACTATTAGGAATTGCAATTTCTTGAATACTAATTACAAGAAGTGCAATCTCTTCACAAATTTATTATTTACCTTCTCTCATTTGTTCTTTACTTTCAATTTGTTTGTTAATATCTTTCGTATATATTGACACCAAAGATTTTAATTTATTAAAATATCATGTTCCGAAAAAGATTTTCACAATCTATTTTTGAAGTATCGCTGTGTTTGCTTTTTCAATCTTTTTTGCCATTGTCTATTTATTCTTTTATAGAATTTCAGATAGTATTTCAACTGACACATTCTTCATTATCGGTTTTGTAATTACTGCACTTCTAACTTTAATTGCTATTGGTTTATATCGTTATGCAAAATACAAAATAGATTTAACAATTTATTTGAGAAAACACGGAAAAGATACAAAGGCAGAAGAAAAAAAAGAATCAAAATCTAGCGATTCTTCTTCACAAGCATCTTCTGGTTTAACTAATGCAATTAAAAAATAAGAAATTTTTTACAATCAATTTAGGTTGCAGAAGCAATGCATACGAAACAAACTGCATCTCAACCGAATTAATTAAGAACAACGCATTAAAGACTAATAAGTTATCTGATGCTGATATTTGTATTATTAACACTTGTTCTGTTACAAATAAAGCTGATTCGAAATCAAAGTATTTTATTAATAAAGCATTAAGAGAAAACAAAAATGTTTTATTAGTAGTTATGGGATGCTTTAGTCAGACAAACCCTGACTATTTTAAACAATATAAAAAAATAATAGCTATTGGTAATAAATACAAAAACCAAGTTGTAAATTTGATTAAACAATACAAAGCAAAACCAATTATTAAAATTGAAGGAATGATGCAACTTGATAAATTCGAAGAATTTACCAATATAAGTTTTATTGACAACACAAGAGTGTTTTTAAAAATTCAAGATGGCTGCAATTTTATGTGCAGTTATTGCATCATTCCTTTTTCAAGAGGAAGGCAAAGATCACTTGATCATAAAAAAATAATTAATGAAATTAAAGAATTATCGACTCAGTATAAAGAAATCGTTTTAACTGGTATCAATACTGCAGGATATTTAGATGAGTCTGGTTGTAACTTTTATTCGTTATTAAAAAAGATTAACAATTTAAAAGGTGATTTTAGAATTCGAATATCATCAATTGAACCTTTTCAAATTAATAAGCAAATCATAGATTTGATTTCTAATAATCCAAGATTTGTTCAACAATTCCATTTGTGTTTGCAATCAGGAAGCAACAAAATTCTTAAATTGATGAATCGTAAATACACAATTAAAGAATTTAATAATTTAGTTAAATATATGAGACAAAAAAATAAATTAGTCTCAATTACAACAGACTATATGGTTGGTTTTAACAATGAAACAGATGCTGATTTTAGTGAATCAATTAAGTCGTTAAAAATGATTAAGTTTTCAGATATGCACATTTTCCCTTTCTCTATGAGAAAGTTTACTGCAATTTCTCATGATAAAAATATTGTTGATTCAACAACAATTAAAAATAGATTCGATCAAGTTCAAAAACTTAATGAATCTATTAAGAAAAAATACCTAAAACAATTTATCAGCAAAACAGTAAATGTATTATTTGAAAAACCTAAAGATAAAAATATTCAAGAAGGCCATTCTAATTATTTTTTTAAAGTTTATGTTAAAACTTGCAAGCAATTACACGGACAAGATAAACTTGTAAAGATAAAAAGTCTTGTAGGTAATAATTTATTTGGAGAAATTATTAATTAGATCTTTTTAAATTGTCTTTTTTGTACAAAAACATTCCGACTAGAAGTATTAACACACCAGTAACCACTATTGATATTATTCATAAATTATTTAAATTTTGTCTGTTGTTAAAGTTGAATTTGTACTTAAGACTTTTTGTTTCTTTTGAAAAATAGTCAATGTATTTTATTTCAGCTTTTAATAAATGTAATTTATTGTCAGGGTTTAGAAAGATCTCTAATTTATTCAAATTAACAAACTCTTTTGAATAGTCAAGAAAATTTATTAAAAATTCCTGAGTTGTTATTTTGCTTGGTTGTTTTTGTAATATTTTCGATTCAATATTTTCTTTTGGTTTAATGTAATATTTTAACAAGTTTGTAATAATGAATTTTTTATCCTTTAATTCATTAAGGAAATCAGAATTTACAGATGAAACAATTTTTAGAGTCGCCTCTCCTAAACTATTATCAGAATCATCAAGTTTAAATGTGCAAGATTTAATAATGTTATGGTCAAAGTTATTGACGCGCAATATTTCTTTTGCTATAGAGTCATTTATATTATTTGATAACAACATTGATGAATATTTATTTGCATCAAATTTAAGCGAAGTGAGGTCTGGTATCTTAAAACCAGAAATAACTGTTTGGTAATTGCTGCCATTCAAATTTACAGAAATATATATTTGGCCTAAAAATTCATCTCTAATAATTTGATATTGATTTTGATCTAATAATAAACCAGAATTTTTTGTCCCATAGTCATCAACAGCATTTATGTATTTACTTAATATTTGTTCATTTGTTAAATCATATGCATATAAATCCTTTTGCTTACTTTCATTATTAAATGAAATAGAAACTATTGATGGTTTTTTCAATGTAAATTGGTTTACATTTCCATTTATGTTGTTACTACACACTGAAATATTTGATTCAACATCAGAAGCTACATAGTTTTGAGCGTCAATATATTCATTCGAAGTCAAATTAACCAGTTTTATTTGGTATTCACCATTAGAGTTTTTAGTTAATTTAATCTCCTTACCGTTTTTTAACTCTTCATTAGAAATATTTATTTGATAATTTTCAAAGACATCGGGGTTTGATTTGCTAGGTATTTGGTAATTTAACTTCAAACTAATTAAATTAATTAAGTACTTTATTGTATCTAATGGATCATCATTTATATTTAAATGATATTTTTTAGCTAACAATCCATCAACCGATTGCTGTGCTTCAAAATATTTTTTAATTTGTTGTACAGAAGTCATTTTCTGAACATCATCTAAACAAGAATCGAAATTATCATCGTAAACCTTGTAATTATCAATTGCATTAATAAATTCGTTTTTTGCACTAATACTTAAATTATTTAATTTACCTTCTTTAATTTTTTCATTTTTAACTCTTGTGTATTGTGATAATCTAATAAATTCTTCATTAAATTTAATTTGTATGGTTCCATTTTGATAGTCCGGATTTGTAAAACAAACCAAGTCTTTGATTTTGTATTTGTTGATCTTGATATTATTGTTATCTTTAATTTGAACAAAAGATAAGTTATCTTTTGTTTCGGTTCCTTGCAAAGACCACAAATATCTTCTTACAAAGTTATCAAAGACATAAACATATTGAACTTCTTTTAATTTAGAATACGGAATACTATAAAAATCAAAAGATTTATTATTAAATTTCTTATTAACACCTATATGTAAGTTAAAATCAGTTGCTTTTTGATATTCATATGATTGGTCTGAACCGTTTTGAAACACTACTTTGCCAACTAATGAATGGAAATCGGTTCCTTTTGGTCAAGTGTTAGTATTATTTAAAAATAAATCAGCATTATCAATTCCTCATCCTTTTATAGAATGATTCTTAATCTTTAAATTATCAATATATTGAAACTTCCAGTCTTGTACCCTATGATATGTATCATAATTAGCATTCCCCCATCTATAGCTTCCAGTATTTGTTGAAGTATCTGGTGTTGTTAACTGATCTACATTAATGATTGCATCATTACCACTTATTAGTGGTTGAGATTCAGATGCAAATATTCTTTTAATACTTTGCTTAAAATTAACTTCCGATTTAACCATATCAGTAACATTGGTATCTCAACCATTACCATGAAAAGCTAATATTTGATTAGTTGTAGTCGTTATATTTTGGTTTGTTGGATTGTTTTGATCATTTAATAATAAATTATCAATATTCTCATTTAAATTTATTTGGGGTAAATTAATTGTTAAAATACCACCTCCAACAGCAAATAAATTTAAAAAAATTTTTCTTAAAAATTTGTTCATTTTTTACCTCCTATTTAACACTATTTCTTTATTAAAAAATATTTTTTTTAATAAATGTTTCTCACACTTTTTTTGTTTACATTTATATATAGGACGCGCGCGTAGAAAAATTTTTTGAACAAAAAAATAAATTTTTTTAAAAAAGTTTGACAAAAAATTGAAAATGTGTATAATTTGTATTACGTCGCCTAAAAAATAGGTGGCGGGATCGTTCTTTGAAAACTAAATAGAATCCGTCAATTTTTTGAGAGTTTGATCCTGGCTCAGGATTAACGCTAGCGGTATGCCTAATACATGCAAGTCGAGCGGATGTAGCAATACATTAGCGGCAAACGGGTGAGTAATACATATCTAACCTACCCTTTAGAGAAGAATAACTGATCGAAAGATTAGCTAATACTTCATAGGATATTTGAATGCATGTTCAAATATTTAAAGTTCCGTTTGGAACGCTTTAGGATGGGGGTGTGGTTTATCAGATAGTTGGTGAGGTAATGGCCCACCAAGTCAATGACGAATAGCTATGCTGAGAGGTAGAATAGCCACAAGGGGACTGAGACACGGCCCCTACTCCTACGGGAGGCAGCAGTAGGGAATTTTTCACAATGGGCGAAAGCCTGATGGAGCAATACCGCGTGGATGATGAAGGTCTTTGGATTGTAAAATCCTTTTGTTAGGGACGAATGACACAAGTAGGAAATGATTTGTGTTTGACTGTACCTTTTGAATAAGTAACGGCAAACTATGTGCCAGCAGCCGCGGTAATACATAGGTTACAAGCGTTATCCGGATTTACTGGGCGTAAAGCGAGCGCAGGCTGATTCACAAGTCTGGTGTTAAATGCAGTTGCTCAACAACTGTTTGCATTGGAAACTGTGAGTCTAGAGTGTGATAGGGAGTTCTGGAACTCCATGTGGAGCGGTGGAATGCGTAGATATATGGAAGAACACCAGTGGCGAAAGCGAGAACTTAGGTCACAACTGACGCTTAGGCTCGAAAGTGTGGGGAGCAAATAGGATTAGATACCCTAGTAGTCCACACCGTAAACGATGATCATTAGTTGTTAATACGATAGTATTAGTGACGTAGCTAACGCGTTAAATGATCCGCCTGGGTAGTACATTCGCAAGAATGAAACTCAAACGGAATTGACGGGGACCCGCACAAGTGGTGGAGCATGTTGTTTAATTCGTCAGTACACGTAAAACCTTACCAAGATTTGACATCCATAGCAAAACTATAGAAATATAGCGGAGGTTAACTGTGAGACAGGTGGTGCATGGTCGCCGTCAGCTCGTGTCGTGAGATGTTGGGTTAAGTCCCGCAACGAGCGCAACCCTTATTGTTAGTTAATTCATCTAGCAAGACTGCCAACGTAAGTTGGAGGAAGGTGGGGATGACGTCAGATCATCATGCCCTTTATATCTTGGGCCACAAACGTGCTACAATGGTCGGTACAAACTGTCGCAAATTCGTAAGAAGGAGCCAATCAGAAAAAGCCGATCCCAGTTCGGATCGAGGGCTGCAATTCGTCCTCGTGAAGTTGGAATCACTAGTAATCGCAAATCAGACATGTTGCGGTGAATACGTTCCCGGGTCTTGTACACACCGCCCGTCAAACTATGAGAGCTGTTAATACTTAAAACCGTTCGTTTAACCGCAAGGAGAACAACGTCTAGAGTAGGAACGGTGATTGGAGTTAAGTCGTAACAAGGTACCCCTACGAGAACGTGGGGGTGGATCACCTCCTTTCTTCGGAGTTAAATTTATTTAACACTTAAGATTTAGTGTACATTTTTAAAATCCATTAATTTGGCTTTGACCCATTGATAAATTTATCAAAGCATTGAAATTAATGGTCGGATTCTATTTAGTTTTGAGAGGATGAATTTCTTCTCAGGATAGTTCTTTGAAAATTTTATAAAATCAACAATCTTTCTAATCTTAAAGATAGTAGCAATACTATATTTAAGGAGAAAATCAAACCAAAACATAATAAACTAGTAATAGTTAAAAAATGTAGGATATCACATAATAAGTTACAAAGGGCTTATGGTGGATGCCTTGGGACTGAATGGCGATGAAGGTCGTGCTAATCTGCGAAAAGTTACGGGGAGCTGATAAGAGGCTACAATCCGTAAATTACCTAATGAGGCAACTCTGTTAATAGAGATATTAACAATCATTAAATGAATTCATAGTTTAATGAGGCAATACCCAGTGAAGTGAAACATCTCAGTAGCTGGAGGAAAAGAAAACAACGTGATTCCGTAAGTAGCGGCGAGCGAAAGCGGAACAGACCAAACCGGATTTATCCGGGGTTATAGGACTACAACGTGGACTTAGAATAGATAGCAGAAGTAGTTGGGAAGCTACGCAATAAAGGGTGACAGCCCCGTATGCGAAATCTATTTTATACCTAGTAGGATCCTGAGTACGACGGGACACGTGAAATCTTGTCGGAATTCACCGCGACCATGCGGTAAGTCTAAATACAAATCAGTCACCTATAGCGAAATAGTACCGTGAGGGAAAGGTGAAAAGAACCCAGAGATGGGAGTGAAATAGAATCTGAAACCATATGCCTACAACGAGTTGGAGCACATTAATGTGTGACAGCGTGCGTTTTGAAGTATGAGCCGGCGAGTTATTGTTGCATGCAAGGTTAAGCTGTAGAAGTGGAGCCATAGGGAAACCGAATCTTAATAGGGTGTTTAGTATGTAGCAATAGACCCGAAACGGGATGATCTAGTTATGAGCAGGTTGAAGTTTGAGTAACATCAAATGGAGGACCGAACCCACTTTCGTTGAAACGACAGGGGATGACTCGTGACTAGCGGTGAAATTCCAATCGAATTCCGTGATAGCTGGTTCTCGTCGATATAATTTTAGGATTAGCGTTAGATTATGAACATGTGGGGGTAAAGCGCTGACTGATTGATGGCGTCACCTTGACGTACTGATTTCAATTAAACTCTGAATACCATATGTTTTACTCTAGCAGTCAGACTGTGGGGGATAAGCTTCATAGTCGTGAGGGAAAGAGCCCAGATCATTAGCTAAGGTCCCAAATATAAACTAAGTGGAAAAGGATGTTGAGTATCTCAGACACCAAGGATGTTGGCTTAGAAGCAGCCATCGTTTAAAGAGTGCGTAACAGCTCACTTGTCGAGACGCTCTGCGCCGAAGATTCAACGGGGCTTAAGTTTATAACCGAAGCTATGGACTACGTAAGTAGTGGTAGACGAGCGTTGTATACAGGATGAAGGTAGATCGTGAGGACTATTGGACAGTATACA
>CANEON010000001.1 GCA_947429165.1 uncultured Mycoplasmataceae bacterium | reverse complement strand
CAACTTCTTCATAACAACAAGCTATAATCCTTCTACAAATCGATTCGATATCACCCACTTGCAATAATATTGCTAAATAATAGATAGCAGATCAAGATCGCTACTTCTCATAGATTTATGGAAAGCAGATTGAAAATCATAATATTCATATACATAATCTGCAGTAATATCTATAAGACTGTTGTATAACTTCCTTTAGAAGTTTGTCAGTAATTTTTGTTTTTATATAAGAAATTCAAAATATCAACAATATTTATTGCATTTCTAACATCTCCATTTGTTTGAATACATATTTTCTTTAATATTTCATCAGGTAATTTAATATCTAATTTGTATCATTTAAACTTTTTTAAGACCACTAAACATTTCATCAACAGAAACTGGTTTTAATTATAATATTTGGCATTTACTTCTAATAATAGGATTAATAACAAAATATGATTCTCACTCGTAAAAGCAAATATATAAATTGTTCCTCTTTCCAAACAAGGAACAACATATCTTGTTTATCTTTGTTCACCCTATGAATTTCTTTCAATATGAGTAAATATTAACTTTTTATGACTTTGCAGTTTCAATAATTTAAATTATTTTTTCTTTTTTTTGTCTATCAATGCATTAAATACTCAATATGTAACACCAAGATCGTTTACCAAGACATAACTCATTGATGATTTGCCTATTCCTCGATACCAAGTCTATATCTAGTCTATACGTATAACAAAACTCTACATCTAAATAGATGATTTATAAATTAACTCTAAGATTAAAACTATAATTTTTTTCGTTTTTAATAATTTTATCATGAAAAGAGATAGAAAAATTTATAAATATTTGTGTCGTAGTAATAAAATGGGTTGTAAGACCTGAAATCACACCAGAATAATGATCTAGTTCTAAACCGACTTTAGAAAGAGCGTCCTCAGAATCATTATCCGTATAAAAATTAAGATAATCTAATAAGTTTTGTTCGAGAACAACATGCTCTCTTAGTTTTTTTGTTTCAACATAAATATTCTCGCTAGTTGAAATATTTTCTAATGAAAAACCATCTTCAAAAACAACGGACGTTGGTATTTTTTTAATGCTTTTTATTGTAATTTCATCCGATTTACCAGAAAGATTAAATCCTTTAACTGTTGCATCAAATTTTATTTTTAAAGTAACAGGGTCAAACGAAGAACTTGCAGTACCACTAATTATTCCGGTGTTCTTGTCTATTTCATATCCTGAAGGTAAATTTCCTTCAACACTAAAATTAATACCGCTAGTAACTTGAATACCATTATCCGTATAAATATTCGAAATTAATGTCGGATTTATCGATCAGTTTTCACCAACAACAACGGTTGTATAGCTACTTGGTATAAGATAATTTTTTAATTCAAGCTTTGTTGGTATCTCGTCAATATTAATTTGAAAAACATTAGATGTACCAGTTAAGAAGAATTCGCCATCTGGTGTTTTTGCACTAAATTTAATAGATAAATCTTTGAAATCTCCGATTTCTGTAGGTATACCGCTTATTACTCCGGTATTTTGATCTAAGTCAATCCCTTTCGGTCAAACCCCAGATTTTTCAAAAATAATGTCCTTAGATATAGGGATACCTGTATCAGTTTTGATATATGAAGTTAGTGCGTCTGTGTCATTCATTTTCTTGTTAAAAAATGCATCAATATTTTTAATTAAATAATTATCTAATTCCAATTTTGTAGGCGTTGATAAAATTGTTATAGTAAATTCATTAGAATCACCACTAATTTTAATGCTTGGATTAATAGTACAAGATACATGTATTTTTAAATTATTTTTAACAATCGGTAGGACGGGTTTGCCTCTAATGATGCCAGTAGATTTATCTATATCTAATCCATTTGGCAAATTTTCACAAGAAAATTCCATATTATTAGTTATTTTTATACCATTATTTGTTTCAACACATTTTGATAAATCTTGTGTTTGCACTATATCTTTCCCTTCATATGAAGTGATTGATTCAATGTTTGCTGTTATGTTTAGTGATTTAGGTACTTCATTAAGAATATTTATATTAAAAAAATTAGATTGTCCGGAAAAAGTTTTTCCATCATTTTGAGTAAAAAAAGTTATAAAAACATTTTTTATTTCTGCGCTCTCAAGAGGTGTTCCAAAAATTTGTCCGGTAGATGAATCAAATTTTAAACCATTAGGTAATGTAGTTGAAATTTTAAAACTAACCTGTGGTGGAGATATTTTATTGCCATCTTTTGTATAAACGCTTGATGATATATTTTTTGTGGTTGTTGTCTGTGCATAAGTAACACCTAACACATTAGTGGCAAAATCACGAAGTACTAAAAGATTTTTGGAAGCACAAGATGTAACTATTATAGGAGTTGTTGTAATAATTCCAAACATACAGCAAGTACTCAAAATTGTTTTGAATAATTTATTTTTTCTCATTTTCATTTATAACATTATGCTATTATTATATCTTTTTTTTGCTTTTGAATATTAACTTTTCAATAAAATAAATTTGACGGATCATAAAAGTCAGTACCAGCATCAGTAACATGATATCCTTTTATGCCACCTTTCTTCGTTGCTAGCTGTGCTAACCCGTGAGCTGTATCTGCAAATTGTGCTATGTCATCACTGTCGTTTTCAATATCTTTATTGGGATTAATTGGATTAACTAGCACGATTTCACCATCTCTACTTACATACTTATCAATGTCTCCAAATCAACCTTCATGTTTATCATCTTTTGAATAAGGATATTCAGAAGATGATAAATCAAGAAAACATTTTTCCAACATGTTTTGATTTGAGAGATAAAAGTCTACCGAGTCACTATCTGTTGGCGCACCTGGTTTACAATAGGTATTGTAAAGTTCTCAGGAATCTAAAATAATTTTTTTAAAAGAATAATCATTTTTAATAAATTCTTCACCTATAGTGTAGTTCGAAAAGGAACTAATTACCTTTTTTTCTTGAACAATTAATTGCATTTTCGAAGGAAGTAATATCGATTCGTAATTAGTTGATTCAAATGAATAATCTCCTATTTTTTTTATTGTTTTTGGAAATTCTAAAGATCCAGAAAGTTTTGAGCAAAATGCAAAAGAACTTCTACCAATTTTTTTAATCAATGTGTCTTTAAAACCTGATGTTATTTCTTCAATTTCATTTGAAGAATAAATATTTTCTAATTGAATACATTTATAGAACGCTTCATCCGATATAGTTGTATGATAATTTCCAGAAAAATATATATTTTTAAGTGTTTTAAGATGTGCAAAACCGGAAAGTGAAAAATCGTGGTTGTTTGGCGGTGTTATTTTAGCAAAATTAAAAACTCCATCAACATTTGAATTTAATCTATTTAATTTAGAGCAACCGTAAAATGCATTTTGCGAAATTTCTGCTGTATCACTAATAAAAATTTCTTTAAGATTAGTACAATTTTTAAACATATCTTGAGAAAGAATGCCGGAACCGAAATTAAGACAATACTTGTTACCAATTTCTTTTCTTGTTGTTTTGTCGTCTTCAGGAACATCGTAACCAAAATTTTTGTAATCATTAAATATAGTTTTTAATTCAACACAATTTTCAAACATACCTATTGAAGAAGAAAAATTTTTAGGTAATTTTACACTTTCCAAATGTTTTCAATTTTTAAAAAAATAAGGCGGAAAGGAAACTAAATCACTGCCTTGGCATGTGCTAGGAAAACACACCGCCAAAAAATCTACATATGATAGTGAGCTTTGCTCATGAGACGGACCATATTCGTCAATAATACCACGGATTTGCGAATCATTTTCAAAAATTAAGTATTGTATCGATAACGGTATCGAATTAGTAAGAGGTTTAAATTCCTTTGAATCAGTTTGTAAATTAATTCATTTCACAGCTTTTGGTATTAATAATGTGTTACAATAAAGATAATCGCTTGGGTTAAATTCATTTACAAAACCAAATAAAGTATCGTTAACAATGTAAAATTTGTCAAATGGTATGTATTTTGGTTTTTCAATATTTAAAAAGATTTCTTTCGTTATTATGGGATCACCACTAAATTTTTTTTGATTGCAGAAAAACTTTATACTAAACGAATACAATCCAGGCGTGGAATCTAAATCCCAACCAAAATATCATGATCTATAATTATTTTTTTGGTCAGATGAATCACTATATAAATTTAACCATTTTGGTTTATTGTCCATTAATATTTCTGCAGAAATAAATTCGGGAGAAATTTGTTGATCATCAAAACAAACCTTGAAAGGGGTATTCTTGTTTGAACCTTCAATACCGATAGTTGTATTATAAATGTAATCGCCATCATATGAATAAAGAATGTGATTAATAGGCTTTATAGGCGAATCCGAAACATTAAAATAAAATTTTTGAGAAACATTTGAAACATTCATACTTTTAGAAAAACATCTAATATTAAAATTATAGTTACCCGATTTTTGTATATTATTTCATTTTAAAACACAAGAAAAGTCTTGTAAATCTATATCAAATGAAAATTTTTGGATCAATCCTCCACTTCCGTTAAAGTTAATTAACTCATATTGTAAATCATTAGGAATATTAATAGTTTTATCAGAAAAATATGGAGTTATTTTGTGTTCTATAGTACCAGAACTATCAGATGTTATAGAAAAAGAATAAAAGCCATCATAATAAAGTTGAATATTGTTTGATTCTGGTGGTGTCGGATAATCACCTATAACATTTATTGTAATTTTCTCACTTTCAGCAGATAACGAACCCATGCTAGCAAGAATTTTAAATGTATAAATGCCCGGTTGAGAATCACTTGTTCATTTAACATATACGTTGTTTGACCCAAAATGGCTAGAAATAGATAATCATGTTATTTTGACAGATAAACCAATAATAGATCAAGAAACGTTTTCTAAAATTAATGTGTCATCATTAGATGTAACAGAAAAAAAGTCGGATTTCCCTTCTGTTTGAGACATAATTTTAAATGAGTTTGTTGGAATATTAACAAAAATTTTTGTTTTGTCATTTATATATAGTGCAAATTCGTTTGTGGTAAAAGAAATTGTTTTATCAAATCTAAATGTCGCCCTAACATAAAAACGTAAAATGGATTGAATTGGTGGGTTTTCTCAATGAACCATATTTTGTTTAGAAATAGTAAGTCATGATGGTTTAGATTCATGATCAGCCATAATTATCTCAAAGTTTAATAATGCGTTGTTTATTCGATCAACTTTAACAGGCTCATCTATAAATCCTGATTCGTTAATTTTTGTTCTATAAGAATAAATATTTTTTATTGAGTAATTAATTGAACACAAAGAAAAATCAATTTTAGAATTTGATCAACAAGAAGATATTGGAAAAATGCAAAACATCATCACAAAAAGTATGAAGTATTTAAGTATTTTTATAAAACCGTTGTACTTTCTCATAGTGAATTATTCGCTTTTCGTTATATTTTAAATAACGAATAGTCTTTCAAGAAATCATTGGCAGATTTAGTAAATTTCGAATTATTAAAAAGAGCATAAATAGAAGATACTATTACTCCCGTTTGTAAAATAACCCCGAGATATTTTAATACAGTAAAAACACGAAATGTTTTTTTTATAGATTTTTTTTGCTCACGAACACTAACAGGTTTAAATACATGAACATCTTGTAAATTATTTAAAGATTTAAATTCACCAATTGGTTCGCGATACTCATCAGGAGTTGTGGGTAGAGGATCATCAGGGTTATTAGCGAAATATTCAATTTGATCAAGATCTATTACGTCGCAAATTGTAAAAGGTTCGTCTTCGCTTTGAAGAATATCAATTTCTCTTTCAATCCTAGGTATCGCGGTTTCCTTTACGCTTTTTTTGCAGTCTTCAATTTGGCGAATTTTTACTAATAGTTTAGTACTTCTTCTAAACGCAGAATTTGACATATCATTTACATCTATATTAGAAACAGAACAATCAGTTGGAGCATAAAATTTATTAATACTGTTTATTCTGTTAGTAATGTTAGTAAAGTCAACAACGTCTTGAGCAAAACCATTGTAAAATTCATATTGACCAGCACCAATTTTATTAAAACCAGGAATAACATTTTCCCTAAATTTTGGGATAAGTTCATCTCGAATTGGTGCTAATTCTCGCGACGACTCACGAAAACGCGATAAATTATCCACCAATTTTTTAAAAGTTTTGCTTTTTCCATCTGCTTTATTCATAAGCCCTAATATAATCCCGTCTGAAATGGCAGGGTCAAAGATACCATTACCAATAAACATTCTCAAAAAAATAGAATCGAAGAAATTAGAAAACTTTTCATATCCTTTCTTATCAAAAATGTTTTTTCCTTGAATTTTGTATGTATCAATTAATGATGTTAAATAACTTTTAGTTTGGTCTTCTGAACATCCTTTTAATGCGTCTAAAATGGTATTTATTTCAGTTTCAGTTTCGCTAAGATAACCGTCAAAACAAGTGTATGATTCTTTAGCTTGAATAGAGTATTTTCCAAAAACACTTAGAAGTTTAGATAAAGAATTTCATTCATCACTAGTAAATTGTGATTTGTTTTCATTTAAATCTGCTGCAAATTTGCTATTATAAGGGTCTCAATCATCACCAAAAAAATAATTAAAAAATTTTTTATTGTGTTTATAATATTTTTTAACTTTTGTTTTTAATTCTTTTGTTTGGGTTAAAAATGCAGCTAACTCAGTTCTTACTTTTAAAAAATTTTCCTCCTGAATTTGAGACGATCTGTCTCTAAAGCCCGCTCAAACACTAGCTCAATAATTTGCAATGCTAGCTTGCATGTCATATTCAGGCACAAGCTTTTCATTTTGTCAATTTTTTCACCCTAGAAAAGAACCGTTAAGTTTTATAATAGCATTTTTAAGACCTCGAACTAAATCATCTTTTTGTTCTTTAGTGAAAATATCCTTCATTCATAATCGATCAAAATGATCAAAACCATTAATAAGTTTTTTTTGAAGTACAACTGAAAAAACAGAAAGACCTCCAACAATTAAACCATAAAAAGTAGATATTATAGATGAAAGAAAAGTAGCATCTATAAAGTCATCAAATTGAGAGATATCGTTTGAATCTAAATAAAAACAAGGTGTTGAAGTATCATTTGTTTCATCAGTAATAATCCCTTGATTATTATAAAATTTGGCATAATGATACATCACCTTTGATGACGCCTTTTGTGTGTCATCCATACCAATATCCATATCAATTAATTGAAAATATGATTTTTCAAGGAATTCTTTGTTTTTTGCAAAAGTTTTTAAGATAGATTTTGCAGCGGTGTTTTTTAAATAATAATTAGAATTGGGTGATTGTAAGATTTTATAATCATCTTTACAAAGATTAATTATTATTCCTAAATTAATCATGTTATTTTCATTATAGTTAACTTTGGCAATTTTATCTAATGAACCACACAATGAATCAGCCTGTTTTTTAACTAATTTATCATATTTTATTTGATTATAAAAATAGTAACCACCAGCACCAGCAAAAAGCAAATTTATTGCATTTATAAGTCAAGAAAAAAACTTTCCTTTCCAAAAAGTAGCATGTTTACTGCAAATAATATCCACTAAAAAAATTAAGAAGGACATTGCACATGCGGTAAATATAAAAATATTAATATCGCAAAAAGCAGAAGCTTGATTTTCAATCGCTTCTTTTTCGTCTTTTACTGTTGATAACATATCATTTTTAATAAGTTTATAATTTGTTAATGCAACATCATAAGCTGATTTGTTTTTTGAGAAACAACTACTAGCAGAAGATATATTTTTCAATATTGCTGGACTTATATCATACTGAATCCAGGCAGCCGTACTTTCATCATTACCAGATTTAAATGGTACATTTAATAAATCTGTGATTACATCAGTGCCATTTTCGTCTTTTGCATAGTTTACTTTCTCAAATCCGCCAAATAACGAATTATTGTTAGTATTTATACCTGTAGCTTTAAAGACAAATTTTTGATTAGTATGAAGTGGATCACCAACTTTTTCTGGTAAAGGAATACCTTCAAAGTCATCTGGATTTGATAAAATTAAAGGATGTTTATCATCTATAACATATTTGTCTGAAGTAGAACCCTCTGGCGCAACATATTCGTTTCTTAGTATGTCGTCTAAATAGCTACGTAAATCTGCTGACTCTGGATATAAAGGAGTGTTAACACTATCTTTTAAACTACTTTGCGTAAAAACTCATTCTTTTTCAGGATAATATTCATTATTTGCAATATTTACTAGTGCGGTTTTATCTGAAACATTTAATGAAATTTTGGTTGTAGAATTTTCTATTTTACTTTTATCTTGTTCATCATCTTCGTTGTATAGGTTTGAACCATCACGCAAAGGTATTTTACCATCTGTTGTATTTCATAAGATGTCGTTTGATGAATTTAATTTTGAAAAATCAACATCTTTTTTAGTTTCACTGATTCCAAAAATTAAATCTAGATCGCATTTATTTGAGTCTGTGGAAACATCCATATCCTCAATATACATATATAGTTGGTATCCGGGATATATTTCTCCTTCTCTATATGTGGCATGATCACCACTATAACCACCAAATGGTAACGAAGCACATTCAGAATTAATTATATTTTGGTCATATTCACCAGGTGTTGAAGGAGCAATTGATTTTAAGACATATTTACCAAAATCAGATCCATAAACAGTAGGGTATCTATAATTTAAAAAATCTTTATAGTACGAAAAAGGAATGACCTTGTTTTTATACATTATTCCTTTTTCGCTGTGGTCATGCTTGTTAGAATAATTGAAAATATTTAATAAAAAATTTGAGTTATCTGTTGAAGAATTTAAAAAAGAATAAGTTACTTGGTTAATAGAATATGTTAAAATAGACCTAAGGTTTGTTTCTCTATAATTCTTATCTAGCTCACTATCTGATAGTTTTCTACTTGTTATTGGATCAAAATTTAAAAATTCTTTATTAAAATCATTAAGAGCTAAGGAAAGATCAAGATTACTTCATAAATTTTTTGTTGCCCTTTCAAATAAATTGTTTTGAAGAATAGATAGATAGTTAGAACAAATTGCATCATAACCATACTCACCATATTTTGGTGTGCCTACATCTTTTAGTATTCCTTGTAACAAATCTATTGATGAAAAAGTAACTTGATCATTAAGTGTATGAAAATCAATCACATCAACTCCTAGCTTAGAAGCTTCATCATCTATATATTGATATTTTTGTGAGATAATTTCGTCTTCAGAAAGGGGCGTAGAGGAATTATCTTGCGGGTTAAAAGAATATGCATTAGCAAGAAAGGTGCCGACAATTTTATCAATATTTTTTTGGGTTTCTCCTACGGCAATTAATTGAGCTTGAAGTTTATCAGATATTGCTGAAATTCTATCATTTAATTGTTCTAAAGTAATATTTTTTGATTGACCTTCATTATCGCATTTATCAGAAAAATGATAATATTTTGACTCTTTTCTAACATATCCATTTTTCTTTGCTAAAACATGTGCATAATCATTAGTATCTTTTTTAGAAAATGATGAAAGACTATTAAAGATTGGTGTAATAACCGATCCTATCATTAATCCACAACCTAATGAACATAGAATATTTTTAAATCTCTTCATAATTAGTAAGTATCCTTCTAATAAATTATTTTACTACATTTTTTTAAAAATATAGATTTTTTTTATAACATTGATACCGCAAAAATCAGTAGTAATCTCCCTGAAATATAAAAGTCCATAGTTGGCTTAAATTAGTTAAAAATAAATAGTTTCAGGAAATTCACACTATGAACATAAAAAGTATAATAATATGATTAATATGAGACAAAAAATATCAAATATTATTAAAAATAACCAGTAATTGAATAGACGTTTTGTTCAATAAACAACAGTTTGTAATACTTGTGTAAATTATATTAGTTTATTTTGTTATCCATATTGTTCTTGTGAAAAGAGCGGTATGCAAAACATTAATAAACTCATAAGAAAAACTTCTAAAACAAATTAACTTTACAAACATATCTCAAAGACAAATAAATCAGGTTATAGATTGGATAAATGGTCTATGAAGACCTAAATCCACTAAATCATCAATTTAACTACAATGATATTCTTTATCAGAGCAAGAAGTTACTGGGAAGTTTAGTTTTGGTTTAAATGTTAAAGTAAACATTTAAAAATTATTCGATTGCTATTCAAGAATCTAATGAAGTGTTGCCACAAGAAAGCAAGAAATCTTTAAGTTTGGTTGAATTATAATCGGTGTTGTTCACTGATTTAATTACACCAGGATTAAGGATCCCGCTGAAAATCGATTCAACTGGAATTAAAGGATTTTCAGATAATCTCGTTCATTGAATTAAAGAAAGATTTTGACAAGTTGAAAAACAACTATATTCAATATTAGTTTGCGCAGATAAATATAATTCTTTAAATTCAGTGTCTCCAAATGCATTGCTTTTAATCAATGAATTTTCACTAGATGAAAAATCAAGTTTTTCATAACCACTAGATCACGTAAAAGCTGAAATGCCAATTTTTCTTAATGAACTTGGAAATTCTAGTTCGTATGTGTAGCAGTTTTGAAAAGAATAGCTCCCGATTTCGCAAACTTGAGAATCGGTTGCAAATTTAATATGTCTAATCGTTGTTGGCAACGCAGTTCCAATGTCACCACAACCAGCATCAAGTTGAACAAAACCTCTTTCAGCAACAGACAAAACTGGTCTACCATTGAAGTAAGACGGGATAAGCAATTAGAAATACAAACAGAATATCCGTCAACTTCAGAAATGCTTACTGATTGGAATCCAAAGAAACTTGTAGTAGAATTTAATGAAGTGTTATCATAAGGAATAACTTTATCCATGTCTTCTCATCCGTTTGGTAAACCACAGTTTTTTTTAGAATAATTAATTAAATCACGCTCAGATAATTTCGATTCGTCACTATTAATTAAATCGAGTTTCCATATTTTGACAATATTTGCAAATACATTTGATTTTAGTTTAGTAGGTTTTGCTGTTAATTCGCTTCAAATAATTTCATTCAGATTAATACAATCCATAAATACATTATCTCCTATCGAACTTATGTTTTGATCTAAATAGATTCTTGATATTCCATAGCAACGCTTTAAAGCGCCTGTTTCAATTTGAGTGATGTTATTTCCAAAATAAATATATCCAGTAACTAAACAACCAGCACAATTGTTTCCCTTAAAATTTTGATTGTAAGAATCTCCAACATCAGAAGTCTTCACTATCATACTTCCAAAATATTTTGAATCGTGTCGTCCACCAATATTTTTTGCAATAGCATAAGAATTGTTTTTATCGCTTATTTCAATATTTTCTAATTTACAACGAGCAAAAGCACTTTGCCCGATCAAAAAAACGTTATTAGAAATATAAACACTTTTAATCTCAGAATATTCGAAAGCTTCTTCTCCAATTGTAACATTAGCTATGTTGTTAGAATCTATAAAACGGCAGTTTTTAATGTAATCTGTATTGTTGTTTGATTACCCAAAACAAAAGCCCTTGATTGAATAAAGTTCACATAATGTTGATGCCCGTCTATTAAGATACTTTCTGATATTTCAATAGTGTCACAATCTTTAAATTTATCATATGTTTCAATATCAAAAAATTGATATTAAAACCAGTAATAGTTATTGCGCTATCGCTCTTCACAATATATGAAAAAATATCAGATGGTAGAACGTTTTCAAATATCGAAATAACAAAACTTACTTCGTCTGAAGCTTCTTCAGCAGAATTAGCAAGCGATAATTTTACTTGAAAAGACAATTGAGCTCCACCAGAAACTTTATCTTGATCTCATACGACCGTATATAAATTGCTATCTCATCTAACATTACATTCTTGAGCAGCATAATTTTTATTGATAACTGAGAATTCACAAGGGGAGTTTGAATTTGTAAAATTAACCTGTTCGATTCTATATGAAAACTTTGAGGGGTCAAGTTGGTTATCAGCAATGTTGTTTAAGTAGAAATTGTTTGTTTGTTATCATAAGTTAACGAAACAGAATAAACACGATTTCTAATATTAATGCTTAAATTAAGGGTTACAAATGATTAATCATCATTTTCTAATTCACCTTTAATGGTGATTTCATATTTACCTTTGGCTATGTTGTTATATGATATTTTTCCGGTTGATGAATTAATAGTAAATTTACCATTTGTTGGATCGTTTAACATGCTATAAAAGACTTTTTCTGGCCCTGTCCATGAATTAGATATAGATAAATCTAATACACCGTTTTCGTTAGCATAAGCATAAATTTCATTGCCTTGACCGTCTCAAGAATAATATAAGCTCAATTTTTCTGATGGTGCAGGCCATTCACAACTTGTAGACACCAAAGGAATAGATGAACTTATTCCTAAACCACAAATCGCAATTGTTTAAATTAACTTCTTGTTCATATTTTTTTGTGTACATTAACATTTTGTATTATATGGTAAGTGCAAAATAAGGTTAAAAAATTTAATTACAAGGCGTGGACTAACAGCTCATATGAGACTATTAGTCCACAAAAATAAGTTTTTTATTGCCACTTGAGCACTTTAAATGATAGAATTCAACAAGTTTTACATAGTGGATCAACTTTCGTGGATTGGTTTTAACGGCGGAATAGTAGTGTTAACACAATTATTATCATCATACATTTTTGACATGCTTCTTACCCCTCACAAAATTTGATTTCTTGATTCTAGCGATTCCCATTGATACATTAATATACAAGAACCATCTGATTGAATAACAGGAATAAATGAAAAATTATCAAAAATAGCATCGCTTGTTGCTACTTTGTGATTCTTCCCGGTACCATGGTCACCAGAATAAAAACCAACTTGAGTATTTAGAAGATGTTTTGAAATACTGTAATGGGTTGTTTCGTTATTTTCTTCGTATTTCTTTTTTATACCACCCAATGAAACTGAATCCGAAGATGCAAGAGCATCAATATAACTCATCGAATTATTCATTTCAAAAATAATGCTTGTTTTTTGTTGAATTACACCAGCTTGAATTCAATATTGAATATTGTGTGGAACGATTTTTTCTTGGGAAGATACTAATTCATCTAATTTATTTTGGTTATAAATAAAATCAAGGGTAAATTTGCTTAAATGTAAATTCCAATGAAATTTTACCTGCCCAACTTTGAAAGTTTTCTCCTTAGGTCTAAATTCTACTCCATTACCTTGGGCATCAGAATTTGCGAATATTTCAACATTGTATTTTAAATTTTTATCTGAAGAAAAATTTGCTAAAATAGAAAATTTTAAATTAAAAGATCCTGTGATTCTTGGAGAGTTGTTTGCAGTGACTTTTATACAGTTTATTATTTTGGTGGTAGAAAAATTATAATATTCTTGTTGTGTTTCGCAAGTAATTTTATAATCATCTTTGGACACGTCATTAATTCCAGTACAATCTTGTATTTTTTTTGTAATGCTGTCTTGACAAGAAGGTATGACATTATTTTCACAAAAAGCAACCAAAGAATCTTTAGTAACTTCATATATGTTTGGTACATCTATTTGATAGGTTTCTGGAAGTGCGTAATCAATTTTACTAATATCAACAATTATTTGTTTTGCGCTAATAAATACATCTAGTTTTACTTTGTTGTATATGGCTTTTGAGGAGGGAGAAGATTGAATAAGTAGTGTAATTTTTGAGGGATTAGCCAAATTATAAGGACCATCTGAATCAATGGAAATGTTGTAGTCATTAATACCAATCGATGGAGCGTTTTTGTATATTCTGTTTGATATTTCTTCAAAAATTTTCGAGTCTTTAGATATTATTGGATATATATCAGATTTGTCAACGTTTGTTGGGTTCAATGAATTAATTGATTCAATGGCGTGATCAGAACTTCCAATGGGTGAGGTGTCTAATTCAGAAAGATCAAACTTTGTATTATCAACTAAAACTTTGATTTGAATATATTTGTCTTTTGTAGAATTAGATAAAATTGATGAATTTGATAAAGAATTTATGTAAATATAATTAATTTTTGGTTGAGCTCCTGTGTCGGATTCAGAATAATCTCCAGGTTTTAATGAATATACTTCATCTGCATAAAATTTGATTTCATAATCCTTATTGAAGGTAGGAGTAGTTTTAGTGTATTTTTCCAATACTTTATTAATATTCATTAATAAAGAAGCGTTGGTTGAAATACATTGCGATAATTCATTAGTAGTAACATGTTTGGAGTCTACAACATTAGAAATCCAAACAATATTTTCTTCAGATAAAAGTGTAGATTGCAAAGTATTTACTATCTCATCATTTGTTAACGACACTCTTTCATCTTGAATACTTAATATTATTTGCGTTGTAAAAGAATTGATAAAATGATTTGAGAGGTAATCACTATTTGATGATACTGTTATTGGAAAAGATATTTTATCATCTATCTTAAAATTATTAATTGAATATATTCTTGAATAATCAATAATATACATATTTTTGTTTATATCATCGTAGCTAATCGGAAGTTCTTTTAAAAAATTAAATATTTCATTTTCGAAAGATTCATTTTTAATACGTTCAATTATTTTTTCTTTTACTATAATTTTTGAAGAATATTCTGAATTTGTTACCGGACATATGATATCATTAGAATAAGAAAATTTTATTCTAGATAAGTCGTAATAGCCAGGAGAAAAATGTATATCTTCGAATAAAATTTTAATTTTGTTCTCATCAACTAATGGAAAATAATCATTTTTTATATAGACAGGGAAAAATTCTTTAATCGGGTTGTCAACATACAAAGATTTTTCTATTTGTTCTGTTGTTAAATGATAAATTGGTGAATAGTCAATATCTATATTTTCTGTCAAACACGGTGGTAAAAAATCATATGAATAATGAAATTGCTCATTTAATTGGTTAATAATTGAATCATCAATGGCTTTCGTTATATATTGTCTAACAAAAAGATTGTCAATTTTAAATGTTTTATCAATGTATTTTGCAAAATTTATTTTGGTTGCCTCATCGTTTGCAAAATCACACAAAAATGGTTCTGTCATTTTAATTGATGGTATGTTAATTTCACCAGAATGAATAACGAAGTCTTGTGGAAACGCCTGAATTGGTATTGAATTGATGCCGATAAGAAAACTATCACAAATTAGTTTTGATTGCCTTGTAGCAGAAATTTCTAATGGACTGTTAAAGAAACTCGGAGATATATAATTCTTTTTTTTTATAAACAAATTATCAGTTAATCCTTTTACATAAAAATCATTAACTGATAATTTGTTTATATTTATCCCCGTTTCCTTTGAAATGTCAGCCAAAACTATTTTCTTAAAAACTTCTGACTTTTCTAAAGCGGAAATTATATCACAATCTGAACAATGTTCAGGATCATTAACTAACAATAAAAAGGGGTCGTCTAACGAAGTCCCTTCTACATAACAAGAAGCAATTGATGTTTTTGAATAATGATTGCAACTCGATAAAAAAAGTGACAGTAACATTAAAATTACCATCAAAAATCTATGCAAACTTTTATATTCTCTTTTCCCCCACATAATTAAATGGTTTTTTATTGTGCAAAAGGATATCAATTAGAGTATATCAAATCCCATCCATTTTTTGAAAAAAAATTAATAGCCGTATCTTCAGAAATTTTTTCTTCTCCTGCTGGATTAATAATTTTCAGTTTACCTTGTTGTGGTGGAGTTAAAAAATTTTTTTTATCAAAAAAAGAACAATCAATTTTGCCGTTTGTTTTATGTAGCTTTCAAGTGTTTGAATAATCGGACAATTCATCAATGGTAATTAAATCTAGATATATTGAATTAAAGAAAATTGGTATTTCTGTTGGCTCTGCTACATTAATCTTAGCAAGGCCAAAATTAATTTCCTTCAGATTCTTGCAATTATAAAAACAACCATTAAATAAATTAATTGTGTTTGAGTCTTGCGTTGAGCAAAATTCTAAAATTTCAATTCCGGCAGAAGCAAATGCACCAGCTTCAATAGAGTTAACAGACTGACCTATATAAACTCTTTTTAAGGCATAACATTCCTGAAAAGCGTTGCAAGAAATCGTTGAACATTTTGATTCGTCTTGAAAAATTAAATTGGAAATTGATGAATTTTTATATAAAGTGAATTCATTGAAAAAAGCTAAATCAGACACAACATTTACATAGTTAGGAACACATAATGTGTCATAATCATCGTATGATATGTTTTCTCTTAAAGAATTCAATACATAAATATTTGCCCCTTCCAAATATTCAATATTCATATCATCGATTGGAATTCAATTTTGTGACCATATGTATAAACTAAATATATCACTGGTGCCATAAACGTATTCTTCAGTTTGACTTCAACCAATTATTTCAAATTTTAGAGTTAATATAGATGAATCTATTTTATGGACATCTTTAAACGTAATTGATCCATCAGGATTTACTTCAATTCAATTTATTTCTTCTTTACAATCTGTAAGTATATGTATTTCCCATTTTGGAATAATTTGTTGTCCTGTTTCGTCGGTTGCAGTTAATATACCAGTAGTTACATAGGTCTTGCCTTCATCCACATATATAGATTTACTATTTTCAGAATAGGAAATTATTAGTTTATCTTTAGATTCATTTATTTGTAAAATAAAAATTACATCGCAATATGAGAAAACCGTCGAAATAATGGTTGATTGGATTTTGACTCTAAATTGGTATCTACCAGGGACACAATTTTCATTTCATATAATGTATCTTTTTTCATTATCGTATTTTATTCATTCGGGCACATTTGAACGAATTTTTTCATTGTTCCCGGAAATTTGTTGTCAATCTTCAATTGAAACTTGAAATAAATTTGGTGAGTCTATTGGGTCTACTATTATGTTAAAAGAAGATAAAGAATGATCAGAAAATCCTTGATAACCCAATAAGTTAGATGCACCGTTGTAAATAATACTAACATAATTTGGAAGCATACCAATAGTCCATGTTTTAGGAAGCCATGCCGATTCAATTGCAAAATCAAGAAAATCTTTTGCGTAATAAGATTTTTTTACCATTCCATTGTCATTTATTTCAGAAAATAATTGCAAATTATTGTATTCTCACGAATTAAATTTTGTATGATTACCTAATAATATTACCTTTAAACTTGAAAAATTATTAAAAGCACCAAAAACATAATGTGGGTTGTTTGTCGAATTATTGAGAAATATCATACAATTTTCAAAATCAATCAAATGTAAATTTTTTAAATTATCAAAACTTCTCGAGCACAAAGTAACATTATCCAAATTATTTAAATATATTTCTTCCAAAAATTCATTTTCAGAAAACGCGAAGGAATTAATGTTAATTGAATCATTTGACTCAAATAGTAAAACCTTGATTTCACTTGTATTTTTAGCAAAAAAATCAGAAATTGTTTTTACATCCGACGGGACACATAGAGTGTCATATTTTTGATAATCTATATGTTCATCATCAATATCCGTTAAGACACCATCATTTGTTATTGATAGATCATCGTATGGTATTCAATTTGCGTCTCATATGTTAAAATAAAATATGTCAGGGAAAGAAGCTATTAGTTCTCCCGTAAGCAAGGAAATGGTAGATACATAAAACGGAATACTTCATTGTTGATAACGACTAGATTCATCAATCCAAACAGAATGACAATCTTGTCATTCGAGGTATCCATTATCATCAATTGACAAAAAATCAATGTCTTCTTGGGTTATTTTATTTGTAATTTTTCATTGATAATATTTATTGCGATCATCATTTGTTTGAAATGAAAAACAACCATTATCATCCCTACCAGATTTACCAGAAATATCTCTAAAAACTTTTTTACTTGACGAATAAGTTATTAAATTTTTCGATCGACAAGAACTTATAGAAGGCACAAAAATAAATAATAAAAAAAAAGTAGCAAAAAATAAAAAAATTTTTTTTATATTCACATTTTTTAAAAAGACTTTCATATAATAATATTATATATGAAAAGCAAGAAAAAACCAAGTCTGTTGCTATTATTAATTTTTTGCTTGTTTTTACCTTTTTTTTGTATTTGCTGTAAATCTCATGCAAAAATAAACATAGAATACGATGGTGTTGTATACAATAATTCTTTTTTTTTAAATCCAATTAAAACTAACAGTAAATGGTATGATGATAAAAAAATAGTAGTGATTGATGAGAACACAAATTTTCCTTACAGATCAAGCCAATTAAAATGGGTGTGCTATGAAACAGACACTCATTCTGTTGTTAATTGGATGTCGGTTTCTTATCATGATACCATACATCCAGAATGAGGTTTTATATGTGTTGACACCTCATATCAACAAGTAGTTTTTAATTGTCACTTTAACATATCAATTTGTGTAGAAGTTTCTTCAGTCAATAGATTGATAACTGTTGAAAAAACATTCAATGTGTATGTGTCTCAATCAATTCCTAAAAATATATCTATTTCTTATGATGGGAAAGATAAAGAAAAGTTTATAACAAATTCTATTACTTCAGGCGCTTCAGAAAGTGAAATAAGTGTGTTTTTTAACCCAGATGATTCTTTTTCTCAAATAAAATGAATTATTCTTAAACCGGATGAAGAAACAAGTTATCTATTTCCAGATTTTATTGAGATTCAAAATAATAGAATAATATGAAATTCGTCAAAAAAGAAGGAAGGACTTTATTTTTTTCAAGTCCAGTGCTATTCTCCTTATTGCAACATCTATAGCAATGTTTGACAATTTTTTTTAGAAGTTCTCGATATTGAATCATATTTTGTTCCTTTTGAAAATCTTGATATTAATTATGGCGTTTTAACTGGTTTTGTTAATGTTGACGAAAATTTTTTAAAAAAATATAATGTATTATGTATTCCAAATTGTGTGTCATCAATTCGATGAGATGATAAAATTTGGTCTCCGACAATCGATAAGATATGCTTTGAATATGATTCCGAATTAAATAAAATAGATAGTTTTATAACTCCAGATTATTCGATAAATCTAATTAACACCATAGATTTTTCAAATTGCCATTTGTTAAACTCAATTCCAGCAAATTTTGTTAATGGTAAATTGTATTCAGTTTTAAAGAATTTATTTTTCCCCGATGAATTAGAAGAAATCGGAGAAAATGCATTTATTGATTGTAGTTCATTATCTTTCATAAAAATACCTGTAAATTTAAAAATAGTTAACAATAAAGCTTTTCAGCACAATAATTTTTTAAATCTTGATTTTAGTGTTTGCAAACATTTAAAACAAATTTGTTCATCAGCTTTTTGTAAGTCGGATAATCTTTTGAAAATCACTTTTCCCGATAGCTGTTTTAACACATTAAGTATTGAAGATAATGCATTTTTAGGATGCCGTCATCTAAAGAGTGTGTCTTTCCCAAAAACTTTAACTGAATTTGGGAAAAATTGTTTTGATGGATGTAGTTCCATTTATCTTCTTGAATTTAATGATGTAATTTTTTCAGATTTATCTTTTAATAATTGTACACAAGTTCAAATAATAAATTTTAATTGTTCCCAAAAACATTTTAATTTTAATTGCAAAAACACCTTTGAAAACGTTGGAGCATATACACCAGAAAAAAGGGGTTCAGTTTTTTTAAAAAATATTGATACTAAAGAAGAGTCAGATAAAATACAAGAATTTCTTAGAGAAAACGGGTTGATTAATTGAGATTTTTTCGTTATATAGTGGTGTTATCGCTCTGACATGTAAATATTGCTTTAAATGAAGAAATTACCCCTATTTTTTTTCCGTTTTTAACTATTGATCAATCAAAAAGATATGTATGTGTATAATCACGATAGTAATAAAAGTTCGTTCCCTCATACCAAGTTAAACTAGGAATCCATTTTTGAACACGAATTTTATATCCTATTATTTTCTCGTTATTATTATATATTTCTTTGAATTCAATAGGTTTATAGCTTTCTTTTTCATCTATATTGCCATTAGTTCAATTTGTTTCATAATTATCTCTATATCAATAATCAAAAGAAAGTTGAGCAGTAAAACCAAAAAAATCTGTTTGAAACAATTTTTCGCATTCTTCATCTGATGATTTATGCCCATCAAACCACAGTATTTCTAAATTCGAAAAATAAATTTCTATTCAATCATCTGATGGTGTAAAAAATAAATCTCCAATTTTTTGCTCATTTGAATCGTCTAAATAATTTTTTTTAAATTTATTAGAAAAAATGCTAATTATTGGAACTTTTTGATAAGAATTTATTGAGTTTTTTGATAAATCGTCAAAATTTAAAATCATATTTTCATCAAAATTTTCTTCATACACATTTATCATTTCTGGTTGAACAGAATTATCTGATAATGATAATGTTGTTGAACTAAAAGTTGTTTTTCGTTTTTTGCTAATATTGTTTAATGATAATTGAAAGTGAGAAGATATAAGACCAAAAGTAGGGACGTAAGTAAGGTATAAATCTTGTAACGAAAAAGGAAATGTGAAAACAAACGAAGTATATTCCGAAAGATAATCGGTATATAAGTAGTTTATTGAAATGTTTTGGTTTTGGTCATATAAAAAAGAGTTTTGAATTGACATTTTATAATTATATTCATGAATATCAGCATCCTCATCATTATTAATGATATGTGATTTTTTTAAAGAACAGTCAATAAAATCAAGTTGGTTGCCGTATGAATCAATCAAATAAATAAAATTTTGATTTTGTAAAAAATCTTTAATTGAAAGTATTGATGACGAATAATTTTTTTGTTCCATTAGAAAGTTTTTCAATGAATTAAGATCTTTTATAGAAAAATACAAAAATATATTTCATTCTGTATCATTTTTTATTTGAAAATTGATGTGATTGTAGTATTTAGATGATTTTTCTTCTTTTTTGTCAATTGCTAAATTTTGAGTGAATTGAAGTGTTTGATTACCTGAAATTTTAAATACAATATTTTCTTTTAAATCTAATTTATTAGGAAAATAAATAGATAAAATAGACTGATTAAAAAGTCACAATAATGGTGATAACAAAATTAGTGAAAATATTCTTTTTCTCTTCATATTTAACATAGCGAAATAAAAATTCTTGTTCTAGAAATGTTTATTTTATTTTTGATCCCAACCATATATCATCAACTTATATCAATATATTTTGTATGATCTTCATAAAAATAAGAAACACCATTTTCTGTTCATGTGTCGTGGGTTTTTCATGCTTTTAAATTAATCAACACTCCAACGCACTGACCATCACCATCAAAGGAACAAGAAAATTCTGGATCAACAAAACCTTCTCTGCTAAAAATATCTCCATAATAGTTGGTCTTCATATTAATTGATCCGGAATAATTTAAAAAAGGTTTAATACTTGAAGATTGATAATTAGCTGATAATAACCGGCCAATTTCTAAAGGACTAAGGTTTTTATGATTAAATATATCCCATGCTGAAAAATTTTCGTTTGGAACAAGTATTCCTTGATCATTAAAATTATACTTATTAACTTTTAAGGAGATATCTGTTATTGAAGGGACTTCGGTAGATGATAACGGATAATATACTAAATTTTGAAATGTATATGGTTTTTTAAAACTAAATTTGTGTGTTGTTGTAGGAATAGAAAATCTATGGTTTATCTCGTCAAAAGAAGTTTCTGAAGCTAATGAAAAGCGAAAATCATCAAGATAAAATTTTTGTTCTTGTATTGTAGAAGAATCTAAAAGTAATAACAAGTGATCGGAAACACCTATTTTGCCATCAGGACTAAGAAAATTGGGAACATATTGTACCAATATATTATCATATGAAACATTGTGTAATGTAAAGGATAGTGAAAAATTTGGTTCAGCGCTTTTTAGTTCTGCTTTTTTTTCTTCCTCTGTTTTTCAATTACCAAAGAAATCTCATTTATCAAAGTCCTTTATATCTCAAGAGAAACTAAAAGATATGCCATCACTTGTTAGACTGGCAAAGGATGAATTTAAATCAACATTCTGATCAAAAGAGTGAACAAAACGTTTTTTCACTAAAAACGGAAAGTAATCTTTGTCGTATTCATATCCGGAAATGCTTCCTCTAAATTTTAATTTTAGATCAGAAAAAGTTGATTTAGATAAAAGGGAAAGTTGAAGCGGAGATGTTTTTTCTGTGTATGATAACACACTTAAAATTTGTTCAATAGATGCTGTGTAATTAGGAAATGTTTCTAATTTTGCTCTTAAACTTTCTTCTGTTTTTGCAAATATTGTTAAAAATAGAGAAATATCTTGAGACAATAATTCTACATTGCAAGATATTGTATCAACACCAATGTTATATTTATCATCAATTGTATTTTGATCAATAACTTCGAAAGAAGGGATGGAAATATATCTATCAGAATCATCCTTAAAGATAAATGTTGGCCTTGCTGATAATCCAAACCCAAAATTATTTACATTGTTTGATGCTATAACTAAAAAATTAGTATTACTTAAAATGAAAAAATTAAGTATAAATATTAAAAAAATCTTTATGCATTTCATATCTATATTATATGTCCAAGTATTAAAAGCGTGTTGTTAATTGAATTTATATTACTACTAAGGAATCGTCTAATTTTGTTATGCTTTGTGTGCCGCCAAACAAAACGAAAACAAAGTCAACTGGATTGTGAATTTAAAGTGTTAGAATCTGTCAAGATGTGTACACATTAATTTACACCAAAAATTATAAACAACATATGAAATTTATGTTTTGTTTTCTTTCCTTTTATTTATAACAACTACAACAAAATAATAAGATTTTTAGCAATCAAGGATTGACCATTTTTCTCTTATCTGATTTTACCTCGAAGTAAATCTGTTGTTTTTTAAATTTGGTTTCCTCTAAATTGAGACATATATAAATCATAATAAAAACCTTTTCTGCTAATTAGTTGTTTGTGTTTTCCATGTTCAACTATTTGACCGTGATTAATTACTAGTATATTGTCGGCGTTTTTGATTGTTGATAATCTGTGAGCAATCATAAATGTAGTTCTGTTTTTAATTAATTTTTCCATAGCTAACTGAATTTGAATTTCAGTTTTTGTGTCAATTGAAGAAGTAGCTTCATCTAAAATAACAATTTTAGAACCCGCCAAGAATGCTCTTGCAATAGCTAATAATTGTCTTTGTCCTTGAGATAAGTTGTCTCCGTTATCAGATAATATTGTGTCATATCCTCTTGGTAATTTCATGATGAAATCATGACAATTTGCTAATTTAGCGGCATTAATAATTTCTTTTTTAGTTGCATCTAATCTTCCGTATCTAATGTTTTCATAAATTGATGTGCCGAATAAATATGTGTCTTGAAGAACCATGGTAATGTTTTCTCTTAGACTTGTACGATTAATATTTTTAATTGGTTTATCGTCAATTAAAAGATCCCCAGCATTAATGTCATAGAATTTAGTAATCAAATTAACTATTGTTGTTTTACCTGCACCCGTAGGACCAACTAAAGCAGTAATGGTTCCTGGTGTTGCAATAAAGTTGATGTTTTTAAGAATTGGTTTTTTAGGAACATAACTAAAATCCATTTTTTTAGCTTCTACTTTACCAATTATTTTTTCCTTATTAAGTTTTATAGCGTGAGCTGGATCTTTTTCTTCTTCTTGTTCTAAGATCTGGAAAATTCTATCAGCTGAAGCCATACACAACATAAATTGACCCATTGTTGATATTAATTGATTCAATGGATTTGTTAAGTTTCTTGCAAACATTGTAAACATTACAAGTAATGTAATGTTGTTTTCAATATTTAGAACTCCTCAATCCTTGTCAATTCATCCATTTAAAATGAATGTCATACCTCATGCAGATAGTAAAACAAATGATAAATTATTAAAGAACATGTTTAATGGCATCATTACATTTGCAATACCGTTTGCAACAATAGAGTTTTTTGTAAGTTTTTCGTTCAATTTGTCGAAGTTAATCTTTGTTTTTTCTTCCATTTGAAATAAACTTATAATTCTTGTTCCTGAAATATATTCTTCGGCGAATCCATTTAAATCGCCTAAACTCTTTTGTTGTTTTACGAAATATGGTTTAAGTTTTTTAATAATAAATGTATTGATTAAAGCAACTAATGGATAGATACATAAAATAATTAAACTTAATGCTCAGTTTGTTAAGAACATTAATAGTCCGATTGAGATAATACTACACATTCAGAATATACAGTTACCTATATATTGAGCAATAAACGAAGAAATGTTATCAACATCGTTAGCCGTTCTACTAATAATGTCTCCTGATGGTGTTTGATCAAAGAATTTGATTGGTAATTTATGAAGTTTTCTAAAAATTGAAGTTCTTAAATGATAAGTTCCCCTTTCAGCAGACTTCATAATAAAAACTGTTGCTAATCAATTGAAAATGTTACTTAATAAATATGAAAACAACAAACCAATACAAGTATAAATAAATGCTGAGAAGCCTTGTACTAATGAGGAGTTTTGACCCGCTTGAGTCATTTTTTCAGTTAGCCAGTCATAAAGCAACCCATATAAGTAAATTGAAACGGCACTTAGTCCTCCTGCAATTATAGAAATAATTACAGCAACAAATATTACTAATTTGTATTTAGAGAAGTAAGATCAAAGTTTTTTTATAGAGCCTTTTCTGAATTTTGCTTTAGGCCCGGCATTTATCATCATTGGTGGCATATTACTTTAATCCCTCCTCTCCTAATTGTGATCTGACAATGTTTCTATAAGTAAGACTTGTTTTTAATAATTGTTCATGCGAACCTATACCAGAAATTTGACCGTTATCCATTACGATAATTTTGTTTGCATTCTTAATTGAGGCAACACGTTGACTAACTACAATTGTCGTTACGTTTTTATAGTTAGTTCTAATATTTTCTTGGACTTTAGCTTCTGTGATTAAGTCTAATGCACTTGTAGAATCATCCATTATAAAAATTTTAGGTTTACGTACAAGAGCTCTTGCTATACATAATCTTTGTTTTTGACCACCAGAAAAGTTTCTACCTCTTTGATCTACTGGATATTCTAATTTTTCTTTAAATTTGCTTACGAAATCTCATGCACACGCATTTTCACAAGCCCTAATTAATTCTTTATCTGTTGCTTGTTGATCGCCATATAAAAGATTTTCCTTAATGTTTCCTTGGAAAAGATTGTTTTCTTGTAAAACAACACTAATATTTTTTCTTAAATCATTAAGTGATATATCCTTTACATTAATTCCACCAATTTCAATTGAACCATTATTAACATCGTATAAACGTGGTATTAAGTTAACTAGTGTAGATTTACCTGATCCGGTACCACCAATAACCCCTAAAAATTCTCCGGGTTTAATTTCAAAATTAATTTTTTTTAAAATATGATTTTTAGCTGATTTTGAATATTTAAAGTTAACATTCTTAAATTTAATAGTAAAGTCTTCTGGTAATGGTTTTGGATCTTTAGGATCTACAATAGTAGATTTTGTATCAAGAACTTTCATTATTCTCTTTAATGAAGCTTCTGATGTAATGAATTGAACTACAACGACTACAGCCATTACAACAGATGAAAGAACCATCATTAATAAGTTTGTAAAAGAAAATACTTTTGCAACTACTGTTGGATCTTTATCTGCTAAATATCCAGTAACCATTAAAGCAGATAAGATACCAAGTTGTAAACACATCGTTACAACGGACATAATTGGCATAATTATTATTTGAGCCTTAATTTTATATTTCTTGTAAGCTGAGCTTGATTTTCTAAATCTGTTTGTTTGTTCATCTTGAATACCAAAAGATTTAACAACTCTCATTCCAAGAATGTTTTCTCTCATAATGCTGTTAGTGTCATCTAATGATTTTTGAGCTTTATCAAAAATTCTAAATACATTTCTACCAAACGCTCAAATAAGAAGACCCATTAGAACACAGATTGCTACAGCAATTAAACCATATTTTCAACTAATGTTATTAAATGACATAGCAAGTCCACCAATAAACATAATTGGTGATCTTATCAAGATAGTAAAACACAATTGATCTAGCATCTGGAATTTAGATGCATCGTTAGTTAATCTTGTAATTAAAGAACCTGTTGAGAATTGATCAATATTTGAAAATGAGAATCCTAATATTTTCTTATATAAATCACTTCTTAAATATTGTGTTGCAAGCAACGAAGACTTTGCAGCAGACAACATTGCCACAACTGCAAAAAGTAATCCACCACAAGCTAATGCAGCAATTATTCCGATATACATCCAGAAATTTGCTCAAGCTTGTGCTACTGTAATGCCTGCAGCTTCAGCTGCTTGTGGAACCTCGATGTATCCTACGTTTGTAATTACGTTAGTTAACAAAGTTGGTTGGTACAGATCACAAACACAACTCATTGTCATAAAAACTATTGAGATAATTCCAAAAACTAATGCTTTACTTTTAATAAACTTAAATACTCTAAGCATTATTTGTTACCTCCACCAAAAAGTTTTTTAGCTAGTGAAGTTAAAGAGGAATTGTCTTCAATAATTGAATTTAATTTAGATAAATCTAAATCTGGCAATTCCGATTTATCTTGTTTTAATTCTTTTACTAAATCATTTATTTGTTCTTTTGTAAACCCAACAAAATACATTGGATGATTAAAGAAGTTAACTATTTGCTTTTGGAATGAAGGTGATAAATAGTTTTTATTCATCATGAATGCGTCTGCTTCGTTTTCAAATAATAAAATAACTCCGTTGTTTGATGAAACAACAACTTGCTTTGAAGCAAGTAGCGGATTAAAACAAGCTGGTAATTCATCGTAATTTTTAATTGTTTGAATAATCTTATTAGTATTTTCTCTAATTGCTTTAGATGTATTCTTAGCAATGTGCATGAAAATTTCTTTTAGAGATAATTCTTGTTTTGGTTGAACTGTATTTTGCTTAATTGGTTCATGTTTTTGTTCTTCACCATTTTCTTTTTTTGGTTGGAATAATGAAAATTTAAAAATAGGTTTTGGTTCTTTTGTTTTAGTTACAACATTAGTTTCTTGTTTAGGTAACGTTTGTTCTTTTGATTGTGAAACAACAGCGGTAGCATTTTCTTTTAAATTTAATGTTTCAAATACACCAATCATGAAAATTGATTTTGCATCACTTGCTGTTTTTATTTGAATATAAATTTTTTGTCAAATATTTATTAAAGAAACAAGTTTATTTTGATCTACATTAATGTTATTAATGTTTGATGAATTTAAGATGGATAAGCTGTCAAAACTGTTCGTTTGTAAATATATTAATTTATCTAACAATATTGAAATAATATCGCTAGTTAAAATTGTAAAGTTAATTCCTTTTTCGGAGAAAGTGTTAACTTCATCAATAATTGAGTTTAAATTACCTTCTAAAATTTTGTTGATGAATGAAATTTTATTTTCAGTGTCAACTAAACCAAAAATTTCATTAATCGATTCAGTGGTGATATTGTTGTTTGTGTATAAACACAATTGATCAAGAATACTCAATAGATCTCTTGCTGATCCGTTCCCTAATTGAATTATTTTGCTAATAGATTCTTGATTAATCTTAATGTTTTCAGCTTTGACTACTCTAGAAATAATTTCGTTTGCATCGTTTTCTGTCATTCTTGCAAATTGAAAGTTTTGACATCTAGATAAGATTGTTGCAGGAATTTTATTAACTTCAGTTGTTGCAAAAATAAAAATTGCATGATGAGGCGGTTCTTCAATTGTTTTTAACAAAGCGTTTCACGCAGATGTTGTTAACATGTGTGCTTCATCGATAATATAAACTTTGTATTTTAGTTGAACAGGTAAGAACGCTACGCTTTCAATAAGCTTTCTTACTTCTTCAACTCCGTTATTTGAAGCTGCATCTAGTTCAACTATGTCGGTTACTTGATTATTGGCAATTAAGCGACACGTTTCGCATTGATTGCAAGCATCACCAGAATTAGATTGACCACAATTTACTGCTTTAGCAAAAATTTTAGCAATAGAAGTTTTACCAATACCTTTAGATCCTGAGAAAATATAGGCGTGAGCAACCTTGCCTTGTTGAATTGAATTCAATAAGGTTTTAATGATAGGTTTTTGACCAACTACATCACTAAATGAAGAAGGTCTATATTTTCTATATAGACTAATGTATTCCATTTTGTTGTTTATATATTATATATATAAATAAACTTTTAAAAATATTAACTATACACTTGGGCAGTATATTTGATTTTTCTGTTTTTCTTGCCGTCAAATATTAGAGTAGACATATGTAAGCTTGTAGCTATTTTGTTGTTACCCAATGATTTTTGAAGCTCTCTTTCAGCATATGATAACTTTTTAATGTTTGATGGAACGGCAAGAGTGATTGCTCTTGAACCTTCTCTTGTGTTTACTTTTACTTTTACTCTTGTTTTTCCTAAATATTTATATAGATAAATTAGAGAAATTATTGTAATAATTATTCCGGCTGATCCTGTGTTTAATGGGTTTGCAATAACAAATGTCATTGGACCATTAGCAACTAATGCAATAGGGTATATAACACCTGCTGCTATTGGGAATGTAATGGCTGCTTGCATTACAGCTATGAAATTTGCCATAGCCATTTGGTTTGTAGCTTGGAACATTAACAAACCACCAATAGATAGTGCAACTGCAGGGATAAATAAAACTTGAATTCTCATGTAATTAATTGCATCTGTATATTGTGCTGGATCCATATTAGGGAATAAGTTAATTAATCACGCTCCTAAGAAAGTCGCAAGACATGTGTAAATAACTGCACCATAAATAAATGAAATTAATGTTGCATATCAATATGTTCTTCTGATTCTTGAATAGAACGATCTTCCATAGTTGTATGCAACTAATGTTCTAACACCATCTGCAATACCAAAAATTGCATAAAAGAATAAACTACCTACTGGTCAAACAATACCGGATATACTTTGTCAGTATTGCGCGTCTGCTCCTGTTTTTGTAGCAACATTAGCAAGCATTGCTAAAAATCATGCATTTGCAATAGAATTTGTAAAGTTTCTTAAGAAAACAGATAAACCAATAATTATGATTGGTACAAGAATTGTATATGAAATAGGACTACCGTTTTTAGGTAATAAATCACGATACTTCATTCAAGTTTCACCTTTTTTACCTAAATATCAAATGTAAATTGTATACACAACAACATTGATACTTCATCCTGTTAATGTAGCTAAACCACCGCCCATCATTCCGGCATGACATAAAGAAATATAAACATAATCAAAGATGATGTTTACAAAATTACAACACATTTCTGCAGTTGTAACAAATCATAATTTCCCTTCAACACGAACCATGAATGAAAAATATAAAATGAAAACATTCAAGATTGAACTTCATGACAAAATATCTAAGAATTCATGACTTCAATTAATTTGTGTCTCGTAAGCTCTTTCAAAATACGCATTTAATATAGCCAAATCTGATTTTGTCATGTCTCCAGCATTTTCAAAATGTGGTGCTTTACCAGACATTAAATGCAATAAACTATCGTTTATTGAAAAGAATATTATCGAAGATAATAAACCAATAGCAATAGCACAATAAAAGGTAGATTTTCAAATTTGTAACGCTTTTGGTTTGTTATCTTTTGCGATACATTGCCCATACATACTACTAGCACCAATAGCAGCAATATTAGGAACAGCATTAATTACAACCATTATTGGTAAAGTAATCGCAACTGCACTTTTTACAATTGTAGACGTGTCCGCTAAAAAATAGTTGTTGCCTGGCAATTCGTTTAATTGCTCTAATAAATTTTCTATTTTAGCTTGTGTAGCAATGTCTCCATAAATACTTTTAAAATTATGCATTGGATCAGCAGGAACTAAAATAGATAACAAAAGTTGGTCAGCAAAAACATAAATTCCTGACATTAATGAAATCAATAATCCAGGAATCGCTACTAATAATACAGCCTTAAATAATGGTGTTTCAGCATAAAGTTTATGCGCTTTAAGGCCTTTATTTACAAACCTTTTTTGTTGCATTATTAATATATATTAACACCAAAAATATTTTTTATTTAATTTTAAGTTTTGAAACAAGGTTTTTTTCTAAACCTCATTCTTTTACTAATTTGATACCTTTATCAACCATCTCTTGACTCATGGTATATGGGTCATGAGCATCCGCTTCAATAATAACTTTAGCTTTAGATTTAGCTACCATTTTTCAGAACATATCTGTTGGATAATCAAAGTCAACTAATTTCATTCTTAAACCATTTAAGTTAAATCCTAAAGGGAAATCGTATTTGATTGAAATTTCAATCATTTTCTTAGCTAAATCTATTGCTTTTTGATCTCATTTTAAGTAATAACGATAAATAATATCTGGATGAGCTACATATGAGAATAATCCGGATTTAGCAGCGTCTTCTAATTGTTTACCATATTGGTCTAAATCAACTCTGTTAACGTTTCATTCTTTGCAATCGCTTGGATCACCCATATTGTGGTTACCTAGAATCATGTAGTCGATTCCACGCATGTGTCTTAGCGCGTTGTAGTGTTCAAAAGCTGATTCATCGTATTCAGCTTCTAAACCACATAATACTGTTATTTGATCTTTGTATTTTCTTTTATAAAAAGACATTTCTTGAATGTAGTCTTCAATATTATTTAAATTTAATCTAAATTTACGATGAATCTTAACTGGGGCGTGTTCACTAATACCTATTGTTTTTCATCCGTTTTTAATAGCGTTCATAATAACTTCTTGAACAGTATTAACAGCATGGAAACAATAGATTGTATGAGTGTGATAGTTGTGTTCAAACTTAAATTCTTTTTTGCCCATAAATACAATATGAATTATAAGTTTTATAATTCAACTTCTATTAAATAAATTAATCCTTTTTAAATATATAATTATTTAAATATATAAAAAAGGCGGAAAGATATGTTAATCGACACAAGAGAACAACCAGTAGAAGGCGTTAATGGATTTAACCCTAACGTACAAAATGGTGTAATTAATGCAAAAGCAAGCACAGGAGACAAAATAGGATTTATCTTAATTTGTATTATCACACTTGGTCTATTTGCAATTTTCTTGGTTACTAAGAAAAACTATTTTAATAGAACACAAATTAAGATCAACGAAAGAGCAAGCGGCATCCAAGTACAATTAGCTCAAAGACGTGATACTTTAGTTAAATTAGTTGATGCAACTAAATCATCAATGGATTTCGAAAAAGGTTTATTAACTGATATTACTAAATTAAGAAGTCAGAAAATTACTTCTGAAAACTTAACAGAAGTAAATAACCAAATCGAAACTTCATTTGGTAGATTATTAGCTACATTTGAACAATACCCAAAATTAAGTTCAACTGAAACTATTAAACAATTAATGAATAGTGCTGAATACTTAGAACAAGAATTAGCAGCTAGTCGTAGACTATATAATGCTGTTGTTTCTGAGTTCAACCAAGAAATTTTCCAATTCCCTGGACGTATTCCTGCAGCTAGTCTTAAACTTCATACCTTGGCTATGTTTAATGCTTCTGCCGAACAACAAAAAGACGTAAGTCTTAAAATGTAATTTAGCATTATATGTCTGCTAATATTCCTATATGTTCTAAATTGGAGGATTTAGATAAAGTCACTAATACCGCCGAAAAAGCATATAGTGAATATTTCGATTTTGTAATTAAAGAATTAAAGATTGATAAAAACAAAAATAAAGAATTAGCAAACAATTATTACGATTTAGATGCAAAGATTAGGAAATTAGATAAATCTATCCGTTGTAAAAAGATTTGAAGATGATTCTTAATTATCTTTTTTATTTTTCCATTTGTTTTGTTAACTAAACAAGTTAAACAACAAAACGAAACATTAACTGATTTAAATAAAGAGTTTCAAAGATACCACTCTTTATTAAATGAACAATTAAAGGGTTTTTATAACTATTTCTCTTCAAAGAAAATTTATGACAACGTTTTAAACAAATGTTGTGAAGATTTTTATTTTGAAAAAAATATTAATCTTCAAAACAATTCAATTTGAGACGAATTATTAGTTGATTTTCCAATTAACAAAGAAAGGTCTGTAGTTAACTTAATAACAGGTCAAATCTTTAAGCATCCTTTTCTTTTGTTTAAAAGAAAAGCGCAAGAATGAATAGATGTTCCTTATTCAGCTTCTGCTTCTATTAGTTACCGTGATTCTAATGGGCACATGCAAACAGAAATTGTTACAGCAACAGTGTTATGACCATACCCCGTTTACAACATTAATAACTTCTTTGCTTTTAAATCTAATGTTGCACCTAAATTAGAATTTGAGAATCAAAACAGACTTAAGAACACTCACAAAATTAAATCTTTCTATAAGAACAGTGATTCATCTCATATGGATAATGAAGAATTCGATGTTTTGTTTCCTTGCGAAAGAAACGATGAAGTTCAATTCCGTTTGTTGTTTACAGTTTTAACTCAAGAAAAATTTGTAAAACTATTAAGTGAAAACGATTTCTTTAAGATGTTTAAAAATGGATTATATACATGTGTGTTCTACCCAAATGCAAGTATTTCTGGAGGTATAAAACGTCCAAATACAGGAAGTTTTACTCCTTCAAAAAATCTTGATTATTCTTTTGATAGAGTGCGTTCTAATGAGTCGTATGATTTAGATCAATTTAAAGAAGACAAAATTGAACAAATCAATTCTTTCTTAACTGATTTTTCAGTTATGCAAATGCCTTTTGCAAATATGCCATCATTCATTAGAGAACCATATGTTGAAAAAACTAAATCATCATCTAAACACAACTCTTGTTTTCAAGATATGGTGTTTGCAAATAAAGCGTTTGCTGCATATTCATCTAAATCAAAATATGCAACTGATGTTATTCTAAATACTAAACTTATCTCAACAGCTAAATATAAGAAGAATAATATTTATATTAGTGAGGTAGCTGTTAATTATTTTGTTCCTGTACCAAAGGTTATTCCTAAAATGGCTGTTGGTGTTCACGGAAGTAGGATGGTATATATCACTGTTCAAGACTTTATACCACATAAAGATAAATTGTTTTTGTTACAGATAGATAACTTACCTACTGAATATGATAATCGTTTTAATGATGGTGGTGTGTTGTGCTTTGGAAACTACTATAAGATGTTTAACAAGCAACCAAATGAACAAATTGTTAAAAAAGAATTAGAAAAATTTAAAAAATAAAAGTTGGAATTACCCAACTTTTTTATTTAACTTAAATGTCTTGTTTGTTATTGCATAATTCATGTATCATGCTGCTTTTTCAACAGGATATGCAAATATCGCTGAAGCTAATGTAGTAATTCCTAATACCGAGAAATAGAATGCTGCGCTTCCTGTAGCAATATTTGGAGCAAAATGTCACATTGAAAGAATTACTAATCCATGGAATAAATATATGAATAATGGTAATTTACCTAAGAAAGGTAAGAATCTGTTTCTTTGAATAAACCCTGGTAATGCATCAAATAAGATAATTAATGATACAGCTGCAATATAGTGTAATACACAAGGATCGCTTGTTTGAACATTAATTATTTCACATCCTGTGTTTTTAAATCGTGTTGTTTGAAGATCTGTGTAGTATCTAGCGATTAACACATATAACACTACAAAGATTGCACATGCTGGTAATACATATCATTTATATTTCTTAATTGAATCTCTTCAATAATATGAAACTCATCCACCAGCACAATAATAGCTTATAGCTATCATGATCTTTCATGGAGATAACATATCATATTGGTGTTTTACTACTTCATCTAAGTCTTGCAAACAGTTAAGAATAGCAATTAAGAAAATAATTGCTCAGAATGAAAATTGTTTATTTCATTGAATAAATTTATTTAGGTATGGTGTGACTAATGTTAAGAATAACATTGCATATAAGAATCATCAAGAAACAATATTATCACTTAAACAATGGAAATTCATAAATTGAGCAAATGGATTAAAGTTTAAGTTGACGTTCCCATAATAGTAGAAACAACCTTGAATTATTAAACCAAGAATTATGTAAATAATGAATTGACAGAAGAATTTTAAAAATCTAGATTTGTTACTTCTTACTGTGAATCAACCAGATATCGCAAAAAAGTTGGAACAGCAATTGCTAACTTTCAACCACCCGTTTGATATTGGATGTGTAAAAAGATAATTGTCATTATTAACAAGAATCTTAAAATTTCTATTCCTGCCTCTCTTCTTTTCTTTTGAGTGGTAGAAGGTAATGTCTTTTGAATTTCAGAAGGACTAACTGATGTTTGATTTTTCTTTAACATATCTAATTATTCTATAAGTATTATTTACTAAAAAAATAAGAATAAAAAAATGTGTAACATTAGTTACACATTAATTTCTTGAAAAATTCTTATTTGTAGATTTTTTCGTGAGTGTCTGTGTTGTGGCTTACACGTGAAGCTCTTTCTTCACATTTACCTGGACCAAATCTTTCGTCTAAAGATAGGTAACCTGTAATACGACTTACAGATTGGATGTCTCTACTTCCACATACTGGACATACATTATCAGATGGGCTTAAATAAGTTACTTCATTAACTTTTTTCATTTGCAATTCTCCTATAGTTTTTATTTTACATAATATATATTAACACAATTTTTTTTATGTGTGTAAATAGTGCTCATAATTTTTTATGATGTCGTTTCACTTTTTAGTGAAAACTTCTTCTGTATAGTTCTTTAGTGCTAATTCTTGGCAATCTTTAAAGGCTTTTTTAGAATCTAAGTTATCTAAATATTCATTTATCCTTTTAGCACATTGTTTTGGTGATAGTTTTTTGTCTAAAAGTAGGCCTGTTGATGTTAATTCTTTAGCAGAACAGAAAGTATCTCTAACAATTGTCGGAGTCCCTGAAGACAAAGATTCTATACAAGAGAAGCACAGCCCTTCAAATTTAGACACAATAATGCTTGCTAAATATTTACTAAATGTTTTTAACACATCTGCTCCATCTATAATTCCACAATATTTTATGTTTTTCTTGTTTTTTATATAAGAAAGTAACCCCCCCCCATAAACATCAATTGGATATTTTAAATATTTAGCTACATTAACAAGAAATTTTATATTTTTTTGAGATTTTTCTATTCTTCCTATGTACACAATCTTTTTTTCTTTACGTATAAACTTGCTTTTCAATATTTTTTGAGTTGAAACCGGTGACAAACGGATGTTAGGAAGAGTAGAGTATTGTTTGTTAAATCTAAAAGATGCATAATCTTTATTTTCACGGTTATAAAAAATAACGTTTTTATTTAATACTATTGGTGACCTTAAACCGTGTAAAAAAGGCAAAATAAGTTTTGTTAAAAATCTGTTTCTAGAATGAGAAAGACATATATCATAATATGAAGGGTCGTTGTGTTGAATGACAATTCTATTATTGGCGTTGTAGTTTTTTTTATAAGAAAAATACTCATTATCTATTACTAAATCATATTTACTAGAAGATATTAACTGTTCTATTTCTCTAAAAGCTTTTGAAATGTTTCTTCAATAATTAAATCATTTAGATTCAAAAGCTTTGCTTTGCGTGCATATTATCTTGGTGCTGTTGTATTGTTTGGCAACCATCATTTGTTTATCTCAACATACAGAAACTTCTGTAACATCTCATTTGTTTTCTAAAAATATTTTAGTTATTTTGTCTATGTATTTTTCTCTCCCCCCAATTTTGTGTGAAAGATTTGGAGAAATTATCAAAACTTTCTTTTTGTTCATTATTTAATAAGGTAAAACTACTATGGTTCCGGTGGCTAAACTTTTTTGAACATCAATAATTCTTTGGTTAGTTGATCCACGAAATTTTAAATGATCAACATGTAATTCTTGTACAAATCTTCCATCAACAATAACATCAATGTTCTTTAACATTGTGTCAATATTTTTGTCTGTTTTAGCTAACTCTAATAATTTTTCAAATGTATATCCTGTATATGATCAAATGTTAAAGCCCATCTTGTGGATTTTTTCTGCCATATATGCAAATTTGTCTTGTTGCATAAATGGATCACCACCACTAAATGTAACACCATCTAAATATGTTTCTAATGAAAGCTTTTCAAGCAATTCATCCATATCAAATAGTTGACCACCTTCAAATGGTCAAGTTTCAGGGTTAAAACAATTTTTGCAATGGTGTGTGCAACCTTGAGAAAAATATACTTTTCTCATCCCTTGTCCGTTTACTAAACTTTGAGGGGCAATTCCTGCAAGTCTAATTTGTTTATCCATAAATTAGTTGTCGCAGTGTTGTCTACGTTCTGCGTTTTTTCTTCTTGCACATTCACGACAGTAACGAATGTGGAAGTTAATACCCATATAGTTGATGTTTGTATTGCTGTAAGCTCAACGTAAAACTTTTTCAATTTGTTCACCTGATGGATAATCATCAAATTCAACATATGAAATGTGTCCACCATTACATAGTTTGTGGTATGGCGCTTCAATTGCAATCTTTTCTGCGATTGAAATTGGGAAGTCTACAGGAACATGGTAACTATTTGTATAGAATCCTTTATCTGTAATCCATGGAATTTCTCCTAGGAATTTAAGATCTAACTTAGTAAATTTACCAGATAAACCTTCTGCCGGTGTTGCATAACAACTAAAGTTTAATTTATGTTTCTTAGTTAAAGCATCACAACGTTCTCTTAAGTGAGTGACAATCTTTAAACCCAATTCTTGAGCTTCTTTAGATTCACCGTGGTGTTTACCAATTAATGCTTTTAATGTTTCAGCTAAACCAATGAAACCAATACCTCAAGTACCATTTTTCATAATTGGTTCAATTGAATCTTGAGGACCTAAGTTTTCACTACCCTTCATTAAATGTTGACCAGCAACAAATGGTAAGTCTTTTACTTTTAATTTCTTTAAAGTTTCATAACGGTGTAATAATTGTTTTTCAGCTAAATCAATCTTTTCATCAAACATTTCAAAGAATTTGTTTACATCACCTTTAGCTAAGATACCTAATCTTACTAAGTTAATAGTTGCAGGAGCGTTGTTTCCTCTACCTTCTACACCTGCAGGTCCATTTACGTTTGAACATAAGTATGTTCTGCAACCCATAGTTGCAGGTAAAATACCTTGATCATAGTATTGTTTGTTGAAATCTGCATCAATGTTCATGAATGTAGGGTTCATTCTGTTAGCAGCAACGTGACATGCTAATTGGAATAAGTAGTAATATGGATCGTTTGGTTCTCTGTTAACACCTTTTTTAACTCTAAAAATAATGTTAGGGAAAATAGGTTGTTCACCTTGACCCATACCTTTTAAGTATTCTTCTAGGAAAGCTTGACAAACCATAGCTGCTTCTTTAGATTCAGGTAAACCTAAGTTAATTGAAGAGAATGGAACTTGACTTCCTGCACGTGAGTGCATTGTGTTTAAATTAAATACAACAGCTTGCATTGCTTGACGCAACTTCTTGAATAACATCTTGTTTGAAGATTCTTCAATTTTGTCTTCAGGAACACCAATTTCTCTACAAGTCTTAACCATTTCTTGCTTTGTTAATTTTACAAATGGTGCTAAGTCATTATCGAAGTTAGGGTGAGATTGACCACCAAACATGTCGTTTTGAGTTGATTGAAGAATAATACACAATAATTCCGCAGCTACTTCAATATGTTTAGGAGGATTAATAGTACCATAACCAGTGTTAAATCCTTCTCTTAATAATTTTGAAGTTGGAATGTGTAAACAGTTGACTGTAAGGTTGTAAGAATCTAAGTCGTGGATGTATAAATCACCAATTTCATGAGCTCTAGCCATTTCCTTTGGTAATACAGATAATAAAATGTGTCATTTGTTTGCTTCAGAAGCAATTCTTAATAATTTTGCTGAAAAATTGTTTCCAACGTTTGCGTTATCACGGTCAGTTTCAACACCAATCTTGTCAATTGTTTTCATTAAGTCAGACTTAACTTCACGTTGTTTAGTTCTTTCTCTACGGTAAGTGTCGTAAGCTTGAGCTAATGTAGGGTGTTTACGATCTCTTAGTGTTTCAACAACTAGGTTTTGAATTTCTTCAACACTAATAACATCTTCTTCTCTTAAAGCATTAATTTTTTCTAATACTGAGTTCTTAACATTAATAACTTCACTAAACGGAATATCAGTACCAGTACCACTTACAGCTTTAATTAAAGCTTTTTCAATTTTTTCTTCATTAAACTTAACTCTTCTTTCGTCTCTTTTTAAAACGTATTTCATTGATGACAACCTTTCTTTCTAAAACAAATATTGTAATAAGTATAGCAAATAAAATTATAAATATAATTTTTATGCTCTTAATTGTATTTTGACATTAATTTTTCAAAGTCAATACCGTTAATCCATTCAGAAACTAAGTTCTTGGCATTGCCTGTTACTTTATCAAGAATTTCTTGCTCTTGTTTAGTAAATTTTGATAAAACATGATCAATCATAGTCATTGGTGATTTTGGTCTACCGATTCCTATCCTGATTCTCTTAAAATCTTCCGTTCCAATACGATTAATAATGTTTTTTAAACCATTTTGTCCACCACTACTGCCTGATTTTCTAACTCTCATCTTACCAAAAGTAGTATCAACATCATCACATATAACAATAATGTTTTCTGGGCTGATTTTGAAGTAATCCATGAATGGTTGTACAAATTCTCCAGATAAATTCATTAATGTATATGGTTTAGCGATATAAACAGTTTTGTCCCCAACATTGAATGCTCCATATTTACCATTAAATTTTGATAATGATAATTCAACATTAAATGATTCACATAACTTATCTATTGTTTTAAAACCAACATTATGTCTTGTGTTGTTATATTCTTTAGGATAGTTCCCCAATCCTACTATTAAAATTCTTTCCATAAATATACTATAGTGATATTTAATATTATAAATATAATATTACTAATTATTTATTATGAAAAAAGTTAAAAAAGCAGTCATTCCTGCCGCTGGAATGGGTACAAGATTCCTACCAGCTACTAAAGCATTACCAAAAGAAATGCTTCCAATAGTAAATGTACCCACAATCCAACATATTGTTCAAGAAGCTATTAATAGTGGTATTGAAGAAATCTTAATTGTTGTTTCTTCTTCAAAGAACTCTATTATTGACCACTTTGATACTTCTTACGAATTAGAAAGAAGATTACTAGAAAAAAACAAAATAGAACTATATAAGATAGTTAAACAAATATCAACTGCTGTTAACGTTCACTTTATTAGACAAAAAGAGCCTAACGGATTAGGAGATGCTATTAGAATGGCAAAAGTCTTTGTGGGTGATGAACCTTTTGCTGTTTTATTAGGTGATGACTTTGTTTACACGCCTAAAAATTCTAAACCAGCATTGCAACAATGTATTGATGCATATACAAAAACAAACAATTCTATAGTTGGCGTCCAAAAGGTTGCAAGACACGATGTCTCTAAATACGGTATTATTAAACCCGTTAACCCTGCTGCCACTAAGAAGAACATTATTAAAGTTGAATCATTAGTTGAAAAGCCAAATGTAGAAGATGCACCATCAAACTTTGCAGTATTAGGTAGATATGTATTAACTAAAGATATATTTAATGCTTTATCTACTACTAAACCAGATAAATCTGGTGAAATTCAACTAACTGATGCTATCCAAAAACTAGCTAAAAAGAAAAAGGTATCTGCATGTAACTTTAATGGTACAAGATATGATATCGGGTCAAAAGAAGGCTACGTAATAGCTACAATTGATATGGCATTAAGAGACTCTGATATCTCTTCAAAAATTAAGAATCATATTAAAAAAATTAAATAATTTTTTAGTTGTTTCAACTAAAGTTTGGTAGAGCGCTTTCGTTCATTACATCGATTCAAGATGTAAGAATATCAGCGACCATAAACACAAGCATTATACCACCAAGAATCTTAACCAAAGCTTCGCATTTTTCTAATCCATCAGATATCTTATTTGCGTCTTCTTCAACTCTTATTCTTTCTTGTTCGGCTGTTTGGCATTGAGATCTTTCGTTTGCAATATCCTCTTGTATTTCGTGAGTTCTTGTTTCAATATTAGCCAATCTCTCTCTTCCGTCCGCTATTTTTTGTGCAATAGATTCTGGGGTTTCGTCTTTAATGATTTCAAGCTCATTTTCAACAGAATCTTTAGTATCAGATAAAATTTCTTCAACACCAGAAGCATCCTCTCATTCTTTAGATGCTACTTCATATTGTTTCATGTCGTTATCTAAAGTTGAAGTCCATTCGTTTTTAAGGTCTTCAAACTCTTGTTGTTTTGTTTGTAATTCTTCTTTAAGCGGTTTTACTTTGGCGTCATGCTCTTTTGTTAACTCACTAAGTTCCTGTTCCCTTTCTTTTTTATATGCGTCACGATCCTTTCTGTTGTCTTCAATTTGTTTTGCAATTCTATCTATTTGTTTTTGTGAGTAACCTCTAGCCTGTTTCATAGTATCGCGAGTAAGAGTAATGTTGTAATCGTTTGTGTAAATAACTCTACCTTCTTCTGGTAAAGAATGTACCGGATCTGTAATACGCTCAATCAGATAATCTTGCGATTGCATCATAAATTCTCCTGATTCTGCGTCTGTAGCATCTGCCATATCATAAAACCTTGTAGCAACATCATATTTTTTAGCTCGAGGAAGGTTTCTATATTTGATTAGTTCTTCTTTAAAACTTTTTGGGCTAAAAATTTGTCCCTCTTCAGGTGTATTGTGGCCGAATATTTCGTTTCATCCTACGTGTTGATAAAGCTCGTAATCATCAGAATAATCAAAAAGATATTCTCATTCTTCGCTGATTGGATTATTTATTCAATAATCTGCAAATCTGTCTAAATAATTAATGAATAAGTCTGTTTTTGAAAGTTTAATTGTTGAAGGAAAAAAACTTGAGGTAACTTTTAGATCAACTGTTTCGCTTAATCATATACTTCTATATGCTTCAGTTGTATCAAAAGACATGGCAAGATTGTTAAATGCATCATCGAATCATTTAATTTGATTACGAGTATCTTCATTAAAAGAATTAATTTCGCCATCTAATTTGTTAATTGTATCTTTAAGATTCTTAATTTCTTTTTGTTTTGCTTTTATTAATTTAGAAGCTTGTTCTTCATCATTTAAAATTTTTGTTTTAATATCTGTTAAATTCTTTCCTGCTTGTTCCTTGGTTTTAGATGCAACTTCTAATTGTTCTTTAAGATTTTTTAGCGCATCTTCTAACTCGTCTTTTTTTGAAGGATCTGCATTTTCTAATATATGAATTTGATCGGATAATTCCCTCTGTTCAATTAATAATGTGTTCTGCAATTCTTCGTTGTGTCTAATTAGTTCATTTGAATTCTCAATGTTTCTTGCAAGTTGAGCAATTCTATCAAGATCAGTCCCTACTCGAAAATATCTATCAGATATATTGATTTGCGCAATTTCAAAACAAGCCCAAAGAATTCCAGACTCAACAAGTTTTATTATTATCGAAGATATATCACCTAAAAAGAATTTTCCATCATTTACTAACCCTCATGCATTTATATAGTTTGAAATTTCATCTTCGATGTCTTTTTCGGTTTTACCTTCATATTTTAATTTTGTTGAAATTATTGATTTCATTAGTTTTTGGTAATCAGAATTTTCATCAGTTGCATGGTATTTTTTCATTATAGAAATAACATTTATGGGTTGTTGGCAGAAAAAATTGGGTCATATTTACTAACTGAATAATCATACATTTCTGCTAGAGTTGATGGGTTTGGCCCTTTTTTCTGAGTAAAATATTTTACCAAATTATCTTCGTTTGCACCATTGACACTAAACAAAAGTTTTGATACATTGTCTTGATTGCCTAATACAGCACCTGTCATTTCATAATTAACAGTTGTTTTTGGTCAAATAACTTTGGCCTCGTTCCTTTTTGAATCAAAATAAGTTACATCCCATTTAACTGGTGAACACCAATTAAAAGAAATGTTATCTTTAATATTTGATACAGCAAAATACTGATCTCTATATACTACTGATTGCAATTGATCATCAGAAAAACACTTTGCAAGTCGATTATTAGTATTTTGTTTGTTGCTATTGCAACAACTAGAATTTAATATCGAAAAAGAAGCGGTAGCTAAAGATACCAACCCAATAGCGGCAATCCTAAAAAAATTTCTTTACTTCATTTCGCTCACCTTATTTAGAAATTATACACTAATCAATTACATAGCAAAATTTATTTTAGGATGAATGATTTTTTGTTGCAACCTTAATCTTCAATTTTAGGCGCACCCCTTACTTCATGATGATGTCTGCATCTAGCTGTATAAGTTTCAACATTACCAACTACAATTCTTGGTGAATCAAAAGGGGCTGGTTTACCATTAATTAATTTTTGCGTTCTAGTAGCTGGGGCCCCGCACTCAGTACAAATGGCGGTCAGTTTAATAACATTCTCAGCTGTCGCTAGTAAGCTTGCAGTATTTTTAAAAGGAACACCTCTAAAATCGCTATCTAATCCTGCAGCATAGATAATAAAACCGTGATCAGCTAGATAATTACATACTTGCGGTAATTCGTCGTCAAAGAATTGGATTTCATCAATAGCAATTACTTGCGGTTTATCTTTAAGACTTTTAATATGCTTAATGATGTCTTTTGAATTTTTAACATTTATTGCCTTTAGTTCCCTACCATCTCTAGATTTAACTGAATTCTTTGTTCTAGTATCTATAACAGGTTTAAAAATTAAGTAATCAACTTCGGCATATTTAAGTCTATTCATTTTACGAAGTAATTCTTCTGATTTACCTGCAAACATCGGGCCGCAGATTACTTCAATTCAACCTTTTTGTCTATTAAATGCGTTTAATTTTGCCATATTATTTTAAAATTGTTTGTTTTAATATTGTTTGGGTTCTGTCGTTACCCACAGAAACAAATGCTATAGGAGTTTCAACTACTTTTGAAATGTATTCAACATATTTCTTACAGTTTGCTGGAAGATCTGCATATTTTTTAATTTTGCTGATATCTTCTTTTCATCCTTTAAATGTTTTATAGATTGGTTTACACTTAGCATATTCTGTGTTGTCTGGAAGAATTTCATTAATAGTTTTACCTTTGTATTTATATCCAATACATACTTTGATTTCTTTTAGCCCAGATAATACATCAACTAATGTTAAAGCGATTTCAGTAATACCTACAACATTTACTGCATATCTTAACATTACTAGGTCTAATCATCCAATTCTTCTTGGACGTTTAGTTACAGTTCCATATTCTCCACCAGCATCTCTAATCTTCTTTGCCATAGGGCCAAAAATTTCACAAACAAATGGTCCTTCACCAACTCTTGATGTATAAGCTTTAACGATTCCTAATACATCGTTAACTTTAGTTAAACTGATACCGCTACCACTTGATACACCAGCAATTGTAGATGAAGAAGTAACATATGGATATGTACCCATATCAATGTCTAAGAATGACCCTTGAGCACCTTCAAATAAGATTTTCTTACCAGCTCTATATGCATCATTTAATAAATCAATTGTATTTGAGATATAAGGTTTAATTTTTAGACCTATTTTGTAGTATTCTTCTGCTATTTTCTTAGCATCAGACATCTTGTATCCTAATTTAGGTAATAAATCAATTTTTGTCTTAAAAGACAAAGCAATTCTATTTTCTAATTCTTTTTTATTTAATAAATCAGCAATTCTGATACCTACACGTTGAATCTTATCTGAATAACAAGGACCGATACCACATAAAGTAGTTCCTACTTTTTGGTCTCCTTTCAAATCTTCTTGGTATTTATCTATTTGTCTATGATAATCTAAAATAACATGAGCACGATCAGCTACAAATAATCTTCCTTTTACAGAAAAGCCATTTTGTTTTAAATATTCAATTTCATTTAATAAAGTCTTTGGGTTAACAACTACACCGTGACCAATAACTACTTTTTTATCTTTTTTAAAAATTCCAGATGGAATTAATCTTAATTTATATTTCTTTCCGCCTATAACGATTGAGTGGCCTGCGTTGTCACCACCTTGGAATCTAACTATATAGTCATATCCTTCTGATAAAATATCTACAAATTTTCCTTTACCTTCATCTCCGTATTGAGAACCGATAAGTAACAAACATTGTTTTTTAATATTTTTTCTAGTCATTGATAATCTCCCCATAATATTTTATTTAATATTTAAATAAAATACATAACTTTATGAAGAAATTAAACATTAAATTTAAATAAGCAAACATCCCCGTCTTTCATGACGTATTCTTTACCTTCCATTCTAATTTTTCCTTTTTCTCTTAAAGCGGTTTCTGATTTGTATTCAAACATATCATTGCAGTCATAAATTTCAGCTTTAATAAATCCTCTTTGAAAATCAGAGTGGATTACTCCAGCGCATTCGGGAGCTGTCATACCATTAATAAATGTTCATGCTCTAGTTTCTGATTTACCAAAAGTAAAAAACGTTCTTAAATTTAATAATTTATAAGTCGCTTGAATTAAACGATCAAGACCAGGAGTTTTAATGTTCATATCTTCCATAAACATTTTTTTGTCGTCACCTGTTAATCTTGATATTTCGTATTCAAGACTAACTGATATAGGAATAATTAATGAGTTGTCTGTTTCTGCAATTTTATTCTTAAGTTTTAAATAATGTGGGTTTGCTTCTGGATTGCTAATATCAGCTTCATTAACATTAGCAATATATAAAACCGGTTTAATAGTTAATAAATTGTAGTTTTTAATAAATTTCTTTTCTTCGTCCGTTAACTCAACAGTTTTAGCAAATTTGTTTGCTTTAAGCGCTTCTAGCACTTTTCTAACAGCCGATTCTTCGATAGCAGCTTGTTTATCACCAGACTTGGATTTAGCCACTATATGAGTAAATCTTTTTTCAAGTGTTTGCAAATCAGCTAAGATTAACTCTAAGTTGATAACTTCCATGTCTCTTATAGGATCAACAGAATCATATACATGGTTGATGCTTTTGTCATCAAAACATCTAACAACATGACAAATAGCATCAACTTCTCTAATGTTAGATAAGAATTGATTTCCTAATCCTTCACCTTTAGATGCTCCCTTAACTAAACCAGCAATATCAACAAATGTGCAAATTGCATGAGTTAATTTATCAGGATTAATAATTGCACCTAATTTTTCTAATCTTTCATCAGGAACTTTAACTATACCAACATTTGGATTAATAGTAGCAAATGGGTAATTTGCAGCTTCTACTTGCAAATTTGTTATTGTGTTAAATAAAGTTGATTTACCAACGTTAGGTAATCCTACTATTCCTGCAGATAATCCCATAATTTATCTATGAATAAAAAAGAAAAGCATTAAGCTTTTCCTTTGCAACCGAAGATAGTGAATTTTTCAATTACCATGTTCTTGATTGCTTCAGTACCTGGTTTTAATAATTTACGAGGATCAAATCCTTTTCCTTTAGTATCAAGGTCTTTCTTTTGTTCAATATATTCTCTTGTTGCTTTAGCAAAAGCTAATTGACATTCAGTGTTTACATTAATCTTAGCAACACCTAAAGAAATAGCTTGTTTAATTTGATCAGTTGGAATTCCTGTTCCACCATGTAAAACTAATGGTTTATTTTTACATACTCTTGTGATTTCACTTAAACGTTTAAAGTTTAATCCTTTTCAGTTAGATGGATAAATACCATGAATGTTTCCAATACCAGCAGCTAAACAGCTAATTGGTAATTTAGAAATAGTTTCACATTGTCCTACATCAGCTAATTCACCACTACCTACAACACCATCTTCTTGACCACCAATTGAACCTACTTCAGCTTCAACAGATGCACCACGTCTTTTAGCAGCAGCTAAAACTTTTTTAAGTTTCTTAATGTTTTCATTAAATGGTAAATGAGAGCCATCAAACATTACTGAACTAAAACCTGCTTTTAATGCAGCCATAGCTCCTTCATATGATCCATGGTCTAAGTGAACAGCAACTGGTTGAGTTACTCCCATAGCAGTTATCATGTTGTTTACCATATCAACGATATTTTTAAAACCACACATGTATTTAGCAGCACCTTCAGATACACCTAAAATAATTGGAGTGTTAGTTTCCTTAGCAGCAGATAATGCTCCTTTAATTCATTCCATGTTGTTAATGTTAATGTGGGCTATTGCATAGTGACCAGCAGCAGCTTCTTTTAACATAGATTTAATGTTTACAGTTTTTTTCATATTTATTCTCCTTAATAATTATTCGTTTTCTTCTTCACTTTGTGCTTCAACAGCATCTTTAACATTTTGGAATGCTTCTTCTTCGTCTTCATCATAATACATTCCAGTTTCTTCATCAAAACGTTCAGTTAATGAATCGATTTCTTCATAATCTTCTTCAGCTAATGATTTATCAAAATCATATAAAGAATTTGCTAATGTTTTCTTTAATTCATCTTGAGTAACAAATTCTCTTAATCTTCAGTTTTGTTTTCCTGAATATAAGAAGTTTGTGTCTTGGATGATTTCAGAATACAATTCACCTTTAAGAGTTGCTTGTTCTTTTGAAGGAACTTTAATGTGTTTTACTAATTTGCTTCATAAATCATCAAAAGAGAATACTTGGTTTTTGTATTCCTCTTTTGCGATTTCGTAAGCAATTTCGTTAATGTGTTTATCCATCTTTTAAATTCGCTTTCTAAATAAATTAATATATTTATAGTATTAAAAACCTTTATTTTTACATTAATTTAATATTTAATATTAATAATGTTCTTTCTTTCTTAATAAATTGATCTTTTTGAACCAAATTACTTAGCTCGTCAAAGTTTTGAATTTTATTTGTTATTGAGTTGTAGATTTTAATTGGTTGTTTATTCGGATGATACAAACAAATCGCTTTGTGTTTAATTACATCTACATTGTATTTAATAGGTAAATGTAATGATTTAGCTTTAGCTAATGCTTTCTGGTGTGCTTTTTTTGTGTAGTCTAAACAAATAAATTTATCCTTAGTGTCTCTTTCAGAAAGTAAAAGTCTAAGAACAGGATCAACTTCATATTTTAATGAATCAAGTAAACAACTAAAATTTCAATCATCTAGTCTTAAAAATTCATCTATTGTGAATTGTTTGTCGTCTAATCATGGTTTAAAAAACTCAAGCATATTATTGTGGTCAATAAATTTGTAACCCATCTTATATAGTTCTTTAACTCTAGACATTACTTGTTGAATAATTCATTCGTTAGCAATAGTGTGGATGTTCTCATATACTTGCTCGTACATGTGGAATCTACCAACTAAAAGGTTTTCAATCGTGGAGATTGCTTTAGTTGAAAAAACTATTTGGTTGTTCATAAACATTGCACGTTTAGCAATCATAGATGCATCGATTTCACCATATGTTGCACCAGTATAATGTGAATCTCTTTGTAGGTAATCGATTCTGTCTGCGTCGATTTGACTACTTACTAAGCTATTCATTCATTCATTTTTATTTTTCTTATCTAAAACAGCAACAACATCTTTTGGATTAACTCCATTCTTAACTAAGATTTTGTAAATATTTGTCCCTTTTGTTCCAATTATTGCTTTAGTGTATGTCTCGTGAGAAATATTAGTATATTTTTCAAATGCATGTGAATTTGGACCATGTCCGATATCATGTAATAAAGCTGCAGCAAGAATAGTTTTTCTTTTCTTTAGAGTTAAGTTTTTAATGTTCAAGTTATCAATAAATTTTCTTGCAGTTTCATATGTGCCCAAAGAATGAGAGAATCTTGTATGGGTAGCGGATGGAAAAATTAAATAAGACATTCCTAATTGTCTAATTCTGTTTAATCTTTGAAATTCTTTAGTGTTGATCAATTCTTTAAGTCATGCATCTTGACTTGAAAAATTAATTTCACTGTGAATTGGATCTTTTATAAATGAAGATGTTTTTTGTAGTTTCATATTACTTTAGTAATTTATCAATATTAGAAAGAATTTTTTCTTTACCAACTATTGTTAATATTTTATTCATTTCTGGACCGTGTTCTTTACCGATGGTTGCAACTCTCATTGGCAAATATAATTCTTTTCCTTTTAATCCAGACAATTGTTTTACTTCATTAACAATACCGTTAGCATTCTCAAAAGTTATTTCATTGGTTTTATTTAAAACTTCTTTAAATGTTGAAACACATTTTTTAAAATATTCAATTTTAGTTACTTCAACTAACTCAGAAGATAAGTTTTCAACTCCACCTAAAAAAGTGTCTTTAATTAAATTGTCGATTTCTTGTGCATAAGAAATTTGTTGTTTAAAAGTTAAAAGAACATTGTCAAATTGATTAGGAAACAATGATGAATCAATAGTTACAAACTTTTTAACAAAATCTAAATATTGTTTGTCATCCATCTTTTTAAAATATGAATTCGAAATTCATAACATTTTTTTGAAATCGAAGAAAGCAGGTGCTTTTGAAATTCTATCAAAATCAAATTCTTTAGCTATTTCATCTGTTGTCATTATTTCGTGGTTTGATTTAGAACTTCAACCTAATAAAGCAAGGAAGTTGGTAATTGCTTCTGGCAAAAAACCCATTGTTTTGTAATCTTCTATAAATTGCTTTAGAGTTTTATTTCTTTTAGAAAGTTTTTTTCCTGTTTCGTCAATAATGATTGATAAGTGACCATATTTAATTTCTTTTGTATCAAAGCCTAATGCTTGTTTAATGGCAATTTGATAAGGCGTATTAGACAAGTGTTCTTCTCCTCTTAATACATGTGTAATATCCATATCATAATCATCAATTACAACAGCGAAGTTGTACATAGGAATACCATTAGATTTTAAAATAACTGGGTCAGTTAAAGCTGATGTAGGAACACACATATGTCCTCTTACCAAATCATCCCATTCAATATTTACATTGTCTTGAATTTTTAAACGAATGACGTGAGGAATACCTTGATCAAGTTTTTGTTGTATTTCTTCTTTAGTTAAGTACAAACACTTACGGTTGTATTTAGGTGTTTGATTGTTTTTTAAAGCTAATTCTCTTTGAAGTTCCAATTCTTCTTTTGTACAAAAACAATAATATGCTTTGCCTTCTTCAAGAAGTTTATTTGCTAATTCTTTATATCTATCTAGTTTTTGAGTTTGAATATATGGTCCGTATTTTCCTGGGTTTCTAATCGATTCATCATATTTAATTTTTAATCATTCAAGATTGTTTAATTGAGAATCAATCCCACCCTCAACATTTCTTTCTTGATCTGTGTCTTCTATACGCACAATAAATTCACCATTACAGTGCTTAGCATATAAATAATTAAATAACGCAGTTCTCGCACCACCTACGTGGAAGAAGCCAGTAGGAGATGGTGCATATCTTGTTCTAATTTTTTGTATAGACATAATTAAGCAACAATATACTTCCTCCAGCTCCACAAATAATTTTATTATTTGTTTTTATTTCATTAAATTTTTTTGAAATCTTATTTGAAACTTTGAAAATATATGTTTGTAAATCATTATATATATAATGATTGTTAAACTTTTTATTTAATAAAGAATTTAAGCATTTATCGAAATTAACTTTTGAAGAATATTCTTTGTCTTTTACTAATGCATCAAATACAATTTTTGTCGAAACTTTTATATTTGTTAAATTAACTTTGTAATTCAATTTTGGTATTTTGATTTCTTTAACTTTCTCACCATATCCAGAAACAACAGCTGCATTAGTCTTAGATAAGAAGAACGGAATATCACTTCCTAATTGAAGTGCAATCTCTTTCATGTTTAATTTTGAAATTGGAATTTTTTTATCTTTTAAAACATATAAAATTACTGAAGCAGCGTCAGATGAACCACCACCAAGACCAGACATAATGTTAATTTTTTTAGTTATTTTGATAGAGTAGTTAGTAGAAACTTGAAACTTATTTTTTAAATAAAATAACGCTTTCTTAACCAAACAATCTTTTAATGCTGTTTTTTTAGATTCTAAATAATATGAAATTGATAATTTGTTTGATTTTACAATATCTATTTCATCGTAAAATGTTTTATTTAAAAGAAACAAACTCTTAATTTTGTGTTTGCTTTCTGTTTGTTTTTTCTTATAGACTTTTAAAATTAAATTTACTTTTGAATAAGCTTTAACCATTTTGTTTTTCTATCTCGCTAAATAAATTAAATAATTGTTCAGGGGATAACTCTTCACTTCTTATCATTAAACTAATATTTAGTTTACTTAATGAATTAGTAATAATTTTATTATCATATTTTGATTTCAAATTATTAATCATTGTTTTTCTGCGGTTTAAAAAACATAATCTTAGAAATTTATCAAATTCTTCGTTGTATTTTTTTTGATTTTTTTTAATAGAAATAAAGCAAGAACCAACGTCAGGTGCTGGATAGAAATTATTAGCTGATATACTCATAGTTCTTTTAACATCACAATAATACGAAATTAGAGCAGTGAACGCATTATATTTTTTAGTTTTAACTGGTGCTGTTATTCTATCAACCATTTCTTCCTGCAACATGCAATAAAAATTATTAATTTCTTCACACTTTAAAAATTTCAATACAACTAACGAACTTATTGAATAAGGTAAATTTGAAACAATAATAGGATTTTTGTATCCTTTTATTAACTCATTAAAGTCTGTTCTTAGAACATCTTGATTAATAATAGTTATTTTCTTTTCTTTAAATCTCTTATTTAAAAATTCATTTAATCTTTTGTCTAATTCTACTAACGTTAGATCAAATTTTTGATCTACTAGATGATCAGTAAGAGCAGCTAGACCAGGACCGATTTCAATCACTAAATCAACATTGTGAAAATCTATAGAACTAACAATATTTTTTGAGATATTCTCATTTATGAGAAAATTTTGACCCATCTTCTTTGATGGATTAAATTGCCTTGATGTTATGTATTCGCGAGTATTGGTTAAATTCATTACTCAAGTATTAAACGATCTAATTTAGCTTCAAGAGAAGTGTTCTTTTTTCTACTATGTAAAATAACTCTGTGCATTATGTATGATTGCGCAATAGCAAATAATGCATTTAAGAATCAATACACACCAACACCTGTAGCAGAGAAGACAACGATTAATGACATTACACCAGCAAAGATGTTTTGAGTCATGTTCATTTTCTTCATTTGTTTTCCACCTTTATTAGAAACTGTAGAAGCATTTCTATTACGTTTTCTTGCTCAGAATTGTGGCAGCTTCATAGATAAGAATTGAACTGGAATTACAAGTAATATGAAGAATAAATATACTCATCCACCATTTGCAAAGCTACCGAATATTTGAGACATTGGTGTATAAGCAAAGTTTCAAATTCCAAATAAAATAGTACTCTTTAAAGGTCTAACTATAGTAACAACACGATAAATGATTAAGAAAATAGGAAGTGTTATAAACATTTGTTCAAAAGCAGCAAAAGGTTTAACATTATTCTTTTTATAAATGTCCATTATTTCTTGTTGTTTCTTTTGTTTTCCAGCTTGATCAGTGACGCCTTTGTATTTAGCATTAATTTCTGAAATCTTTCCTTGAACTTCACTCATCTTTTCGTTTTGAAGAGTGGATCTTAAAGAAACTAATATTGAGAATGTACGAATAATTAATAACAATATGAAAATACCTAATAAAGCATTTAATCCACCAATCCAAGAATTACATGCTCACATCAAATTTATAACTAACCAGCAACCAGGTCATACAAAGAATCCATAAAACGGACCATAATCTAACGATCAACTTGAAAAACTATGAAATTGGTTGTACAAACCTCCTGCAGATAAGTCATATAGTCAGTCACCTGTTTTTCCAAAATCAAAACCAAATTCTAATCCTGAACCAATATTAACATCTGTCGCAACGGTGTTATCTGCCATACTTTGGAAACACCCTCATAAACCCATCAACATAAAAAAAGCAAATAATAAAATTTTGAATCATTTTCAAATCATTTTGAAAATAGATTTTGCTTTGCTCTTTTTGGTTTGTGGTTTAGTTCAAAATGGACTAGCAGTTGAATTGCTAGATGAATTTTGATTTAAGTTTTTAAATGATAAAGCTGTTTTTTGTGACATTATTTGATTTTTTTAGAAAGTGTTTGAAGACTTTTTTGCATTTCGAGATATTTATTTGTTTTATAAGTGTTTTTAACAACAACAAATAAATCAACTTGTGGAAAAGATTCAAAAGAGTAGATAATATTTCGTATTTGTCTTTTAATCTTGTTTCTGGTTACTGAATGCTTGAAATTTTTCTTAGCAACAGACAATCCTAACCTAAATTTTTTACTTGGTAAATATTTTAATAAATATATAGAATCGCTTACTACTTTACCTTTTGAAAAAATTTGTGAAATTTCGTCTTTTTTACTAATTGATTCAAATTTCTTATTTTTCATCAGAAACTGTTAATCTTTTACGTCCTTTTGTTCTTCTTCTTTTTAAAACTTTTCTTCCGTTTGCAGAAGATTTTCTAGCTAAAAAACCATGAGTTTTAGCTCTTTTTTTCTTGTTTGGTTGGTATGTTCTTTTCATAATATATAAAATAATATGTAATATTAATAATATCAAATTATCAATAATTAATATAATATTTTTTACTACACTATGGAACGTACATTGCAGAAAAATTTAAATAGTTTATTAGAAATAGCAAAAGAAAAAGTTAAAAATTCTTCAAGTAATTTAGTTTTTTACAATGAATTTATCGCTCCAATTAGTGTATGCAATGTAAAAGATAATGTAATTTATGTAAAAGTTAAAAATATTTTTGCAAAGCAAACATTAAATATTGATTACAAGAAAAAACTTGAAACAGAATTAAATAATTCAGGAAATACAAACTACATATTAAGTTTCATAACTGAAAACGAAGCTGAAATAGAATCTGCAACAAAAAACACAAAACAAAAATCTGATGGTTTTATTTTTACTCAACAAACAAAATCCACTGGTATTAACAACAATTATCGTTTTGATAATTTTATTGTTAGTGAATTTAATAAAACTGCATACAACGCTGCACAAACAGTTTTTAAAGATAAATTTTGAAATCCTATTTTTATAAGTGGTGGTGTAGGGTTAGGAAAAACTCATTTATTGTATGCTATAGGTAATCAATTCATCAACCATTTCCCTAATAAAATAGTTAAATATATCTCTACAGATGATTTTGTTCGTGAAGTTTACAATAGTTTTTCGATTGGTGGAAACTCAGTTGAACAATTAAAAGAAAAATATGAATCATATGATCTTTTATTACTTGATGATATCCAATTCTTAGAAAAAAAAGAAAAGATAAATGAAATATTTTTTAATATTTTTAATAAAAATATTAGCTCTGGAAAAATTATTGTAATGACTTCTGATAAAGAACCAAGCTTATTACAAAATCTAGAGGCAAGAATGAAATCTAGATTCCACTCTGGGTTATATATAAAAATCACAAGACCAGATTTAAATTCTGTAAAGAAAATATTAGAAGAAAAAATTAAAGAAAGTAATGAAACATTTATTTTAACAAGTGATGTTATAAATTACATTTGTAGAAGATATTGCAATGATATCCGTGAATTAGAAGGTTTTTTACATAGAATTTTATTCTATGCTATTAATAATAATTTACCACCTAATGCGATTATTAATTTAGATATGATTAGAAAAATTAATGAAAATGAAAATAGAGATAATATGGTTAAATATGGATTTGATGTAAATCCTGAAATAGTAATTAATCAAATTTGTGCAGCTTATTCAATAAACCCTGAATTAGTTAAATCTAAAAATAGAACTAAACAAATTTCATTAGTAAGACAAGTGTGTATGTATGTATTAAGACAAAAATTTAATATGAATTATTCTCAAATTGGTAGTTTTTTCTTAGGAAGAGATCATTCAACAGTAATGGAAAGTATAGAAAATATCACTAAAAAAATTAAAAAAGATAGTAAGTTGGAGGAATTTATAGTTAATTTATATAAAAAGATTTAATGTGGGGAATTTTGTGGGAATTTTATATTTAAATTTAAATATATTTTGAGATTTTATTTAATTTTCCCACTTTCCAACATCTATATAATAATATATAAATATAAAAAAATATAAGTAAAATATGAAGTTCACAATTGATAAAAATTTATTAGTTAAAAAGTTAAAATTCTGTAATGAAATTATTTCAGATTTAACAACTATTCCATCTTTAAGTGGAATTTTAATTAATGTAGAAGAAAATAAAATTACTTTAACTTCTAGTAACCAAACAACATCATGTAAGATAGAAATAAATAACAATATTACTATTTCTTCTGTTGGAAAAATACTTATAAAAGGTAATTTATTATTTAATATTATTTCTAAATTATCAGACGATAAAGTTACTTTTAATTTAATAGATAATTCTATAGTTAGAATTTCTACTAAAACATTTACATCAGATTTAAATTTATTAGAAGATTTTTCTTATCCTTTAATAAATTTTCAACATAATAATTGAAAACAATTTATTTTAGAAAAAGAATTTTTAAATAAAATTCATTCAAAATTAACTTCAACAACTTTACAATCCTTCGATCAAACTAATGTTTTAACTGGTATTTATTTTAATAGTGAGCGTGAAGATGGATTTATTGAAGCTACTTCAACAGACTCTTTTCATTTAACTTATTTAAAACATCTTTATAAAGGAGAAAAAGTTAATTTTATTCTTTCTTTAAATGAAATTAAAATTTTAAATTCAATTTTACAAGAAACTAAAAGTAATATAAACACTTATTTAAATAATAAAGAGATTTTATTCCAAATAGATGATATTACAATTTTAAGTAGAATCATTGATGGTCAATACCCTTCTATTACTAAAATTCTTAAAAATAATTATGATTACAAGTTTTTAATAAATAAAAAGAAAATATTTGAATCTATTAATAGAGGTATTGTTTTAGTTACTTCTGATAAAAAACCTATTATTCAATTAAATATCGAAAAAGAAAAAATTATCACTACATTTAAAAATATAGAATGTGGTTCATGTTATGAAGAAATTGAAATTAAAAATTACAATGGACCTGAAACTAATATTTATTTAAATGCTAAATTTCTTTTAGATTTAATTAAAAATATAACATCAGATGAAATTGAATTTAATTTTATAAATGGTACATCACCAATCATTTTAAAAGATTTAAAAGATCAAGAGTTTATAGGGTTAATTGTTCCTAGAAAAAATATTTAAAAAAATAAAGATGGTATTAACCATCTTTTTATTTTATTGGCAGGGGTTGTAAGAATCGAACTCACATCAAAGGTTTTGGAGACCTTAGTTTTGCCATTAAACTAAACCCCTTTTTTATTATTTTTCCCTTATAAATATACGTTCTATACTTATTGGTTTATTTTGGTCATTGAATTCTACTTGGATTGCATTAAATTGATAGTTAGATGTATCTGGAGATAATTTAAATCTTTCACTTTCTCCTTTAAACATTTTAATTATTGTTTCTGGGTTTGCTCCAATAACACCTTCACTTGGGCCCGTCATTCCAACATCTGTAATATAAGCTGTATTTTTATAAATTCTTTCATCACCACTTTGAATATGGGTATGTGTTCCGAATATTGCGGAAACTTTACCAGCAAAATATTGTAAGAAAGCATTTTTTTCACTTGTTGTTTCAGCATGAAAATCAACGATATGAATATTAGAATTATCTATATTTAATACTTCTTCTAGTTTTATAAATGGGTTTGTTTGTATATCGTGGCAATACACTGTGCTTCCAAGTAAATTTGTTATTCTTATTTTTTTATTTTTAAATTCAAATTCAATTGATCCAACACCATATTTAGATTCATCTGTAAGTGGTTTTAAATTTAAAGGTCTAATAGTATTTTTATTTTTTAAAACTTCTTTAATTTCATTTAAATATCATGTGTGATTTCCGAAAGTAAAATAATTAATACCACACTTACTTAAAAACTCATAATCAGACAGAGATAAAGAACGACCGTTAGTACAATTTTCAGCGTTTGCAATAACTAAATCAATATTATTTTTTGAAATTAATTTAGGTAATTCTTTTTGGATAGCTTCTTTACCTTTTTCTCCAAAAATATCTCCAATAAATAATATCTTCATTTTTATTCTTCTGTAATAATTTTATCTAATTTTATATCTTTATTTGTAAGGATAATATCATTTGTTTTCTGGAATGAATAGGCTAAACCTATTGTATCTATTTTATTAAATTTAAGATAATTATTATAAAAATTCATACCATATCCCATTCGATAATTGTCTTTATTAAAACCAATTAATGGAACTATTAATAATTGAATTTCATTGCCGTTAATTACCTTGTTTGAAGTTGGTTGTTTCATTGAGTGTCAAAATTCATATTCAAAATTAATTTTTGTAATTTCAACAAACTTCATATCCTTATTTTTAATCTTAGGAATACAAACTTTATAGTTATTTTTTAAAAGTCAATCAGTTATTTTTATAGTATCTACTTCATTTTCAATCGGTCAATATAAACCAATATATTTTGTTTTAATTTTTTTAGAAAAGATCTCTTTTAATTTTTTAAAAATTAAATCATCATATCTATTTTTTTCTTTGCTTGATAGACTTCATCTTAGTTTTAAAATTTTTATTCTAGTTTCTTTATTTTTCATATTATTTTTTTATTCTTTTTATACTCTTATGATTTTTAATAATACTTTTAATTCCGTGTGGTGATTTAAAAGCAATAGTCAGAATATCCCCTTTAACATCAATTACAACACCAGAACCAAATAATGTATGTGAAATAACATCACCAACATTAAATATTACTTCTTTTTCTTCATAATTATCTTCGTAATTAGAATATAGTTTAGAGTTATATCATCCAAGATCAGCATTACTAATTGATTTATATTCTTGTTTAATTTCCTCTAAATTTTCATTACCTATTTCTTTTAAAAATATACTTGGACCAGAAGAGTTTGTTCCAAATGAATATCCATCAGAACATGTTATAAATAACATTTCTTTTGCCCTAGTAATAGCCACGTAAGCAATTCTTCTCTCTTCTTGAAAATCTGTAGATTTATTTGGTGGGAATATACCTCCAGAAAAACCGATTAAAAACACTATTTTATATTCTGAACCTTTAGCTACATGGACAGTCATCAAAGAAACAGTGTTATCATTGTTTATTTTTTGTTCTGAAGTATCAGTGTATAAACTAATTTCTTGTAAATAGTCTGAAATAGTAGCATTTTCATGCTCATTTTCAAACGTCAGAACAGCATTAATTAATTCATCAATATTCTCATTTTTTTCTTCTAAATCCAAAGTCTTTAGATATTCTCTATAGCCTATAGATTCAATAATTTTTATTAATGCTTTTGACGGGGTTAAGTTTTGAATTTTAGACCTTAAATCAATAATTAATTGTCTAAAATTATTTGCTAATTTCATATTTCAATCAACATTTTCTTTTAACTCTAAACAATCAAAGAAACTAATATTATTTTTTTGAGAATACTCTTCAATTTTTTGGACTGTTCTTTCTCCAATTCCTCTTGTTGGTACATTTATAACTCTTTTTATAGAAAGTTCATCTTCACCAATCATTAACTTTAAATATGCAAGTAAATCTTTGATTTCTTTTCTTTGATAGAATTTAATACCACCAAAAATTTTATATGGGATGCTATTATTCATTAATTGGTCTTCACAAAAACGTGAAAGATAGTTACTTCTATATAAAATACCAATATCTGAATATTTGTAACCTTTTTTAACCAACTCAATAATTTTTTTAGCTACAAATAAACCTTCACTTGATTGGCTATCTCCGTAATAGTATTTAATTTTTTCACCAGAATTATTATTTGTTACTAGTGATTTTTCAATTCTTCCATAATTGTTTTTTATTAAAGCATTTGATCCTAAAAGAATGTTTTTTGTAGAACGATAATTGACATCTAAAATAATAAGCTTTGCATTTGGGTATGCTCTTCTAAAATCTTTGAATATTCACTCATATGCGCCTCTTCATTTATATATTGATTGATCTGGATCACCGACTACAAATATATTGTTGTGTAACGGATCAATCAACATCTTTAAAATGTTAAATTGTGTTTCATTTGTATCTTGGAATTCATCAACAAGAATATATTTGAATTTATTTTGTCATTTTGTTCTTATATCATTTCTTGTTAATAACAATTCTTCTGTAAGCAATAATAAATCATTAAAATCTAGCAAATTATTCATCAATAATTTACGTCTATATTCGTTAAAAATTATTTTTATTGCCTTATATTCATCAATAGAATACATTTGGAATCTTTTTAAGAAATTTGTTCCTATATTAAAGTCATTAATATTAATTTTTTCGAATTTAATAGTTTCAATAAGTTGGATAGCTTTTTTAAATTTTATAGTTGAGCAAATGTTTTGTGTTATTTTGTTAACACGATATATTTCCCTAATTAATGACATTTGATCTTCGTCATCAATAATGCCAAAATCTTTTGCTCTATTTAGTTTGTCGATATCTTCTTTTAGTATTCTTAAACAGATTGAATGATAAGTACCAATTCAAGATAGAGACTTCGTTCCAATTAGTTTATTTACTCTAAATTTCATTTCATTAGCTGCTTTGTTTGTAAAAGTAATAGCTAAAATACTTGAAGGTCTAAAGCCTTCGTGTTCAATCAGATAAGCAATTCTAGTAGTTAGAACTTTTGTTTTACCTGTTCCTGCTCCGGCGACAACAATTGTTGGACCGTTTTGTGTAGTAACAGCGCTTAATTGATTTTGATTTAGTTCCTTTAAATTAAGCATATTAGAATTTATCAATTTCTCCTAGGTCTATTGACTCAACTTCTGCAGGTAAACCATAATTTTTTACAGCTGTTTTGTTCTTTATATTTTCTTTTTGATTTGATTTATCTGATTGCGAATCTATCTTAATAATAACAGTATCGCTCATAGCATCTTGTATGCAACGTTTTTTTGATTTAATAAACATTCATAAAATCATAAAGAATAGTACTATTCCACAAACGTAATAAAAAGCATCAAAAATAGTTGTGTATGAGTCATATTTATTTGATTCTATGTTTAACAATGATTTCACAAACATATTTGCATTTGTGTTATCAAGACAACACAACACTATACCTAAAATAAAAGATATCAACACTACAGTCTCTCATAAAAACACTTCTCGTCTCAATAATGAAATAAAAGTTTTTCTAGTAATATGAACATTTACAATCATTAATTTAAATAAGAATAAACCAATAGTTTTGCCTTTTCATCAGCAAGGTAAACCGACAAAATATAAATAAAAAACAATTAAATTAACAAAAGATAATAAAAAATATTCTCAATTTTGAATGCTATCTAAACCAGTTGGAGAAAACAAATCTGATAATTTGTTTTGTGTACCAAAAATTAACAAACCAAACAAAAATACTATTAACAAAACAACAACACAATCAAACAAGCGAGCAAAAAACCTTGAAGTTGCAGACGCTAAATAGTATCTTACTTTATTGCTTGATTCATTGTTTGACATTTTATCTAATTTTTCTATGAACGTACAATAGTTTGAATCTGAAATTTTTCAAATAATCTATTGTTTTACTATCAAGATCTAATTCGTTATTTACAAGGATTGGGTTTTCTCTTCAATTAGGAATATTGGTAGATAATCACTTGTTAGAAAAGTGAAGTGCTTTTCCAATAATTTTTGGTGAATGTAAGTTAGTCTTGCTTCAATATGTATGATCAATTTTGTATAAGAATGTGTAGATTATTGAATAGATAATCATAAATTCATATAGATCTTTATTTTCTTTGGTTTTTAAGAAATTAAAGTCAGATTTGTGAGCCATTAAATAATCAGATTGTTCAAAAGTATCATACAAATTGTATGTATATTTTCTATTTGGTGAAAAATCTACTAAATGATCATCAACACATACAACAGATTCCATTACATTTAAGCATTTGTAAAGATAAAGGATTGGGTAATATTGAAAGTTTTCAAAGTAAATTTTGTTTTTCTTTAAAAAACTAGTTTTAAACACTTTATCTTTAATAGACGGTTTAAGAATTTTAAATAAATTTTTATTTACAGTTTTATATGTTTTGATTGAGTTCTTTTCTTTTCCAGAATTAGTTAGAACAATAAAATCAGGCGATTCTGATTTTTCGATAACCAAATTCATTTTTTTAATGAAATCCTTTTCAAGGGTAACGTTGCTTCCTAGATAGTATACGTATTTTCCTTTAGCGTTATCTAAACCAACATTGAACGAAAAAGAGTGACCAAGTTTTTGGTTACTATTAACATAAGTAAACTTTTTAAGTTTATTAAAAGAAAAAGAGTTAACACAGTTTTTGACTTGTTCTGTTGAATTGTCGTCTATAAGAACAAATTCGAAATCTTGACAAGTTTGATCAAAAATAGACTTTAAAGATTGTTTTAAAGTTTCGTAGTTTGAGTTGATGTGATAAATTAAAGAAATATTCATAAATTAATTTTTTACATTTTTATCAGGTGTTGGTTCTTTCTTTTCTTCTTTCTTTGGTTCGTTGTTTCCAAACAATTTAGAAAAATCCATATCTCCTAAATCTAAACTTCCAAGTTTTTCTGTGAATTTCTTCAAACTTTCTTCAAGCTTTTCAGACATTTTGTCCGCACTTTTAATTTGCGATGAAATTACATGTGAAATATATGAAGAAATATCAGCAAACTTTTCAGTAAACATAGGGTTCTCGTTATATTTTTTTTGAAGTTCTTTTATTTTTTCAACGATTTCGTCATCCAATTCGATAGTAATTTTAGTTTTTCCCATATTAAATAATTATTAATTATAATAATTATATTTATCGTTAGAGGTTTTTTATGTTAGATATAAATGCATTACGTCAAAATTTTGATGAGACTGTTAAAATTCTTTCTACAAGAGGAAAGAAATATGAGCAACTAAACAAGTTTAAAGAAATAGATTCTGAATGAAGACAAGTTACAACTAAAATTCAAAACTTAAATGCTCAATCAAATAAGTCTTCAAAAGAAATCGGTTCATTGATGGCTTCAGGGAAGAAACAAGAAGCTGAAGAATTAAAGAACAAAGTAAAGGAAAATAAAGTTGAAATAGCTTCTTTATCATCTAAAAAAGAAGAACTTGAAAAACAACTTAACGATATTTTATTTTCTATACCAAACTTGCCTGATAAGTCAGTTCCTATTGGCAAAGATGAAAATGAAAATGTTGAAATTAAAAAATTCTCTACTCCAACTAAATTTGATTTTAATCCGTTACCTCATTGAGAGTTAGCAGAAAAATTGGGATTAATTGATTTTGAACGTGGTGTTAAAATTTGTGGTTCAAGATACATTATGTATCTTGATAAAGGTGCTAGATTAATTAGAGCATTACAATGATACACGCTTGAAATGAATACTCAAGCTGGTTTTATAGAAGTTCTTCCTCCTGTTGTTGTTAAAAGAGAATCATTAATCGGAACAGGCCAATTACCTAAATTTGAAGAAGACCTATATAAATTAAATTCAGGCGATTATTTATCACCTACAGGTGAAGTACAATTGACTAACATTTTTAGAAATGAAATTATTGACGGCAATAAATTACCTTATCACTTTACAACAGACACATGTTGTTTTAGAAGTGAGGCTGGTAGCGCAGGTAAAGATACTCGTGGTGTAATTAGACAACACCAATTCTATAAAACAGAAATGGTTAAAATAGTTAAACCAGAAACTTCTTTTGATGAATTAGAACACATGACAAGTCAAGCTGAAAAAATTCTTGAATCATTAAATTTACCGCATAGAAGAATTGTTTTATGTACAGGAGATATGGGTTTTAGTTCTACTAAAACATACGACATTGAAGTATGATTACCTTCATACAATTCATACAAAGAGATCTCTTCATGTTCTAACTGTTTGGATTTCCAAGCAAGAAATTTAATGCTTAGATTTAAAGACAAAGATGGACAAACAAAATATTGCCACACATTAAACGGTTCAGGGTTAGCGATTGATCGTTTGTGGGCTGCTGTTGTTGAAAACTATCAACAAAAAGATGGTTCAATATTAATTCCAGAACCTTTAAGAAAATACTTTAATGGTGAAAAATATATCAAATAATGTCTAGTAAAAAAGGAATATTTATTACATTTGAAGGACCAGATGGTTGCGGTAAAACCACAATCATTAATTTGATATACAAAGATCTTCAAAAAAAGTATGGGAAAAATAATGTAGTGCTCACTAGAGAACCTGGTGGAAAAAACAACATTATTGCTGAAGATATTAGAAACATTTTATTAAACAAACTTGATTACAAAATTTCAGATAGAGCTGAAGCACTGTTATTTGCTGCTTCTCGTGCTCAACACGTTAAAGACTTTATTATTCCAAATTTAAACAAAGGAAAAATTGTTTTGTGTGATAGATATATTCATTCTTCTCTTGTTTATCAAGGATATGCAAGAAAATTAGGAATTAAAGATGTATGAGACATTAATACATTTGCAATTAATAATACAATGCCAAATTTTACTGTTTTATTAATGTTAAAACCAGAACAAGGGTTAGCAAGAATACAAGCAAATAAAAACAGGGATGTAAATAGATTAGATAGAGAAACTTTAAGTTTGCACAAACAAGTTTATCAAGGCTACAAAAAAATAGCATCTTTATATAAAAATAAAATAGTTACAATTGATGCTAACAATTCAGTAGACAAAGTCCACAAAGATACACTCGCTGCTATTTTAAAAAAAATAAAAAAATAATATGTTAAAAGATTTTATTAACTCTAACAAGAAGCCACATGCTGTAATTTTTAACATTACAGTTTGTGCTCCTATTAATAAAACAATTAACGAATATATTAAATCAATTGTTTGCGAAGGTTTAAGTGATGACGAAAAAATATTGTATGCAACAAAAGTCGACAAATCTTCTTATGCAGATTTAATTGAAATCAACGGATTTTTAACAACAATTAAAAAAGAAGATATTTTGAATATTCAAAATTCTTTTTCTTATCCTGGTGTTGAAAAAATAAATAAAAAAATTTATGTAATTTACGGGATTGAAAACATTACCAAACAAGCAGCAAATTCTTTACTTAAATTTTTAGAAGAACCACCAAAAAATACTTTTGCTATATTTGTTACAAAATCATTAAATACTGTTTTAGATACCATAAAAAGCAGATGCCAAACATTTTATATAAATCCAAGTAAAGAAGGTTTAAATAAATTATTAGACACATATAAAATTACAGATTTTAATCAAATAAGAGTAGCTAGTAACTATCCATCATTAGATGAATTAGAAAATGATCTAAAAAACGATTCTTTTTTCGAAATATACAATGAAGTTAATGATATATTTTTATCAATTAAAGATGTGAAGAAACAAAAAGAGACACTTGATGTTTTTAAAAAGCAAAGTTATATGGAAATTGAAAAAATAATTGATATTATTAAGTTGATTGCCGTTGAAAAACAAGAACAAATGTGCAATCTTAAAAATTTATTAAAATTTAACCCTAATAAAGTTCTTTTATTTAATAAGATTTGTTCAATAATTCAATAAATATGAAAACAATAGTTGCCTTATCTACTCCTGCTCTTACATCTGCGATCCACATAATTCGGATTTCAGGCGATAAAGCATATCCGATATTACAAAGATTGTTAAAAGAAAAGGTTACAAAAAAAGGATACACAATCCAAAAAGTTGATTTATTTAATGGTGATGAAAAAATAGACGAAGTTCTTTTAAATAAATTTGTTAATCCTAAATCATATACTGGAGAAGATCTTATTGAAATTAATTGTCACGGAAGCACATATATAGCAAACAAGATTATTTCATTGTTGATTAAAAACGGATGTTCAATGGCAAAAAGAGGAGAGTTTACAAAACGCGCTTTTTTAAATAACAAAATATCTCTTATACAATCAGAAGCAATAAATAATCTTGTTAATTCAACAAATGATATTGCAGTAAAAATGTCAATTAACGGTCTTGAAAACAAGACTAACACAGTATTACAAAAAATTAGAGATGAATTATTCAAAATTTTAGGTCAAGTTGAAGTTGATATAGATTATCCTGAATATGAATCAACTCCAGATGTTTCTAAAAAAGAAATAATTAATATTTTTAATAAGTCAATGAGTATCATTGAAAACATTATTAACACTTCAAACAAAGTAATTAAAGTGAAAGATGGAATTAATGTTGCAATTATTGGTAAACCAAATGTTGGTAAGTCTTCTCTTCTTAATGCTTTATTAAAAGAAGACAAAGCAATTGTTTCAAATATTCCCGGAACAACAAGAGATATGGTTGAAGCTTCATGTGTTATTAATGGATACAAATACAATTTTATTGACACCGCAGGAATTAGAACTTCCACAAATGTAGTTGAGAAAATAGGTATTAAAAAATCTAAGCAAGCATATAAAAACGCTGATTTAGTTATTTTAGTTTTGGATAATTCAAAAAAAATATCAGATGAAGACAAGAAATTAATTAAGAACACAAAAAAACAAAACAGAATAATAGTTTTAAACAAATCTGATAAAGCACAAATTAATAAAATTAATGGGTATAAAATTTCAGCAAAAAATAACAAGATATCATCGTTATTAAATGTTTTATCTAACTATGAAAATCTAAATAATGTAAATCTTAAAAACGAAATATTAATGCAAACACAACAATCAATTAATAAATTACAAAATGTACTAATGAACATAAAAGCTGCTGAACAAATTTATAGGTTTGATAAAGAGTTAGAGTTATCAGCAAGCTATTTACATAACTCTATTGATTTATTAGAAGAAATATTAGGTTTATCAAAAGATTTATCTTTTGTAGACGAATTATTTGCAAAATTTTGTGTAGGGAAATAGTATGAAATTTTACGATACACATTGTCATTTATGTTGTGAACCTCTTTTGTCAAAGGCAAAAGAAATTATTAGCGAGTGTAAAAAACAAAATGTAATTGTAAATAATGTTGGTGTTGATGTTGAAACATCAAAAAAATGTGTGGAACAAGCTAATGAATTTGATGATTGTTATGCTATTGTTGGCGTGCATCCGTCAGATGTGACAAATTGCGATAAACAAATTAAAGAAATAGAAAAATTGTGTTTAAGTAAAAAAGTAGTTGCAATTGGCGAAACGGGATTAGATTACCATTATCGACCATTTGATAAGCAGAAACAAATACAGTCTTTTATCAATCATATAAATTTATCTAAAAAAACAAACCTACCCCTTGTTGTTCACACTAGAGATGCGGCTGAAGACACTTTCAAAATTTTAAAAGAGTACAGTAAAAATCAAAAAGTTTTAATTCATTGTTTTAGTGGAGACAAAAAAGAGTTAGAAAATTATTTGTCAGTGGGATGCTTTATTTCAATTTCAGGAATAATAACATTTAAAAAATCTGATAACCTAAGAGAAATTCTTAAGATTATACCAATTGATAAACTTTTAATAGAAACAGATTCTCCATATCTTGCTCCAGTTCCATATAGAGGTAAAGAATGCGTGCCATATTATGTAAAAGAAACATTTAAAGAAATACAAAAAATCTTGAATATTGAAGAAACTGAATTGTGTGATACTATTTTTAATAACTCTAAAAAGTTTTTCTCAAATAATATTTAAACTATTTCTTCGATTGCTTAATTTGTCCTTCTAAATCTATTATTAGATCTCTCAAATATGCTGCACGTTCATACTCTTGATTTTTTGCAGCTTCAAGCATTTCTTTTCTTAAAATGTTAATTGCTTTTGTAGTTTTTTCTGCATTTGGTTTATTTCTACTATGAAATATTGCTTCCACAGCTTTTTGATCGTCTTTAGATTTAAGGTCTTCGAATATTGGCTTAACAATGGTTTTAGGAACAATTTTGTATTTCTTGTTGTATTCTTCTTGAATTTTTCTACGCCTATTTGTTTCGTCAATAGCAATTTTCATTGCCTCTGTTATTGTATCCGCATAAAGAATAACACGTCCATTAGCATTACGTGCTGCTCTACCAAAAGTTTGTAATAATGCTTTATCGTTTCTAAAGAAACCAGGTTTATCTGCATCGAAAATTGCAACCAAAGATACTTCAGGGACATCTAATCCTTCACGTAATAAGTTTATTCCAACTATAACATCATATTTTCCACGTCTTAAATCATTGATTATTTTTGCTCTATCTAAAGTCTTTAATTCATTATGTAAATATGCGACCTTAAATTTTTGATTCTTAAGATATTCTGTTAAACTTTCTGCCATTTTAATTGTTAGAACCGTAATGAAAGTTTTTTCTTTTTTATCTACTTGCTTTTGTAATTCAACTACTAAATCATCAATTTGATATTTAGAAGGATGTATTTCAATAATAGGATCTAACAGCCCTGTTGGTCTTACGATTTGTTCAATTACATTATTATTTGATTTTTGAATTTCATATTCATTAGGCGTAGCAGAAACATAAATGATGTTGTCTAATTTAGAATTAAATTCATCAAAATTTAAAGGTCTATTATCTAAAGCAGATGGTAATCTAAAACCATATTTAACAAGAGTTTCTTTTCTTGATCTATCTGTGTTGTACATTCCTCTAACTTGAGGAATTGTCATATGACATTCATCTACAACAAGCAATCAATCATTCTTAAAGTAATCAAATAAGGTATATGGGGTTTCTCCTGCTTTACGTAATTCCAAGTGTCTAGAGTAGTTTTCTATTCCACTACAATAGCCTAATTCTTGCATCGATTCAATATCACGCATTGTTCTTTCGTGGATTCTTTGAGCTTCAAGTAATTTATCATTTAACTTAAATTTCTTTTCAGTTTCAATTAATTCAGATTTTATTCTCGAAATAGATTCTTCCAATCTATCGTGATTCATGATGTATTCGTTAGCAGGTGCAATAACACATAGTTTTAGTTTTTCTTGTACGTTTCCTGTTAATACATCAACTTTTGCAATATCTTCTATAACATCTCCAAAAAAAGAAATTCTTAAATAGTAATCATCGGCATATCCTGGTGCCACTTCAACAACATCACCTTTTTTTTTAAAAGTACCCGGTGATAGATCAACATTATTTCTTTGATATTGAAGTCTTACTAAATCATAAGTGAATTGTTTTAAATTCATTTTTTGATCTCTTGCTAAGATGATTCTAAAAGTATTAAAATCTTCAGGAGCAACTGAAGCGTAGATTGCAGCAACAGATGCGACAACAATAACATTCTTTTCGGTTGCTAGAGAATTAATCGTTGAAAGACGTAACATTTCAATCTCTTGGTTTTGTTTAGCTGTTTTTTCAATATATGTATCAGTTCTAGGTATATATGCTTCTGGTTGATAAAAATCAAAGTATGAAACATAATATTCAACTTTATTTTCTTTAAATAATTCTTTGAATTCAGAATATAGTTGAGCAGCCAATGTTTTGTTGTGAACTATAACTAATGTATTCTTTTGGGTGTTCTTAATAACGTTAGCAATAGTAAAAGTTTTACCAGTACCAGTCGCACCCAATAGAACTTGAGATTTAATACCGTTTTTAATATTTTTAGTTAATTTATCAATGGCACCTTGTTGGTCACCTTTTGGTGTCATCTTAGTTGTTAACTTAAACCCGGCCATATTTTATCTTCTTAATAGTTTTAGTTTTTTTAGAATTGTTCTTTTTATTTCTACGTTCAATTTGCTTACGTTTAGTGTTTGCAATTTTAGAATATTTTTTTAACACTTTTTTGTCATTAATAAAGTATTTATTGATGTAAAAACCATATAGCATTCATAAGAATGGTCTTGTATAAAATGGTAATCATTCAAATTTGGCTTTATCTTTAATATGAAATTTATAATCGCTCTTTTTCAAGAATGTTTGGAATTCACGACAGCCTATTATTTGTAATACAGCAGGTTCAAAGTTGCCATTTTCTAAGAGATATTCAAATTTAGGAAGTAAAGATTTAAATGTAGAGTCTTGTTTAAATTGAGACATCGTGTTGTCTGGTCTATATTTTCAATATTGAGCAACACATTGCGATGTATATCTTGCGGTTTTAGCCAGATGAGACAAGTTAGCATAAAAAATTCCATCTTGATAGCTAACTTTTTCTTTTAGATCTTCACATTTATAAAAAAGATTAGTCTTGAAATAAGTGTTACAAGGTATGGATAATGGGGAGTGGATTATTTTTGTTTTTTTAGTTAAATTAACTGAACGTCTAAACACATAATAATATGGTTGAACAGGAAAGTTTTTCTTTTTGAAATCGGTCATGATAAAAGAACCATAAAATATGTCACAATTTTTAGACTTCTTATTAACAAGTTTAAAAGCTTGAGGTGTAATTCTATCATCTGAATCTAAAATCAAAACATATTTGTTTTTTGCTAATTTATTATGCTTTGCATAATTAATAACACTTCCTCAGTTCCCGTTTTTTTTATAGTAGTATTTGATATGAGGAAATTTTCTCATATTCCGTTTAACAATAGCTTGTGTGTTGTCTGTTGATCCATCATCAATAATAATGTGTTCAACTCTTGATAAACTATAGTCAACATTACACACAGAATCAATACACTTTTGAATGTATTTTGCTGAATTATATGCAGGAGTTATTATTGAAAAAGTGATATATCTGTTTTTCATACTTTATTAATTATATTAATTGTTAAAGATATAAAAAAACAAGAAATTATTTAAAATACTTTTTAGATAGAATTTTATAAATTATTCAAAGAAAAGGTCTTATTAAACAAAAATCAGTTTTTAAACATATTTTGCTTGGTTTTGCAAAATAGATACTGTTTTTTTTCAAATATTCTTTTAAACCCTTACATCACATTAAATTAATAAAAATTGTTTCGTTGCAACCAACTTTATTAGCATATTGGAGAGCAGGTAAAAGTCTTTCACATACTTGAGTTCTATTTGTATTTGTCATTGTGTTTCCAGCTCTATTTCTCCAACAATATGATACAAGTTTATTTGAAAATCTTGATGATTTACAATTTACTAATAAATCTATCAACAATTCTGTGTCTTGATAAGGAATTTTTTCATGTAACTCATGTAATTTATAAAAATACTTAGTTTTGAAAAAAAACGAGCCAGGATAGTATCGTGATGGGTATGGCGTTCTTTTAAAAGATTTAGAATATGGGTTTCTCTTAAAAAGATAGTAATACGAAAAATATGTAACAAAAGAATGTTTTTTAGAATCAGTATGTTTATACCGTCCAAAGAACAAATCAACGTTTTTAGAAAATTTGTTAACTATATTAAAAGCGTTTTTGTTGAAAAAATCGTCTGAATCAATAATAATTGTGTAATCATTATGCACAAGTTTGTGCGCCTTAACATAATTAATAACGCTTCCTCAATTTCCATTATTTTTTTTGTAATATTTTATGTGTTGGAATTTCTTTTGATATTCTTTTACAATTTTAGATGTATTATCTGTAGACCCATCATCTACAATGATGTGTTCAACTTTAGATAGGTCATAATCCATATGACAAACAGATTCAATGCATTTAGAGATATATTGTTCTGAATTGTATGCAGGAGTAATTACAGAAAATGTAAATTGATTTTTTTGTTTCATAATTATTTAGATTGTTGTTTCTTTTGCTCAAAAACTTTCTTTAATAATTCTTCTTTGGCATTAGATGGTTTTGGAGCATCTTTTGGAGATTTAGGATTTGTGTTAATTTTCAAGTTAGGTTTTTGTGCGAATACTTCTTCAATCTTGATATTATCAACTTTAGGGTTTTCAACAAGAGCATTAGAAGTTAAGTTTAACTTAGGTAATATCTTAGTTAACTCTTCTCTTAATTGATCATTAACCTTAGGTATGAAGATACGGTGAATTGAAATAACCACTTGGTGAGCAATATTTTTCTTCATTTCATTAAAGTTTCAATCGGCTTCTTCAACATAAATATTTAATGGAGAACGTTGTTCAAGAGAACGTAATTGAACACCTTCTCTAATTTTAGTAATCTTGTCAAGGTGTCCTGTTCATTGGAAGTCTAAACATTGAACCATAATGTCACGGATAATGTTCTTAGCTGCTTCTTCTTTTAACATTTTGATTCTGTTTTGAATACTTAATCAAAGAATTTCAAATATGATTTTTTCACCTTGTTCAATTGTTTTGTTTTCGAAGAAATGATAAGTAATAATTGGTGCACCAAAAACCTTCATATTAATAGTTTCTGCTACTTTGTTTGCGTTAATATGAACTTCGTTATCAGGGTTTTTGTACAATCTTGCAATATCGTGAGCAACTGTATTAACCATTCCTTTTAAGATTTCAAGATTTTCTTTTCCTAAAAGCATTTGGTCTCTTTGAGAGTAAACCAATTCTCTTTGGTTACTTAATACACTATCGTAATCAATTAAGTTTTTACGTGTATCAAAGTTTAAACCTTCTACTTTCTTTTGAGTAGAGTTTAATAATTTAGTAAAGAATCAAGAGTCATAATAGTCTTCGTCAATAATCTTGTCATTAGCTTTATCAAACTTATCTGTAGCAAAACGTTTAAACAATGTGTCATCTAATGAAATAAAGAATCTAGTAATACCAGGATCACCTTGACGTCCAGAACGTCCTCTTAATTGGTTATCAATACGTCTTGATTCGTTTCTTTCTGTACCGATAACGTACAAACCACCTAATTGTGCTACACCTTCACCTAATTTAATATCGGTACCACGACCAGCCATGTTAGTAGAAATTGTAATAGCTCCCTTTTGTCCAGCTTTTTTAACAATTTCAGCTTCACGAGCATTATTCTTAGCGTTTAGTAATTCATATCCTAAACCCTTGTTTCTTAGATAATGAGATAGTTCTTCGGAATCTTCAACAGACGCTGTACCAACAAGGATTGGTTGCCCTGTTTTGTGAACACGCACTATTTCAGCTACAACGTGGTGTCACTTACTTGCTTTATTAGAAAAAACATAATCATTCATATCCTTTCTAATAACGGGCTTATTGGTTGGAATAGGTACAACAACCATGTTATAAATTTTCAAAAATTCTTCTTCTTCTGTTAAAGCCGTACCAGAGAAACCAGCAATCTTTTGGTATTGTCTAAAGAATGATTGATATGTAATTGTGGCAACAGTAACGTTTTCTGGTTCGATTTTAACATATTCTTTTGCCTGAATTGCTTGTTGCAAACCGGCGTTGTAGCTACGCCCTTCAAGAATACGGCCAGTAAAGTGATCAACCAACAAAATCTTGTTGTCTTTAACAACATATTCAACACCGTTTTGGAACACAAAGTTTGCCATTAATGAGTTTTTTACTTTGTGAAGTAATTCAGAGTTTTCAAAATCAAATAAGTTTTTAATTCTGTAATGATTTTGAATTTTTTCTGCACCTTTTTCAGTTAAAGAAATAGAGTTAGATTCTGGTTCAATTTTATAGTCGTCTTTTTTTAATGTCTTTACAAATTCGTCAACTTGTACATACATCGAAACATCTTTTTTAGGTTGACCAGAAATAATTAATGGAGTTCTAGCTTCGTCAATTAAAACCGAATCTGCTTCATCGACAATAGCAAAGAAAAGATCACGAATAACCTTATCTTCGTATTTTCTAACCATATTATCACGAAGATAGTCAAATCCTAATTCTGAGTTTGTTGTATAAGTGATATCACAAGCGAACATCTTCTTCTTTTCGTTAGGTTGGAATGAAGAAATGTTATATCCAACCGTAATTCCTAATGGGTTTAAACATTCTGCACAGAATTTAGCATCACGTTGAACTAAGTATTCGTTAACAGTAACAACATGAACACCTTTTTTTGCAAGAGCATTTAAATAAGCAACAATAACAACAGTTAAGGTTTTACCTTCACCTGTATACATTTCAGCGAAATCACCTCAATGAGCAACAACGGCACCAACAATTTGAACATTGAAAGCAAACATTCCTGTAACACGGTAAATAGCTTCACGTGCGACAGCAAACGCTTCAGGCATAATGTCGTTTAGATTTTCACCTTTTTCTAAACGCTTTAAAAATACATTAGTCATATTAGAAAGTTTGTCATTTGACATTTTTCTAAAATAATCTTTGTATTCTTCTACACGGTTTGCGATTAGTTTTGCTTTTTTAAGTATTCTTTTTCTTGGTGCAAAGATACTTGCTCTTGCGATTTCCATAACTTTTTTATATATTAAGTAATTAATAATTATAAGTATAATTAGAAAAAATATTATTTAATAATGGCCAATACAAAAAAAACACCAAAAAAAGAGTTTAGTGAAGTAGCACAACAGCCATTTTTTACAAAAAAAAGAATAATTATTCTTTGTGTTGGTTTGTTGGTGTCTTGTGCCTTTTTTGCATTGACTGTAAAAGTTGTTTTATCAATTGATTTTAGTTCTCTTTGAAAGCAACTTGGTGTAGGCACCGACTTAAGACCATTTTTCTTATTTTTGCTAGTATTTTATGCATTTTTAAGACCTCTTTTAAACTCTATTACATTATTAATTAGAATAAGACAATTAGGTTACAGATCAACTTTTTTACAAAACTTGTTATATGATTTTACAATGTGTTTTTTGGCATTTGTTACTCCTGCTAACTTAGTATCTGATCCATATGCGTTATTTTGAGTTAAATCTCACGGTATATCTAACTCAAAATCCTTTTGTATTATTTGTTCACAAGGGATTCTATGTCAAACAGCTCAAGTTTTAATTACTTTACCATCATTTATCATTATTTCTCTTCAATATAACAACTTCTTATCATCTGGACCCGAGGCTATATCTGTTTATTGATTAATGGTTATCGGTTTATCTATTGATATATTAAGTATTGGTTTTTTCTGTATAGCAAGTTTTTCTAAAAACTTTTCATATGTGTTGTCATTAACTTTTAATAAAATTAAAAAGATATTACACATGAAATATCACACAAAAGAACAAGTAAAAGAACAATATTTGAAACAACGTAAAGTTACTCGTGAATCAATTGAACTTTTTAAAAATTGAAAAGCCTCTTCGCTTATAGTTGTTGTTCAATTAATAATTGAATTTGTAGGATATGCTTTTGCATACTTTTGTATTCAATGACTTGTTCCGGAAGGCATTAATTTAAGTTTTTGAGATATATTTAATTGTGCAAACATTGCAGTAACAGCTAATAAAATGTTACCTATTCCTGGTGGTCAAATTTCATATGAGTGAACCCTAAAATGATTATTGCTAGTTTCTGGTAATTGACCTTCATCTATAGAATCAGATTTAGACAATTACATTAATAACTCAATTTTAGTTAATAGATTCTTCGGAACATATATTCCGTCTGCAATAGGTATAGGAACATTTATAGGATTAACCGTTATACAATTTAAAACCTTTGGTAAGAGCAATAAAAAAGAAGAACAAACTCTTTTACCAGAGCAATAAAATATGATCTCTCAAAAAGTAGATTACGAAATCAAAAAAGGAACAATTCCTGGGATATTGTTTGGAGACATAAAGAAATCATCAAATATTTTCCTTCATTTAAATATTTCCAATGGCAATAAAGAAATTTCAAAATTTTTTAAGATACCAAACTTAAAAAAATCTTGTTTTTTGATAGTTGATTTACCAGGTCACGGTGAGTGTAAAATAAAAGCTTCAAGAAGAACTTCATATTTTGTAGATATTATTAAGAATTTAATTGAATTAATTAAAAAGCAAAACAAAAATATTAAGAAAGTTTTTCTTGTTGGAGAATCTTTTGGAGCTAATTTAGCCATTCTATTAACTAAAAAATATTCTTCGTTAGTTCAAAATGTAATTGCTATTAACCCACCTTTAAAACTGAAAAACCCTAAGAAATCTATAGATGAAAAAGGTGCTGACAACACATTTAAATTAACATGTAAATTTATATTTACAATACTAACAAATATCAACACTTACTCAATACCGAAAGGCATTAATCAGCTAACTAATAATCAGATATTTATCAGAGTATGAAAAATGTATTCCAATAAGCAAAAACAAGACACTAAAGTTAATTTAGCTGCATGATTTTCAATGCACAAAACAAGACATTATTTAAAGAAACACTTTAAAGAAAATTTGTTGCCCACAATCACTTTAATCGATTCAAAAGAAGAATTTTATTATGACAAGAATAAAAATACAATTTCTATTCTTCAAAAATCAAAATCTTCTAATAATGTTATTAAATTGTTAGAACACGGAACTCACATATTAAGTATCGACACAAAATATAGTGATACAATTTGAAATGAACTAGTAAAATTAGACAAATAGAATGATTCCAAAAATATCAATACTTATATGTTCATATAACTCAAGCAAGTATCTGGAAAGATGCTTGAATAGCGCCATTAACCAAACATACGAAAATATTGAAATTATTTGTGTAGATGATTGTAGTACCGATAAGACCCTACAAATTTTAAATAAATACAAGAAGATTGATAAAAGAATAACAGTTTTTAAAAACTCAAAAAATATGGGAATCCCACACAACAGGAATCTTTTAATTAATGCTTCTCATGGAGAATATTTTTTCTTTTTGGATTCTGATGACTGAATGCCAAAAAATGCATGTAAGAATTTTGTAAAATTCACAAAAGGCAAAGATTATGATATTGCTGTTGGTAAAGTTAAAACAGTATTTGAAAACCACGAACACTTTAAATTTAAATTTTTTCCAACATCTTCTTTTAAGAGAAACACAAACAATATAGAATATGCTAAAAAAAATATCCTGCTTTGTTGGGGTTGTTTCATAAATAGATATTATTGAAATTCGCTTAACGTTAAATTCAACGACAGAACTGCAAAAACATTTGAAGATTTAGGATTGATGCCTTACGTTTTTCTAAATGCAAAATCTTTCTTAACAATACCAAGAACAATATATTATTATTTCAGACGAAAAGGATCTACTTCGAAATTAGAAGGAAAAAATTTTAATGCTATTAATGACATAATAGCACAGATTGATTATTTACTAAATCTATTTGAAAAAACAAAATTAATTGAACAAAAAAAATATAGAGAAGCAATCATTTCTTCTTTGTATGCATCTATGGGCTTTATTTTGTTTTTTAATTCCACAAAATCTAAAGATTCCAAATTGATTTATGAAAAAATAAAATTGGAATACATTTTGTTAATTACAAAAAAACATAAAATGAACGATATTAGTATTTTGAATTTAAGAATAGCGGGTTCTTGGTGAAAAAAACTTTTAACACTAGCATTTAGATTGAAATACAGAAGACAATATAGAATTATTAAAAAATTAGAATCTGTCTAATATTTTCTTTCATTTTTCTTCAAAAACATCATCTGCAAATTTTTTAATTGCAAGCTCTTTTGCGTTTTTAGAATCGTTATCTAAATTTGCATTTTCAATGTAACTATTAATTGAATGCGCACATTTTTTAGCAGATAATTTTTTGTCTAGAAGCAAGCCGTTGTTATTAGATAACAAAACAGAAGCATTCAAAAATGTGTTTCTAATAATTACTGGTGTAGATGATGACAATGATTCAATTGCTGCAAACGGTTCGCCCTCAAATCTCGAAACAATAATGCTAGCTAAATGTTTTGAATAAATATCAAATATCTTATCTTTTTTTGCAAAACCACAATAATTTATATTCTTCTTTCTCTTTAAGATTTTTTTTCCAGGTCCATTTCCATAAACATCAATTTCTGTGTTCAAACATTTTGCAACCTTTACTAAAAATTTGATATTCTTTTGACGGTTGTCTAATCTTCCTATATATACAATTTTTTTAGGATTATTGCTTTTCTTGTTTTTGTTAATTTGCGATTTACTTAGGGCAGATAGATCTATATTTTCTATACTATTGAATTTTTTCTTATAAAACTTATTCGCATATTCGTTATTTTCATCATTAAAAAAAACAACAGAATGATGCATTAATAAATAATTTCCGAACCCTATTAATCTATAAAAAAATCTAGTTAATACATTTACAAATCTAGAGTCCGAAACTGTTCCATACTCATATTTTTCAATGTTAAAATGTTGAATTAATAGTTCGTTTTCTGGAATGAATTCTCATTTAAAACCATCACCTAAGTTATTAATTATTAAATCAAATTTATTATTTTTTTTAAATTCATCAAGTTGTCTTTTTGCTTTTTTTAAAAAATGTAAATTTCTTAAACCAATTCTCTCTGTTACTTTTTTGTTAGGGAAAATTAATTTATGAGATGATTTTGATTTTGGTGTTTCATTTCTTACGTTTAGAGAAAATTCAGTAACATCTCATTTTTTACTTTTTAAAATATTGATTACTTTTTCAGCATATAGTTCAGTTCCGGCGAAGTCGTGATTAGGATTGTATGTGATAACTAAAGCTTTTTTCATATTATTTTGTTCAGTTTAGTTGTTCAACTTTCTTAGGTTTCTTATTTTTAATTATTTGAGCAATATTACCATCTTTTACTTTAATAACCATAGTTGCAAGATTAGCAAATATAGGGTTGTGAGTAACAATAATGATAGTCGTTTTATATTTTTTGTTAACATCCAGAAATAATTGCATAATTTGTTTTGACATTTGTTCGTCAATTGCTCCTGTTGGTTCATCACCGAAAATAATGTCGGGGTTTTTAGCGACAGAACGAGCAATAGAAACACGTTGTTGTTGACCGCCAGATAATTCGTGTGGGAATTTATTTCTGTGTTCGTAGATTCCAATGCTCTTTAACAATTCATCTATATTTATTCTTTTTGCTTTGTTAGTTTGTAAATTCGAACCAACTTCAACATTTTCTTTAATAGAAAGATTTGGTAACAAACCATATTGTTGGAAAACGTATCCAATATTCTTTCTTCTAAAATCTGTTAACTCACTTGATGAATAATTAATTAAATTATTGTTGCAAACAACGGTTGTACCGTATGTTGCTGTATCCATTCCTGAAATAACATTTAATAAAGTTGTTTTACCTGAACCAGACGGACCCAAAATAACAACAAACTCTCCATATGGGATTTGCAAATTAACGCCTTTTAAAACTTTTGTAGCTAATATTCCATTGTTGTAATATTTAACTGCGTTTTTTAAGTCAATTACATATTTTGATTTAATCTTTTTTGCCCCGTGACTCTTAGGTAGTTTTTCCAATCTAGATACTTGTTTTGAATGAAACTTAGAGAAGAAATTAAGTTTTGTATCATTAATATAACTTTCAAAAGATTGAGCGCCATCTTTCAAGAAATCAAGTCTTTTTGATAAATACATTTTTTTTGCTTTGTTTAGTTTTTTATTTTCTAGGATAAACTCAATGTATGAAATCTTTAATAACAATTTATTAAGTTTTTTTGTTCATCTATTTAAATGGAAAATTCTATATGGATTGTAAGGCACTTCAGAATGAGCTTCGTTAGATTCGATGTATTCTATAAAATCGTGATAAACTAAGTCGTTTGGTTTGTTCACTTTATGTTCTACAAGAGATTTAGATCATTCGTATGAATAATTAAATTTTGTTTTTTGCCCTTGCAGTTTATTTTTTAAAACCAACAAATTACTTAATGTTTTTAAACATTTACGTTTTTTGTTATATGATTTCCCATTTGTAACTTTTATTTGCAGAAGAAAAGATTTGGTCTCGTTGATTTTCTTGTCAACATTAGAAATACGATTAGCATAATAATCGTTTTTCATTTTGTAATATTCTATTTTTTTATTAGCGTTATTTTTTTTCATATTTTCCTCCTACTTAATCATTTGACTTAATGAACCTTTTCTTAAAGATATTCAACTAGATATAACTGAACAAATCAATTCAAATATAACAACCGAAGCACCAGTTAAATAGAAATATCATTTAGTTGAAGCATCAATTAACAATCCTATTCCCTTCATTATGGCAAGTTGGAACATTGCTGTGAAGCCCATCGTGAGCGGTATTGCTATTAAAAGACCAAAAATAATTACAGGAACATAAATAGACATAAATGAGAGAGCGTTTTCTGCGTCTGTATAACCAAGAGAATTTAATATGGCAGCAAGTTTTTTAGAGTCAGCAATAATTATTGAAGACATTAATAATACAATGAAGAATACCATAAAAGCAATAATTACAAGAACAACAATTTCGATGTTAGAAATCGTATTAGACATAGTTTTATAAACCATTTCATTTGAATTTTTGTCCATTGCGTTAGTTACTAAAGAAACATATGTAGTATTTCCTCAAAGCTTACTTATAGCATTTGTAAATTCCGTAATGTTGTTATCAACAAACTTCTTTCATTCATCAAACGATGTCTTTTTGTTCTGCCAAGAATTATAAGCATCCGTAATTTTTTGACCAAGTTCTGTTTTGTCAAGCCCAGTTAACATGTTAGCAATTTGTAGATTTGCACCATATTTAAGAACATCAGCAGAACTATTTGATGTTAAATCACTAGATGGGAGATATAAACCGTAAGGGGAATAAAGAGAATATGCGCTAGTTAATGCCTTGCTACCGTTTTCGTCATCAGTGAAATAGCCATTAAAGCCATACGGAATAATATTCTTTGATTCATCGTCTGCTTTAAGTTCAGATATATCATTTATTGTCGCAACAGACTTACTTCCACTATCAACAGTTATTGTTGAATGGATGGCATCACCATAGTTAATATAACTATTATTTAATTCATACGAATCAGTAAGCGTAGATTTTAAACCCAAAATATAGTTAGCCACTTGTTGGTCAATAAAGTATTCTTCGTTTTCTCTTGATTTCATTATTCCAACAATTTTAAATTTGGTTACTTCATTATCTTGTTCACCGCTTATTTCCTTAACAAATCTATTTGCTTTGTTTTGAACTTTAAAGCTCATCGTTGACCCAACGTTAACGTTATATTTTTTAGCAACCAATTCGTTAACAACCATTGGGAACTCAGTAATAGATGGAAGAGCAGACTTATCAATTTGTAATAACGGTAATAAATCATCACCACTTTCATTGATCAAATTCATATATCTTGTTTTGTTGTATAAACCAATTATTTTTTGGTTATTAGGAAGAGATGAATTTCCCGAATTTTTAACACCATTTACAGTTAAATATGTATATGTTTCTTCTGAATCAGATAAAGGAATGCTGTTGTATGTCGTTATAAAATCATCTTTTGCCGAATCGATAACAGGGAAGACATTGTGGTCTTCGTCAGAATACGTATCTAAATATGTTCTCATTAATAAAGAAATGAATTCATATTTTAATCCCATTCCTGTGTAATCAATTACATTCGATTGGTTAATTTCATATTTATCATCAGATATTTTTTTTATGAAAGATTGATTTGTTGTGTTTGTTCAATTTTTATCTGGTTCAGGATCTTCTGGTTTTTTCTTTTCATAATAAACCTTCTTGCCTATATCGTTAATAAGTTTTGTGTATTTTTGCGCACAAATATTACGTGTGTTTTCAGGCATTAATGATGATGCTATATCTCAAGGGTTGGAAGTTAATCCTAAAGCAGATATACCGATCAAATAATTCATTGTGAATTCTGATGAAACTCTGTTTTTTAAATATTGTAAGTCTGTTTTTTGGCCAATTGAATCACTTAAATACGGAATAAAAACATTCTGGTGAGAAGTGTTATTAAATTCAAAAGGTTGGTAATACCAGTCAGCGTCAGTGATATGGGAATGTGCTAAATTAATAGCTTCAAAAGAGAAATTGTAATATTGTTTGTAGAATTTAGACGTTTCTTTTATTGATGAAGAAATTCCGTTTCAACTAGTGTCTCACGAATAATTAGTTTTATTAGAATATAAAGAAGGAAAAAAGTTATCACCAGCATTTCAAGCAGACTTTTGGAAACCACTTGTACCAAAACTATCAGCACTAATTGGGACATATTGTCCTCCTTGCGTTGTTGGAGAATATAAATCAACAGAATAGTGGTAATTTCGTGTATCAGACGTTTTTGAAATAGCAGAATCAAATTTACCATTCATTGTCATACCAAAGACTAAGCTTGACATCGCTAATGAACCCATTATTGACAAAATAGTAAGTTTTCACAAAGAATTAAATGCAATTGAAACCCTAAACTTTGTTAATACGCCAAATTTTTTAAATGGTTTTTTAATAACTCTAGACAATCAATTTGATTTAAATTCACTACCAGACTTCATTAAGTCTGTTGTTTTTTCTCTTAACACAATGTAAGTTGAAATAACTGAAACTAATACAAATATAGAGAACGGCAAGAAAACTGATAGTAACAACGATGGTCAAGAGAAAGCTAATAAATTTGTAGGAAGGGTTCAATAAGAAGAGAACAATCCAATAGCGGCAGATTGTAAGAACGTTCCTATTAAATAACCACAAATACCTCCAATTAATGACGGGATAAAGGCAAATGGAGTTAGTGATAAAGCAATAGTCCGTTTTTTGATACCATTTGCTTGAACAATACCAATAGTAGATCTACTATTTGACACATATCTTCTAACAATGATAGCAGAGATTATTAGACCAACAATCAATATAAAAATAGTTAATAAGTATGATATTAAATTTACTTTATCTACCAGTTGAGGAATATAAGAAATTCTAAATGCAGCAGCATTTAATGTGCAAGACAAGTCGTTTGCCATATAAGCAGCATTAATGTTATCTGGTCATGCCATTATACTTCTACATCTAGTATTAATTTCATCTAGTATTTTTTTACCATTCTTTTTATTGTAAAATTTACCTACAACATATTTTTCTGTCTGGTTTCCTTGGAATGCAATTTGAACTCTTTCATATGCACTGTTGTTTCCAAAGAATATGCATTCATCATTTGGATTAGGGATCGGTCTTTCAATAGAAACAACAGGGTAAACATAATCTCCAGTAATACCGGCAGCAAGAATAAAGAACGGTGTTCCACCGCCAACACTAATTACGCTATCTTTATATAAAGATTGTCATCCGTCTTTAGAGTTACCCATTTTTTCTTCAATTTGATCCTGGGTTAAAGAATTCATTCAAGATATGAATCTAGCTCTTTCGGTAAGAATATCTTGATGTTCAGATATTCATTCTTGATAATCCTTATCATTTTGCATTAATTTGCTTATATCAAGAGGTTTGTATCCGTTTTTTTGCAAGTATTGTGGTGCAAAGATTCCAAAATTTGATGTTCAATCACCAAGTAATCAAGTAAACGGTACTGGAGTGCTCTTTACAAATTCATAAGAAAGAGCGTATTCATATTTTTTGTCGTTTACATCATTTAACTTAAATCAACTTTTAAAATTTGAATAGTTTGTAGATAATGTTGTATCATCAGATGGGAATTTATCAGGGGATGCCTTTAAAGAAGCATCAATTTTTGCAACAAGATTTTTAAATTCTTGAGCAGGGTCACTCGAATTTACTTTACCTCTAGTTAAGATATCGATAAATTTTCTTAAATATGTTTGTTCTTTTTTGCTCTCTATAAGTTTGTCTCAATCTACTAAACTATGAGATAAAACATCTTTTACTTCATTTTTAGATGAAACTAAAGATGAGGGTTTTCAATCATCAACAGAAAAATTATTTCATCCTAAACCGTCAAAATCGTTGGTATCAAATATTATTTCTCTATCGACAATAGAATCATATGGATGTGCATCATCTTCGGGGCAAGATTCCACCACGTCATAAAACACACCATCAGTTGAGTTGTTAATTTTTAAAGACCTAAAATTACGAAAATATACTTCGTTTTTTAAATCAGAGGAAAGGTATTGGTTCAAAGGACTGTTATATTCTGTCAAATAATTGTTTAGATCAGTTGATCAACTTGTTAGGAATGTATTAATTACAACAGTATCGCTATCTTTACCTTGGTTTGCAACATCTGATAATTGATTTTGTATTTCTAGGTCAGAAAATGATGATTCATGTTTTGCCTCATCAGTCATATATGTAAGATGATTTGCATTTGTTACAATTAAAGTTTTATATATAAGCTGATACTCAGGTGAATCTTCATCGTTGTAATATTGTTGATAAAATTTATCAATGGGGCTATCGCCAGTTAAGGACGCATCAAGCCTTATAAAGTATTTTTTAGAATATAAGCCTGTTTTTTCGTCTGGGCCTGTTTGTTCTGGTCAATATACCGGGTTTTTATCAGAAGACTTTCCAACACCTTCGCCTTTTGCGTTACCTGGAGCAAACTTAATATTACCTATATCATATTTTTCAGATATGGTAAAATCATGCTGATTTCCTTGGGTGGAAACCTTATCATATGTATTATTTATGTTAGTTGTCGTACTTTGCAATACAGTAAACATTCCAACCGATAAAAATATAAGAAATGTTAAACCAATTACAGCAATTTTGTTCTTCGCCAGAGAACGGAAGACGTTCTTTAACAAGTTTCACATATTTTTCTATTATAAAGATATTTAATATTTGTTATTAAATATATTTGTAGGTAAAATTTTACCAACAACTAAACAAAATTTGCTTTTTTTTAAAAACTTTATATAATAAATACACAAATTAAGTAGCATGTGGAAGGCAAAATGTCAATAAACCACGTAGAGAACTTACAAATAATATATAGGAAAGGAGAAGTTACTTGTGGCTGCTAAAAAAGAAATAAAGAGAATCGCTAAGATTCAACTAATTGGTGGACAAGCCAAACCAGGACCAGCACTTGCGTCTATTGGTATTAATATGGCTGAATTCACTAAACAATTCAATGATAAAACTAGAGATCGTATGGGAGAAGTAGTACCATGTGTTATTACTGCATTCTCAGACAAGTCTTTTACTTTTATCATTAAGACTACACCTGCATCAGTTATGTTAAAGAAAGCTGCTAAGATTCAAACGGCTGGTAAAAACCAATTAACTGATACAGTTGCTACAATTACTAAAGAACAAGCTTTAGAAATTGCTAGATACAAACTACCTGACCTTAATGCATATGATGAAGAAGCTGCATTAAGAATGATTGCAGGTACTGCAAAACAAATGGGAATCAAGATTAAAGATGTTGATTTAACACCTGTTAAAAACGGAGGTAAGAAATAATGCCTGGAAAAAAATATAAAAGTGCTAAATCGCTTTTTGATACAAAAAAATTGTATTCTATTGAAGAAGCTGTAGCTATCGCTAAGAAAACTTCAACAACTAAATTTGATTCTTCAATCGATGTTGCTATCAAGTTAAACCTTGATACAACTAAAGCCGAACAACAATTAAGAGGAACTATTGCTTTACCTCATTACTTTGGTAAATCAAAAAGAGTTTTATTAATTAGTAGCGACGTTACTAAAGCTCAAGCTAAAGAAGCTGGTGCTGATTACTTTGGTGGAAGCGACAAAATTGCTGATATTAAAAATGGTTGATTAGATTTTGATGTAATTATTACTACACCTAAATTCATGCCAGAATTATCTAAATTAGGTAAGATTTTAGGTCCTAAAGGTTTAATGCCTAACCCTAAATTAGGTACAGTTACACCTAAACCATTAGATGCAGTTAAGGAATTCAAAAAAGGTAAAATGAACTACCGTACTGATACATATGGTAACATTCATATGACAATTGGTAAAGTGTCTGCTGGAGCAGAAAAAGTTATTGAAAACTTCAATGTTTTATTAGATTTTATTAAATCTAAAAGACCTTCAACAGTTAAAGGTGAATACATTCAAAAGATCTATTTATCTACAACAATGGGTCCTTCAATTAAAGTGTTATTTGCAAAATAATGCTTCCAAAAACTAAACATAATTTGTTAAAGTTTCATCACTGTCTATTTGCTGCATTAATTTGGACAGTGATTTTTTGTGTGATTCAATCATATGAAGGGAATTTTGTAGTCGCTATTCAAAAAACTTATCAAAATAGTGGCGCTTATCCACCACTTTCACTTATTACATGTGACTACAATATTCCAATTATTTCTTGATTCAATGCATTTTATCTAACTGCTGTTCCTACATGAACAATAGTTCCGATAGTATTATTTTTAGTTTATGGACCTAAAAGATTTGGTAAATTAATAAGTATTGAAATTCTCGTTTACTCGATTTGTTTTGTAATTAGTATTATTCTTCCTGTTAGCTCAGAACCGGTTCAACAATATGCTAAACAGCAGATGGTAAACCAATTCGGATTTTGAAACGACATTGAAAAATGGATGCTTAACACCAACTTTCCGTTGCTTTCTTTTCCAAGTAATCACTGTACCAATGAAATACTTTTAATGTTTGCAATTATTGATTTTAATTTCTTTAATAAAACGAACAAAAAAGATAGCAAAAAAATATTAATTTGAAAATGAATTTTCACTTCATTATTTTCTTGTTATGCAGTAATGGTTTGTGTCTCTACTTTTGTTTTAAAAGCACATTTTTTTGTAGATTGGATTCCGTCAGTTATTATTTGTATTGTTTGCTGAATAGCAATGCGTTTTGTTAAAAACGACAAAGTCGCAAACTGATTCAATAAATTATTTATAAATTTTGGTTGAATGATGGGATATTATGACACACAAAATCGTTTTGGAAGTGGTGAAGAACTTACATGAGGAAGAATATATAAAGACGATAAGAAACCTCTAGGGGGGGGTGCTAGATTTTATATTCTTGCCGATATTGTTGTTGCGATAATATACGGAACAATAGTCGCATTTATGAATTTAAATATAGTTAGTGTCGGTGCAAAAAGTGTTGCATATAGTTTTATTCAACCTGCAATATTAATGCTAATTCTAGTAATATATGCCGGTTGTCTTGCGAGGCACGCCGTTTGCCAGAAAAGGAAAAACTTTTACGAAACGACTTACTCTATTTAATTTTTTCAAAGAATTCTGTTGCTTTTACAGGGAAATATAAATCAACTATTGCGTCCGTAAAAGTTGATTTTTTTGGATTAACTTCAATAATCTTAATATCTTTGTTTTCTTGCTTTGCAAGATAAGGTAAGCTATTTGCTGGCATAACTTGGCCAGATGTTCCGATTATTAATATTACATCTGCACGAACTATTTCGTCGAATGCTTTATTGTGAATTTCTGGATTTATTTGTTCTCCATAAAAAACAAAATTTGGTTTTAATATAGACCCACAACTTGTACATTTTGGTGGAATAGAAGAAAGAATGTTTTTATCAGCTTTAAGTTGTTTATTACATTTAGGACAAACCAACGTTTTTGTAGTACCATGAAACTCTATTACTTTATCAACGCCACCCTCTTGATGAAGATTATCGATGTTCTGTGTAATTACTGATTTTACAATTCCTTCTTTGTATAATCTACCAATTTCTTTGTGGGCAAAATTGGGTTTTGCTTTATCCATAAATTGATAGAAAATCTTGTAGATTTCTTTTCAAGAATTTTCGGGATTATTATAAAAATAATCTAGCTCTATAAACTTAGGATCGTATTGTGTTCATAATCCACCAACACCAGTAAAAGGTGGTATTCCACTTTCTACTGAAACACCAGCTCCAGTGAACACTATTAGTCTTTTAGAACTTAAAATTCATTCTTTAGCTTTTGCAAAGTCCATAAATATATTTTAAATGTATATTGTAATAATATAATATTTATCAAACACAAATATGTCACAACAAGTTGAATTAACATTTATAGTTTTAGGAATAATTGCATTAATCTTATTAATCTTTTCTCTTTTATATGCAATTATCGCTTTTAGAAAAATCGGAATTGTTTCTAAAAAAACCGATTATTTAGTAGAAGATATAACATATAAATCTGAAATGTTAATGCCTACAGTTGAGGCATTAAGCAAACTTTCTAAGTATTCAGAATTACTTGAAGAATTTGTTAATGAAAATTCTAAATTTACATACGATTTTTTAAAAAAACACGCAAGTAAATTAGAATCTAAGAAAAAAATCGAAGCAAAGTCTCAAACTAAGAAAGAAAAATAGTTGCAGATAATTTTTGATTACCACATAATGTGGTAAAATAAATTACCCTATGAGTGATAAAACGTTAAATTACATCTCTGTTCATGGAGCAAGAGAAAATAATATAAAAAATGTAAGCATAGATATACCAAAAAACAAATTAGTAGTTATTACTGGTTTGTCTGGTTCTGGTAAATCTTCGCTTGCTTTTGACACTATATATGCCGAAGGACAAAGAAGATATTTAGAATCTCTTTCTTCTTATGCTAGACAATTTTTAGGTGGCAACGAAAAACCCGATGTAGACTCAATTGAAGGATTATCCCCAGCTATTGCTATTGACCAAAAATCAACCTCAAACAATCCTAGATCTACTGTTGGTACAGTTACTGAAATTTATGATTATTTAAGAGTTTTATTTGCAAGAATTGGTGAACCATATTGTCCTAATGGTCATGGCAAAATTGAAACTTTAACTATTAAACAAATAGTTAACAAAATATTTGATTCGTTTGAAGAAAACGACAAGATTCAAATTTTATCTCCAATTGCTTACAAACAAAAAGGAACATTTAAAAATGAATTAGATAAATTAAAAGCTGAGGGTTTTTTACGTGTAAGAATTGACGGAGAAATACTATCTCTTGACTCAGAAATTAATTTAGAAAAAAACAAATTTCATTACATTGATATTGTTGTAGATCGTATTATTGGAAACAAAGATAATGATACAAAATCTAGAATAACAGAAGCTGTTGAAACAGCGATTAAACATGGAGGAAATAAAGTTGTAGTTTTAGTCAATGACAAAGAAACTTTATATTCTCAATCTCACGCTTGTAAAGTGTGCGGGTTTAACATTCCGGAATTAGAACCAAGATTATTCTCTTTTAATTCTCCGGTTGGTGCTTGCCAAAAATGTAAGGGATTAGGTTTTACATACGAACCAGATGAAAATAAAATGATAATTGACCGTTCATTAAGTATTAATGAAGGCGGATTAGATTATTTTAAAAACACCGTAAACACAACATCAATGGATTGGTTAAGATTTGATCAATTATTAAAACATTACAAAATTTCAAAATCAAAACCATTAAGCCAATTCACAAAAAAAGAAATGGACATTATTATGTGTGGTTCTCCAGAACCAATTGATATCACTATAAAATCAAGTGGAGGTAATGTCTATAGTAAATATGACTATGCTGAAGGTGTTTTATCTTTAGTTAAACGTAGACATTTAGAAACATCTAGTGAACAAGCAAGACAATATTATTCAAAATATATGTCTGAAAAAGTTTGTCCAGACTGTAAAGGACAACGTTTATCACAAGCTGCATTATGTGTAAAAATTAATGGTCAATCAATCATAGATTTAACAAATCTATCTATTAGAAGATTAATTGATTTCTTCTTAGATTTAAAGTTAACTGAGAACCAACAAAAAATTGCTAAACTAGCCTTAAAAGAAATTATTGATCGTCTTACATTTTTAGATAATGTCGGTTTAGGATATTTAACATTAAGTAGAAGTGCTGCAACACTTTCTGGTGGTGAAGCTCAAAGAATTAGACTTGCTACACAAATCGGAAGCTCACTAACCGGCGTCTTATATGTATTAGATGAACCGTCTATTGGTTTACATCAAAAAGATAATAGAATGTTGATTAATACTCTTAAAAAAATGAGAGATTTAGGTAATACGCTATTAGTTGTTGAACACGATACAGAAACCATGTTAGAGTCTGATTACATTATTGATGTTGGTCCAGGCGCAGGACAATTTGGTGGGAAGATTATTGCTAAAGGAACACCACAAGAAATAATTCAAAATAAAGATTCATTAACAGGGCAATATTTAAGTGGAGAAAAATTTATTCCAGTTCCTAAAACAAGAAGATCAGGTAATGGTAAAAAAATAATTTTAAAAGGTGCTACCGTTAACAACTTGAAGAACGTTGATGTAACAATACCATTAGGAAAATTTATTGCTGTAACCGGAGTGTCAGGTTCAGGTAAATCTTCATTAATTAATGAAGCTCTTGCTAAAAATATTCAGAGATTAGTATTTAATCCTTTTGTTAAAGCACCAAAGATTAAAAGCTTAATCGGTGCTCAAGATGTTGACAAACTTATCATGGTGAGTCAAGAACCAATTGGTAGAACTCCAAGAAGTAATCCGGCAACATATGTTGGTGTTTTCGACGACATCAGAGAATTATTTGCTTCAACTCCCGAAGCGAAAGCCAGAGGATATACAAAAGGAAGATTTTCATTTAATGTTTCAGGCGGAAGATGTGAAAAGTGTTGAGGTGATGGTGTAATTAGAATTGAAATGCACTTTTTACCAGATGTATATATCACATGCGATGAATGTCACGGTAAAAGATATAACGAAGAAACACTTCAAATTAAATATAAAGGTAAATCAATATTTGATGTTTTAGATATGTCTGTTGTTGAAGCGTTGGAATTCTTTAAAAACATTCCAAATATTCACCACAAAATCCAGTTAATGAATGACGTTGGTTTAGGATATTTAAAACTAGGCACACCTTCAGATAGACTTTCTGGTGGTGAAGCTCAAAGAATTAAACTTGCAAAATTTTTACAAAGAAGAAGTGGTAAGAATACAATTCTTATTTTGGATGAACCAACAACAGGTTTACATACACACGATATTGCAAATTTAATTAAAGTGTTAAATAGAATAGTTGATGCAGGAAGCACAATTATTGTTATCGAACACAATTTAGATTTAATTAAATGTGCTGATCACATTATCGATATAGGTCCAGATGGCGGGGAAGCTGGTGGAAAAATTATTGCAACAGGAACACCAGAACAAGTTGCTTCCCATGATGATATTTCATACACAGCTAAATATTTAAAAGAAATACTATAAAAAATTAGAATAATTTTGAAAATTAATTGATAAATTTTTTAACTATTTAAGTGCCTTTATTTATCCACTTTTGTATTAAGATTATTTCACTATGAATAATAAGTGTAATGAAAAGTATAAATTAGGTAAATCAAGAAGATCTCTTATAGAGATCATTAAGTGTGTAAATAATAAGAAATATGTTGTTGATATAATGAGTATTAAGGGAACTGGTGAAATTGTGAAAAAACCTGAATGATTTATTGATTACGAGAAAAAACAAGATCAATTTAACAATCGTGTTTTAGATTTCATCAGCCAACAACAGCAATTTAATAAACAACAAACTAAATTTAATGCCTTTGTTCTTGAACAATTTAAAGAACAGAAAGAATTTAATAACTTTGTTCTTCAACAATTTAAACAACATAAATGAACTAAATAATAGTTAAATTAATTTACAAATATTTAAATAATATAATTATTTAAATAGATGAATTATGAGTAAGACAAAAATAATGAAGGATTCAATTGGTGAAATTGAAGTTCCATGTGATAAATATTGAGGGCCTCAAACTCAAAGAAGTAAACAAAATTTTACCATTAATGATGAGAAAATGCCAAAGACATTAATTTATTCTTTGGCTATGATAAAAAAGGGTTGTGCATTAGCTAACAAAGATGCAAAAAAACTTGATACAACAAGAGCAAATCTAATATGTAAAGTTGTTGATGAAATATTATCGGGTAAGTTAGATGATAACTTCCCTCTTTCTATATGACAAACAGGAAGTGGGACACAAACAAACATGAATGTTAACGAAGTTATTGCAAACAGATCATTAAGCATGAATTCAAAAACAAATGTTCACCCAAATGATCATGTTAATATGTCGCAAAGTTCGAATGACACATTTCCCACTGCAATTCATTTAATGTGTTTGATCTTAACAAAGAAGAAATTAATTCCTTCTTTGCAATCGTTAATAAACTCTTTAAAGAAGATAACTAAAAATTTTGAAAAAGTAATTAAGGTTGGTAGAACACACTTACAAGATGCAACACCAATCAAACTTTCTCAAGAGTTCTCTGCTTATATTGCGATGCTAGAAAACGCAAAAGACATGATTGAACAATCTATTAAGTTTGTTTCTATGATCCCTATTGGTGGAACAGCGGTAGGTACAGGATTAAATACACCTAAAAACTTTGACACTATAGTATGCAAACATTTATCTAATATTGTTGGGACAAAAGTAACTCCAATGAAAAACAAATTCCATGGTTTGAGTTCGAAAGATAGCGTTTCACATTTTCATTCTTGTTTAAAGATTCTTGCTGAAAACTTATATAAAATTGCAAATGATATTAGATGATTATCATCTGGTCCGAATTGCGGTATAGGAGAAATATTCATCCCACAAAACGAACCGGGAAGTTCGATTATGCCTGGTAAGGTCAACCCAACTCAATGTGAAAGCATGATGATGTTGTGTATTCAAGTGATTGCAAACAATTTAGCAATTACAATTGGTAATACTCAAGGTAATTTTCAATTAAATACATTTATGCCGATGATTGCTTATAACATCAACCAATCAATAAATTTGCTAGCTGATGGAATGGACTCATTCAATAAAAAATGTGTTATTGGAATTACACCAAATAACAAGAGAATAAAGAACAATTTAGACCATTGTTTAATGTTGGCAACATCATTAAACACAAAGATTGGTTACGATAAAGCAGCAACAATTGTAAAACTTGCTGTTAAAGAAGGAATTTCATTAAAACAAGCTGCTATAAAATCTGGATATTTATCAGAAAAAGAATTTGATCAAATTGTTGATCCATCAAAAATGTGTTAGAGATTAAATGATTATGAAAAAATGTCATATCGAAAAAGATTCATTAGGAAAAATTGAAGTACCAAATTGGGCATTGTGAGGGCCACAAACCCAAAGAAGTTTACAAAACTTTAAAATTGGCCATGAAATAGTTAGTCTTGATTTAATTCATCAACTAGCAGTTTTAAAAGCTGCATGTGCTATTGCAAACTACAAATGTAAAAAGATGCCTAAGCAAAAAGCTGACTTGATATATAAAGTTTGTAAAGAAATTTGAGAAGGTAAATTAGACAAACACTTCCCTACAAAAGCTTTTCAAGCTGGTAGTGGTACGCAAACAAATATGAACATTAACGAAGTTATTGCTCATCGCGCCAACCAAATTGCAAAGAAAAAGATGATTCATCCAAATGATGATGCTAATATGTCTCAATCTACAAATGATTCATATACATCATCAACAAATATGACTGCAATCTATGTATTTAATAAATACTTAGTTCCTGCTGCAGAAGGATTAATTAACAGTTTTAAAAAACTAGAAAAAAAATATGCAAATGTTGTCAAGTTAGGTAGAACACACATTCAAGATGCTGTTCCTTTAACTTTTGGTCAAGAAGTTAGTGGCTGAAGATTTGCAATTGAAACTGATTTAAAAAACGCTAAACAGGCAATTGAAACACAATATTATTTAAATTGTGGTGGTACTGCAATTGGTTCTGGATGTACAGCACCAAAGCATAACTATGATCACTATTGTGTTAATGAAATTAACAAGATATTAAATACAAAAAAGTTTAAAGTTGTTGGCAATAAATATTATGCTTCTTGATCGAAAGGAACAATAGCATATGCACACGGCGCAATTAAAGCCTTAGCAATGGATTTATATAAAATTGCACAAGATATTAGATTCTTAGCTTCTGGACCAAGATCTGGGTTTGGTGAAATCAACATTCCACAAAACGAGCCAGGAAGTTCAATTATGCCGGGTAAAGTAAACCCAACACAATGTGAAGGTATGGCAATGATGTGCATTAATGTATTTGGATATGACTCATCTATTGCGTTTTTAGCATCTCAAGGAAATTTCGAATTAAATACTTTTGGTACTTACCTGATTCAAGATTTCATTACTTCTGTAACATTGTTATCAGATATGATTAATAGTTTTAATATTCATTGTGTTTCTGGAATTACAGTTAACGAAGATCGTATGAGTGAATTAGTTAATAATTCATTAATGCTAGTCACTCAACTTAAAGATGCAATAGGTTATGAAAAGTCTGCTGCTATTTCTAAATATGCATATAAACATAAAGTAACATTAAGAGAAGCAAATAGACATCTTAATATAATTCCTGATCGAGAATTTATTAAGATCGTAGACCCAAAAAAAATGGTTTAATAAATAAAGGAGAATAATTATGGATTACGGTAAAAAATCATTAGAATTACATGCTAAATGAAAAGGAAAAATTGATATTGTTTGTAAAGCGCCAATTAACAACAAACAAGATCTTGCTTTAGCATATACACCAGGAGTTGCTGCTCCTTGTTTAGCTATTCAAAAAGATATTAAAAAGTCTTATGACTTAACATGAAGAAAAAACACTATTGCTGTTGTTACTGATGGTACAGCAGTATTAGGATTAGGTGATATTGGCCCAGAAGCTGGTATGCCTGTTATGGAAGGTAAATGCGCATTGTTTAAAAGATTTGCAAATGTAAATGCGGTTCCATTATGTATTAAATCTAAGAGTGTTGATGACATTGTAAAAACAATTTATTTACTATCAGGTTCATTTGGTGGTATTAATTTAGAAGACATTGCTAGTCCAAGATGTATTGAAATTGAAGACAAATTAAAAGCAATGTGTGATATTCCAATTTTTCACGATGATCAACATGGTACTGCAATTATTGTTGCTGCAGCAATTATCAATGCTTTAAAAGTTGTTAAAAAGGATATGGGCAAAGTTACCGCAGTTATTAATGGTCCTGGTGCTGCTGGTATGGCTATTGGTAAATTATTACTAAAAATGGGTATAGGAAATCTTATCTTCTGTAATAGAACAGGAATTTTAAATCCAAATGATAAAAAGATAAACATTTACCAAAAACAATTGGCAAAAATTACTAATAAGAAAAAAGTTAAAGGTACTTTAACTGATGCATTAAAAGGTGCAGATATTTTTATTGGTGTTTCTGCAGGTAACGTCTTAAAGCCTGAGATGATTAAAGGAATGAATAAAAAGCCAATCGTGTTAGCGATGGCAAATCCTATTCCCGAAATTATGCCAGATGTTGCACTTAAAGCAGGTGTTGAAGTTATGGGGACAGGAAGAAGTGATTTCCCTAATCAAATTAACAATGTTATGGTTTTCCCTGGAATCTTTAGAGGTGCTCTTGATGCGGGCGCAAAACAAATTACAGATGAAATGAAAATTACTGCAGCAAAGGCAATTGCTAAATTGGTAAAACCAAGTCAATTAAATAAAAACTATATTCTTCCATCAGCATTAGATATGGCTGTGCCTAAAGCTGTAGCAAAAGCTGTAGCAAATTGTTGAAAAAAATCACACAAATAAATTTTCATAATCTTACTTTTTAATTTTTGTTACAAAAAAAGACTAAAATATTTATTAATATAGGAATAAGTATGAAAAAAAGTTAAACAAGAAATTACTAAATTTGATTGTATTATGTAGTGGAATAATAGCTACACTTGCAGTTGGCGTAGGCGGAATAATTTATTCTGTTTTAGAAAAAAATGGTGGAGATGAACCGGTTGATCCAAATGTTTTGCCAAAAAGTGTTTACATTATTGAAAACAATGTTTTGATGGGTTTCACTAAAGAATTTTTGGCTAATCCAACTGCTTATGACATGTGTGACACTATGCAAATCCCAGCTAATGTAACAAGTATTAATGGGTTTGCTTTTTATGATGATACAGAATACAAGACAACTATTCCATCATTTATTACAAAATTAACTTTTGCTGATGGGTCTAATTGTTCTTCAATTGGTAATGATACATTCAGATCATCTTCATTAACTTCTGTAAAATTACCAAGTGCTTTAATAACAATTCAAGATTCTGCTTTTGAAGAATGTTCTACATTAACTTCAGTTGATTTTTCAAATGCAATTAAGTTGACTTCAATTGGTGAAGATGCTTTTACTGCGTGCATAAAATTATCTTCAGCTAACTTATCAAATTGTGCTATTTTAGATTCAATTAATGGTTTTGCTTTTGGTAATTGTTCAACATTAAGTTCAGTAACTTTACCAAGTAGTTTAAAAATAATCGGAGCACAAGCTTTTACCTATTGTGACCAATTAACTTCTGTCAACTTTTCAGAATGCACAGGTTTAACCAAAATTAAAAATTCAGCTTTTAGTCATTGTCCACTATTATCAACTTCTGTTGATCTTGAAAATGCAATTAATTTAACTTCAATTGGACAACAAGCTTTTAGATTTTGTAACTCATTAACTTCAATATCTTTACCAAGTAGTTTGACATCTTTAAGTTATAACACTTTTTCAGATTGCCCTAATTTAAATAGTATTACATGAGATGCTTGAGATGGCAACACTAGTCTAGTTAATTCTTCTTTCTTACGTGTTTCTTCTAAAGGAACAGTTGTCGTAACCAGCTCTAGTGAATATGATGGTGTAGATTTACTTCAATATTTAGTAAATAATGGTGGATTGCCAGAAAGTTGATTACCAGATCCTGAATTACCAGATGATGTTTATATTATTGAAAACAATGTATTAAAAGGATTTACTGCTGGATTTTTAGCCAATCCAAGTGCATATAGATTATCTGACACAATGGAAATCCCAGCAAATGTTACAAGTATTGATGATGGTGCTTTTTATAAAAATTGAGAATCAACTATTCCATCATTTATTACAAAATTAACTTTTGCCGAAGGTTCAGTTTGTTCTACAATTGGTGGATACGCTTTCTATAAATGCCAGTCTCTAACTTCTGTAATATTTCCAAGTAGTTTCACTGAAATTACTGGGCAATATGCATTTGACTCATGCACTTCATTAGCTTCTGTTGATTTATCAAATTGTAATAATTTAACTGCAATTTATACACACGCCTTCTCAGGATGTACGTTATTATCCGATGTTAAATTACCTAATAATTTAAAAACGATTCATTCTTTTGTTTTTACTGATTGTACCTCATTGAAAACTATAAATCTTCCACAAAGTTTAACATCACTTGATGATTATTCTTTTATGCGTACAGGATTAATTTCTGCTGATTTGTCAAATTGTGTTAATTTAACATCAATTGGTAGTTATTCCTTTTCGGAAAATCAATCATTAACCTCTGTAATTCTTCCAAGAAAATTAAATTATATTGGTGGTTTTGCATTTAGTGAAAATCCGTTATTGAACTATATTGCTTGAGATATACCTTCTTCTTTCGCAGTAACGATTAATTCTCGATGATGTTTTAATGAAAATGCAACAACAGGAAAAGTTGAATCTTTAAATAGCTCAGTTAGTTCACAAAATTTATTAGATTGACTTAAAGAAAAATGTAGTTTCATAAACGACAACGATTGAACTGCTAAGTCCTAATGGAATTTATTATAAAATTTTAAATTCATTTAGAAACCTGCATATAAAGTGAATACCTTAATTTGTAACAATTTAAAATTTTATTTATCAATATCTTTACGATAATGCATTCCAAAAAAGTTTATGTTCTTAATGTCAGCATAAACTTTTTTTGTAGCTTCAGATAAAGTTTTTCCTGTAGAAACAACAGATAAAACTCTTCCTCCACTTGTGATTAGTTTTTTATTTTCAAGTTTAGTACCTGCAAAGAAAATTTTAGAATTTTTTAATTTTTTAATCTTAATCTCTTTTCCTGTTTCTGCTTTTTTTGGATAACCTTTAGAACATAAAACAACATTAATTGATGCTTTCTTTTCTCAAGATAATTTAACATCTTTTAATTTTTTACTTAGCGCTTTATTAAATACATCAACTAAATCATTCTTAAGCAATGGTAAAATAGATTCTGTTTCAGGATCGCCCATTCTTACATTGTATTCAAGAAGTTTAGGTCCTTTCTTTGTAATCATAATTCCAAAGAAAATAAAACCCATAAAATCAATCTTGTCTTTTTTAAGACCATTTAATGTTGGTAACATTATTTGTTTGACAAAATCGTTCAAAACAGATTTTGTTACATAAGGGTTTGGACATATGGCGCCCATACCACCAGTATTAGGACCTTTATCGTTATCAAATACTTGTTTATGATCTTTTGAAGAAATAAAAGGATATATTGTATTACCATCAGTAATACAAATAATAGAAGCTTCTGGCCCTTCTAAGAATTCTTCAATAACAACTTTACTACCTGCTGTTTTAAAGATATTTTTAACCATAAATTCATTAATACAGTTGATAGCCGATTTTAAATTAGGACAAATCTCTACACCTTTACCAGCTGCTAGTCCATCAGCTTTAATAACTATTGGAAAATCGCATTTCTCTTTTAAATATTTAATAGCAGATTTTGGATTTGTAAAACTACCAAACTTTGCAGTAGGAATATTGTGTTTTTGCATAAATTTCTTTGCAAAAACTTTACTACCTTCTAATTGAGCTGCTTTTTTATTTGGTCCAAAGATTTTTAACTTATTTTTCTTAAATAAATCTACCACTCCATCTACTAACGGAACTTCAGGGCCAACAACAGTTAAATCAATTTTGTTTGCTTTAGCAAACTTAACATATTCGCTGTTAGAATGTAAAGCTACATTCTCACATTTATTTTCTGTAGCTGTCCCAGCATTTCCTGGAGCAACATAAATTTTTGTAACTTTTTTATTTTGGGCCATCTTCCATGCTAATGCATGTTCACGACCGCCTGATCCTATTAATAATATTTTCATAATTAGTGTTTAAAGTGTCTTACTCCTGTAAATATCATTGCAATACCGTGTTCATTACATGCATCAATTGATTCTTGGTCTCTTAATGAACCGCCTGGTTGGATAATTGCCTTAATTCCGTATTTAGCACATGTATCAACAACGTCTCTAAATGGGAAGAAAGCATCAGATGCTAATACGGTTGCACCCTTACCACGTCTTAGAGCATCTTGAGTTGGTCAAATTCTATTAACTTGTCCACCACCAATACCACAAGCAACACCATTATTTGCAACAACAATAGCATTTGATTTAACGTATTTAACTACTTTCATAGCAAACTTAAGATTTTTCAATTGTTCTTCAGTTGGTGCTAGTTTAGTTACAACTTTGTATTCTTCTTTTGAATTTAAGTCTTCACTTTGAACCATAATTCCACCATCAACACTAATATAAGCATGAGTGTTAGTTGGTTTAGAGTGAAATTTAAGAACTCTTAAATTCTTTTTCTTTCTTAAAATTTCAAGAGCTTCTGGTTCATATTCAGGAGCACAAATTACTTCTAAAAAGATTTTAGACATTTCTGTAGCAACATCTGCTGTAACGGTGTTATTGAATGCAACAATACCACCAAAGATTGAAGTAGAGTCAACATTATATGCTTTCATATATGAATCATATACAGATGAACCAATAGCAAAACCACAAGGGGTATTGTGTTTTAATGCACAACACGCATATTCACTTGGTTCAAATTCACAAACTGATTTTCAAGCAATATCAACATCCTTGAAATTGTTATATGATAGTTGTTTACCGTTAAGAATTTCAAAACTATTCATCGCTCCTTTTCTTACGGTATCTTCGTAGAAGCAAGCAGATTGATGAGGGTTTTCACCATATCTTAGAGGTTGCTTCTTAACATATGAAACAGAAAGATATTTAGGGAATTCGTCTTTAGATAAGAAATTGCAAATAGCTGCATCATATGCAGTTGTTAAATTAAATACCTTAGATGCTAACATTTGTCTTGTTTCAATTGAAGTTGATCCATTGTTAGCGATTTCATTCATTACTAATTCGTAATCATCAGGATCACAAATAACAGTTACATCTTTAAAGTTTTTGGCTGCAGATCTTAACATGGTTGGGCCACCGATATCAATAAACTCAACTTTTTGTTCAAAAGTTAAGTTTTCCTTAACTTTTTCAAAGAAAGGATATAAGTTAACAACAACATAATCAATTAAACCAATATTATGTTTATTAACTGTGTTCATATGTTGCTTGTTATCTCTAATGGCTAAAATTCCGCCATGAACATTAGGATGTAAAGTTTTTACTCTACCATCTAACATTTCGGGGAAATTAGTAATGTCACTAATTTCTGTTACCGGTACATTGTTTTCTTTTAAATATTTAAAAGTTCCACCAGTTGAAACAACTTCAACATCATGAGAAATTAAGAACTTTGCAAGTTCTAATACTTTATCTTTTTTGAATACACTTATTAATGCTCTTTTTTTCATAATTACTTTAATACTTTTGTCCTTCCGTTTATTACCTTTAATTTATTTGTTACTAACAAGTTGATTGATTTAACCAATATTTGATGTTCATATTTTAATATTCGTTTTTGAAGAATTTCAGGTGTGTCTTCATAATATACAGGGACTGTTTTTTGCATAATTATTGCACCACCATCAACCCTTTCGTTTACAAAGTGAGTTGTGCATCCACTCGTTTTAACTCCAGATTTAATTACTGCTTCATGCACATGAATTCCATACATGCCCGGACCACAGAAAGAAGGAATTAATGAAGGGTGGATATTTAAAATCTTGTTTGGATATTTTTTAATAATTTTAGGATCCACTATTGCTAAGTAACCAGCCAATACAATGTAATCAATCTTATATTTAGATAATGTTGTTAATATTTTCGATACATCTTTGCTTTTTATACATATATTAGGTATGTTAGCCTTTTTAGCTCTAACTAGCCCATAAGCATTATCTTTATTAGAAATTACTAATGAAACTTTATAAAATTTAGATTTCTTAGCGTCATTGATGGTTGCTTGTAAATTAGTTCCACCACCAGAGACAAAAACTGCAATATTTTTCATTGTTAATAGATAAATTATAAATAATATTTATAAGTTATAAGAAGTAATAAAAAAATAATAAAAGTTACTTTATTTTTTCGAATTAGTGTTAATATAAGAGTAGAAATACAAAAGAGAGGAAATAATATGAATAAAAAAATCTTTAAAAGTATTCTTTTAGCATCTTGCGGATTAGGTATTGCAGCAGCAATTCCTGCTACTGCTATTAATTACAGCAAAACAACTAATGATCAAAACAAACAAGTAGTTTTGAATAGTAATTTTGCTAACAAAAAAAGTGTTACTGATTACAAACCATACGACGTAAAAGATGTTGTTATGAAAATGGCAGACCAATTTGAAACTGTAGCTGCTCAACTTGTAGAAGTTATTTCTGCTAATAGAAATGTTCCCCAAGTATACAAAGGATATGCTCAACAATTGTTTAATTTACTTGAACAAAATATTAAACCCGTTTTACAAACAATCACTTCAAAAACTCCAGATGTTGAAGAATGACAAGATCCATTAGAAATTTTTCAAGAAGTTCTTGTTTTATTTCATGATGACATCATGAATGCTATTAATAAAGTATGCGAAAACCAATTTGTTCAATTCTTGTTTGGTGAAGAAAAAATTAATCACTTTATTAATTTGTGAGAAGGCATTTTAACTAAACAAATAGATTTAGAAAAATATGCTAAGAACAACTGATCATTACAAGATATTTTTGAAGGAATCTTATACCCATTATTTGGTGAAGGTGAACAAGCTAAAGAAAAAGCTTGAGAATTAATTTTCAGTGTATATAGTGACACTTACTATACTGGATTAGACTTTAACCACAAAAATGGTGAAAGAATTCAAGGTACATATGAATTATTAGATACCCCAACATATACAAATAAATATGCATGAGATAACGTTAAACGTGGTGATGTAGTATTCTCTGCTCAAGGCTTTGCTTTAGGTGGTCACTACTCTGGACACTGTGCTATTGTTGATGGATGATACAATGCAAAAGTTCAAGGAACAGATTAAGTAGTTCAATATTTACGTGTTGTTGAAGCTAACCAATTTGGTGTTTCATATGGTTTATTAGATGATGTAAGAATGGTTAAAGATCAAATGACAGTTCTTCGCATTAGTGATGCAAGCGACGAACAAATAGAAGCTGCAACACAATTCTGTGAATCACAATTAGGTAAAAATTACAATATTCCTATTTTCTTAAGTGAAGATGTAGATGCAGATGCTGGCGCTTGATATTGTTCAGAATTAGTATGAGCAGGTTACATGAATCAAGGTATTGATATTCAATCTAATGATTACTATGCAGCTGACATTCCGGGAATTTTACCTTGAGAAATTCTTTACTACAATAATGCAAAAGCAATTATTGGCTGAAACTTCCTTAAGTAATTAAAACAGCAAAACAAAAATCCACTAAATGTGGATTTTTTTGTCCCCTTTAAAAAATAGTGTTATAGTGTTATATATATTGAGGAAAATGAATATGAAAAATTGAAAAAAATTAGTCGGATGAATATCAAGCATTACTCTTGTTATGAGTGTTGCTGTTGGTGGAATTATCTATTCTACATTAGTTGGTTCAAAATTAACAAAACCATCAAAAATTGATTTATCGTGAAGCGGATCACAAGAAAAAAAGTTACCAGGAACAATTAATAGAGAAGGTAATTACCAATATGGTCATTTAATATGCAATATAGATGGAGAAGGGGATGTTGATAAGAATGTTACCTATCATTTTGATGTTCTTGAAAATGTAAATGTTAAATTTAGTGTAAATGATGACGGAATTATTTCTTGAAGTAAACTTCCAAGCGACCCAAATTTAATTATTCATTTTGATGTATACGCATATTCAGTTAATTATCCAGATGTAAAGTCTGAAACACTATCATTTATCTTAAATCTCCACAAACCAAGCCCAACAACCTTTGATTTAAAGTGACCAGAAAAAGGAGTTCACAAAATATCAGGTTTTGTTCATCAAGCTGGTGTTTACGAAGCACAAGCTCTAGAAACAGAGATTTTACCAGCCGATGCTGACCAAAGTTCAACTATAAATATACTTTCTGGTAGTGAAAGTGAAACTGGGATAGTTAAAATCGTTGAAAAAAACGGAAAAAAATATGTTGGTTGAAACGCTGTTAACTCTTCTGTAAAAAAAGTTGTTACTTTCCAAGTTGTTGCAACACACACAGATAGTGGAATGACAGATAAGGAATATTTTCAATTAACTCTAGATCTTCCACAACCACAATCTATACAAATTAATTATTCAGGAACTTCAACTAGTTTAACTGGGTCTATTAATAAAGCTGGATCTGATACAAACAGACTAACGTTAGTTTCTAGCCCAAGTTATGCAAAACAACCAGTTGCAGACTCTATTAGATGAAGTGTTATGGGTGATGCTGCAAGTTTTATTCGTGTTAACAATGGCGTTATATCGTGAGATTCACATTCATATATCCAAAATTACAGTTTTACAATTAAAGCTGAATGTGATCAATTTAATTTACAAGCTACCAAAACATTTACTCTTTCATTAAATTATCAACAACCGACAGGGATAGAATGAACTTGAAACAAACCATCATCAGAAGGTTGTACATTTGATTTACCAGTAAATACAGAAAAAACATCAGAAGGATATTGTACTGGTGTAATAAAAAATGCTGCTGATTGTTCCCCTGACTTACATGTTGAATTCATAATACAATCAAACACTAGCAATATCAAAGATTATGTTGAACTTACTTCAGATAATAAACTTAAATTTAAATCTCGTCCTACCGAAGGAAGAGTTGATTTTTGGATAGTGGCACGTATTAAAGAAATGCCTGAAATTCGTGCTGCAAATACTGTAAGTTTTATATATGAAACTCACTACGAACAACCGACTGGCATTTCGATCTCATGAGATGGCACCACACCTATTACTACTAAAGGTTTTATCAATAAATCTGGAAAATCTACTAATAAATTTTCATATCAAATACAAGGATCAAACTATTCTCCAAACTTAGAAGTTGAATACATTGTTACAAACTATAGTGATTGAATATCTGTTGATTCAGATGGATACATTAATTGAAAAGCACATAGCGCTGTAGGGACATACAGTTTTAGTGTATCTGCTAAGATAAAGGATACAGATATTATTAGTGAACAGAAAAACGTTACTCTAGTTATCGCTTACAATCCAATTCAAAATATAACATTAAGTTATCCTGGAGAGAAGAACTTTACTATAACTGAAGGTGAATCTGGTACAACAACTCAAGCCCTTTCTTACCAAATTAATCCTACAGACGTAGACCCAGGAATAACAACATCTTATGAAATTAAAAATCTAAATATTTCTAAGCAAATTAATATAACTGCTGATGGTAAAATTTCGTGACCAGCTATTTATGCTTCTGATTTAGGAGATAATTCAGCAGTTGAATTTGATGTAATTGCAAAAGCATCTAATGTTGAAAGTAATTCATTACATTTCACTTTATCTATGCAAGGTGCAGCAGCAAGTTCTGTTGATCTTATATATAACGGCGCAACAACAATCAATGCAGATTATTCAAAAACTGGCTCATTAGATAAACCGTTTACTTTAGGAGTAACTCCATCTTATGCTATAGGAGAAAGAAAATTCGTTGTTACAGCTAGTAGTTCTTTGGCAACAGCAAATGTTTCAATTAACCAAACCACTGGTATATTATCTTGAGATGCAACAAACATTACTAGCGCTACTACTGGCACAATTACGGTTGTCGGTAAATGTGGTGATGTATCAAGTTCACCAAAAACAATTACTTTAAACTTAAAACAACCTTTACCAGAATCAATTACTTGTGAATGAAATGGAGCCTCTCAAATTGAAGGATACATCCACAGAAACGGTCAAGCTTCTGGAGTTAATATAAAGGTTAATTCTCAATATGCAGACCAAGGATTCCAAACTAGATTTTGAGATGTTGACTTAAATAGAGAAGTATCAAACGTGTCACTTGCTGTATCAGGAAATAATTTAACTTGATCATGCAACGAAAACCAACAATTAACCCTTAGATTTAAAATTCAAGCTAAGCCAACCGCTACAGGTTCAACAGTAGATTGAGCTTCATCATCTGTTATAACACTTGTGCTTAAAAAACCGAATGTTGATCCGAATTTAGATGATGTAGAATTTAACTCAATAAGCACTTCGCTTTCAGGAAAAGTTAGAGAAGCAGGAACTTCTACACAAGCAATTTCATTAATAACACCATCATATACTGAAACTGTATCAGATGTTGTATATAGAGTAAAAGAATTAAGAATTAATGGCGTTTTAACATCTTCAGATTTGGTTTTTGTAAACCAATCTAGACAAATTCAATGAAAATCATATATGGATTCAATTGATGAAACTATAGTAACATTTAAAATTAATGCAACAAGCGCATCAACAGGAATTAATATTGATTCAGATATATTTACATTAACATTGGCAGCTTTAACACCAACATCACTATCAATAGATTATGATGGAGAGACAAACTTGACAGGTGTTGTCGGTACAGAAGGTAGTTCAGATGTTCTATCTGCATCATTTGATCCTATAGACATTCCAACCGATTACAGTGATCTTACATGAAGTATTAGTCAATCTGGTAGTGTGGTAGAATTTGACAGCGCACAAAGAAAAATTAAATGACCAGGCACAAGTAAATGTGATAATTATGAATTCACTGTTAATGTAACATCTAGAAAATATGGAATTTCTGCATCAAAATGTTTCTCATTAACTATTCAAGAAAGACTAACTGCTATTAAGATAAATTGAACTGGAAGTGATGTGCTTTATATTCAAAAAAATGTCGAAGGAGAATATTTAGTTCCGTTTAGTGTAAAAACCGAAGGTACAGCATCAGATGAATTTAAAAAAGTTGAATGGTCTCTAGAATGTCCACTTGTTCCTGATTTGTTTAATATAGGTTCATCAAATGGTGTTCTATCTTGATCTGCATATAGTGGTGCAACAAGCGAAGCAGCAATTACAATTACTGCAAAATCTGCAGTTGACGAATCAATAACAGATTCATTAACATTAACAGTTATTTTTGTTGATGGTAATCAACCTTCTGTAACCAATTACACAGAAGAATATTTTGAAAATGACAACATTACGAATGCTATATACATACACAGAGGAGAACCGACTTGGGAGTATTCAGAATACACATTAACACTAACAGGGGATAACATTAACTATGATGACAATTCACAAATTGTTGTGGAGATGACTTGAACCGGTATACAATTAAGAAATGCTGCAGATCAAGTCAAAAAAACAGATTACAAGTGAACAAAAAACGGTAGAGACGGGTCGCTATTAATTGATGAATTTTTAGATATAACATATAACTATGATAGATCTACATCTTCGATTACTATAAACATAAGTTTTCGCAGAGCTTTAGACGATGAAGTTTTCAAAAAAGAAGGAGACGGATGATGAGCTGATTCTATGATGGGTGAGAATGATGTTAAATTTACTTTTGGCATTTCAAACAATAACATAATTTATAAATTTGTTACACCGGAAAATCAACAATTCGTATTAGCGCCAGCTGTCAATGTTACATGTTAATAAAAAATCCGCAATTAAGCGGATTTTTTTATTTATTAAATGATCTTTATTGTTTGACCTTTTTTATTAGATTCTACATAACCTATCTCTCATGCTTTTTCTTTCATTAAAGATAAGTCTTTAAGAATTTTCTTAACATCTTTTTTGTTAACACAAAGCATGAATCCAATACCCATGTTGAACGTGTTGTACATGTGTGATTTTTCAACACCACGATTATTAATTAATTTAAAAATGTCAGGCAATGGATAAGACTTAGTGTCGATAACCAATTGTAAGTTAGAATTTGGTTTCAACATTCTAGGAGCATTTTCAATAAATCCTCCACCAGTAATGTGAGCCATACCCTTAATTTCGTATTTTTTTAATAAATTAAGAACAGGTTTAACATAAATTTTTGTAGGTGTTAATAAAGTTTTTCATAATGGTTTACCTTTGAATGATTCATTCATATTAGTAAATACTTTTCTTACTAATGAATAACCATTTGAATGGAAACCGCTTGAAGCAATACCGATTAAAGCATCACCAGCTTTAATGTTTTTACCATTAATAATTTTGTCTTGATCAACAATACCAACAGAGAAACCTGCTAAGTCATAATCTCCTGCTTTATAGAAACCAGGCATTTCAGCGGTTTCACCACCGATTAAAGCACTACCAGACTGTATACACCCTTCGCTTACACCTTTAACTAAATCAGCAGCAACTTTTGCTTCTAATTTTCCACAAGCAATGTAATCTAAGAAAAATAAAGGTTTAGCACCATGGCATAAAACATCATTGACACACATTGCTACGCAATCAATACCAACTGTATCATATTTCTTATTCTTACATGCAATAGCAATTTTAGTTCCTACGCCATCAGTTCCAGAAACTAAGATAGGTTTTTTATATCAGCTTGGAATTTTTAACATTCCAGCAAATGAACCTAATCCGTTTAGAACTAAATTATTCATAGTTTTCTTTGTATGTTGTTTAAATAAACTTACAGACTTATAGCCTTCATGAATATTTACACCACTATTTTGATATGTTAATTTCTTTTTCATCTTTATTCTCCTTATTCTTCCTTGTTAACAGGATATTTTCCTGTAAAACATCCGTCACAATATTCATCTTTATTTAAACAACATTTATATAAGCTCTTAATGCTTAAGAATCCTAAATAGTCACAACCGATTTTCTTTTGCATTTGTTTTAATGACATATTTGCAGCCATTAAATCTTTTTTATTAGGAGTATCAATCCCTAAGAAACATGGTCATTTAACCATTGGAGCAGCAGATAAGAAATATACTTTCTTAGCTCCTGCTTTTTTAAGAGCCTTAACAAAGTGAAGAGAAGATGTTCCTCTTACAATAGAGTCATCAATTAAAACTAAGTTTTTACCCTTAACATTAATTTCAAGAGGATTTAATTTAATATAAACATCTCTTTCTCTTAATTCTTGAGTAGGTTTAATAAAAGTTCTTGCAATATATCTATTTTTAATTAAACCAATACCAAAAGGAATTTTAGAAGCTTGAGAATAACCCATAGCCGCATAATTTCCAGATTCTGGTGCGGCAATTACCATATCAGCTTTTAAAGGATGTTCCTTATATAGTAATTTACCTTGTTCAATTCTAGACAAATAACAATTGATCCCATCAATTGTAGAATCAGGTCTAGCAAAATAAACATATTCAAAGATACAAGATTTTTTTGGAGCATTGCTATAAGTTTTTGTTTTTACACATTTATTAGTGATTGTAATAATTTCACCCTTTTTAATGTCTTGTACAAACTTAGCTCCAGTTGAACTAAAAGCACAACTTTCAGATGAAAGAATATATGAACCGTCTGATAATTTTCCTAAACATAATGGTCTAATACCATTAGGATCTCTTAAACCGATTAATTTATCTTTAGTTAATACAACTAAAGCATATGCACCCCTAATTTCTTTAGTTGTTTTAATGATTGCATCTTCAATTGTTTTTTCTTTTTTAAGATTATGTGCAATGATATTTGCAATTACTTCTGAATCAACAGAAGAAACAAATTTCATACCTTTTTTCTTATATTGTTCTCTTAGAGAATTTGCATTAACTAAATTACCATTGTGAGCAACGGCAATTGAACCAGCTTTAGTTTTTACAACAAATGGTTGAGCATTTTCAACTGTTTTACTTCCAGCTGTTGAATAACGAACATGACCAATAGCAATTTTAGGATTGCCTTTTGATAATTGTTGCATTAAGTCTTTTGTAAAAACGTCACCAACATAACCAAGACCTTTTTTACATATAACATTTTTAGCATTGCTTATAGCAATACCTGCAGATTCTTGACCACGGTGTTGCAAAGCAAATAAACCATAGTAGGTTAACAATGCAACATTATTTTTGTTAGATTTTGAATAGACACCAAAGACACCACATTCATCTTTGAATTTGTCTAATTCAAAATCAAAAGTATGTTCGTACAACTTCATATATTATTTAGATAATCTTTTGAAAATTTCTTGGTAAGCTTCTTCAACCTTACCCATATCTCTTCTAAAACGATCTTTATCTAATTTTTCATTAGTTGTAAGATCTCATAATCTACAAGTATCTGGAGAAATTTCGTCAGCCAACAAAACTTTACCATCTTTGTCTTTTCCAAATTCAATCTTAAAGTCAATAAGACGAATGTTTTGTTTTTTAAAGAATTCAATTAGTAATTCATTAATTTTTTTAGTGTAAGAATAAATAGTATTTAATTCATCAAATGTTGTTATTCCAATTGCAACCGCATGGTAATTGTTAATTAATGGATCACCTAATGCATCGTTTTTGTAAGAAATTTCAAGAACGGGAGTTTTTAAAGAAGTTCCTTCTTCAATTCCCAAACGTTTAGCCATGCTTCCAGCAGCAACATTTCTAACAATTACTTCTAATGGAACGATAGTTACTTTTTTACATAATTGATCACGATCATTTAATTTCTTAATAAAGTGAGTTGGGATGCCGTGTTCTTTTAGCATTTCAAAAATGAATGTAGTAATTGCGTTATTTAAAATACCTTTATTGCTGATAGTACCTTTTTTTGCCCCATTGCCAGCTGTTGCATCATCTTTATATTCAATGATTACTTCATCAGCAACATCTGTAGCAAAAATTTTCTTTGCTTTACCTTCATATAACATTTGATTTTTTGACATATTTTCTCCTAGTAATTTAATATATTAAATTAACTTTAATATTATATGTATTTAATCTTTATATAAGAATAATTTATGCTTTAATGCCGTATTTGTTTAGAATTTCGTAAGCATACAAGAATCATTTTCTAAACAATTTTGAATAAACTCCAGATTTTGATGATTGTTGAACAATCTTTTGGTAAGTATCAGCCAAAAGTTTCATTCTTTGAGCATATTGAGGACTTTTCTTCATGTCGTAGATCATTGAAAACATTTCATAGTCTTCAAGTAAGTTCATAAACTTATCAAAATCGCCAGTTTCACTCATTAAATATATAGTTGATTGATTAACAATATAGTCAGGCTTGATTCCTCTGGCTGAAAAGTGAATAATTTGCGCTTGATTTAGTTCTTCATCAAACTTTTCAATTGGCTTACCAAAGTATTCTGGGAAGTTTTTGTAATTAGTATCATTTACAAAATGAACACAGTAATTGTATTTGTTTGGTAAAATATGTAGTTGTCCTTTAAAAGAATAATTAATTAGATCTTCGTCGTTAAAATTCTTTTCATGTGCTAGTGCAAATAGTTTATCAAAATCAACATCTTTTCACATTGGTATGTTGAATAAAAACATACCAGCTTGAATATAGATATCATATTCTGTTGTTCCACTATTAAAATGCTTATATATTCATCTTTCTTCCATTGTGTTATTACGAATACACTCATTCATTCATTTAATTCATCCAGCAACTGGATGGTTGATTGCTCCAGCAGCATATCCATTAAACTGTTGCTCAAATAATTCTGTTAAATCAGACAAGACAAGTGTATCAATATCAAGATAGATTGCTCTTTCTTTATCTTTTAATATTAAAGGAGTTAATAATCTGTAATAAGTAGGGGAAGGTCATTTAATATTTCTTAATCCTTCATCTCTCATTTCTATTCCAGAAAGATCAAATCTTTTTTCATATTCTTTGCAATCAATAAATTGAATTGTTGATCCTGGGTAAGAATTTACTATAGTTTCTAAATCAACTTGACTTGCTTCAGCAAAATCTTTACTAAAAACATAAATTTCATAGTTTGTTTCAGGTTTTTTGTTTTTTAGCAAAGAATAAACAGAAACGGTAATTTGGTTAATACCGTTATTGTCTGAAGCATATACTATAGGAATTTGTTTCATATATTAATAATAAGCCTTATTAATTTTATAAATAAAATTATATTTCTCTATAATTATCATAGTTATTAATTTAAGGAGAAAATAATGAAAGTAATTCACACAGATAATGCACCTGCAGCAGTTGGACCATACGTTCAAGCTATTGAAGCGGGAAACATGGTATTTGTTTCAGGACAAATTCCGTTTGTACCTTCAACAATGACTAAAGTTAGTGAAGATGTACAAGAACAAGCAAAACAATCACTTGAAAATGTTAAGGCAGTTTTAGAAGCTGCTGGATGTACATTAAATGATGTTGTTCGTTGCGGTATCTTTTTAAAAGATATGAATGACTTTGCGAAAGTTAATGAAGTATATGGACAATATTTCTCAAGTCATAAACCAGCTAGAAGCTGCGTTGAGGTTGCTAGACTTCCTAAAGACGTTTTAATCGAAATTGAAGCTATTGCTTATAAAAAATAATCATGAGTTTTAATAAAAAGAGCAAATATGCTGCAAGTTCTGATATTAATGTATCACGAAAAACCGCAGCAAAAATAGGATTGTTTGGTGCTGTTTCCATTATCATTGGAAGTACAGTAGGTGTTGGTATATTCTTTAAAAATAATACCGTTTTTCAAAATAACCACGGTAATGCTGGTGGTATTTTAGGTTCGTGAATTCTTGCATTTATTATTGCTTTAGCTGTTGCATATTCATTTGGTGAAATTGTTACATGTAAAACAAAATCAGCAAACTCTGGTTTAGCTGGTTGGTTTGAAAGGTTTATTGGTTACAGATCAGGAAGAACTGTAAAGATAATGCTTCCTTTACTATACTATGGTATCTATGTACTAGTAGATGCAATATTCTTTAGTGAAGCAATATTCAATTGCTTTTATTCCGATAACAATATTACAGCACATATGGGCTATGTTCTTTTGGTTGCTGTTGCTGGAATTTTCTTTTTTGCAACACTTAACTTGTTTGCATCAAACGTGTTACAAAAATGTTCAGGCATTACTACATTATTAAAGTTTATTCCATTAGCATTGGTTATTTTTTCTGGAATAATCTTTGGTTCTTTACACAGTGGACAAAACTTATTTACTCATGCTACAGAAGCAATTGATAAGTCAGGAAACAATTATGATGGCAAATTTAATTTTGCCGGAATGTTAGATTCATTACCTGCAATTTTATTTGCATTTGATTCTTTCTTAATTATTGGAAACATTGCTGGAGAAATGAAAGAACCAAATAAGAATATTCCTTTATCTATTGTGGTTTCAATGGTTGTTTCAGGGATTCTATACCTATTAGTTACATTAGGTCAAATTTGTGTAGGATGCGGAAGTGCATATGCTGTATTTGATTATGTTTTCTCATTCAGTGAAGGTTGAAAAACAGCATTCCATTTAATAATTTCAATCTTTATTTTTATTTCGATTTTTGGTGTTTTAAACTCAATGACTATGGGTGCAATTAGATCTTTTGATTCAGCAATTGAAGAAGAAGTAATTGCGGGAAGCAAATGAATCAAAAAATTAGGAAATGGTAAATTCTTATTAAATGGATTTATCTTATTAATAATCACTCAAATCTTATATATTGTGATTTTAGGTATTCCTTCATGTGTAATGGATACAGACCAAATATTTGATGGAGTATCAAACTTTATAGTATTAGCTTTCTTTGGTATTTATGCAACACTATCAGCTGCATCTATATTTAACAGATACAAACCAAAAGCACCAGAAGTTGTAAAGCAAAAAGGACAAGTTGCTGCTGCAGGCATTGGAGCATTTGGATGCTATTTCGTATTTGCTTACGGTATGATTTGACAATTCTGTGGTGCTATTGCCACAAACCCAAACGCAAGTTTTGATGCATGAGGTTTATTTCACCAAAATGCATTTACTATGCAAGCATGAATGGCATGTATGTGATTCTGAATAATGTGTGCTATATTAATTCTTGTTCCAATATTAAACGAGTTAGTTATTAAATACACAGATAAGAGTTACAATCAAGCTTTAATTTGAGAAAAACAAGACATCTTCGAAACAAAAATTGAAGTTAAATAATTTAAAAAAAAGATGGGCGTTTCCCCATCTTTTTTATTTTATAGATATATATTCCATATAATAAGTTGATTAACTACAAAAAAGGATATATAAATGAAATCAAAAAAAATAATTAAAATGATGGCAGCAGGAGCGTTTGTTCTAGGCTCTTCAACAGCTATTTTAACTTCAACATCTTGCGGATCAAAAGACAACGGCCCAACTGAAATCAAATTTAATTGAGAGGGTTCTACAGAAATTAAAGGTAATTTGCTTTCTTCTGGTTCATGAAGTGCTCAACCATTAAGTGTTTCTGTTTATCCAGCAGATAAACCACAAGAAGTTAATTATGCAATAACTACAACTTCAACAGATGTAAGTTTTAATGTTGATTCACATAATCGTATTTGTTGGTCAACAATTCCTAATACTTGTCATCAAGGTAAAAAATTAATTTTACAGTAACTGCGACCTCTAAAGTTAAACCATCATTATCAGCATCAAAAGATTTTATTCTTTTAATTGATTATGCTCACGCTACAAATGTTTCGTTAAATTGAGATGGTACAAACCAAATTCACGAAATTGGTGGGTATATAAATCAAGAAGGTTATTATGAATCAAAACCTTTAACAGCAACAGTTTTACCTACAGAAGCCCAACAAAATGTTACATATGAATTGTATGATGCGACAGATTCAGCTGTTTATTTAAAGACAATAAATGAAAAACAATATATTGCTTGGAGATCTGTTTCAGCAGAGAAAACAATTAATTTTAAACTATCTGCAACAAGTGCGGACGGCAGAGCAAGAGATATTCAAAATTTTAGATTAAAGCTAAATAAACCTGATCCAACAGCATTAAATCTAACTTGAACAGACCCAATGTACACTATGGGTGATATTGCTTTATATGGAAAAGTAAATAAAGCTGAATCATCTATTGATAGTTTAATTGCGTCACCTACTCCTAGTTATGCTAAAACTCCAGAAGTTGAATGATCTGTTTCAGGACAAGACTTTATTCATGTAACGAATGGACAAATTTCTTGAGATGCAAAATCGACAGAAGGCACTTACTCTTTCACTGTTACTGCTAAATATAAAAACACTTCCATATCTTCTTCTAAACAATTCGCGTTAGTTCTAGAAAAGGTTGATCCACAATCAATCTCTTTAGCATATTCTGAAGGATCTACAGTATTATATGGAAGTAACAAAGAAGGTGGAGAATCTACCGGTGTATTACAACCGACCGTTACACCAACAGATGCTATAGCAACTGGAGATGATGTTTCGTACCAAATAATGCCTACAAAAATGAAATCATGAATTTCTGTAACAAACGAAGGAAAAATTCAATGATCACAACACGCTAAAGGTCAATACAATTTTTACGTTTCAGCTTATTTTAGAGGTTATAGATCAGTTCCACCAGCAAACTTGTCTTTTACATTAAATATTGGATATGCTCAACCTGAAACTTTAACAGCTAGCTACAACGGTTCTGACAAAGCGTACGTTGGTGAAATTTATAAAGCTGGAGAAAGTCTTGGAAATTTAACCTCAAGTGTAGAGCCATCTTCATACATTGATCCAAACACTAAAGTTAATTATCAACTTATAGCTACAAATACATCACAACAGTCATTAGTTGATCAAATTTTAAGTGTTTCTGCAGAGGGAAAAATACAATGAAAGAAATATGAAAATAACACCCCATTAGTAACTTAACATTCACTGTTCGTGCAGAAGTAGAAGGAACAACATTATCTAAAGATATAACAGGCTTTTCATTAACTTTAAATAAACCTCAACCAAAATCTATAAGACTAAATTGAAATGGTCAATACAATATTTCAGGAACAAAAGGAGTTGCAGGAACAACAACTGAATCATTTTCGGTAAGTCCTGATCCAACTTATGCAGATTTTAATCCGGCAGACTTCAATTACGATATTATAGAAAAGTCATCTGATGCTAATGTAACCATTAATGCTTCTAAACAAATTAGTTGAGATGTTCCAACAGATTCATCTGTTGATGTAGTTTCATTCAAAGTAAAAGCAACTTCTACTAAAACACCATCTTTAACAGTAACTAGTGCTCAATTTTCAATTTCTTTTAAAACGGCAAAACCTACAAATGTCGTAATAGGTTGAAGTGAAAATTCTGATGCATCTTCAACTATTATTATGAATGGTACAGTTAATGAAAATGGTTCATCATCTGGACATTTAATCAGTGTTTTTAAACCATCATATTCATCCGCAGATGTAACTTATACTGTGGAGCACGCTTCAGGAAGTACATATTCACAATATTTAGATTTATCTATTAATGACCAAAAACAAATTTGTTGAACATTTAAAAAACAAACTCAAGAAATTAGACCACATGTTGCACCGCTTGTTGTAAAAGCATCATGAACAGGAGAAGACGGATCAACAAAAACGGTTACAAAAAACAATGTTCAAATTGATTTTGACACTGCTAATCCAACAAGTATGGATTTAGGACTACAAGATGGTGCTACCACAATTAATGGTCTTATAAACAAAGAAGAGACTTATTCAAAACCTTTAGTAGCGCAAATTCATCCAGATAACGCTGAACAAAAAGTAGATTTTTCGATTATCGAACAACCTAAAAACGGACCGACAATTTCGCTTGTAGATTCAGTGATTAACACACACAAAAGTATAAAATGATCAAGTTTTGCTAATCCAGGAACTTATCCGTTTAAAGTAAAAGCTACATCAATTGAAGATTCATCAATTTCTAGAACAATAGATTTAACTTTGGTACTTGATCGTCCTGACCCAACTGGAATGCAAATAGAATGAAATGGTTCAACATCTATAAATGGAACAATCAACAAATCAGGTTATTCTCAAGGTCAATCTCTTTCTGTTTCTTCAAATCCTGAAGGATCAAAAGAAATAGATGATGCTACATGAACAATCATAAGTGCTACTTATGATGATGGTGAATCTGCTCCTGCAAATTCAATATCAATTGATCCTGTATCTAAAAACATTGTATGAAATCCTATTTCAAAAGCAGGAAACATTACATTATCAATTAAAGCAACTAGTGCAAAATGAAGTATTTCTCAAACAAGAAATGATATAACTCTTGTTTTAGATTACCCTCCAGTTGAACGTTTAGATATAAACTGAACAGGATCTACAGATTACGTTAATGATATATCTGAAATTTATGGTGCTGAAGTAGGGAAAGCAGGTAAAACAACCGAGACACTTTCTGCAACTCTTCACCCTTCTGATGCAAGCGATGAAGTAAATTGATCTATAGAAAATACTAGTGTGCCAGGTGTTGAAATTTCCATTAATAGTTCAAATCAAATAACATGGAACGCCATTTCTACTCAAAGTTCATACACAAGAGCAACATTTGATGTTGTTGCTACATGCAAAAAAAATACTCAGATTCGTTCTGTAAAACATTTTGCATTGAACATCGAAATTAAACCAATTTCTATTTCTATTATCTGACCTGGTTCTAACCAAATTTTAGGTGTTGAAAATAAGGCTGGATCATACAAAAATGCATTAGCTGTTTCAGCTCAAGGGAATAACCCATCAACAAATGTTAAATGAGATATATTAAATCCAGACGTGGAAGATGTTTTATATATTGAAAACAACATTCTTTCTTGAAATGCTGTTGCGAACACAACCCACATTCGTTTCACTTTAAAAGCTACCTCAACTGTTGATAGTTCAATTGTTGCAACTATGGATTTAGAGTTGTATATTACTGAAAACGATCCTTATGTTGCTACAAGAACAGAGTTAAATGGACCAGAGGAACCAGAATGAGATTTTTCATTAGGAGAAAATGACACTGATGAATTCGGCATAACCATATTTAGTAACGAAATCACTGCTGATACCCAACCTGAAGATGTGTTTGTATACTTAAACTTTTATCATATTAATGTTAGAGATTCAAGCACCGGTAAGTCATTCTATGTAGATGACATTACATATGCACCAGGGCTTACTCCTGTTAATTTAGATGATTGAGGAATTAAAATAACTAAAATTGGTGATGATGGAATTCAATTTAGCATGAAACCAAATGTTTGATTAGATGATTATTTAATGAATCACCCAAAAATAGCTGAGCACAGCACTTGAACTTTGCATAACGACAATATGAGTGACGAGCCAAAATTACAATATGGATTGTTAATTAGAGATAAGAGTGGAAAATTACACGTAATTTCTGATCAAAACGGTTTATTAATCTGTGACTACAAAACCTTTTATATAACTTGTTAATTTACAAAATCATCCTTCATTGGATGATTTTTATTTTTTATAATATTTATGTATGAAAAAATATATTCCTGAATCAATTAAAAATTTATTTAACGGCAAGAACGATTTTTCACAAGAGGTTAATGCTCTTATTGAAAAACACAAAGGTAAGAAGCTGTCAGTTTTAAACACGATGTATTTAAATACAAAATTACAACTTGATACTAAATTAATAGAACCATCACAAGATGTAATTAATGCATTAACTGCACTTAAATTTTTAATTGAGAAAAAAACAGCTCGGAAAGATTTTTTTAAAACATTAGCAGTTGCAATAATCACTCCAACATTTTCAATTATTGTTTCCGTTATTATTTCGTTATTGATGAAAGCTAATTAAATTTTTTTATTATTTCGTCTATAAACTTCTTAGATTCAATGTAAGGCTTATTGCTATACAAATCTATACCCAATATCTTAATTGTTTCTAGTGGTGATTTTGAACAACCACTTGATAAGAATTCAAAATATCTTTTTAACGTTTGTTTATCACCTTTATAGATTTTGCTTGCAACATCTATTGCAACAATCTGGCCTATTGCATACTTGTAAACATAGAAGTTTCCAACATAAAAATGTCCAATTCTAAAAATTGTTGAAGGCATATAACTATATGGAACAATTTTATTGATTTTCTTATCCATTTCTTTTGACATGCCTTGGTATTTTTTTATCATATCAATATACAAATTCTTAAGTGATTCTTTTGTAAATGGTTTAGCTTCGTTTACATATTGATTTGCAACATATTCAAAATTTGAAAAAATTATTTGTCTAGTTGTTGTTGCAAAGAAATTAGAAACAAACTCATCTAAAATCATTCTTTTCATTTCCCTGTCGTTCTTATATTTATCAATTAAATATAAAGATAACAACGTTTCATTAACTATAGATGCTATTTCTGCATAGAATATTGCACAGTCTGCATAAACTTTTTGTTTTTTGTTGAAATATAAAGAATGCATTGAATGCCCTAATTCGTGTGCAATTGTACTTACAGATCTAAATGTTTCATCAAAATTCATAGATATGTAGTATTTATCTAACCCTTTAGTTCCACCGATTGAATAAGCTCCTGTTTGTTTAGAAGGTTTTGGCAATCAAGATATTCAGTTTTCATTAAAAGCTTTTTTAATATTTGACAAATATTCGTTTCCTAATGGTTTCAAAGATTCTAAAACAATTTTTTTAGTTTGTTCAATTGAAACTTTTACTTGTTTTTTAGTTAAGTCGACAGTTTTGTCTCATGGTTCAAGTTTATTAAGATTTAATTGTTTTTTTAGTAACTTATTAACTTTGTCAGAATAGGTCTTAATAGATGGTTTAAATGTCTGGACCATCTTATAAATGTGAAGAATAAATTTTTGGTTAACTTCATCAGCGTCAGCTGCAGCATCAATGTAGTCTTTATAATTACGTAATTTTGAATTTGTATTCAACATCAAGTAGTTGTAATAAAGAGTTTGAGTTAAAGTTGACTCAAATTTATCAAATGCATGATTAAAATTTATTCATGTTGTTTTTCTTAATTCACGATCTTTATCTTTTAAATTCTTTGAAACATCAGCCATTGTTTTTAATGGCACCTTTTTACCCTTTGAGTTTTTTGCATCTTCAAATTTAATATCTGAATCTGTTAATGTATTAAAAATTGTTTCAAACCCACCATTAATTCTTGAAATTTTACTTAAGAGTTTTTCTTCTTTTTCTGAAAGAATATGTTTTTTTGTTTTAAATATTAAATCAAAAACCCTTTGATATTCACTAATAGATTTATCTTTCAAATAAGATCTTATTTTCTTTTCATTTTTTAAAACAATATTTTCATAGTCTGATGTTTTTTGAGCATATTCATTTGCAAGAGTAGAAATTTTTTGAGAATATGAAATTCATTTTGGATTAGACAGATCTTCTTGATAGTTATTAGAAATATAATTCATCAAACGATTAGAAATAATTTCATCTTCTTCATTTATTTTTAACCATTTTTTGAAGTTAGAAAGACTTTTATAAAAATTAGGATAAGCTTTTAAGATTTGTTCTTGTTTGTTAACTCATTCTTTAATCAAGTTATCAAGAGTTTTACCATTTAATAAACATTCCAAATCTCAACTATATTTATTGTTTTCCATAATATGTATATTTTATATTTTATAAGTATAATTTATTAAAGTTATTTAATAAAGGACCACTAATTATGAATTTTCAAAGTATCATGCAACAAGCACAAAAGATGCAAAGAGAAATGGCTAAAAAACTTGAAGAGTTTGAAGCTAAAGAATTTGAATACGATTATAAAAATTCATCAGTAATTGTAAAAATTACAGGAAAACTAGAAATTAAAGGAATTACTATTAGCGATGTATTAGTTGATCCAGAAGACAAAACAACTTTAGAAGATATGGTTGTTGAAGCTGTAAGTGCTGCTATCAAAGAAGTTAATGCAGCTAAAGATGAAATTACTGCTTCTGCAATGCCAAAAGGTGGGATGCCAGGTTTATTTTAATCATGGATAACACAGAATTTGATTATTTAATTGATGCACTTAAATCTTTACCGGGTGTAGGAAAAAAGCAAGCTGAAAGGATTGCTCATTTTCTTATTAAGAAAGACGATCAATATATAAGAGAATTTGTAGATAGAATTACGCATGCTAAACAAAAGATTAAAATTTGTAGCATTTGTAACAATTATTGTATGGGCGAGATATGTGATATCTGCTCAAATCCTGACAGAGACGAAACAAAACTTTGTATTGTTTCTTCTCAAGAAGATTTACAAAAAGTTGAAAGCACAAACTCATATTCTGGAAGATATTACATATTAAATGGTGAGTTAGATGTTAAGAATAAGACGGTATTAAATCAATTAGTAGTTCAAAAAATGATGGAAATTCTAAAAAAAGGTAAAGTAAAAGAAGTTATTATTGCTACAAACTGGACAGTTAATGGTGAAGCCACTGCTGCCTTTATTAAAAAAATCATAAATACAGTTTGTGATGCAGAAGTATATCGTATTGCATTAGGTTTACCAATCAATTCAGCGTTAGATTATGCTGATAATTTGACTTTAAAATACGCTATAAAAAATAAAACTAAATATTAATAATAATATTTATAATATGTGCGAAAGATTAATTAACCTAAACTAATATGAAGCGATGACTAAAAAACACTTTAATATCAGTCGCATGTCTAATTCCGCTTGGATTTGTAGTAGGGTTTAGTACAAATTGATCTAACAAAACAACAATTACTTCTGTTGGTTCATCGGGAGTTAAACCGTTTGTTGAAGAATTATCAAAAGAATATTTAAAAGATCACAAATCTATTGACATCACAGTTGATGCTGGTGGTTCTGGTTTTGGCATAGACCAAGTAGCAGATGGATTTACCAACATAGGCAACGCTTCTAAAAATCCGTTTGATTCAGTAAATGATGAAAAAAACGAATTAAAACAAAAATGGACAGATAGAAACATTAAAACATATACAGTTGCATGAGAAGCTATTTGTCTAGTTTATATTCCGCCTAAAAATTCTTCAATAACAGACGATATGCTATTTTCTCCAGACAACAACTCAAGTATGTTGTCTGTGTCACCCGACACAATTAAAAAACTGTATCAAGCTTTTTCGGGTTTTTCAGACGATGACTATCAAAATTCATATCCTACATTAGGAGATTTTGCAAGCTCATATATCGATCCTTCGATAAAAACCGCTTTATCTAATACAAGAATGATTCCGTATGTAAGAACCGGTGGATCTTTAACATCAGGAACAGCTGCTTCATTTTATGAATATTTTAGATTTCAATCTTTTGATTCTAAAACATTAAGCGATAGGACACAAAATGCATTTAAAGTTGGTAATTACGGCAGTAATTGAAAATTAGTTCAAACAGATGAAGCCAACAGTCGTGCATGAGATATGTTTTCTAAAAGCAATACACCAGGTTCTGTTGTTTACCTATCATCTGGTTTTATTGCTCAAAACGAAGATTTAATTAGAAAAAATCATTATGGTATATTCGGATATAAAAAAGACAGCACAACACCTACATATTCATATACAGTAGATAATATGCAAAACAGTTTATACAATTGATGTAGACCTTTAAATTTAATGACTTCTCTTGACAATGATGAAGGACAAATAGCATTTATACAAGATTATTTATTAAATGACGACAAGACAAAAGAAATTTGGAAAACAATGGGTGCTGCAGTTTTAAGTGAGCAGCAAAAAAACTCAATGAAATTAAATGATAATTATGCAATATCTGATTATGAATTAATGAAATCTCGTTCTGGAGATAATGCAAAAGTTTTTGGAGCTATATATGCTTAAGAAAAAAACAGGTTATTCAAAATTAATGTCAAGAAAAACCAATCAAGACCACGTGTCCAAAGGTTTATCTTGTGCATTATCTTGAGTTTTTGCTTTAGTTTTCTTCGCTTTAATTATTTTTATTATTTATGCCTCAATTCCTGGGTTCAAAGAATATGGAATTCAAAATATTTTATTTACTTCCACTTTTGATTTAGCTAACAACAAAGCATCTATATGATTACCACTTTGCGTGACTATATTGATTTCATTAATAGCTATTATTTTTGCAGGACCAATCGGAATCAAAACTGCAATATTTATTAAATATAGATTACCAAAGAAATATAAAAAAGTAACAAGAGTTGGTATTGAATTATTAGCTGATATCCCTTCAGTTATATTCGGTTTGTTTGCTGCAGAATCATTAGGATTAATTGTTAAAAAAATATTTAATTTAGATACAACATACAGTTTATTAACCGCAGGTATTATGTTGATCTTCATGATATTGCCTACAGTAGTATCATTAACACTCAATGCATTAGATGGAGCTAATAATGATTTAATATCAGCTTCAATGGTTTTAGGAAATACAAGAACCAGATCAATATACAAAGTAGTAAAAAAAGAAGTTAAAGGAAGTATTTATGTAGGAATCATTATTGCTTTAGCAAGAGCTATTGGTGAAACAATGGCAGTTTCAATGATTCTTCAATCACAAGGATTTAATGACACCTTTAATCAAGGATTCTGAGGATTATTAACATCAAACTTAAGAACACTTGGTGCATTGATATCTGCAAATATGTTTGCTGAAGGTGGAGGCCCTGCACTTCAAGGATTGCTTTTTGCTTTTGGTATCTTTTTATTTATTTTCATTATGATTTTGAATGCTGTTGTAATGAAAATAAGCAAACAGAAATCTTCTAAACACAAAAAATATAACCAATTTATAAAGAGGGTTTGAGAATGATTGTTATATGTTCCATCACAAATCAAAAGAGGACTAAAAAAACTTTTCAGAATTAAAGAATATGACGGTAAAGATATTTCTAACTATCTTTATGTAAGAGTTAAATCTAATAGACTATTAACTAATTTCTATACAGGTTGAAAAATGTTTTGAGAATGAGTTTCAATCATCATCACATTGGCGTTCTTATTTTGAATTTTAATTGATATCTTAGGATATGGTGGTGTTGCTCTTGCTAGCGGATATGCTTCTGCATTCTCTTTTGGTAAAGACACAACAGGACAAGCATTTGTTAACACTTTATTAATTATTGTTTTAGCAATCGGAATAGGATTGCCTTTATCTCTATTAATAGCTATTTATTTAAATGAATTTGCTAAAAATGGTAAAACAAAAAAAGTGCTATTATTCTTTATTGATTCTTTAGGTGCAACTCCTTCTATTTTGTTTGGTATGTTTGGTTTAATATTTTTTATCCAAACTTGTGGAATGTCTTCGGCTGGCAGTGCTGGAAAATCTTTAATTGCAGGAGCATTAACTATTTTGATAGTAATACTTCCTACATTTATCAGAACTATTCAACAAGCTTTACAATCTGTACCAGTAGAATTAAGAACAAATTCAATGGCTCTTGGTGCAGGGAAATGAGAGACTATTAGAAAGATTGTTTTACCAACAGCATTGCAAGGAATAACAACTAGTGTTGTGTTGTCGATTGGAAGAATTTTAGCAGAAACAGCGCCTTTATATTTAACATCTGGCTTATCTTCTTCTGGATCTATTGCTTTAAATACTGCAGGCCAAACATTAACAACAAGAATTTATGATCAAATTTACACAGCAGACATTAGTCAAGGAACATCTGTAATGTATGAGTGTGCATTCATCACAATGATTTTAGTTTTATTAATTATCATGGTTTCACACGTTTTAATTCCTTACTACTTTGTTTGGAAGCAAAAAAGAATTAAAAAGAAATACTCAAAACCAACATCAACTTCAGGAGAGAATACAAAACGCAAATTATTCTCAAAAACTTCAAAAAATAAAAATAACAATATTGTTGTTAATAAAATACAATTATTACATAACTATATTCAATCAATATAATGGCAGAAAACAAGAAAACATCTATTGATAAAGATCAAAAAGATGCACAAAAAGTAAAGAAAATTTTAGAAAAAAATAAAGTGGTTTCATCACTGTCTTTTCTTTTTCTTGATAAAAACCAAAAAACCATTTATAAGACTTTAAAAAATAAACTTAAATCAGAGTTAGAAACTAAAAATGAAAACTTTGATAAAAACAACATTTTCGAAGTTGAAAATTTTAACTTCTGATACAGAAATCAAAACAAACATGCTTTAATTGATATCAATACTACAATTGCTCGTAAAAAAGTAACTGCATTTATTGGTCCATCAGGATGTGGTAAATCTACTTTCTTGCGTTGTTTAAATAGAATGAATGACCAAATAGATAACACATATAGCGAGGGAAATATTTACTTTGATGACGGTATAAACTTAAAATCACCTAAGCTTAACACCCTTGAATTAACTACACGTGTTGGAATGATTTTCCAAAAACCTTCCCCATTCCCTATGAGTATTTATGACAATGTTGCATATGGTCCTAGATCTCATGGTATTAATGATAAAAAAGCACTTGATCAAATAGTCGAAGAATCTTTAAAAGGTGCTGCATTATGAGATGAAGTTAAGAACAACTTGTATGATTTAGGAACTTCATTATCTGGTGGTCAACAACAAAGACTATGTATTGCTAGAGCGATCGCATTAAAACCAGAGGTTTTATTAATGGATGAACCTACTAGTGGTCTTGACCCAATTGCTACTTCTAAAATTGAAAGACTTGTTCTAAATTTAAAACAAGACTACACCATTATCATCGTTACTCACTCAATGGCGCAAGCACAAAGAGTTAGTGATGATACAGCTTTCTTTTATCAAGGAAGATTAATTGAAAAAAATACAACTAAGAAAATATTTACTTCTCCTGATAATAAGAAAACTAGAGAATATATTTCAGGAAAGATTGGATAGGAGAAAACATGGAAACTTTTGCAACAGTATTAGGATATTTAGGGGCTATTTGTATAGCTATCTTTTCATCACCACAACTTATAAGAGTTATTAAAACAAAAGACACTTATTCAGTTCCTTTGTTAATGTTTTCTATTTTGGCTTTTGGAAGTCTTTGTTTTACAATTCAAGGAATTACAAACATTTGTTTGAATCCAAATATATGAGGAACATATATTGGAGTAACTATAGCTAACATTTTTAGTTTCATACTTTCAGCAAGTGTATTAACAATAAAACTAATTTATATGTATCGTGCTAGAAAAGCAGGAATGTCGGAAAAAGACTATTGCTTAAAATTAGCTAGAGAATCAAAAGGAGGGAAATAATATGAAAAAATTTAAAATTACATCAATAATAACTGCAATTATTTTAACTATTAGTTTTTGTTTTATAACCTTTGCTACTTTTCAAGGAAGAAATCTCTCAGATCTAAGCACGCTTTCATTTAAGAATAGTCAAGGTATGTGGGACCTTACTTTAGCATTTGATTCATCTAGTTCTGATGCCTATATAAGAAAAATTAATATTTTTGGAATTATTTCTTTCATCCTTATTTTTGTTTCTATATTGTTTGTTGCATTACACCTATCTTTAAATATAAAAACAAAACAAAAACCAGCTTTAATGGACACGTTTTTATATGTTTTATTAATTTTTGTTATTGCTATTTTTTTAATTGGAATAACCGCTATTCCAAGTACAGCAATCAATGGTCCAAACAACAATTTATCGTGAATATTTGAGATTGTAGCAGAAGACTCACTAGATATAAAACATTCAACATCTGGCATTATTACGTTGTTTGTAACATCCGCTTTATATGTGCTTTCTTTAGGATGCTATACAGTAGGTATTTTTATGAAACCAAGAGACAGAAAGGAAAAATAATATGGCTGCAAATTATTCATTATTAAAAGATTCAGAAAATGAATTACTAGAAAAATTTCGTACATTCGCAAGACATGTAATTTTTTCTTGAAAAGCTTTATATAAAACTCTTCAAACAGATGAAACAATTTCTGAAGAACAACTACACAAATTTTTTGAATTAGAAGATCAATCAAATCATTTTGAAGCAGAAATATTAGATGATTCAATTTGAGCAATTTCAAGAAACCAACCAGTTGGTAATCATTTAAGATTCATTATTGCTATATTAAACTCAATAACTGATTTAGAAAGAATGGCGGACTATGTTATGAGCACCGCTAAATTCTTTTATACTCATAAAAAAGTTGGGAACAAAATATATGACCTATTGGTTTCTTCAATAAAAGACTCTTCTAATTACATTGAAAAAATATTAGACTGTTTAATGAACAAAAAAGCTGTTGAAACATATGAAGTGGCAGTTAAATATCAAAGAGCATATCAAGATAAATATTCAAACACAATGGTTGAATTATCTAAAATTCTTCACTCAAAAACAGCAAAAGAAATTGCAAACATTTTAACTGGAGCAATTATTATTTTTAAACACGTTGAAAGAAATGTTGATCATGCGTTAAATATTGCAGAAAATTTCTTATACATTAAGGAATCAGATTTCTTCTTTACAAAAAAGAGCAAACAAATCGACAAAGTTAAAAAATAATTAGCATTTATAAAAACTCTATATAATAAAGAGCAATAACAATCTTAATATACTTTTAATATTATTATGTCAAAAATTGATTTTTTAGGTTTTGGCGGACTAGATGAAAAACAAAACCCTTGTTATTCTTTAACCATAGATGGTGATATTTATATCTTAAACTGCGGCGTGTCTTTGCCCACATCAACATCACTTGGAATTAAGAAGATAATTCCTGACTATTCATGAATAGTTAATAACAAAAATGCCATCAAAGGTATTTTTATTGGTAATGCAACTTACATTAATTTTGGTGGGTTGCAATATCTTTATAAACTTTTACCTAATATTCCAATTTATACAAACGATATTAGTGCTTCAATAATAATCACTTATTTTAGAAATCTTTTCTACAACACCAATACAACATTAAACCTAAATATTAGAACACTTGAAACACTAAAACCTAATCAAATAGGAAAAGCATCAGTAACGATGTTCAAAGTGTCTTCATATACACCTCATTCTACAGGTTTTGTATTTAATACAAAAGACGGAGCAATTATTTATATTGATGATTTTGTTTTAAATTCAAGTATTGGCGATTTATTCCCAAATGACTATTTGAAAATTTCTCAATTATTTGGAACAAGATGTCTTGCATTAATTGTTGGTTCTGGTTTAGTTGGAGAGTCAACTGGCTTTACTTATCCAAATGCTCATGTTATTAAATACTTTGTTGGAATATTACAAGAGCACATTGATACAAGAGTGTTGGTGTCATGCTATGATTTTGAAATTTACCGTATGTTATCACTTGTTAGTGCATGTGCATCAATGGGTAGACCAATATGCATTTACGGTAAAAACTTTTTTTACACTTTTAAACACTTACAAGAAACAAAAAAACTATTTATTAAGAATCTAAAAATCATCAACGACTCTCAACTTGAACAAAATCCGAACGCGGTTGTATTAATTGTTGATTCATTAGAAAAATATTTTGTTAAATTACAAAAAGTAATTAACGGAGAAGATCCAAAAATTCAATTGTTACCGTCTGACAATTTTGTCTATGCAAACAACACTTTGTTTGGATATGAAAAAGCAGAAGCAAACTTAATTGATAATTTATACCGTTCAAATATTAATCAAATTTATAAATTACCAAAAACAATTCTTCCTTTAAAAGCTTCAAATGAAGATCACAAATTCTTAATCAACTGTTTTAAACCAAAATACATTATTCCAGTAAACGGATTACACATGAGTTTTGAAGCATACAAAAAGTGCGCTTGATCTATGGGAATTAATAAGAACTCAATATTAGTTCTTGATAACGGCGACAAAGTAACATTTGAGAACGCACAATTATTATCTGCAAAGAAATTTGTAAAGTTAACTCCGCAATTTATAAACTTTCAAGGTTCACTTGATGGCGAAACAAGTTCAATGTTTGAAAGAGATCAAATGAAAGAAACTGGTGTTGTACTAGCTAATCTTTTACTTTCAAATAAGACCAAAGAAATTATTAAATTTAATTTTGATGTTGTTGGTGTTTTAAATATTACAGATGCAAACAAACAAATACTATCTCAATTAAATGAAGAATTTGTTAAATCTTTAAATGAATATGCAAAAGCACAACTTGCAGCTAAAACTTTTGATGTAAAAGAATACAAATTGTTTGTTAGAAAAATTGTAGGAAAACAATTTGACAAAAAATTTAGCAAAAAGCCACTTGTTATAACAACTATAATATTTTCAAAATAGTTGTATATATGGATACTAAAAAAGCAAACCAAGACATATCCGAAGTAAATTCTAGTATTTTAGCCAACTATAACAGAGCAAGAAAAACATCAAGAATTTTTACTTGTTGCATGTTAATGATTTTAGTGACTATATCACTATTTAGATTGCCGTATACAGGGTGTTATTTAGATTCGATATTCTTCGAATATTTATTTGGAGTTTCTAAATATTTTGTTTATTCTTTTCTATATCTAATACTTATTTTTAAATTGTGTAATAAGAGCATTTTGAAAACTTTTTTCACACATAAGATGTGGATATTTGAAACACTTTTGTTTTTGTTCATTTTTATTATGACATCTGCGTCTTCGTGATTGGCGGGAAATCATATTCAACAAAACATAGGCGAAAATTTTATTGATCCTCTATACAAATATCACATTTACTTTGGAGATTATTTAAAAATAAATTCTTTTAAATTTTGGTTTATTAATTTTATTAACTCTAATATTACTGGTGGATTAATTGGAGAATTTTTTGTAAGTTTATCATTTATCATGCAATGGTCAACATTGTTTATTTTTGAAGTTGTTCTATTAATTGCCGCAATTTTAGTTTTGTTTGGGGTAAAGAACATTAAGTTTTTAAATAAGATAAAACGATCAATTGTTCATGCGCTTGGAGGAGTTTATGTTGATGAAAAGAAACCAGAAGATGAACTTAATGGAACAAGAAAAGATAAAAAGGTAAATATTTTTGATTTGAACTCTATAAAAATGAAAGCGGCCAACAATGTTCAAGCAACTCCGCCATTATCTTTCTTAACAGATACAAGTATAGACAATTATCACAAGAATACCGAAAGATCTGCAAAGACAATTAAGCAATTAAATGACTTTATTAGAGATAACAACATAGGATTAGCTTTTGTTACTTCTAATGTAATGCCTTTATATTGTGAATATGTTTATAAATTTTCAGATGAAGAACAAATTAATAAATTAGTTCATCTAAAGAAAGGTTTGTTTGATTTATTTAAAACAGAAAAAATAAACTTTTCTGTTAAAGGTTCTAAAATCACGATAGAAGTATTAAATAAAGATCCTTCAAGGGTGTCAATTAAAAATGTATTAACTACACAAAAAACAGTTCATTCTGGCATGGCTGCAGTAGGTGCAACATACAGCGGAATCAATGTACTATACGATTTTAATGTTAGTCCTTCAACTTTGATAATCGGTAAACCTGGTAGTGGTGCAATTATGCAAGTTTCTTCGATGATTCTTTCTTACGTTTTCTTAAATACACCAAATGATTTAAAAGTATTATTGTGTTCATGCAAAGAAGAAAAAATATTTGAATCTTTTTCTGGATTAACTCATTTATTGTCGTCACCAACTTCTAGTCAAAACGAAACAAACACTTGTTTATCAAACGTTCTTGAAGATTTAAAACAAACAAAAACTTTACTTTCTAAGGCGCATTGTTCTAATGTTGATACATATAACCAAAAAAATCCAGATAACAAAATAAGTAAAGTATTAATTGCGTTATTTGACGTTGATCAATTTTTAGGTGAGACACCAAACAATTCTGCGATTCTTAATGAATTATTATCCAGAGAAGCGAAAATGTGTGGAATTCAGGTTATTTTATATGCTCAAACGATTGATTCGTATTTATGAAACGAAGAGTTACAAAAAAATATTTCCTCATATTTTATTTTTAAAACAGATGATGAAAATGTTTCAAAATTATTCTTAAATTCGCCAAAAGCATTAAACTTATTTGGCAATGGTGATGGGTTAATGTTATTAAAATCAGATAGAACAAAAACAAGAATCCAATCTTGTTATGTGAATAAAGAAGAGATGGTAGAAACAATCAAAATTATTAATGCATTTTACGATTTTAAGATAAAATAAATATAACAATGCGTAAAGGAGAAATTATGAAAAAAACGTATTTAAAAGTATGGCATGTATATTTCTAGGGTTAGGTAGCTGTTTTGGTTTTGCCTTAACATCTTGTTCTAAAAATAACAACCAACCAATAACAGGAGAATGAAGTGTTGACGAATTAGACACTAAATATTTTACTAATAAAGAGGGAGAAACTTATTTTTATTTTTTGTGAACAACAAGTAATAATTATCTTGGATACAGAACAGATTTAACTTTAATATCTGATGAAAGTTCTCTTTGCAAATTTTCAAACATTGATCAAACAAAAATTTCTTATGATCTTTTAATTAAAAACGTTATGCTTTTTAAAAAAGATGATCAAACACAATCTAAAAATATGGATCTTGTATTTTCTTCATTAAACCAAAATATTGATTTTTTTAATTGAATTAATTGATCTCTTTCAGCAGATGATAATGATAATGTAAGATTAACTTTTACTACAAAAACAATTTTTAGTAATAGTGTCTTGTCTTCGCTTTCAATTACAGACTATGTTATGTCGGACGGTTCGTATAGCACTTATGATGCCGAATTACTCCTAAAATTATATGACAAGCAAGGAGTTCCCCACGCGGTTTTATCTCCTACAGGAGATTTTAAAACTCTAAACTTCAGTATTACTATTGCTGTTTGCTAATGAATGCTGTTAGTATTATTTTTTCTAATTTTTTCTTTTCTTTCTTGCATTAAAAATAGAAAAAAAGAACACCATAAAGTTTATCACCATAAAGTTTATTTTAATAAGAAACAAACAGATACATTAAGGGGGTTTGGGTGCATTTTTATAGTTTTTTCGCATCTTTGTGATCAAATTCTACAAAATGGTGAACTTTTTGATAAACACATAATAACAACATACCAATTTAATACATTTATTGCACAAATTTGAGTTGGAATATTTTTATTTCTTTCTTCTTTTTGTTTGGTAAAGAATTTCCATACACATGGTGAAAAATATGCAAAAAAATATTATTATTTAAGATTCCAAAGATGTATTTTTGGTTAGTATTGACTAATCTTATATATTTCTTTGCAAGTACAGATATTTCAAATTTTTCACAAACATCAATATTAAAAATATTTGGTTTAAGTTTAGGTAGCAACTTAAATAAAGCCGACTGGTTTTTATATGAAATATTTTTTTACTACTTTTTCGGTGCTGTTACATATTTAATATTATTTAAATTTAAGAAACAAGATGACCTTCCAATCTATTTAGTTGTTTTCTCTGTTCTTTATTATTTTTTAATTCTATTGTTAGGTAGATATACAGAAATTTTTATAGATACATATTTAAAAGGCTGATGATGTTTTCCTCTGGGTGTTTTGTATGCAATATATTTTGAAAGAATAAACGCAATACTTAGAAAATATGGATGAATTTTAATTGCTCTTTCTAATTTGGTTTTTTTGTATTGTTTTGCATATCATATACATTATTATTTTTTTTGAGGTTACCCTTGCTCTTATTGATATCCTAACGATAAATATATATTTTAAATTTAATTCAAAATATATAAATTTTATAGGAAGATCTAGTTTTTATATTTACATAATTCATTGCTTATTTTGCTATATATTTCGACACATGATAATGCCTTACACTTTTGAAGTTTATTCTATTCTTGTTTTTGCATGTTCTATTCTTTCTGGACTTGCAATGATGTATATTGAAAAGTATTCTATTATTGGATGTAAGAAAATTTATTCCAAATTAAACCAACAAAATAAAAATATCTAAAAATTAGTTTTGTTATATAATTTGTCCTACAAGTAATTGATCGCTGCATTAATAATGTAGAGGAAAGTCCATGCTTGCACAAGCTGCGATGCTTGTAAATGTTTATGTGGAATGATAAATTCCAACACCATATAGTTAGAGTGATGACGCTAGAACTATCTAAGTATCGGTATAAGATAGTAATAGCATAAAGTGCCACAGAGACGAGTTTATAGGAAACTATAAAAGTGAAACGCGGTAAACTCCATAAGCAAGAAACCCAAATTTGGTAGGGGAACAAATCAAAGATAACTGAATCAATGATTTGACACATATGTGTAGATAAATGATCAATATCATTATGAAAATAATGACACAGAACATGGCTTATAACTTGTAAATAACTAAAGAAAAAAGTCGATTTTCGGATCGACTTTTTTCTTTCTTATAATAGAATATATGTTTTACAATATTCTTGCTGTTTTTGTTGGTGGCGGTATTGGTGCCACAATCAGATACTTGTTGACCTATTCAAGTCAATCTCTATTTGATAAATCAATTTATGCAACATTAATAATTAATTTATTAGGTTGCTTAGTTATGGGATGTATGTTTGGAATAACATCAAATAGAATTCAAGATTTTAATCCGGTATGAAAATTATTTATTACTGTCGGTTTTCTTGGAGGGTTAACAACATTATCAACCTTTAGTCTAGAAGGCTTTCAAATGCTAAAAGACGGGCAAGTACTATATGGTCTTCTTTATATCATCGGTACAACAATATTCTCTGTATTATTAACATACTTAGGTTATTTAATAGGTAAATAAAAAAAAGACCGATTTGACTCGGTCTTTTTTCTTTATATTTTTTAATTTTTGCGTTTTAGTATTTTAAGAAAGAGGGTACTTAATATGAATATTATTTAATAATAAGCAGATTGTATATAAATGCAAAAACCTAGAAAATATAAAATAATGTCCTTACACACGTTAGCATAAGCTTATAGCTGCTCCGTTTCCGGCCTGACTAGGTTCGCAACTAGCGTTGCAAGGACATAAATATTATAGTTTAAACAATAGATTTTTTTAATAAAAAACACCATTGATTTATAATTTAAGTATTAAATTATAGAATTCAGGAAATCAATCATGTCAGCTAATAAAGAAATATATGTAATGGGACTATCGGGAGCTAAAAAAATCACTGATAGTATTTGTAAAAATCTAGGAATTTTGCCAATGGAAACAACAATATCTAGATTTGCCGATGGTGAAATCATGGTAAGACCAGAACAACCGGTAAGAAACAGAAGAATTACCATTGTTCAATCATTATCTAAACCAGTAAATGAAAAAATAATGGAATTATTAATTGCTATTGACTCATTAAAAAGAGCTTCAGCAAAAGAAATTAACGTAATTATTCCTTATTACGCTTATGCAAGACAAGATCGTAAAACGTTAGGACGTGAACCTATTACATCAAAATTATTAGCTAAATTATTAGAAAAAACAGGAGCAACAAGAGTTGCTATTGTTGACGTTCACAGCGAACAAACTCAAGGTTTCTTTGATATTCCAGTAGATACATTAAGAGCAACAATGTTATTAATTTCACAAGCTATTAAGAACATTAGTGTTGAAAACTTAACTGTTGTTTCACCTGACTACGGTGGCGTTAAACGTGCTAGAAAAATTGCTACTGCTTTAGGAGTTCCTTTAGCAATTCTTGATAAGAGAAGACCAAAACCAAACCAAGCTGAAATTTTAAATATTCTTGGTGATGTTCAAGGTAGAGATTGTTTAATCGCTGATGATATGATTGATACTGCCGGAACAATTGTTGCTGCATGTAAGGTTTTAAAATCTAAAGGCGCAAAAACAATTAATATTGTTTCAACACATGGTATTTTATCAGGACCAGCTATTGAAAGATTAACTGATGCTGTTAACACAGAAGTAATCTCTGATATTTATTTATCTAATTCAATTGAAAGCGTTTACGAATCTAATATTCCTAACTTACATGTAGTTGATTTAGGAGAATACTTAGCAAAGATTATTGAAGTTTACTATTCTGAAGCTGGTTCAATTTCAAAAATATATAACTTGTATGGACCAAAAGGTAAAAAATAAACCTACAATTAACCAAATAGTTGTTGTTGAAGGTAAAACTGACACACAACGATTAAAACAATTATTTAATGTAAGGACAATCGAAACGAATGGTTCTAGATTGTCTTTAAAAACAATAAACTTGATAAAAAAAGCATCAAAAACAAATGATATTGTTTTATTTTTGGATCCGGATGGTCCAGGAGAAAAAATAAGAAAAAAACTTCAAAATGAATTAGATTCATTTGAACAAGCTTTTATCAAAAGACCAAAGGGAACTAAAAAACCCGGAGTAGCAGAAGCATCAGACAAACAAATTTTAGATGCATTTAAAAATCTAAAATCTTTTAAGAAGGCAAACACCTGTCTAACAATAGAACAATACCAAAAGCTTGACTTAAATACAAAACAAAAAAGAAAAATTGTTACAGATCACTTTGGAATTTCTGAATGTAATAATAAGCAACTTTTTAAAAGACTTAATATGATGAATATTAAGTTCAGTGAACTAAAGAAAATACTAAAATAAACTATCATGAGAGAATTGTTATCTAACATATTAAGACCAAAATCCATTGATCAAGTAATTGGTCAAACTCATTTGCTAAATAAAGATTCATTGATAACCCAAATGGTTAAGAATAAAACGCTTTATTCTTTAATTTTTTATGGTTATCCAGGAATTGGTAAATCTTCAATAAGTTACGCATTAGTAAATGATTTAGGCGTTCCTTATCAAGTGTTTAATGCATCTATTGATAAAAAAGAAAAACTAATTCAAATAATTGAAACAGCAAAAACATCAAAAGGATGATATGTTGTAATTCTTGAAGAAATTCACAGATTAAACAAAGATAAGCAAGACATCTTGTTGCCATATTTAGAAAATGGAACAATTTATATGTTTGCTTCGACAACAGAAAATCCATATTTTGTTATTAACCCCGCAATTAGAAGTAGATGTCAAATTTTAGAATTACAACCAGTTTCAGTTGATGAGACATTTAATGGTCTTAAAAAGACATTTAAAAGATATAAATTGGATATCACTTTACCTGATGAAATACTTAAAAAAATATGTATTCAAACAAACGGAGACGTTCGAAGCGCAATTAACATAATTGACGTATTAAACTTCTTATATAAAGATAAAAAAATTACAGATAAACTTCTTAAAGAAGTTATGCAACAATCATACGTTGTAGCGGCGGATTATGGTGATGAATATTACGATCTTCAATCTGCATTTCACAAATCAATGAGAGGTAGTGATCCAGACGCTGCAATTTATTATCTAGCTAGATTGTTACAAGCTGGTGATATTGAATCAATTTGCAGAAGAATAATTGCATGTTGTTATGAAGATGTTGGTATGGCCAACCCACAATTATGCTCAAGAGTTGTGAATGCTGTACATGCTGCAAAAGAAGTTGGTTTTCCTGAATACAAACAAATTTTTGCAACAATTGTTATTGAAATATGTTTATCTCAAAAATCAAATTCAGCACACATGGCAATTATGTCTGCATTACAAGATGTTCAAAGTGGCAAAGCATATTCGGTTCCAAACCATATAAAAGATCAATCATATAAATTTGCAAGCAAATTAGGCAGAACAGGATATAAATATCCTCATGATTTTGAAAACGCTTGAGTTAAACAAGATTATTTACCTAAAGAATTACGAAACAAGAAATATTACAAACCTTCTAAGTATTCTATTAATGAACAAAAACTAGAGAAGTATTGAGAAGAGATAAAGAAATAAATAGTTTTAATTTCCACTAAACACAATGCCACACACAATACCGATGATAGTAAAAACAATAATCACAAATAAGATATAAAAACAAGATAAATCTTGCTTTTCAGATGGGAATTCATTTTCGGGGTGTTTGCATCAATTAACAAGCTTTTGAAATTTTGGACTCGAATTGTATAAGAATTCAAGAGAAGAATTAATTTTAGTGGTAATTTCATTAAAATTTTCATCTGCATTAATAAATTTTCATTCTTCTTGTTTAATGTGTCCTTTTCTTCTTTTGATGTATTTATTTTTAATTGGTGACACAACCATTCTCCTAAATTCAATTAGTCCTATTTCTTTTCCAAATTCATCTTTTATAAAAAGTTCATATTCATGATTAATTAATTTAATTTCGTTCGAATGCATTACTTGAGAAGATAATGGTATATATAATAAAAATCCATCCATTTTTATAGGACCAAAATATGGACGAGAAGATTTACTATAAATTTTGTAATCACCCAAATATCCTTGTAATTTTTCTAAATATTTAGAATCAACTTGATAAATGAGAAACCTATTTTTACTCATTATTTTTTATTTAATATTGTGTAAATTTTTTTAACTTCATCTACATAGTGAGTGCCGATTTTGAAAGTAAAACCTTCATTCTTCCCGTATTTTGGAATCACATGGAAATGAATATGCATAATTTCTTGACCGGCTATTTTTTGATCGTTAGATAAATAGTTAAATCCTCAAGGTTTCAACTTTGAATCGTCTATTTTATTAGCAACTATCTTAGTTAATTTAATCATGTCAGATAGAACTTCTTCGGGACATTCTCTTAAATTAGCATAATGTTTCTTGCTAATGATTACTGTATGCCCATCACTTATTGGGTTAATATCAAGAAAAGCCAATGCATTATCATTTTCAGCAATTACATATGCTGGTATCTTTTTAGAAACTATGTCACAAAATATACAACTCATAATAATTTGATTATAAAATTTAAAAATCTATCTAAATATTTATTTATTATTTGTAATATTTTGTATAATAAACTAACATATTAAATATATATAGGAGAAAAAAATATGGCAAAAGCAAAATTTGATAGAAGTAAACCACACGTTAATATTGGTACTATCGGACACATTGACCACGGAAAAACAACTTTAACAGCTGCTATCTGTACATACCTAGCAAAGCAAAACTTAGCTGAAGCTAGAGACTATGCACAAATTGATAGTGCTCCAGAAGAAAAAGCTCGTGGTATTACTATTAACACTGCACACGTTGAATACCAAACACAAGCTCGTCACTATGCACACGTAGACTGTCCAGGACACGCCGACTATGTTAAGAACATGATTACTGGTGCTGCTCAAATGGATGGTGGTATCTTAGTTGTTGCTGCATCTGACGGTGCAATGCCTCAAACTCGTGAACACATCTTATTAGCAAGACAAGTAGGTGTTCCTCGTATCGTTGTATTCATCAACAAGTGTGATATGGTTACTGACCCAGAAATTCAAGAATTAGTAGAAATGGAAATCCGTGACTTATTAACTTCTTATGGATTTGATGGAGACAACACTCCAGTTATTCGTGGATCAGCTTTAATGGCTCTTCAAGGAAAACCTGAATGAGAACAAAAGATCCAAGAATTAATGGATGCAGTTGATAAATGAATCCCAACTCCAACAAGAGATGTTGATAAACCATTCTTATTACCAATCGAAGATATCTTCACAATTACTGGTCGTGGTACAGTAGTTACAGGTCGTGTTGAAAGAGGACAAGTAAACATGAACGAAGAAGTTGAAATCGTTGGTTTAAGACCTACAAAGAAATCAGTTGTTACTGGTATCGAAATGTTTAGAAAACAATTAGACTCAGCTATGGCTGGTGATAACGCTGGTATCTTATTAAGAGGTGTTGATAAGACTGATGTTGAACGTGGACAAGTATTAGCTAAACCAGGTTCAATCACTCCTCATACTAAATTTAAAGCTCAAGTATATGCTTTAAAGAAAGAAGAAGGTGGTCGTCACACTCCATTCTTTAACGGATATAGACCTCAATTCTATTTCAGAACTACTGACGTTACAGGTTCTATTACTTTAAAAGAAGGTGTAGAAATGGTAATGCCTGGTGATAACGCTGAATTAACAGTTGAATTGATTGCTCCAATCGCAGTTGAAAAAGGTTCTAAATTCTCAGTTCGTGAAGGTGGTAGAACTGTAGGTGCTGGAAACGTAACTGAAATTATTGCTTAATTTCTTTTATTAAAAATCTATAATAAAGACATCGGATTACCGATGTCTTTTTTTTGAGGAATAATATGAAAATTAAAAAAATATTTAAAACTTTATTAATAGTTTCTTGTGCATCTGCTCCAGCTTCATTTGCACTATCGAGTTGTTCTAACACAATTATTGAATATAAACAAGAATATCTCTCAATAAACTACTATGGTAGAGACACAGTGTATTCAGATAAGGATCAACCTTATACTCTTGATTGAACTTTAAGTGGAAGTATTTATCCATTAGCTACAGATCAAGGTATTGATTGACAAATCATAAATGATGAAACCAGTAAAGTTCGAATAGTTAATAACAAATTAACATGACCTGCAATTAGTACAGAAGATATTTATTGTTTTGAATTATATGCATGTTCACAAAAAGACCAATCTATTTCAAGTACAAAGAAATTTTGAATTGACACAAGATCAAACGTAGTTCATGAAGAATACGTTGCAATAAACTATAACAAAAATACAACAATTTATTGTGATAAAGACGAACAAACACACACGTTAGATTGGACATTAAACGCTTCTGTTTATCCAATGGAATGTGACCAAAATGTTGTATGGTCTATAAAAGATGATGAAACATCGGGAAAAGTTAAAATCATTAACAATAAAATTCAATGAAGCAAGATTGGAACTTATGGTACATATGAATTTAAATTATGTGCAACTGCAAAAAACGATTCTACTGTTTCTTCTTTTTTAACTTTCTGTATAGATACCATAAATGATGGTAAACTGTCTTCTTCAGATTATTATGACTACATCGCTCAAAGAACTTTATCTGTAGGTGCTATTGGAATTGATGCTTCTTCGGGTAGTGCAGCGTTAAGCGCAGCATCTTCAGGAACAATGTGATTTTATAAAAGATTAACAGATAGTGATCATTGCTATGAATTCATCACTAATTATCACGTTTGAGTTGGAATTAAAAATATTATGGATCAATATAATACTTCAACTAAACTTCATATGTTGGCGGTTCTTGGTAATCCTGATTCTTCTAACCCATATTCAAGTGGTTATTTTGATTATGTTGAAGTAATTACTAATTTTACTCAAGAAATGTTAAATCCAATAAGCATAAATTTGGGAACATATGATGAATCCGGACAGACAAAAGATCTATACATGGATATGTGTGCAATCAAAGTTGACCTTCAAAATTTGTATGATAGAAGTAATCTTGAAAATATTGGAGGCAATACTAAAGGTACTAATGAATTAAAAAACGAATTAGATTATATAAATAACCATTATGGAAAAGGAGAACAAATTGTCAATTTTGGTTCTCCTGAAGCTAATGATGATGTTTATATTGCGGGTTATCCATGAAATAATTCTCAACAATATGATGATCGGAGACAATTCACATATTTAACTCAAGTAAAAACTAAAGTTGAGAAAATGCAAGGGGAAACTTTAAACAAAATATCTGGCTCTTCATATTACACTTTTCAAGATCAATGTATAATGACAGGAAAAGAAACGTTTGCTTTGGGCGGTGGAGCTTCTGGTTCAATGGTTATCAATGAAGATTTTCAAACTGTTGGTATATACTGAGGAGGCACAACTGAAACAACGTCAACTTCTTATGTTTTTTATCCAAAATTTGCACTATTCAGCTTAGATAGTCCAACATATGGAACATACGATTTCTTCCAAACAGTTGACCAACAAATTAATTAATTTTTTTAAAAAAATGTAAATATATAATAATTAAAAAATATTATGAAAAAGAAATTTTTTAAACCTTTTATATTATTTGCTGCAATTACAATACCATCATGCTTTAATTTAACAAGTTGCACAATTCAAATTAATACATATGTTCCTATTAATGACGATCATTTTAAATATATTAGTGAACGTGAAATGTCAATTGGTGCATATGCTATAACTGCTATAACAGAGCAAGGTCAAGCATACGCATCATTTGGTACAGCCTGATTTTATAAAAGGTATAGTGATAATGATTATACATACGAGATTATTACTAATTATCATGTCTATGAAGGAATTAAAGGAATTCTTAATCGATCAAATACAACCCATCAATTAGGTTTTGCTTCTAATGTCTATGACCCATATAGTTATAAGAAAATTGAATTTTATAATGATTACGCAATTAATGAGAGCACAACTGCTAATAATTTTACTACTTTAACCCCTGCCTTTGTTTCTTTTGGTGAAGTACAAATTGGTGATATTTCTTTGCCAGCTTATATGGATATTTGCGCTTTTAAAGTAGATTTAACAAATGCATATAATAATTCGAGATCTAATTCAACTTTTAAAGACCAAATTGACTATATTAATAGTCATTATTTAAAAGGTGCCAACATTGTGAATATTAATGAGCACGCTTTGTCTTCTAAATCAAAAGTGTATATGGCGGGATTTCCATGAGCAAATTCCTCTCCTGGTTCTGATTGTAACTATACTTATTTTTGCGAGGAAATTGATTATCTTGATAAACTTGAACAACAAGCAGTTAATATTGTTTCACCAACCTATTTAACTTATCAAAATCAATGAACTACTAAATGAAAATCATTAACATATATGGGCGGTGGAGCTTCTGGTTCCATGGTTATTAATGAAGACTATGAAGTAGTTGGTATATATTGAGGCGGTTCAGGATATGAAGAATCTAGTGAGTTCCAAAAAACTTTTGCATTATTCTCGATTCCTGGTGGATCTACAGAATATGCTGACTTTTTTGCAGCAGCTGCATCAATATTAGGTTAACAAAAAAGCAGGAATTGTTCCTGCTTTTTATTTTTAAAATTTTTTCTTCATGTCAATTCTAAATTTATTTAATTTAGCTTTTAATTTAGAATCTTTAATTGCTAACATTTGAATTGCTAGCATTGCAGCGTTGTAGCTATTATTAATTCCTACTGTTGCTACAGGAATAGATTTAGGCATTTGAACAATTGAGAATAAAGCATCAAGTCCACCTAATTGTGCATTAATTGGGACACCAATTACCGGCAATAATGTTTGACTGGCAATTACTCCTGGTAAATGTGCAGCTAAACCTGCACCAGCAATAATTACTTCGCACCCTTTCTTTTCAACTTCTTTAATTGTTTTAGTTAATTTTTCAGGGACACGGTGAGCTGAAAGAATGTAACTTTCATAACTTACACCAAATTCATTCAATAAATTAATGGCATTAGCCATTACTTGATCATCTGATTTAGATCCATAGATTATTGCGACTCTCATTATTTACCTCTACTAAAATATTTTACTCCACTCTCAAAGATTTTTTGGTCATATTCGCCAGGAACATTACGGTATAGGTTTTCACCAATTCTTTCTGAGTGACCCATTTTACCCATAATTCTACCATCAGCATTTGTAATCGCTTCAATAGCCATCATAGAACCGTTAGGGTTGAATGGCATTTTCATTGTTGGATTGCCTTGTTCATCAACATATTGAGTAACAACTTGACCGTTATTAATTAATTCTTGAATTAATTCAGGACTTGCAACAAAGTTACCTTCACCATGAGAAATAGCATTTGTTCTAATATCTCCAGGAACTAACCCAGCCATTCAAGGAGATTTATTAGAAACAACTTTTGTTCTAATTAATCTAGACATATGGTGTCTAATTTTGTTAAATGTTAAAGTTGGCATTGATTCATTCATATCAAGAATTTTTCCATATGGAACAAGACCTAATTTAATCAATGCTTGGAAACCATTACAGATACCTAAAATTAAACCTTTACGCTTAATTAAGTCCATAGTAGCTTTCTTAACTTTTTCATTATGGAAAACGTTAACAATAAATTTAGCAGAACCATCTGGTTCATCACCAGCTGAGAAACCACCTGGTAAGAAAATGATGTGAGCCTTATCGATTGTTTTAGCTAATTCGTTGATTGAAGCTAATAAAGATTTTTGATCCTTGTTTCTAATTAATACTTGTTTAACAACAGCACCCGCTTTTTCAAAAGCAAACTGGCTATCATATTCACAGTTTGTTCCTGGGAACACAGGAATTACAACAGTAGGTTTTTTAACTACTTTACTAAACATTGAATGTTTAGTAAATTTATAAGGTCTAATATTTAAATTATTATTAGATTTAGTTTCGATCATTGAAGGGAAGACATCTTCTAATTTTGAAGTTGTTGTTTTTAATACTTCGTCTAAACTTAATGTTAATTTATTAACTTTAATTTCTGGTTTTTGAGTTGTTTTACCAATAACTTTAAAGTTTAAACCTTTCAATTCGTTATTTAGATTTATGTTAGAAGGAATTTCTAAAATAAAAGACCCATAGTTCATTTCAAACAATTCATTATCTTTTAAGCCATTAATAGAAGCACCGATTCAATTTCCTAAACACATTTTAGAAATACCTTCGGCAATACCTTTTTGTTTTAATGAATAAGCAGAAACAATTTTCTTTGCCTTAATTAACTTTGTTAATTGACTAAAGGTATTAGTTAATGATTTGGTATCTAATGTTCCATCTTTTTTCTTTGATGGATACACATAAACGATAGATGAATCAACTTTTTTAAATTCTGGAGAGATAATATTATTTGCTTCATCAACACAAACAGCAAAAGAAATTAAAGTATTAGGAACATCTAAATTTTCATAGCTTCCAGACATTGAGTCTTTACCACCAATTGCACCTAGCTTTAAATCTTCTTGTGCTTTAAAAGCACCTAGCAATGCTGCAAATGGTAATCCTCATCTCTTAGGATCTTTGCCAAGTTTTCTAAAATATTCTTGGAAACTTAAATAAACATTTTTATAGTCTCCACCCATTGCTACAATTTTTGAAACAGATTCAATTACTGAATAATAAGCCATATGGAATGGACTAAAGTCACCTAAAAATGGGTTAAAACCATAAGCCATTAAAGAACATGTGTTAGTTTCTTTTCCGAATAAAGGAATTTTAGCAGCCATACCTTCAGCGGGTGTTAATTGTTTAAAACCACCTAAAGGCATTAATACTGTGTTAGTACCAATTGTTGAATCGAATTTTTGAAGTAAACCTAATTTTGAACAACAATTTAAGTCGCTCAGCATATCTACTCATGTTTTCTTTAAATTAGATATTTTTGGTTGAAATAATTTATTTGGTTTGTTGAAAACAACGTTAGTTGATTGAGTGAAACCATTTGTATTTAAGAAATCACGAGAGATATCAACTATTCAATCGTTATTTCATTTCATTTTTAAACGATTGTTATTTGTAACTTTTGCAACAATAGTAGCTTCAAGGTTTTCTTTATCTGCTAATTCAATAAATTTCTTAGCATTTTTGCTGTTTACAACAACAGCCATTCTTTCTTGAGATTCACTAATTGCTAATTCTGTACCATTAAGTCCAGCATATTTCTTTGTAACTTTGTTTAGATCAATTTCTAATCCATCGCAAAGTTCACCAATAGCAACACTAACACCACCAGCACCGAAGTCATTACATTTAACGATTAATTTAGAAGCTTCTGGGTTTCTAAATAATCTTTGAATTTTTCTTTCTTCTACCGGGTTACCTTTTTGAACTTCTGCACCACATTCATTCATTGAAGTTTTTTGGTGTTGTTTAGAAGAGCCTGTTGCACCACCAATACCGTCTTTTCCTGTTCTTCCACCTAATAAGATAATTACATCACCAACTTTAGGTTTACGTCTGACAATATTAGATTTAGGAGCAGCCGCTACAACAGCACCTGTTTCTAAACGCTTAGCAACAAAACCCGGATGGTAGATTTCGTCTACTTGTCCAGTTGCTAAACCAATTTGGTTACCGTATGAACTATATCCATTAGCTGCATTGATAGTAATAGTACGTTGCGGTAATTTGCCAGGAAGCTTCTTAGCTAATTGTGTTGTAGGATCTGCAGATCCTGTAACTCTCATAGCTTGATAAACATATGTTCTTCCAGATAAAGGATCTCTGATTGCTCCACCTAAACAAGTTGAAGCGCCACCAAATGGTTCAATTTCAGTAGGGTGGTTGTGTGTTTCGTTTTTAAACATTAAGATGTACTTTTCTACACCTTTCTTTGTTTTAACATTAATGTTAATTGAACATGCGTTTATTTCATCAGATTCATCTAGGTTCTTTAAAGCGCCAGATTTCTTTAAATCTTTAACTGCGATAGTAGCTAAATCCATTAAACAAATTTTTCTAGTTTTAGCTTTTGCGCCATAAACTTTTCTACGAGCATCTAAATATGACTTATATGTAGATTTAAATAAATCATCATATTCAGATTTTTCAAAATCAATTTTATTAATTTTTGTTTCAAAAGTAGTATGTCTACAGTGGTCTGATCAATATGTGTCGATTACTTTAATTTCAGTTAATGTAGGATTACGTTTTACTTTTTTAAAATAATCTTGAATCATCGCTAAGTCTTCGATTGACATTGCAAGACTTAATGATAAATGTAATTCAGACAATGCTTTTTTATCCATTGAAATGAATTTAGCAATTGTTTCAATTTTGTTGTTGTTTTCTTTGTGAGTAGGGAAAGAAGTTGAATAAACTTCAGTTTCTCTTGAATCAGTAGGATTAATTAAGAATGATTTAATCTTATTTAAATCAGCAGGCGATACATTACCGCTTATTAAGTAAACCTTTGCTGATTTAACTTCAGGATTTAGTTTGTTATTTATTAATACTAAACATTGTTTAGCAGCTTCTGCACGAGCGTCAAATTGCCCAGGAAGAAATTCAATAGCAAACGATTTAAATTTCTTGATGTTTGGGATTTTATCTATGTAAAAATCATCAACCATCGGTTCACTAAACACAGAAGTTAATGATTTTTCAAAAGTTAAATTATCTACATTTTTAACAATGTATTTATTAATGACTTTTATTGATTTGATGTTAATTTTTAAGAAGTTCTTAATATCTTTAGTTAGTCCATTAGATTCAGAGTCATACTGATCTTTTTTAAGGACAAATACAGTTCTAATGTCGCTCATATTTTTTAATACATTATTAATATTAATATATTAATAAGAAAATTATTATTAAACTATAAAAAAAGTAAGGACAATTGCTCGCCCTTACTATATTTTTGTACAAATATATAACATTTTAATAGTAATAAATACTAAATGATGGTTGTTTAAATGAAAATGTCAATATTGAAAGTTTGTACTCTCTGTATTAAGTTACAAAGTGGAACCAAGTAAATAATACACTTTTAATTTTAACATAAGTCACCAAAAAAAGCAAGAAAAATATTTAAAAAATTTTTATAGAAAAATGCATATTCTAAAGTAATTTTTATATAATAAAAATTGAGGTGTTTAAATGAAAAAAATATTAAAAGTAAGGGGTATTCCGTCCTTTTGTCTTGTCTTTCAATTTGTGCGGTTCCAGCACAGCAATTAGTTCCTAGCATTGTGCAAAAAAATCATCAAATTTAGGGACAGATGCTATCGGAAGATTTTTTAATGATCAATTTTTTAAACTTAATATTAATAACAATAAAAACGTTTTTAAAACAGAAGTTTCTCCAAAAATATATGAGACTAAGTCAAATTTACATCCGGGGTTACCGCCAGCTATTGTAGAAGACGAATCACGTTCTTGTGAAATTACAAAAATAAACATAAGTGAAAGTGATATTTTTGATATAAACAGATTTGTTCCTGTAATAAATTTAAAATTCTCAACAACATCTGATGCAGAAGATTATTTTGATTCAAGCAAAAACAACCCATCTACTCTACAACAAATAGCAAAATCTAATATCTTACCTTCTGATGGGGCTGGTATTCAATTGATGATATATGACAAATTAAAAAATGATTTGGCAGATTTATGCATTTACGAAAAAAACGAATTAATAGCTAGACGTGATTTTGAAATCGTTTCTAAAAATAACACTTCACCAATAACTAAAACACCATTTTGCTTTAAAGTAGGAATAGAAGAAGATGGTTTCTTGTTTTGCGATGCTCAATTAAAAAACAGCCTTGGTTATAACATTAATGTTAAGTTTAAACTTAGTATAAAATCAACAGATATTTCATTGAAATTTATTGATACTACCAAAGATCAATTCAAACATTTTGAATTAGATTCAAACATTACAAACCAAAATATTTTTAACGAGACTACATGTAGTATCAGTAGAGGAAATACTTCTGATAATTTTAATTTACGAATACAAGAAACAGGAAAAATAAGCTCTGATCTAACGGTTTCTTCATTGAATAATATTTCTTCTCTTGACTGTCCACCAGTTTCGTCAATCTCTTTTGATGAAAAGTTCTTAGAATCTTCGGTTTATTCAGGAAACACATATTTGGATATTCCGATTGAGCACATAATAATTAGACAAATAAATGGGGAATTATTTTCAAATGAACAAGTTGCAGATTTCTTGAAACAGTCAACATTTGAAAAACAAACTAATAATTGTATCGATTTCTCGATTTCTGAATTTACTGCTAAACCTTTTTCGTACAACGACATTAAAACAAAATCTTTCTACATATATAAAGATATACAACGTGATTATCTATCCATTGAAAATTGAGAATTCGACATTAAAAACAATTCTAATGAGTACAAAACTGTCTTAGAAGCTGAAAAAAATCCACTTCCATCTATATCGTTTGTTAAAGATGATTCAAATATAAAAGGTATACGTATTGAAAATTGGTTCTGAAATGGTGAAAACCCAATTTCTTTAAATGAAACAGAAAAAATTTCAAACACATACAATGGTAAACAAATCTCAAAAAACAAATATATTTGTGATCCACTACACGAGTTTAACATAAATATTAAGTATTGTTGATATGGTTCTGAAAAAATCAACTTACCTTCTATCCATATGTTTGATTATGAAGGCCCTGGGAAAGATATAAATCACGATAATGGCTTTCCATACCAAATGTTAATGAACGAAGTTTGAGTAAAAGACTACAACTTAAAACCAACAAGAATTATTTAAAAGAAAGGAAAAAAAGAGGAATGAAGAAAAGAAGAATTAATTTAATAACAACATTTTGCACATCGTTATTTTTAGCGATTCCGGTGTCTCAAACAATTGATGCTCATTCATCAAATCAAAAGCACTTAACACGACAAACTGCCGAATTTAGAGAAGGTTTTGAAAATAAATTTTATTCTGAAACAAAACAAGTTGATGAAAAAGAAGTAACAGACAGTCAAATTAAAGACTACATTAATTCAACTTGTACAAAACTTGAATGTAAGTTATTTTCAATAGGTGCATCAGTTGATGAAGTAAAAAAAACTGTCGCACAATATAAAGGAAATTGTAAAAAAATAGCAAATGATATAAATTGTGATGAACAAGAGGAATCAAAAAACGCAATTATTTTAAAAGCGTTTCAAAAAGAATCTGCAAGATTAGGTATTGATGTAGTAGATTTCAATTTGTTTAACAACTTTGCAATCAACAGTGTATCTAGCGTGTTTTCAGAATCTCTTCAAAATGCAAAAACAGCAGATGCAAAGAAAATTTCTGAAATTTCTGACAATTTAAAATCAAATTTACAAGATTTATCTAACAAAGCACAAAAAAGGATGTGATCAAATCTTGAATTATCAACACATCTTAAAGATTCAATTGGCGATGTATTATCTGCGTGTCTTTCTTCAGATAAGGAATATGACGAAACTGATTCTGTTGTGGCTGATGCTTCGTTATATTCAGTACTTTCGTGTGTTCAAAATGATTTACAAGACGAAAACAAACTTGAATGATTACCAACCGCTGACGATTTTGTTGTTTCGAAGATTGCAGACTATACAGAAAATAACACAGGTTGAAAAGAAAAAGATAGAATTGATTGAAAAACAAATGATAACAAGATAAATTATGATAATTATTCAAGCATTTTTTCTTACACATATGATGTAACATATGGTTCTAATTTAACTGATTATTTAACTGATGTAATTAATCCCGAAGAAATTTCAGAAGATGATACTTCAGTGGCAATTTCTGAAGGTGTATATTCATATACATACCAAAATGTTCTTGATAAAATTTTCAAAAAACAACCACTTTCTAGTTTTAATACAGGAAACGCTTATTATGCACCGGGTGAAATAATTCCTGGATATGCATTACATACAGAAATTGAGAAAATCGAAGACACAGAAGACTCTCACGAATGTAATGTAACCTTTAAATTCGGTATAAGTGATTCTAAAAAAGATCCAGAAGGCAAGAATATTATTTGAATAGATAATGATTTTTCAAATAAAAAACGAAGCTCAGACCAACCTCAATTACTTTCCGAAGAACAAAATGAGGAGAAAGAAAAATCTTATATGTTAAAAACTTTTGCTGTAAAAACAGACTCAGCGAAAGTTAACATTTCAAAAAATAAATATTACAAAACAAATGGATACGAAGCTAACATTGCAAACGAGAAACCAGAAAGCGACGGATCTTATTTTGGCGGAGATAAATTAATAGATAGAACATATATTGATCAAGTTTTAGCTCAAAAGATTAAAAATTATGACAAAATGGACACCATTGATTTAAAAGGAGATAAAGCTATATTGGTTGCTACAGATGACTTAACACCAGAAAATGCAGCAAATATACCACAACCAAAAATACAAGAATTTAAAGAAAAGTATTTACACACAAACCAAACCATAGGATTAATTGCAAATGATATAAACACAAATACAAATAGTTTACAAATGCATTGATCAATTGTTGATATTGATCAAAACAAAGATTCTGGTTTTACAGAATTACAAATCATACCATGAGTAAATGGCGGAAAGAAAATTAACGATATTTGAGTACAGTATAATGTTTCTCCTGAAGTAATGGCCGATATTGTAAAAGGAACCCAAGTTGAAGAGTTACTTCGCGCAGTTGATATAAATTATAACTTTTTCACTGCCCCTACAAATATTGCAGGAAAACCAACACTATCAAAATTATGACAAGAGTATTATTTGTCTCATAAAGTTATTCTTATCAGCCAATGAGTTGTTGAGTCTTTAATGTGTGTTTCTGCTGTTATTGGTGCTTTCTTGGCACCTGCCGCTTCTGGAATAATCGTTGGGCTGATCATAGCTCTTGCATTTTGTTATGCTCAATTCAAAGGTTTATTGTCTTTAATTCACGAAACAAAAGAACAAGACAAGATTAGAGAGCACCTTAAATTTGGTGATGAAATTTTTAAGGATAAAAATATTGACTATAAAAACTTACAAGAATTATATAAAAAAGTTTTAGCAATTGATAACGATAACATGCTTATAAAAGCAAACACTTCTTATAAAAAACAAAGAGAATTAGCTGAAAAAATATATGAAATGATGTGTTCAGAAAAACAGTATGACGAGAATGCTGATTATTCAAAATTTTTCAAACATTTTGTTGAAAAGAATTTTAAAACAGAAGATCAAAAAATTATTATTGATGATTTAAATAATGCCTCTTCTAAACTAAAATCTCACAGTCCAATGGAAGTAGATTTGCTTTATCAATTAATAGATTTATCTGGTACTGTATCAGCGTTTGCGATGAAGTGTTACACTTTGTTAAACACAGCAAAATATGTTGCTAGCAAACTTGCTTCTGCAGAAAATTTAGAATGGGCAGAACAAGCGGTTCAACGTGAGTCTCGTGATCTTACAGCTGCTCAACAATCTGCATCTAGAGCTGCACGAGCGCAAACTGCAGCAGAAGATGTGTCTCGTCAAAAGGATAGGATATTTAATCAAGCTAAAGAAATATATGATAGAAAATCTGAAGCTTTAAGACAAGCAACCGATGACGAAAGTGCGATTTCTTCACAATTAAGAGAATTTGAATCTAAATACAATGTTGAAGATACTTTTTATAAACAAAATGTTACTGACAATAACAATATTAAAAACAATATTGAACAAATAAATACAAGAATTGATAATAAAACCGCAGATCTAAAGAATATAACATCTGAAGCTGCTAAAAAAACAGAACAAATTTCACAAAAAGAAGCAATAGTTGATGATATTTTAAGAAAAACAAAAGCACCTTTACAAGAACAAATGGCAGCTGTGTCAGACCGGTCTTCGCAACTCTCAAAGGAAATTAACGATTTTTTACATAAAGAGTTGCCAGCTAATTTACAAAAAGAACACATGAAAACGTTTGAAGATTTGATGTGTAAAGCTATGTCTGATGCTGGAAGTTCCGGAACAGAAGAGGCCGGAAAATTCTTTGAGAATTTTCTTGGAAAAACTTATGAATTTGATAAAGGAACACTTAAGAATTATTTAGAGTCATTGTATACTCACGGAAAATTTAATTACTCATGGAGCGGTAAAAGAATAGAAAATCTTACCGATTCTCAAATTAAAAAAGGACTAGCTGGTATTTTTGAATCTATGTTTAATAAAAACGTTCACTCTACCGAATTCAATTCATTAATGAGTGAAAATAGCGACGCATTAAGAAATTGCATTAAACAAAATTCTGATGATTTTATCTCGTGCTTTACAAACGAATACAAAGTTGCAAAAAATAAACCAGTAATAGAAACTTTATCTTCTAAAATTGATGCAGCGGAAGGAAAAATTCAAGAAATCAGAAGCGACATTAATACAATTACAGAAGAAGCCGGTGCTCTTCAGGACCAAGCTACTAGATGTAAACAAGAAATCACTCAACTTCAACAAACTAAACAAGAACAGTCTGCTTTGTTTGAAGCAAACAAAACTAAAATTGCAGATCAAGCAAAACAACGTAAAATAGCAGCTGACAATTTAGAAAGAAAGCGTGCTGAATATGCTCCTATTAAAGCAAACAAAGACGCGGTTCAGAAAGAATTCATTGACGGCAAGTATCGTGAAACATTTGAAACAGCAAGAGATGAAGCAACTAGTGCTCGAAATTCATACAATCTCGCAAAAAATACAAGTCAAGAGGCAGTTGATCACTTGGAAAATGTAGCAAGAAACTTACAAGAAGCACGAAAGGCTCAAAGTGTGGCACAAGAAGCAAAGAATGTTATTCAAAGAATACAAAATAGTAAATTCCTTTCAATATTTCAAAAATTTATGAAATGAATTGATGGAACTTTAATGGCAGTTGATTTAGCTTTCCAAGCTGCTGATAATCTATTTGGATTCATTATCAAATTTGCAACTTGGTAAAACTTATTTCTTAAAATAAAAAACTGTGCCGTTTCAACAACGACACAGTTTTTCAGTAAAAGACAAAACGCTTTATTTTGAATAAAGCAGTGTTTAAGGTTAGGCTATAAGTGTAGCAAAAAACTTAAACACTAATCTCACACACCTTTTACACTTTTATTATATACAACATCTAAAAAAAGAGTTATTTTTTAACTAAAAAATTAATCATTTTCAAAGAAAATGTTATACAATATTAATGTAATTTTGTTAGTTTTTAAGAAAGTTACCGTAGGTGTCCAATTCTTCAAACTTTCATTTCACACACACACAAAACAGTTAGCTAGATTATTCTAGCTCGAAGTAAGAGGCACATATGAATAGAGCAAGATAATTCTTGCTCTTTTTTTATGTAAAATTTAAAAAAATGAGATAGATTTTCTTTTTATGTTATATTTATATAAATATAAATATCACTATGAAAAATCTTATCAGACTACAAGATCTATCTGCTAAAGAAATAAATGATATTTTAGACACTGCTCAAGACATTATTAATGGTAAAAACAAATCTAAATTAGATAACAAAATTGTTGCTAATTTATTTTTTGAACCATCGACAAGAACTCATTACTCGTTTAATACTGCAGAGCACAAGTTAAATTGCAAAGTTTTAAACTTTGCTCCTGAATCGTCTTCAATGACTAAAGGTGAAACCTTCTATGATACTATTAAGGTTTTTGAAAGTTTTGGAGTCGATGCTTTAGTTATTAGAGCTAGAGAAGATAGATGATACAAACAACTATTAGGCAAAATTAATGTTCCTATTATTAATGCTGGTGATGGTAAGATGGATCATCCTACACAAACATTATTAGATTTACTAACTATTAGACAAGAATTTAAAAAGTTTAAAGGATTAAAGGTCCTTATTGTTGGCGATATAGCTCATTCTCGTGTAGCACATTCCAACTATGAATGTATGAAAAAACTTGGAATGGAAGTATATTTTGCTGCCCCTAAGAATTTACAAGACAAACAATACAAATACGTTGATTTTGATAAATATTTACCAAAAGTAGATGTTGTTAATATGTTAAGAATTCAAAACGAAAGACTTGAAAAAGGTTTAAAAGTTGAATCTACATATAACAAAAATTATGGACTTAATAAGTCTAGAGTTGCAAAGATGAAAAAGAATGCGATTATTATTCATCCTGCACCATTCAACCGTAATGTTGAAATAAATGATGAGATAGTTGAATGCTCAAAATCGAGAATTTTTAAGCAAATTAAAAACGGTGTATTTGTAAGGATGGCAGTATTGTTGAGAAGTCTAAAATAATATGAAAAGTTTTGTAATCAATAATTGTTCAGTTTATATAAATAAAAAGTTCGTTAAGAAAAGTTTTTATATTCAAAACGGCATATTAAAGCAATTACAAAATAAGCCTATTATCAAAGATAATGTTGAAACAATTGATTGTAAGGGATTAATTGCAATACCTGGTTTAATTGATATTCATACTCATTTAAGACAACCGGGATTTGAATATAAAGAAACAATTAAAACAGGAACACAAGCTGCAGCTGCTGGAGGCTATACAACAATATGCTCAATGCCAAATTTAAACCCTCCTACAGATTCAGTTAAAAATATTAAATCATTAATTTCGATGATTAAAAAAGATGCATTAATTAATGTTTATCCATATGCATCAATAACAAAAGGCAGAAAAGAAGACACTCAAATAGTTGATATGAGACAAATGAGCAAATATTGCTTTGCTTTTTCAAATGATGGTTGTGGTATTAAAACAGCACAAGAAATGAAAAAAGCAATGATAGAAGCTAAAAAAAATAAAAAAGCTATAGTTGCTCATGCCGAAGATTTAACCTTAATTCCAAAAGGCGCATCAGTTCACGACGGAGTTAATGTAAAAAAATATAAATTAATTGGTATTCCATCTTCAAGTGAATATGAACAAGTTAGAAGAGATGTAAAACTTGCAATTCAAACCAAATGTCAATATCACGTTTGTCATGTTTCAACAAAAGAAACAATAGATATCATAAAGAAAGCACAAAGACTTAATAAAAAGATTACTTGTGAAGCAGCACCCCACCACATATTATTAAATGAAAATGATGTAGTTAAAAATGTTGGTAAATTTAAAATGAATCCACCTTTAAGATCTAAACAAGATCAACAAGCTTTAATTAAGGGAATAAAAACCGGTGTCATTCAAGTGATAGCTACAGACCACGCTCCACACAGTTCAAAAGAAAAAAATACCACAATTGACAAAGCTGCATTTGGCATTACAGGATTAGATTATGCTTTCCCGTTACTATACACAAAACTAGTCAAAGCAAAAGTTATTACTTTAAATAAATTAATTGAATTAATGTCAATTAATCCGTCAAAATTATTTAATTTACCTTCAAATGAATTAAAAATTAATAAACCTGTCAACTTATTAATTTTTGATCCGTTAAAAAAAGAAAAAATTGATTCTAAAAAATTCTTTTCAAAAGGCAAATCTACACCGTTTGAAGGAATTAATTGTGTTGGTTGACCAAAAATAACAATATGTAATGGTAAAATTATTTACAAAAACAGGAGGATTTATGGATAGACTTGTAAATTACGAAATAATTAAAAATACTGAAATCAATTCAACTACATATTTAATGGAATTGAAAGGTCCTACAAGTTGAATTAAACCTGGTAAATTTTTAAATATTGCTGTTCCTGGTAAATATTTAAGAAGACCTATGAGTATTTATGACTGAAATAAATCCTCTTTAAAAGTTTTGTATAAAGTTATTGGTGACGGAACAAAAATTCTATCAAAAATGCAGCCAAAACAAAAGCTTGAAATACTAACCGATTTAGGGAATTATTACGTTCCTTTTAAAGACAAGAAACAATTAATTGTTTGTGGGGGATGTGGAATGGGATCTGTTTATTCTCTTGCTAAACAATTATCAAAAAACAAAGTTGATGTGACAATCGTTATTGGTTTTAAATCAAAACCAGATGTATTTACATTAAAAGAATGAAAATCTGCTTGCAAACAATTAATTGTTTGTACAGATGATGGATCATACGGTTTCAAAGGAAATGTTGTAGACGCAATTAAAAAATGTGGTTTAGATAATCTTCCTTATTACACTTGCGGATCAATTAATTTAATGAAAGCTGTATTCAAAGCCTGTAAAGGTGAAGGACAACTTTCATTAGAGGCAAGAATGGGATGCGGTTTTGGTGCTTGCATGGGTTGTTCAATAGAAACAAAACACGGACCAAAAAGAGTTTGTAGAGAAGGAACAATATTCTCTAGTAAGGAGTTGTTATGATAAACAAAAACTTAAAAGTTAAATTAGGTAAATGAGAGCTTGATAATCCAATTATTCCAGCTAGCGGAACATTTGGATATGGTTATGAATTTGCGCAATTTTATGACATCAACATCTTAGGTTCATTTTCAATGAAGGGAACAACTTGCGAACCAAGATTTGGAAATCCATTGCCAAGAATCGCTGAATGCGATAATTCAATGATTAACTCAATTGGATTACAAAATCCAGGTATTGATGCAGTAATTAATTCTGAATTCAAAAAACTTAAAAAAGTTTATAGAAAAAAAGTTGTTGCTAACATTGCAGGAACAACAATCGAAGAATATGTGACTATAGCTAAGAAGTTAGATAAACTTCCAATAGTAGGAATTATTGAAGTTAATATTAGTTGCCCTAACGTTAAAAAAGGTGCAATGAAATTTGTTTCAAATCCCAAACACTTATCTTTATTGGTAAAAGCTCTTAAAAAATCAACAAAGAAACCTGTTTTCATTAAACTTTCAGCAACAGTTACAGACATTGTTGAAATGGCTATGGCAGCTAAGAATGCTGGAGCAGATGGATTATCATTAATTAATACAATGATTGGTATGAGACTAGATTTACACACAGGAAGACCGATAATTGCTAATAAAATGGGTGGATACTCGGGGCCTGCAATTAAACCAATCGCATTAAGAGCAATATATTTATGTAAAAAAGCAACAGGATTACCAATTATTGGTATGGGCGGAGTTAAGGATGCATACGATGTAATCGAAATGATGTATGCAGGAGCAAACGCAGTTAGCGTTGGCGCTCAAAACTTAGTAGATCCTTATGCTTGTAAAAAGATCATTGACGATTTACCTAAAGTGATGAAAGAATTAAAAATTGAAAAATTAACTGATATTATTGGGAAGGCGCTTAAATATGAATAATGTAATTATTGCTTGTGATTTTTCTTCATTTAATGAATTAAATGTATTTTTAAAAAAGCTCGGTAAAGAAAAACCTTTCTTAAAGATTGGATATCAACTTTTTTACAAAATAGGAAGAGAAGGAATAAGAAAATTAAAAGCTAAAGGTTTTAAGATTTTTCTTGATTTAAAGCTACATGATATTCCTAACACAGTTTATCATGGAGTTGAATCATTAAAAGATTTAAAAGTTGATATGTTAACCGTTCATTCTGCTGGCGGAATAGAAATGATGAAGCAAGCTAAATTAGCTGCTGGCAAAAACATAAAAGTATTAGCTGTTACTCAATTAACAAGTACCGATTCAAAAATGCTTAAAAACGAATTGTTAATTAACAAAGATATTAATTCAACTATTCTTCACTATGCAAAGAACGCTAATAAAGCCAAAGTTGATGGTGTAATATGTTCACCAAACGAAGTTAAACTAATAAAAAGCAAGATCGGAAAGAAATTTTTAGCAGTTACTCCTGGAATTAGATATTCAACAAGCACAGCTAACGATCAAAAGAGAATTGCAACCCCAGAATTAGCAAAAAAATATGGTTCTGACTATATCGTTGTTGGAAGACCAATTACTAAAGCAGAAAACCCATTAAATATATATAAAAAAATATTAAAAGAATTTAATTAATCTATATAATATTGATAATTTTAATTATGAAATAATTAATGCGAGGAGTTAAGAATGACTAGAGAAGAAAAAGTAGCAAACGAATTATTAAAAATAAAAGCAGTATTTCTTTCTCCTTCTGACCCCTTCACTTGAGCAAGTGGAATCAAATCTCCTATATATTGTGACAATCGTCTAGTTATTTCATATCCAGAATCAAGAGAATTGGTTGAAACCGAAATGGTTAATATGATTCAAGAATATTATCCAAGTGCTGAATATATTGTTGGTACTTCTACAGCGGGTATTCCTCATGCAGCTATAGTTGCAACAAAAATGAACAAACCAATGGCTTATGTAAGAAGTAAGGTTAAAGATCACGGAAGAGCAAAGCATATAGAAGGTTTTATTCCAGAAAATGCAAAAGTAGTAGTAATTGAAGATTTAATGTCTACAGGTGGATCATCAATCGAAGTTGTTAATATTTTAAGAAACAACAAGATTAATGTTCTAGGCATTGCTTCAATTTTTACTTATAACCTAGAAGCTTGCAAGAACAATTTAGAAAAAGCAAACGTAATTAACCATTCATTATCTAATTTCAATACATTAGTAAAATTTGCTCACGAACAAAAATATGTAAGTGAAGTTGAATATAAGAAGTTACTAGCTTTTCAAAAAGATCCAAATAATGTTGAATGAACAAACATTAAGTAATTATTAGAACAAACAACATTAAACAGGAGAAATTAAATATGTCAAAAAGAAAAGATATTAAAAAAATTATGATAATCGGTTCAGGCCCAATTGTTATTGGACAAGCTGCTGAATTTGATTATGCAGGTACTCAAGCATGTCTTGCTTTAAAAGAAGAAGGATACAAAGTTGTATTAGTTAACTCTAACCCAGCAACTATTATGACAGATGTTAAAATGGCTGATAAAGTGTATATGGAACCATTAACACTTGAATATGTTGCAAAAATTATCCGTTATGAAAGACCTGATGCAATTATTCCTGGTATTGGTGGTCAAACTGGTCTTAACATGGCTATGCAACTTGAGAAAAAAGGTATTCTTAAAGAATGTGGTGTTGAATTATTAGGAACAAGCAGTAAGAGTATTCAATTAGCTGAAGATAGAGAATTATTCAAAGAATTATGTGAATCAATTAATGAACCAGTAATTCCAAGCAAAATTTCATACAACCTAGATGAAATGAAAAAAGCAGCAAAAGAAATTGGATATCCAGTTGTATTGCGTCCTGCATTCACTTTAGGCGGAACTGGTGGTGGTTTTGCTTACAATGAAAAAGAATTAATTGAGTTAGGAGAAAACGCTTTAATTCAATCACCTGTTCATCAAGTATTAATTGAAAAGAGTGTTAAAGGTTATAAAGAAATTGAATTTGAAATGATGCGTGATTGTAATGACAAAGTCATTACTATCTGTGGAATGGAAAACATTGATCCAGTGGGTGTTCATACAGGAGACTCAATTGTTGTTGCTCCAATTATGACTTTATCTAAAAAAGATGAAAACATGTTGATTAAGAGTGCAACTAAATTAATTAAAGCATTAAAAATTGCTGGTGGTTGCAATGTTCAATTTGCATTAAACCCAAAAACAAGTGAATATTACTTAATTGAAGTTAACCCTCGTGTTTCAAGATCAAGTGCATTAGCTTCAAAAGCAAGCGGATACCCAATTGCTAAAGTTACTACTAAAATTGCTATTGGTATGAATCTTAGTGAAATAAAAATTGCTAATACTACTGCAGCAAAAGCTCCAAGTCTTGATTATGTAGTTGCAAAATTACCACGTTTCCCATTTGATAAATTTACTTCTGCTTCAAACACTTTAGGTACTCAAATGAAGGCCACTGGTGAAGTAATGGGAATCGGTTCTTCTCTAAGTGAATGTTTATTAAAATCTGTTCGTAGTCTTGAAATTGGTGCAACACATTTTCATTTAAAGAAATTCGATTCATATAAAACACAAGAAATTTATGAATACCTTAAGAACTTTAAAGATGATGGAATTTTTGCAATTGCCGAATTATTAAGAAGAGGAGAAACTACAGCAAAAATTCATAAGATTTCAATGATTACTGAATTCTTCTTAAAAGAACTAAAGAAGATAATTGACTTTGAAAAAGTACTTGGTAAAAAAAATAACGACATTAAAACATTAAAAGAAGCAAAGGTTATTGGTTTTAGTGATAAATATATTGCTAAGATTTGAAAAATTAAAGAAGAAGAAGTTTTCAAACTTCGTAAAGAAAACAAAATTATGCCTGTATACCGTATGGCTGATACTTTCCATACAAACGCATATATTCCTTATTTCTATTCTTCATACCAAGGAACAAACAAATCTAAATTAACAAAGAAGAAAAAAATCGTAGTATTAGGTGCTGGACCAATCCGTATTGGACAAGGTGTTGAATTTGACTATTCAACTGTTCATGCCGTTCAAACAATTAAACATGCTGGATATGAAGCAATCATTATTAACAACAACCCAGAAACAGTTTCTACTGACTATACAACAGCAGACAAACTATATTTTGAACCATTAACTCCAGAAGATGTTCTTAACATTATTGAATTTGAAAAACCAGATGGAGTAATTGCGTCATTGGGTGGACAAACTGCAATTAACTTAGCTGATCCTTTACAAAAACGCGGAGTAAAAATTATTGGTACTTCAGTTGAAGCCATTGATCGTGCTGAAAACAGAGATTTATTTGAAAAACTTTTAATTTCATTAAATATTCCTCAACCAAAAGGATTAGCAACAACAAAAATTTCTGAAGGTGTTGCTGCAGCTAAAAAGATTGGTTATCCAGTCTTAGTTCGTCCTTCATTTGTCCTAGGTGGACGTGCAATGCAAATTGTTGCTGATGAAAAAGGATTAAAACATTATTTAAAAACTGCTGTTGAAATTAATGAAGATAAACCAGTATTAGTAGACAAATATATTACAGGTAAAGAAGTTGAAGTTGATGCTATTTGTGATGGTAGAGATGTATTTGTTCCGGGAATTATGGAATTAGTTGAAAAGACTGGTATTCATAGTGGTGACTCAATAAGTGTTTATCCATCATTTAGTATTTCAAAAAAAGTAAAAGGAACAATTCTTCAGTACACTAAGAAATTAGGTTTAGGTATTGGAATAATTGGTTTATTCAATATTCAATTTATCGTAGATAAAAATGAAAAGGTTTACATTATTGAAGTAAACCCAAGAAGTTCAAGAACCGTTCCTTTCTTATCTAAATCCACAGGTTATTCTTTAGCTGATATTGCTACAGAAGTTATTTTAGGTAAATCTTTAAAAGAACAAGGTATCTTTGAAATGTATCCTGAAGAAAAGCAAAGAAGATACGTTAAAGTTCCTGTATTCTCATTTAACAAGATTCACGGATTAGATGCATATCTATCTCCCGAAATGAAATCAACAGGTGAAGCAATTGGTTATGATGATAAATTAAACCGTGCATTCTATAAAGCAATGCAAGCTAGCGGAATGAAGCTTCAAAATTATGGAACAGTATTTGCAACTGTAACAAAGAAAGACAGAGAAGAGGCTCTCCCATTAATTAGAAGATTCTACAATTTAGGATTTAATATTGTGGCAACCCCAGGAACTTCAGCATTCCTTAATGAACACAAGATTCACAATAAGGTTGTAAATAAATTTAAAGATGGATCAGATGATATTACAAAACTATTACATAGTGGTTTTGTTTCTTATGTAATAAATACTAGCGAAGTAGGAAGAAATGGTATGGATGGTATTAAGATTAGATCACTATCTATTGAAACTAATACACCATTATTTACTTCATTAGATACAGTTAGAGTTGTTCTTGATGTTTTAGATGAAACAACATTAAGAGTTTCTACAATAGATGCTAAGTAAAACATGTCCTTGCATTTTTAATAAAAGTGCATATAATTTTATTTGTAATTGACAAATTATTAAGTTGTTATATGTTGTTATATATAGACATATATAAAGCAAATTTAAACTTATGTAAAAATCTACTAGGTAATTTTTAACTAGTAGATTTTTTTGTCTAAAAAAAATAAAGAGAGGAAGTTATGAATAAAAAAGCAATTAAGAAAATGATATCAGCAACCTTAAGCGCTGGAATATTGGGTTGTCCTACAATTATGTCAAGTGTTAACACTAATAACGTTAATTTGAATAAAAAAGACAATTCTTTAGATAACGAAACAAACAACATTGTTGAAAATGAAGATTTAAAAACTACAAATAATAAAGTTGAATATTTATCTGAAATAGAAATAGTTTCTGCTAATCAAGTAATTAAAAGAGTCAGCGAAACCGGCGAAGATGCAACAGGTTATATATATATTCGTTTGGTAAAAGAATATGAAGAAGATAATATGACATTCAAGAAAGCATATCATATTGTTGGAAGTGAAGAATTAGTAACAAGCGCAGATGCGGTTTATGAAATTGGATCAAAGATTAATATTGCTGATTCTGGAGAATTTAATATTACTAGAATTACTGAAAAAGTTTTTGGACAAGCAACCAAAGGAAAAGTAATTATTTCAAACACTTTAACCCATATTTATTGAGGGTTCTATGGTTCCTCAATTAGTGAAATTGATTTTTCTAAAGCCCAAGCATTAACGGTTATTGGAAAAAGTGCATTCGGAAGTTGTAATGAATTAGAAGAAGTTGTATTTCCTAACAATCCAAAATTGCAAAGAATAGAAGATTCAGCTTTTTCATATTGCAACATTCTTCGAAATGTGGATTTATCTGGTGCCACTTCATTAACTAGTATAGGAGCGCGAGTATTTAGTGGTTGTCTTAAATTAGGAACTCCAGAAGATGGATTTAAAATTTATTGCCCATCGTTAAAATATTTAGGAGAAAAAGCGTTTGAAAATACCAATTCTGAATCTGCCATAACAAAAATAGATTTATCTAATACTGGCATTACTGAAATTGGCGCAAATTGCTTTCAAGGCAACGGATCATTAACAGAAGTAGTTTTTCCAAAAACACTTCAAAGAATGTATAAAGGATTGTTCACTGGTTGTTCTGCTCTAACAACGGTAAATTTAGATGAATGTGAAAATTTATATAGAATTGATGGTGGTGTTTTTAAATGATGTGGTTTAACGTCTGTTGTTTTTCCTAAAAACATAGAACAAATAGGAAATAATGCGTTTAGTGGAAATGAAAATTTAGAAAACATTGATTTCACAAAATGTACAAAATTAAAAATACTAGAAAACTATGCATTTGCTAATTGTCCTAAACTAAGTGGAGAATTATGAATTCCATCTTCAGTAAGATCTATAGGTGCTTGTGCATTTGGAAATAGAATTGAGAGACAAGTGTTTTTCTCTGATATCTATTTCAACTGAACAGCTCAAGAATTGACAAGTTTAGATGACAAAATAGATTTATCGATCGATTGACATCCAAACATTGGTACTGGAGAACAAGAAACAAAAATTCATGTATTAGAAAATACAGCACAATACTATTATGGTGTTGATAACTTTTTCGATAAGATCGATACTGCTGAAACATTTGAACCATGGATTGAACCTTCTAATTTACTTCAAGGTGAAAAGCCATATTCACATGAAACCATTCATGTTGCTCTAAATGACATACTATCTTTTGATAATGGAGCAAATATCCAAGGAGATGCAACTTTAGATTTATACACAGACGAAAAGAATGAAGAAAGTTATATATTAACTAGCTTAACAATTGCTTCTCTTGCTACTGATTTATCTATTACAATCAATGATTCATATCAAGGCAAGAAAATTACAGCGATTTCTTCAAAATGTGTGAGATGTTCTGGTCCTATTAAAAAATTAATTTTACCAAGTAATTTATTATTTATAGGAAGAGAAGCGTTCGTTGTTTACAATACTTTGGGAGATTTTGTTTGTGACTTTGTTGATTTTTCAAAATGTTCAAAACTTGAAAGAATTTGTGAATCAGCATTTAACAACTGCTCTATCAAATATGCAAATATAAATAAAGCAACTAGCTTGAGAAGTATTGACTATAGAGCATTTTTCAATAGCGATTGCGAGGGTATTGAAGGGTTTGATCCTGATGAACCAACAAAATTAGATTTGAGTAATTTACATGATTTAAAATCAATTGAAGGCACATGCTTTTGAGGATGTTTTAGTGTTTTAGATGATACCGATCAATTCATGGATTTAATTCTACCTGACAACATCGAATATATCGGTTCTTCTTCTTTCTCAAGAAATTTAGAAAGTGGTAAACCTATTTACGATTCAAAAATACAAACTGTAGATATGACTAATTGTAAAGCACTTAAGAAAATAGGTACACGTGCTTTTTATATATGTCAAAACTTAGAAACTGTTCTTGACTCAAATAGAGAAGGAATAGTTGGTCTTCCTGAAGAAATTGAAGAGTTGGGTGATAACGCCTTTGCTTATACAAAAGTTACTGGAAAATTAATAGTACCAAAAAACCTTCAATCAATTAATAATTTTTGTTTTGAAAGATCTAATTTAACAGAAGTTGATTTTAGTCTTGCAAAAAATTTAAAATTCATTGGTAAAGGAGCATTTAATAGAAATTATTTTTTACAATCAATCAACCTTGAAGAAGCAACTTCGTTAAAGACGATTGGCGAGAGTAGCCCTTACTATGATTATGATTATGTTTTTGGTGGATGCGAAAGCTTAACGGGGGATTTTTCAATACCAAATAGTGTTGAAACAATCCAAGATAAAGCATTTGCCGCTGTTACAAACCACCTTGATGATGGTACTACACAAGACATACCTGGTCCTACATTTACTTCGGTTCATTTATATTGATCATCACAACGCTTATATTTTGATGCCAATGAAGACGGTGCAATTACTCTAGGTGGAGATTCGTGATATCCTAATTTATCAGATACTGCTAAAGTATATGTAGTGGATGGCACTGAAGACTTATATCCAAATTTAAATTTCTTCCCTGAACAATGATTATCTCGTTTCCCTAAAGATCCTAGCGATGACAAATTATATGCAGGAATTAAATTTGTAGATGAATGTAATATCAATAACATTTCTGCTACTGTAGGTCACGAATTCAATAAAGATTATGCAAATATCATTACAGAAAACATAAAGTATATTAATGCAAAAGGCGAAGCATATGATTTAATTCCTAACATTAAAGACTTCTCATTTAGATTAGAAGCAGAAGATGGAACGGATTTATCTAGTTTGGGTGTGACCATAAATTCTAATGGTAAAATTACAATAAACGGAAAACGCACTTGAACCGGCAACATAAGAATTGTTATTACACAGTCAAAATACGGTTATCAATTAAAAACAAATTATTTCCGTTGTAAGATATCTCGGAATATGAAAACATTAATAATATTAGGAACAGTCATTGGATGTCTAACGCTGATTGGTTTAGTTATCTTGACCATTTTCTTAGTTAAAAGAAATAAAAACAAAAAATAATAAATTAAAAAAACGCCAGTAATTACCTGGCGTTTTTTATATGGTGGAGATGACGGGAATTGAACCCGTTTCCACAAAAAACCTTCTATCAAAGTCTACAGTTTAGTTTTAATTTATCGCATTCATCAAACATTATTAGGTAATAAAACAAACCTATGCTTGACTAATCCGATGAGATTCTTTCTTTTTATCGGAGTGAAAGAGTATAGCTATTTATGTTAACGTATCAATGTAAATAGCAAACATTAATACCTAATCCGAGTCTTAGACTATGCTAAATATGCGTAGTTGTATTGAGCTTGGTTTGACAATTTGTTTACCATGAATGCTTCGTCCATGTTAACAACGTCGTTGTTTTCGTCTGCATTTAAGAAGACCTTGAGCTATAAGGGGCATACCCCACTGCATTTGGTAGTCAATTATTCATGTCGAAGCCTTGACATCCCCACAATATTTTACATTAAATTATGAAAAATAATAAATTATTTAATTCTTAAATAGATAGGAGAAGAGTTGTTAACCTGATGATTATTTGATAAATCAAAATTATCAATTGAACTAACATTAAGTAGTTCACTTGTTAAATTTAATTGATTAATAGCTTCTTTAGTTCCTTTAACTAAAACAGGAGATAGGAATGTAGTCATTATTCTAACAACATTAAACAATGTAAATAAGAAAGCATTGACTTCATTCGTTTTGCTTTCCTTAAGCAAAACTCAAGGCTTTTTATCTTCTATATATTTATTAGCTGCATTACCTAATTGAATAATTGTTTCAAGAACGGCTTGAATTTTTGTTTGTTCAATAAGATCGTTAATTTTTGTAACCGATTCACGAGATTTAGTAATTAATGACTTATCTAATTCATCAAAATATTTATCATCTGGTTTGATAACTTTTCGATTTGTGTATTTAGTTAACATACCAATTGATCTAGACACTAAGTTACCATAGTTATTAGCTAAATCGTTATTAAAAGTATTGATAAATAATTCTTTAGAAAACACTCCATCATTTTCGATGCTGATTTCTTTGCATAAGAAATATCTCAATGCATCAGATCCATAATTTTGAATATATTCATTTGGATCAATTACATTGCCTAAAGATTTTGACATCTTTCCTTTGTCAGTAACAATTCATCCGTGTGAAATTATGTTAGTTGGTTTTCTTAAACCAAGCATTTCTAACATAATTGGCCAATAAATACAATGAAATCTTGTGATTTCTTTTGACATTAATTGAATAATTTGTGAATCTTCATTTTCTCAATATTTTTTAAAATTAGAATCATCTTTAGATAAATATCCTAGTCCTGAAAGGTAAATCATTAATGCATCGATTCAAACATAAATTACATGTTTATCATCACCAGGAACTTTAATTCCTCAGTCATATGTAGTTCTACTTACAGACAAGTCTGTAATACCTTGATCAATAAAGTTGTTGTTTAATTCTTTTAGTCTATTTTCTGGATAAATAAAATTTGGATTAGTAGCTAAGAAGTTTTTTAATCAATCTTGAAATTGAGAAATTTTTAAAAAGTAAGATTCTTCTTTTTTTGTAGTTAACTTGTGCCCAACTTTACAATAAAGACAATCATCACCATCTTTTTTAACAGCTTGCGACTTCGTATAATTTTCTTCACATTGTACACAATATAAACCTTGTCAATTGTCTAAATAAATAAATTTATTTTCATGAAAAATTCTAAAAACTTTAGTAACTGTATCGCAGTGATTTTGATCTGTTGTTCTAGCAAAAACAGAATAGTCAATATCAAGTTTAGACCACAAATCTTTAAATTTAGAAGCAATTTCATCAACAAAATCTTTTGGTTTTTTACGAGCGGATTCTGCTTTTTCTAATATCTTTTGTCCATGTTCATCCATGCCAGTAAGAAAGAACACATCATGACCAATTAATTTCTTATAACGAGAAATTACATCAGCTAATACAGTAGTATAAGCATGACCAATGTGTGGGTCACCTGATGCATAGTAAATCGGAGTAGTTATAAAAATATTTTTTTGCTTCATTATTCTATTAGAATATTATAAATTAGATATAGAGTATGGTAAAAAAATCTAAAACAGTTTATATCTTTGGTGCAGGAATCTCTGGATGCACACTTGCAAGAAAGTTAGCTGATGCTAATTACAAAGTAAACTTATATGAAAAAAACAAATTTGTTGGCGGCAACTGCTATGATTTCAACGATAAAAATAAAGTATTAATTCATAAATTTGGTCCGCACATTTTCCATACTTCTGATAAAAAAGTAGTTAATTTTATTAACAAATTTACTAAGTTAAACAGTTTTAAAAATGAAGTTCTTTCAAATGTTGACAACAAGTTAATTCCCCTACCTATTAATTTTGACAGTATCAAACTAATAGACCCTAAAAACGCACAATATATCATAAAAAAATTAAAGAAAGAATTCCCAAACAAAAAGACAATTACTTTTTTTGAATTTAGAAACGTAAAAGACTCAAAAGTAAAACAGATGAGTGATTATATTTTTAAGAATATGTACGCAAATTATTCTTCTAAAATGTGAGGAACAAAATTTGAAAATATTTCTCCAGATACCATTAATAGAGTAAAAATTTGTTTGTCATATAATCGTAGTTATTTTCCAGATGATAAATATCAAGGATTACCTGTAAAAGGCTATACAAATATGATTAATAAAATTATTAATCATAAAAACATTAATTTAGTTTTAAACTCAAAACAAAAACTCTCTCTAAAAAACAACAAAACATACATTGATAATAAACAAACAAACGACCCGATTTTTTATTGTGGATCTATAGATGAATTGTTTAGTTTTAAATATGGAATTTTACCATATCGAAGCTTAGATATTAAGTTTGAGTCATTCAACAAAAATTCTTATCAAGAAAATGCAGTTATTAACTATCCTGCTGATAAGGCGATGACTAGAATTGCTGAATACAAAAAGATGACTCTTCAAAAGTTATCAAAAGCAACAACAATATCTAAAGAGTTTCCGGGACAATTCTCTCCAAAATCTAAAAAATTTGGTGTAAGATATTATCCAATTAAAAACGATAAAAACATTGCTACTTATAACAAATATGCAGAAGAATTAAGAAAATTCAAGAATATTCATTCCTTAGGAAGGCTTGCTGAATATAAATATTACGACATGGATGAAGCAATTGCTTCAGCACTTGCAATTTTTGAAAGATTATTTAATTAATTTAATTTTTTTGAAGACAAATTTTTCGTTTGAATATTCAACAATAGTTTTATTTTTTATGCACTCATTAGCAATACAAAAAATTCAATTATTTTTTCACCAATAATTAAACGAAACAAACGAAGATTTTGATTGGAGTTTTATTGAACACTCTTGAATGCATCACATCTCATAAAATTTATTAATTTTATTTGTTGAAGAATCCAACGTTTTATTTTCTTCTTTTGAAAAATGATTTTTGCTAATTTCTTTTCAATTAATTTCTTTGTTTTTAAATTCAACATCTATAGCTACGTTGATCTTAGAATAAGCAAGAGCAACAATGTTTTTTTTGTGAGAAATTGACAAAAATAATTTATTTTTTTTAATGTATGGTTTTTTATTTTCTTTTCTAACAAATTCATCACAATTAATGTTATTTTCTTTACACATTAGATAAACTAGATAACACGAAAGTAAATATTGTTTCTTTGATTCATCGTCAATGTAAGAATTTAACTTCTTCATATTTAAAAAATCTCCAAACAACGATTCGTATTTTTTATTTTTTTTAAAATCTACTATGCCTGTATCAGCATACAAAACATTTATTAGGTTTTTAGTCATTTTATATATATTAATCTTAATTATTAAAAATATCAAGTTTATTTATAATAAAATATATTAAATATTAAGAATTATGACAAAGACTGAATTAATAAAGAAATTAAGAGACATGACTCAAGCTGGAGTTATGGATGTAAAGAAAGCGCTTGACGCTTGTGCTGATGACTTAGAAAAAGCAGCTGAATGATTAAGAGAAAAAGGTATTGCTAAAGCTGCTAAGAAAGCTTCTGCTGTAGCAGCTGAAGGTATTGCAGCAATCGGTATTGAAGGTGACAAAGCTGTTATTGTTGAAATCAATTCACAAACAGACTTTGTTGCAAAGAACGACAACTTCTTACAATTAGCAAGTGATATAAAAGCAGCAATATTATCCAACTGCCCAAGTTCAATTGAACAATGTAATCAAACAAAATTACCTTCAGGTAATACAATTGAAGAAGCTTGCAAAGAATTAACAGGAAAAATTGGTGAAAAAATTGCTGTTAGAAGATTCCAAATCGTTAATAAAGATGCAAACAGTTCATTTGGTTTATATGAACACTCTAATAAGAAAATTGCTGTTTTATTAGTATTAAATGGAAAAGTTGATGCTAAAGTTGGTAAAAACGTTGCAATGCACGCAGCAGCTATGGGTCCAAAATTCATGGATAGAAATAGTGTTGACCAAACATGATTAGAAAACGAATCAAAAATTTTAAAAGAACAAACAATTGCTGAAGGAAAACCAGCTGATAAAGCGGACATGATTGTTAAAGGAAGAATTAACAAATCAATCACTGAAGTTTGTTTAACTGAACAAGTTTATGTTAAAGATCCTTCAATGAAAGTTAATGAATATTTAAAACACAACAACACTTCATTAAAACAATACATTCGTTATGAAGTTGGAGAAGGAATTGAAAAGAAAGTAGAAGACTTTGCGGCTGAAGTTGCTAGTCAAATGAAGTAATATGGCTAAACAAAACATTATTGTTAAATTAAGTGGTGCTGCTTTAAAAGACGACAACAACGATTCTATATTGAGTGGAGAAAAGTTATCTAATCTTGCAAAACAATTAATAGCTTTATCCAAAAAATACAACATTGGAATTATTGTTGGTGGTGGAAACATCTGAAGAGGTCAAGCAGCAAATGCTAAGTTATACGATTTAGATCAAGCTCACTACATGGGCATGCTTGCAACCGTTATTAATTCAATTGCTTTAAAAGAAGTTTTAAAGAGAAATAAAGCGAAAGCCATCGTTTATTCTTTAATTGATATGCCTAAAGTTGCTGCAACTTACAATTTAGACAACGTTAAAGAACATTTGCAAGACGGGTATATTTGTATCTTTGCTGCCGGAACAGGAAGCCCATTCTTCTCTACAGATACTGGTGCTGCATTACATGCTGCTGAAATTGGAGCAAAATGTATTCTTGTGGGTAAAGATGGAGTTGATGGAGTTTATTCGGCTGATCCAAAGAAAGACAAGAAAGCTAAACGTTTTGATCGTTTAACATACGATGAAATCATCAAGAGAGATTTAAAAGTAATGGATATGACTTCGATTACTTTCTGCAAAGCAAACAATATCAACTTAATAGTTTTCAACAACAATCAAAAAGACGGAATTTTAAAAGCGATAAACAAGCAAACAAAAACTACAATTGTGGAGAACAAATAATTATGGAATGAAGTGAATTACAAGAACAATTTGAATTGGAAGCTATTGAACCAATCGAATGAATGAACGAAGAATACAAAAAAATTCGTTCAGGTAGAGTTTCTATTTCGATTCTTGACAACGTTAAGGTAAATGCTTATGGTGAATTAATGAATTTAAATCAACTTTCTAATTTACAAATAGTTGATGCGCGTCAAATTTTAATTAAACCATATGACAAATCTCAAATTCATGATATAGCTAAAGCTATTTCTATTGCAAATATCGGAGTTAATCCTCAAATTAATTCAGATAATATTCGTTTAATTTTCCCACCTCAAACTGAAGAAAACAGAGTAACAAATGTTAAGAAAGCTAAAGCAATTTTAGAAGAAACAAAAGAAAAGATTCGTAATATTAGAAAAAACATTCAAGCAAGTTATAAAAAACTTTCAGGTATAAGCGAAGACGTTATTCGTTATTTCGAAGAAGAATTAAACAAAATTACTAAGAAATACAATAGTGATTTAGAATCTACATTCGAATCAAAAGAACAAGAATTGATGAAAATTTAGTCATGCCTTTAGAAAAATCAATTAATGTTGCCATCATTATGGATGGGAACGGTAGATGAGCAAAAGCAAAAAATAAGCCAAGAACTTTTGGGCACGATCAAGGGTTGAAAACATTACAAGATTTAGTAAAAGGAATAATTAACAAAAAAGTTCCCATAGATTGACTTTCTGTTTTTGCTTTTAGTACTGAAAATTGGAATAGACCAAAGACTGAAGTAAATTTTTTAATGAAACTTTTTGAAAAGTCTTTAAATGATAAATTAATTGAGAACCTAAATAAACAAAATATTAAATTTATTTGAACTGGATTTAAAGATAAACTTTCTAGTAGCTTACTTAAGAAAATTTCAAAAGTATGCAAAGATACATCTAAAAACAAAGGACTAAAACTAAACGTTGTTTTTAACTACAGCGGATTAAAAGACATTGAACAACAATCGAAAACTAAGAGATTAATTTCTGAAAAAGTACCACCTGTTGATTTGTTAATAAGAACAAGCGGAGAAAAAAGAATTAGCAACTTTCTACTATATCAATTAGCTTATTCAGAAATAATATTTGAAAAGACTTTGTGGCCAGACTACTCAATCAATATTCTTAAAAAGAATATAATAGAATACAAAAAAAGAAATCGTCGTTTCGGAAGAATCTAATGAATAAAAATATACACATTCATGTAAATAAAATTTCAGATGAACAAAAAAGCAAGTTTAATTCAAGAACAAAAACTTCGGTTTTTATTGTTTTGTATTCTTTACTCGTTATGGTTTTGGGCATGCTTGCTTCTATCGAGAACCCGTGATTTTCAATGCCTAAAGAAGCTCTAATTACTTTCGGTATTTTATTTTTAATTTCTATTTCTATTGTTTTATTTCTTGCGTCAATTGAACTTAGTAGATGTTATTTGAAAAAGGTAAATAAATTCCACACAATATACATTGGAATTCTAATGTTATTAAGTTCGTTTATAAGCATGATTTCATTATTTCCACACATTTATGGTTTTGAAATAAATGCATCATTTGAATTATGTAGAAACATTTTCTTTGGTATTATTTGCAGTTCGTTAGGACTTCTATTTATTGAGCTCCTTTTCTTATCTTTAATAAAAAAAGACAACTCTTTATTTAATAAAATTTCATACCCAATAATTGGTTCGTTGTTGCCTTTGGTGTTTTATTTTATTGCTTATGTTATGATCTTTAAATTCTTTACCACATTCTTATATTTAATGATGGTAACTTGGATGACTGACACTTTTGCATATATCGGAGGAAGTTTGTTTGGTGCACACAGAATGTGTCCAAAAATTTCCCCAAACAAAACATGAGAAGGATTCTTTGTTTCTATTTTTATGGGAACTTTAACACTATTAGCATTACTTGGGGCCTATTTTCCTAATGAACAAATTAAATTATTAGTTTTTGGAAGACGTGAGTTCTTAGAATTTGATATGGTTTCTAATACTGACTGATGAGTAACAATGTTGTTTGGTTCTTTTGCTTTAATTCTCGTTAATACTTTCGGAGATTTATTTTTTAGCAAAGTGAAAAGAAAAAATGATATTAAAGACTTTTCAAATTTTTTACCAGGACACGGTGGAATTTTAGACAGAATAGATGCTTTATTTTTTATTGTGTTATTTTATTGTGTTGCTTGTTTTACATTTTCCATTGCTCACGATCAGTCATTAGAGTTACTGTTTATATCTATCTAAAATGAGAGTATTAGTTTTTGGTGCAACAGGTTCAATAGGAAAACAAACAATTAAAGTAATTAAGGCTCTTAATTATAAACTTGTTGGATTTTCTTTCTACAACAATCTAAAACAAGCAAAAACAATTAAAGCTGATTATTACTATTCACCATTACATAAGAATAAATCAAATGTTGCTTCATATGATGATTTGATCAAAAAATCAAAACCAGATTTAATAGTAAATGCTATTATTGGTTTCGCTGGTCTTGAAGTGACTTTATTAGCAATTAAAAATAAGGTTAACTTAGCTCTTGCAAATAAGGAATCATTAGTTGCAGCAGGAAAATTTGTTATTCCTTTTGCAAAAAAGAATAATATAAAAATTATTCCTATAGATAGTGAACATTCCGCAATATATCAAGCAGTTTTAAATAGAAGAGACCAACTGAAGACTATATATATCACAGCATCAGGCGGGCCTTTTTATAATAAAAACACAACTAACGTTACTTATAAGCAAGCAACATCTCATCCGAATTGAAATATGGGTGAAAAAATTTCAATTGATAGTGCAACACTAATGAATAAATGTTTCGAAATAATTGAAGCATATTGGCTATTTAACACAAAAAACATTATTCCTTTATATCATCCGCAATCTATTGTTCATTCGATGGTTGAATTAAATGACAATTCAATTATTTCAATCATGAGTAAGCCAAACATGATTATTCCAATTCAGTTAGCTTTAACTAATTTTGATAGTTCAATCAACTCACAAACAGACACATTAAAATTTAATAAATTAAATTTAAATTTTGATTTAATTGATGAAAAGAAGTATTTACCAATTGCTTGAGCAAAAAAAATACTTAAAAATCCCAATAATTCTTTAGCTGTTGTTATAAATGCAGCCAATGAAGAAGCAATTAAGTTATTTGAACAAAAAAAGATAAAATTTAATGAAATAATTAAAGTTATTAATTTTGCAATTAATAATATTAAAATTATTAAAGTAACTAGTATTGAGCAAGTGTACGTTATCGATCAATTAACACGTAAAATTGTTCAAAACTATAGCAAATAATCTTATGTCAGCAGGTTTACAAACATTTTTAATGTATTTAATTGCAATACTAATGCTTTTATTCACGGTTTCTATTCATGAAATTGGACATTTTTTAATGGGACTAAAATTTAGAGTTAATGTTAAAGAAATATCTATTGGTATTGGACCTAGATTAGCATGAAAGACTACAAAATCTGGAATCAAAATATCTATAAAACTTATTCCGTTAGTTGCTTATGTTTTGTTTGACAGTAAGCAATTACGTGAATTATACGCCGATGATGTACAAGACAAGAACTACAATTGATATATGTCACCACTTCCTGAAGGCAAGAAATTACTTGAAGACACAAAAATGTGACAATATCTTCTAATAATGGTTGCGGGTGTTGCTGTAAACTTTATTTCATTCTTAATTTTATGACCATGTTGCTGAGCAACATTTAGAGCAAACGGCTTTATTTTAGATAATCCTTTTGTTTCACTTGGTTTATCTCTTAAAGCAATCGGATCATGTATGGTTTTCAAAGGTGGGAATGGTTCTAATATTTTTGTTGATATTCCTGATTTAGCTGGCAACAACAATTGAGGATTAATATTCTTTCAATTACTAATCTTAATGAATCTAATTACTGCTGTTTTTAACATAATTCCGTTCCCTCCGTTAGACGGATGAAAAGTATTTGAAAGAATATACATACAAAAAGCAAAAAAACCTATTTCAGAAAAGGTTGAAACTATTTTAAGTTTAATAGGTCTTTTCTTAATGGTTTACATTTTTATAAGTAGTATTCTTGTTAAATGAATTCATTGATAATTATGGACAAGTTCGAGGCGTTTTTTGTAAGTGGAAGAATATTATCAGCTGATGACTACAATCTTTTAAAAGATTGTAGTGATTTTGATATTGTTTTACCTGATGACAAAACAAACAAATTGAAAATTGTTTTAAAAATTAAAAAGCCTTTACCTATTCAATTGTTTAAAAAAATTGAACTTCAAAAAGAAAAGCTAGGGTCACAATTATTAATTGAAATTAAACCCGCTAAACATATAGAGTTTTCAAATCAAGATTTAAAAGATTATTTAGTTTTCTTTACAGAAGAAAAAATTAATGCAAATCTTACGTTAAAAAACTTTTTAATTTCTGTTCCGTTAGTAACAACAGATGATGGATTAATAATTTTCCAATACTTTAATAACACAGAACTTCAAGAATTAAAAAGAAATGAAATATTATTAAAAAACTTTTTTAATAGCTTTGGCTTGGTTTGTAACAAGGTTGATTACGAACTTGACAAAGAACGTCAATCAGTGGAAATAATTAAACAAAAGAAACTTGAACAAATCATTAAGGAACAAAAATCTTGTCAACTAGATGCGTTGGTTGCTGTTAGAAAAGATAATGATACAGGTAATGCTAGAGTTACTCCAATAAAAGAACTTGCTCCTGAATTGAGATCTGCTGTTATATGTGGTGAAATTTTTGAAAAAGAAGTCAGACAAACAAAAAAAGGAACAGCACTTTTCATTTTTTCAATAACAGATTACGAAAGTGCAATCACTATTAAAGCGTTTGCAGGAAAAAGCAACAACTCATTTAGAAAATCTAATTTACCTGAACAATATTTAGACACAATTAAAGTCGGTGACTGAGTAAGAGCAAAAGTTGATTTACAAATTGATACTTATTCTTCTAATGAATTAACAGGTTTCATTCAAAAGATTCATCATTGCAAAAAAGATGAAAAATTTGAAGTCAAAGATTCATCAATTAAAAAACGTGTTGAACTATTAGCAAGAACAAAGATGTCTGCTTTTGATGGATTAATAAATCCATCTGATCTTGTTAAGAGATCAAAAGATTACGGATGACCAGCAATTTCTATTATTGATAGATATGATGTTCAATCTTTCCCTGATGCTATGTCAGCCTCATCAAAACAAAAGCAAAAAGTTTTGTATGGTGTAGAAGTAGATAAACTTGATAGAGAAGTAAAAATTGTTATCAATCCTTCAAACCAAAATATTTCTGATGCGTCTTATGTAGTGTTTGACTTAGAAACAACAGGTTTATTTAATGAGTTTGAAGACATCATAGAATTTGGTGCTGTTAAGGTTAAAAACGGAATGATTGTAGACACAATCGACATGTTTATTAAGCCTTCAAAACCATTGCCTTCTAAAATTGTTGAGTTAACTCATATTACAGATTCGATGCTTGAAGATGCTAAACCAATTAAACAAGCATTAAAAGAAATAATTGCATGAATTGGTGATGCTGTTTTAGTTGCTCACAACGGTATTAATTTTGACTACAGATTTTTAAACAAGAAATTAGTTCAAAATGGATTTGAACCAATTAAGAATACATTAATTGATACATTGCAATTGTCTCGTACTATTCACAAAGAATTGTTTAAACACACACTAGGTACAATTTGTAGAAAATATATGATTGAATATAGTGATGAAATAGCTCACCGTGCAGACTTCGATGCTGAAGTTTTAAATAAAGTTTGAAACATTTTTCAACGTTTCTTAAAAGAAAGAGAAATATCAACTATTAATCAAATTAACACATTACAATCTGATGAATTGTACGCAAGACAATTTAGAACATACGCTAACCTATATGTAAAAGACCAATTAGGAATAAAAGAAATATATAAAATTGTTTCTTATTCTTTTACTGATAATTTTTTAAGCACACCAAGAGTATTTACAGATCAAATACAAACCGCAAGAGAACATTTGATTGTTGCTTCTTCACCAACAGAAGGTGATGTTTGAGATAATGCATTAAATGGTTTAGATAGTGAATTAGAAAACGCAATAAATTACTATGACTACATTTTTGTTGCTCCTGTAAACAACGTTTTAAACGAAATAGATAATGGAAACATCTCCGCAAACAACGTTAAAAAGACAATCAAGAGAATAATTCAAACAGCTAAAAAGTTGAATAAAAAAGTAGTTGCTGTTAGTGATGCACACTATCTTGATAAAACAGATCAATTAGCATACAAAATTTATGTAAATAGTAAATTACTTGGCGGAAAGAGACACAGATTTTATAGATATGGTAGTTCAACAACAGAAACAATCCCAGACTTACATTTAAGAACAACAGAAGAATTATTAAATGAATTTGCCTTTTTGCAAGATGAACAATTAATAAATGAAATTGTTGTAGATAATTCGATAGAATTTGCAAATGCTATTTCTGACGATATTAAACCTCTTAAAAAAGGTTTGTTTGCTCCAAATATTGCTGATGCTACTGAAAAGTTACAAAGTTTAGTTTGAGAAAACGCTAAAAAACTATATGGTAATCCATTACCGGAATTAATTGAGAAAAGAATTAAAAGAGAGTTAGACGGAATTGTAAGTAACAACTATGGAATTATTTATTGAATTTCTCACTTACTTGTTAAAAAATCTCTTGATGACGGATATTTAGTAGGATCTCGTGGTTCGGTTGGTTCATCGTTAGTTGCTTATTTAGCAAATATTTCTGAAGTTAATCCATTACCACCACATTATTTATGCCCACATTGTAAAACAAGTGTGTTCAATAATAACGTTGACGACGGATATGATTTACCTCAAAAATTATGTCCTAATTGTGGCCAACCAATTATTGGTAACGGACATAACATCCCGTTTGAAACATTCTTAGGATTCCACGGTGAAAAAGTCCCTGATATTGATTTGAACTTCTCTGGTGAATATCAACCAAGAGCTCACGAATTTATTCGTGACATGTTTGGTAAAGAACACGCATTTAGAGCCGGAACAATAGCTACCGTTGCTTCAAAAACTGCATATGGTTATGTAATGAATTATTTTGAAGAAGCTGATCCAGATAATCCTCCAAGACAATCAGAAATTAATTGAATTGTAAGTAAGTGTGTTGATGTTAAGAGAACAACTGGTCAACACCCTGGTGGAATTATTATTGTTCCAAAAGAAATGGACATTTTTGATTTCTCTCCATATAACTATCCGGCTGATGACAAACCAACAGAAGAAGAAAAAGATAAAGCGTGATTTACCTCTCATTTTGCATTTGAAAGTTTACACGACAACTTATTAAAGTTTGATATTTTAGGACACGATGACCCAACAACTTTAAGAATGCTTCAAAACATTACAAATATTGATCCTAAAACAATACCATTTAATGATGAGTCGGTAATGAAATTATTTAGTTCATTAGAATCATTGAACATAAGACCAGAAGATTTCTTAAATCAAGAAATCGGTTCTACTGGTTTACCAGAATTTGGTACATCATTTGTTAGAAAGATGTTAAAAGCCACAAAACCTAAAACATTTGCTGACTTAGTTAGAATTTCTGGATTATCTCATGGTACAGATGTGTGATTAGGAAATGCTGAAGATTTAATTTCTAAAATGAATATGACATTGTCAGATGTTATTGCCTGCCGTGACGATATCATGGTTTATTTAATTAACAAAGGTGTTAATCCATCTGTTGCATTTGAAACAATGGAAAGCGTAAGAAAAGGTAGAAAAATTCCTGAAAAATACATTGAAGATCTTCAAAAAGCAAACATTCCACAATGATATATTGATTCATGTAACAAAATTAAATATCTATTCCCTAAAGCACACGCTACTGCATATGTTATTATGGCTTGAAGAATTGCATGATTTAAGATCCACTATCCTTTAGCTTTCTATGCTGCATACTTTAGTATTCGTTGTGAAGTGTTTGACATACAAACAGTTACTGCTGGTATTGAAGTAATAAAAGAAAAAATTACAGATATTAAGAAGAGAATGAATGATAAATTGTTAAAGAAATCTGTAACAAAGAAAGAAACAGATTTATTAGACGTATATGAAGTTGCTCTTGAAATGTATTTAAGAGGATTTAAGATTAAAAACCTAGACTTAGATAAATCATTAGCGAAAGAATTCGTGATAGATGGTAATAGTATTATTGTTCCATTTAATAAAATTGATAAATTAGGCGATGTTGGTGCAAGTTCAATTGTAGATGAAAGAAATAAACGTCCTTTTGTATCAAAAGAAGATCTAATGTCTCGTGCTAAAATATCTAAAACAATATTAGAAACATTGGAAACTATGGGTGTTCTTGATGAATTACAAGAAGATAATCAATTGTCTCTATTCTAAAATAATCTTTTTAATTTACTAATTATTGTTATAATATAACAAATCACAGGAGGAAGTCGGTTTAGCTGACTTCCTTCTTTTAAATAAAAAGGAGAGAAAAAATGAATAATGCAAATGTTGAATTAATCAACCATATTAAATTAATTGCAGATGAAAAAAGAATTCCTCGTGACAATGTTTCTGACGCTTTAAAAGACGCTATTACAAAAGCATATGTTAGAGAATATCCAGAAACAGTTGTTGAAGTAATTGTTGACATTGACAACAAAAGATTAGAAGTTAACAAACTTTTAAAAGTTGTTGAACCATATGACGATTTCAATGACTATTGTGAAATTCTTTTAGAAGATGCAAAGAAAATTAACGAAAGCGTTAATGTAGGAGAAGAAATTAAAGAACCAATTGATTTATCAAAATTAGATCGTTCTGTAGTTTCTCATATTTTACAAATCTTCAAGAGTAATATTACAATCCAATCTAATGTTCAAGTTTTCAAAGAATGAAAAGAAAAACTTGGTACAGTTATCCAAGCTGAAGTTGAAAAAGTTGATTCTAGATCTGGATTCGTTGTTGTTAACTTAGGTACAACTTTTGGATTCTTATCAAATGCTGAAAAGATTCCTGGTGAAAACTTAATCCCAGGACAAAAATATAGCTTCTATATTAAAGATATAAAGGAACAATCAAAAGGATGACCTATTATCTTATCTCGTGCAGATGTAGGATTAGTTAAGTATTTCTTAAATCTTCAAATTCCTGAAATTCAAGAAAAACTTATCGAAATTAAAGATATAGCAAGAATTGCTGGTTTTAAAACAAAAGTTTCTTTAATTTCACACAGACCAGGTATCGAACCAGTTGGAACTGTTATTGGTGTAAGAGGTTCAAGAATTAAAACTATTAGTGATCAAATTAACAATGAAAAAATTGAAGTTATCGAATATACAGATGATTTCTCTAAATACATTGTTAATGTATGCTCTCCTGCTGAAATCGCTGGTGTTAACCTTCAAGAACCAAAAGAACCAACACAAAAGAGAAATGTTATTCTAATTTGTAAACCAGAAAAATTAGCATTACTAATTGGAAAACACGGAAACAACGTTAAATTAGTTTCTAAGATGTTAAATGCTGATGTTGAAGTTAAGACAATCAAAGATGCAAACGAAGAAGGATTATCATACCAAAGAATTGATATGAAGTCTCTTAAACAACGTACATTTGATAACACTTTCAACAAATATCAATCAAACAATGATGTTTTAAATAAATTTGATTCATGAAAAATTGACCTATCTGATTTAAACAATTTTAAAACACCCAATCAACAAACTAAATCTTCTAAAAAAGAAGATGGACACGAAGAAGACAAAGCTGAATAGTTTTGTTTCTTTTCAATTTTAACTTTTCATATATAAGGAGGTAAAAAATGAAAAAGAATTTTAAAAACTTTAAGAAAAATGACACTAGACAAAACATTGACTTAAAGTCTCAATTTAAAAAAGTAGACACAGGAATTAAAAATGGTGTTTTCATTTTTTCATCTCCACTAACAGTTGATGAATTTTCAAAAAAAATAAACAAACCAGTTTCTGATATTCTTAAATACTTTTTCCTAAAAGGAAAAATGTTAAACTTAAATACTTTATTATCTGAAGAGCAAATTGGTGAATTATGTTTAGAATTTAACTACGATTTCCAAAAGCAAGTTTCAATTGATGAAACAAATATTTTGGAAAACTTAAATATTAAAGATGATCCATCAAAATTAAAACCACGTCCTCCCGTTGTTACAATCATGGGACACGTTGATCATGGTAAAACTACTTTATTAGATTACATTAGAAAAACTCATGTAGTATCTGGTGAAGCTGGTGGTATTACTCAACATATCGGTGCATATCAAGTTGAGTATAAAAACAAAAAAATCACATTTATAGATACACCAGGTCACGAAGCTTTTACTGAAATGAGAGCGCGTGGTGCTAATGTTACAGATATCGTTGTTTTAATTGTTGCTGCAGATGACGGAATTAAACCTCAAACAGAAGAAGCAATTGACCACGCAAAAGCTGCGGGCGTTCCAATAGTTGTGTTTATCAATAAGATTGATAAACCAGCTGCTAATCCAGATTTAGCAATGTCACAACTATCTGAAAAAGGTTTGACTGCTGAAGAATGAGGTGGTGAAACAATTACAATTAAAGGTTCGGCATTAAAAGGAACAAACGTTCCAGATTTACTTGAAAACATTTTATTGATTGCCGAAATGAACGAATATAAAGCAAACCCTGATAGATTAGCGACCGGTGTTGTTGTTGAATCAAAACTTGATAAAGGCTTAGGCCCAGTAGCTACAGTTCTTGTTCAAAATGGAACATTAGCTAAAGGAGACTTCATCATCATTGGCGGCGTGTATGGTCGTGTAAGAATAATGCTTGACGAAAATAACAGAGAAGTTAAAGTTGCTTTACCTTCTCAACCTGTTAAAGTTGTTGGTATTAATGACGTTCCTGCAGCAGGAGACCATTTTGTAGTTAGTGTTAATGAAAAAGATGTTAAAGATATCGCTGCAAAGATTAAAGCAAACGAGAAATTAAAACAATTCCAATTTGATCAAGAAATGCACAAAGACTCAGAAGGTAAGAAATTACTTAATGTAATTTTAAAAACTGATGTTCATGGTTCGCTTGAAGCAATTAAAGGAATGGTTTCTAAAATTGAAATTCCAGGAACAAAACTTACCCTTGTAAGAACTGCTGTTGGTGGAATAAGTGAATCAGATGTTCAACTTGCAAAAGCATCAAACGCTATTATTATTGGTTTCAATATTAAACCTTCAAGAAATATTAAAGATATTGCTGACTCACAAAAAGTTAAGATTTATTTCTTTGATATTATTTACAAGTTAAAAGAATCATTGGAAAAACTATTAACTGGTACATTAGATCCGATAATGGTTGAAGAAGAAACAGGTGAAGCTGAAGTTAAACAAATTTGACATCACTCACAAGTTGGTACAATCATTGGTTGCCAAGTTTTAAATGGTGAAATTAATAGAAATGACAAAGCACGAGTATTAAGAGATGGTGCTGTTATATGCAAAACTGGTATCAGTTCAATGAAACACTTAAAAGAGGTTGTTAATAAAATTACAACAGGTATGGAAGGTGGAATTGTATTAGAAAAATACAATGACATTAAAGTTGGAGATATTATTCAAACATACAAAGTTGTTCAAAAAGTACTTGGACAATAATTTAAGGAGGTAATATGTCATACGCAAATCATAAACATGAAAAAATAGAATCAGAAATTCTTAATAATTTAAATCATGCATTAAAAAACTCTATAAATGATAAGTTATTAAGAATGTCATGTTTTACACATGTAAAATTGTTAGATGATTATTCAAAAATAATTGTTAGTGTTGACTATTATGATCCAAAAGTTTTAGATAAAGTTGTAGAACAACTTAATGTTGCTAAAGGTGTTTTCAGAGATCAATTAGCACATAATATGAACATTAGAAAAATCCCTGAAATTCTTTTTGAAAAAGATATGACAATTCAAAATTCTTTAAGAATAGATGAATTAATTAATGAAATTCACGACAAAGAAAAATAGTAAATAAATATATATTTATATTAAAATTAATAATACATTAGTATGGAAGACAATAAAGAACTAAAAATTAAACCAGAAGAAGATTCAAAGGATATCAACAAAAATGTTGGTAGTTTTTCTAATTCTGTAGTTCCTGCAATCACCGAACCAGAAAAGGCTCCTGCTGTTACTAAAAAAGTAAAAGCTGATCAACAAGAAGAGTCTCCAGAAATTAACTTTGAGAAATTTTCTAAGACAAAGAAAAAACATTTTAAAGGATCTAAAACATCTTTCGGTGTTAAAGTTGAAGGATGACTTTCAAATCCTAAGAAACTTGCTTTAATTTGAGGAATTATTTTCTTAGTAATTGCTGTTCTATATTCTTTCCAAATCTTTTATATTGTTGAATCTCACAACTTATTAAAGAATATAAATGGTGGTCCTTTAGCTTTTAAATCAGCTCACGATACATTGTTTGCTGGAATGATATTGTCTTATATCTCTGTTATTCTTCCAACACTCCCTATATTGTTTTTAATCACTTCGTGATTTATTGGAATTAATGGTGTTTACTACTCGAGAATATTCCACTATATATTCTGATCAGTATTGGCATTCTGTTTATTATTATTGATAGCTGACTCAATTTGCTGTTGAATCGAATTTGGTGATTATTGAATGTTTAACGCTTATATAAAACCAGACTCAGGTGGTGGCGATTCAGGTGGAGACACCGGCGGTCAATAAATAAAAATCTCAAGCTTTCTTGAGATTTTTTTATTTTTCGTTATAGTCTTTTAATAAGTCTTTATTTTCTTTTTCATTGAATCAAAGTTTAGATTGTTTTCCGTTTAACAATGCAATAAGAAAGTTTTCATAACTCATACCGAATTTCTTAGAAGAATAGAAATTATCTTTTAAAAACTTTTTCATATAAGTTCTTTCTGTCTTGCCATCTATAGGACAATCTCTTTCAATTATTGGTATTCTTTGTTTTTTAAACTCTTTAATTAATACATCTTCTCTAATTAAACAGAAAGGACGTATTAAAGTCATATCTGTTCTATCAAAATAATTTTTAGGATTAAATGTAGAAATACGTCCTTCATGAATCATATTCATAAATAAGGTTTCGATTGCGTCATCAGCGTGATGAGCCATAGCAATCTTATTACATTTAAATTTCTTAGCTTCTTTTACTAAGATTGCTTTTTTAAGTTTTGCACAAAGCGAACACTGAATTACACCTTTTTTCTTTTTAGCTAAAAGAATTTCATTCATATTAGATTCAACAAGTTTAAAATCTAGTTTTTTTGATTTTAAATAACTTTCATATTTTGAGTAATCTAATTTAGGATACAAATTCATCTTAATATGAACACCATAAATTTTAATATTTCATCCAAATTTATTTTTTACATATTGCTTATATAAATTTAAAGCAAGTAATAACAGCGTAGAGTCTTTTCCACAAGACACTCCAACACAAATTCTGTCTTTGTCTCTTATAAGATCAAAGACTTTATTAGACTTGATAATTCCACCAACAAGTTCTCTCATTATTAAGAAAATTATAATCCAAGTATGTTATTATAAAAATGATATATTTTTATATATGCTTACTGATAAAAAAGTATTTTGTGTTAATAAACCAATTGGATGAACATCAAACGATGTTGTTCAATATATTAAAAGAAAATTTAAATATAGAAAAGTAGGACATGCAGGAACTTTAGATCCTAACGCTACAGGGGTGTTGGTAATCGGTGTTAATGACGGAACAAAAGAGTTGGGCAAGTTAACTCTTGAAGATAAAACATATGAAGCACAAATCCAGTTAGGTGTTTGTACTGATTCATATGACATTACAGGGAAAATAATGGAAAGAACAGAAGTTCCATCAATAAATATTGATTTAATTAGAGAAAAAATTCAAGATAATTTTTTGAAAGATTATTATCAATATCCTCCGAAATTTTCTGCAATAAAAATTAATGGTAAAAAATTATATGAATATGCAAGAAACAATGAGAACGTTGAAATAAAACCAAGACTTGTAAAAATTAACTTTATTAGCGATTTAGAATACGACAGCAAAAGTAAGATTATTAAAATAAAAATGAATGTTTCAAAAGGATTTTATATAAGAAGTTTTGCTTATGATTTAGCTAAAGTTCTTAATACGGTTGGATGTCTTTTTTCTTTGTGTAGAACTTCATCTGGAAACTTCTTATTATCTGATGCAATAAATATTAATTTTAAGTAGCAAAAAACCATTATGTTCCTTATATAATAAAAGTATAAAAATTAAGGAGAAAAAAATGGCTGGTGTTAAAGCTAACTGATTAATAACACTATTATTGTGTATTTTTGTAGGTGCATTAGGAATTCACAGATTCTTCGTTGGTAAAATAGGTACAGGATTACTTTACTTATTCACTTTTGGATTATTCGGTATTGGATGAATCTACGACCTTATCATGATCGTTATTGGTAAATTCACTACTAAGAGCGGTGCTAAAGTAGCTGCTTAGTTAACATGAACGGAGAAGTTGTTAAACACACTCCAGTTAAAAACAAAGATAGCGGACAGTATATTGCTGCGGTGCTTCTTTGTTTTTTTCTAGGAGGTTGAAGCGCACACAGATTATTTCTAAAGAAATGAAGTAGTGCAATTCCCCAACTTGTATGTAAATTCTTAACTATTATTCTTTTAATAGTTGCAATTGTTTTTACTTGTAATGGACACACAATCATTACAGAAGACGGTAGAGAACTATATGAATTTGCTACATGACCATGAATAGTTTGAGTGTTATCTTTTATTGCTTATCATATATGAGTCTTTGTAGACTTTATTATTTTATGCTGTGGTAAGTTTAAAGATAATAACGGAAACTACGTTTGTTATCAATAAACTATGGAAGAATGAAAAGGTAAGAAAGTCGATTTAATAATCGGTAACTTTGAAGTTATACATCAAGGGCATTGAAAACTGTTTGAGAGAACTGATTCTCCAACAGTTTTAACTTTTAATAATATTCCTAGAAAAAAAGACCTTCCTATCTTTTCGTTCAAAGATAAGTGTAGACACCTGTATTATTTTCTTAATAATCCAGATAGCGACATCTTTATTATGGATTTAAAAAAAGAAAACAAAAAAGCTGCATCTTTTGTTAAATTCCTTAAAAAACAAATAAATCCAACAAAGATCATTGTTGGTTCAGATTTTAAATTTGGATCAGATTTTAAAGATGTTAAATATTTATCAAAATATTTCAATGTTGATGTAGTGGAAAGAGATAAAAGATATTCAACTACAAAAATAAGAGAACACATTGCAAATGGGCAAATTGAAAAAGCTCAAAAGGACTTGATTACTTCATTTAGAATAGACGGTAAAGTTGTTAAAGGTAAGCAACTTGGTAGGAAACTTGGTTATAAAACAGCAAATATATATAGAAGTAAGAAATTATTAAAGGTTTGTCCCGGAGTATATTATGCAACCACCACACTACCGATGGACGGATACAAGAGAGAATATCCATCTTCAGCAACCATCCGTAACATAGAAGATGGTAGACAATTAATTGAAGTGCATTTGATCGGTCAAGACCTACCAGAATTTTATGGTAAAGACATTACAGTTCATCCTAAAAAATATATTAATGAAATTAAAAAACCAAAATCTTTAGAAGATTTAAAACAGATAATAAAAGATAACTTTGTAAAGATAAATAAAGTAACTAAGAATTAAATCATTATTGTTATAATCTTATTTACATATGGCGGTTATGGCGAAGCTGGCTAACGCACCTGACTGTGACTCAGGCACTCATGGGTTCAAGTCCCATTAGCCGCCCCATTTATAAAATAAAAAGCATGGGTACTACTCATATTGAGTAGTTGAGATATACCATCACACCTGATCAAGTTAATACTTGCGGAGGAAGCTTAACAAAATAAGAATATCTTCCGTAATATTACAAAGACGGAGGATATTTTTTATGTCAGATAACAGAACAAGAGTATTTAACATAGCATTAATAGGAATTTTGATGAGCTTGACATTAATCATGAAAGCGATTTTTAATTTTATTCCTGTGCTTAACGGATATCCCTTAGATTTTTACATAGTTGTATTTATTTTGGGAATTTTGATGATAAATTCATATAAATACAAATGATTTTTCTTAATTCTTACACCATGAGTATTGCTAATCGTTCCAAGCGGTATGATTAATTTTTTTGATCTTTTACTGGAATACATATTACCTTTATATGTATTTTTTCCACTAATATATTTTTCCCCTATAATAAGGTTATTGACAAAGAAGGTCAATAATAAAAAAACAAAGATAGCAATTGAATTAATTGTTCTATCACTAATTGTATTAATTTTATTCACCATTAAGTTTGTATTCCACTTAATTGCAGGTTATATATGGTACACTCCCGGCAATTGATATGCATCAATGGTAATAAATACTGAAATAATTTTCTTAATCTACGCTGTAGACATTCCATTAATATTGTTGAGTTATCCTTCTTTGCAAAAAATTTATATTGCATATTATGGAAAAACCAAAGATAAACAAAAAGATAGCGATTCATGCATACAAGTTTAACGGTTGATTATATAGAACTTGAGAATTCCCTGTAGTTCTTGAATCAAATGATGAATATGTTTGTGTTTCTAGCCAAGGGGCAAGAATAATAACAAATAGAATTGGATCAAAACAACACTATAAATCAAAAGTAATTGAACCATCAATTTGATATTTTTTCAAGGATGAATGATTTAATTTAATTTATCAAAAAAGAAATCAACACGTTAGAGTTTATATAAATCTTGCTAGTCCTTATTATTATGAAAATGACACTCTTAAATATATTGATTTCGATTTAGACTATGTTAACAGATCGTTTGATAAAAACCATCAATTGATAAGAATTGATAACAATGAATTTATTACAAACTCAAAACTTCTTAATTATCCAAATGCTTTAAAGAATAAAATAATTCTTACAGCTAAATCGATTGAAGAAAAACTTAAAAACAAAGAGTTAGATAAATATTTTAACCAAGAATTACTTAATAGATCAGGAGAGGAATACGATGCCAAAAAACAACTATTACAAAGAAAAAATAAAAGAAATTAATTTACTTATAGATCAAAAAAAATATCAAGAAGCATTAGAGATTGTATCAGCAGAAATTGCAGCACCTTATATTCCTAAAGAATATATTGACAATTTTGAACAACTATATATAACCTTATCAGAAAGAGTTAATGTTGAAGCTATTGAGAAGAAATACAACTCAATGGAAAAAAGCCAATTGCTCATTGAAGCATATAACGGAAAAGTATTAAATGTAAATGTCTTAAGTTTTTTTCTAGCTAAATTTAGCAGTGAATTAGACAAATTAGACTTCGTAGTCCTTGAACAAATGTTTGCTAATAAATCCATTTCTAATGATTTAAAGATTTTTGCTCTAGAACAAATTAAGTTATGCGAAATAAATCACACTTTTCAATTCTATAACAATATGACAAATAAAGAATTGACAATTGAATCTTCTTCTAACTTTGAAATTGATCAAGATATGTATTATGTTTACATTACAAAATTTTTAGAAAAGGAATTATTTAAAGAACCATCATTAATGCCATTAGCTTCATATACACTAAAACTTTGTTATGAATATTATTTTGGTTCTAGGCCTCCTTACACAAAACAAGAATTAGGAGAAAATATACTTATGTATATTCGTTCTCATTTTAATGATTCTATTAAGCCAGATAAAAACTTCTTAGCATGAATTAATAATTTATTTAGTTTTAAAAATCTTAAAAACTAATTTACTAAAGTTGAAATAAGTGTAAACCCGACAATATAAACAATAGAAATTGCAGACAAATTGATTGTAGAAAAAGTATTTGATCTTGCAATTTTTTTAATTGAAGTTAAAGCTAAGATGCCATAGATAACTAGAATTATAGGTATTCAATATTGCATTCTAATTGCGCTCAAATACAAATCGTGGTTATCAGAATTAAGATATGAAGTATAAAGCTCTTTAAAGATTGGCTCTCTATAAATAGAATCTACATAAAACATAAAAGAAGAATTTGTTAATCCACTACCAACCAGGGCTGAAAAACCCATAGAATATTGTTTGTTTTTAAATAAGAAAATCATAGTTAATGTCTCTGGTAGAGCAGAGGGAATACTTAGTAAGATACTTGCAGCCGATTGAGTTGGGATATTGTATATTCCACTCATTTTATCTACAATTCCTGAGTTAACGAAAGAGAATCAAACTAGTCCTACAGAAAATAATATAAAGAATAACCAAAGAAGTGACTTATTAAAACGGTGGAAGAAATTTTGTTTTTCTGCTGGAGCACGAACGTTTGTTTTTTTACATAAGGTTCATATTATGAAACCAACTCAAAAAACAAAAGGAATTATAGAAATAATTGAGATGTTTCATCCCGGAATATATAAATATTTTCCTACATCCGGAACCAATGCAAAAAAGATAAATATGAAATAGAAAACTAGCAATAAATAAATTAATACTTTATTTTCTTTATCCATTTTTACAAGACAATTATCATAAATCTCACCGATTGTTTTCTTGTTGTGATTTTTTTTGCTTTTACAAAAATTAATGAAAAAAAAGCAAACCATAGTTATGGATAACAAGAATATTTGAATGCTGTTTGACCCTGTTTCGTTATATATCGAGAATAAAGGGTCTTGATTTATTGCTCCATAAATACTTCCGACAAGTTCTGGAAATGAAGTTACAAGACTCATCACAACCCCACCCATAAATATCTTTGATATTTTAATCTTATCAGTAAGACTTTCAAGAGTCATTGTTAGAAATTTTGCCATAAAGACAACGCAACCAGCAAACAAGATGAATCAAAAGATAATTCATCAACCTTCAAATACCGAATTATCTAGTCATTGTAACCCAGGCATAATTTACTAATAAAATAATTGATTTAATTATTATAATTAAACAACATTACCAACATATTATTTGTTGAAAGAATGGAGTAACAATGGAAGAACAAAAGAAATATTTACTTTCAAAAGAAGGTATTGAAAAATTAGAAGCAGAACTTCGTGAATTAATTGATGTTAAACGTCCTGCAGTTATTAAATTAATTAAAGAAGCTAGAGAACAAGGTGACTTATCTGAAAATGCTGATTATGATGCAGCTAAAAACCAACAAGCTGAAATCGAAGGCAGAATTAAAGAAGTTCAAGAGATCTTAAACTATGCTGAAGTTATTGAAGATCAACCTAAAGATGTTAATGCTAGAGTTAAGATTGGTTCAAAAGTACAAATTTATGATTTCGCTGAAAAAACAAGTTTTACTTATGAAATCGTAGGTGAAGTAGAAGCGGATCCAGACAACAACAAGATTTCAAACTTATCTCCATTAGCTAAAGCTATTTTAAACAAAACTATTGGTACAACAGTTGAAGTTCATGGAGTTGAAAACCCTTACAAAGTTAAAGTAGAAAAAATTAAAAATTAGTTATAAAAAAAGAGCAAATTTAATGGCTCTTTTTTTACTATTAACATCTATATTTTTTGCTGAACAAATAATGTGTTCAAAATTAGAATTTCACCTTGATTAAAAAAAGAATATTTCTGTATAAGTATCTAAAGTTCAATCTTTATATAACCATATATAAAAAAATAAAACTATAAACTAATTTGTTATTATAATTTTAATACTATATTTATTTGGTATAGTATCCGCAACGGACGGGTAGCGAAGCGGCCAAACGCAGCTGACTGTAAATCAGCCACCTCCGGTTTCAGTGGTTCGAATCCACTCTCGTCCACCAGTTTGGGTTGTAGCCAAGCGGTAAGGCATCAGATTTTGATTCTGACATGCGTTGGTTCGAATCCAACCTACCCAGCCATTATGTCCCACTAGCTCAGCGGTAGAGCATTTCACTTTTAATGAAGGGGTCCGGAGTTCGATTCTCCGGTGGGACACCATTTATGCTGAAGTGGCGGAATGGTAGACGCACAGGACTTAAAATCCTGTGGTGGCAACACCGTGAGGGTTCAAGTCCCTCTTTCAGCACCATTTTAAGCGGGTATAGTTCAGTGGTAGAACCATAGCCTTCCAAGCTATTGATGTCGGTTCGATTCCGATTACCCGCTCCATTAAAAAATAATCAAAAAAGTCCTAGAGTTTCTAGGACTTTTTTAATTTTCTATTTAATTCATTTGTGTTTTTTAAATTGATTAATAACTACTTTAAACAATTGGTCATGCTTGTCCAAACGATTTAACACTTGTTTATTAAATTCCTGCTGTTTGTTGATAAAATCTAAAACACGATTGTTAAATTGATCTTGTTTTTTCTCATAATCAATAAATCACTCTGGCTTTTTCATGATTCCACCAATTCCCTTAATACTCATTATATCAACAATGTATTTCTTATTATTTACACACTTGATGATCTCTATAAGAGATCTTCTTGGTTTACCTAACCTATACTTTTCGTTACACTTATTATTCATAGCGAAATAATCTTAATACAAAAGTTGGTAAATAAAGGTACTTAAATAGTTAAAAAATCTATCAATTAATTTTCAAAATTATTTCAACTTTTTTCTTAATTCTTTCTTTATTAAAGAAATATTGTCAGAGGTTAATAATGGAATTAATTCATTAATTTCATCAGGTTTTTTATCTCATCATTTTAGTTTTGAGAGAATTTTTATTAATTCATCATCAAATCTTTTCTTGATTATTTTTGCTGGGTTACCAACTGCAATTGAATAAGGAGGAATGTCTGAAGCAACAGTACTATTTAATCCTATTATTGCACCATCTCCTATATGTACACCAGGAAGAATTGTACAATTTTGTCCAATTCAAACATCATTTCCTACAACTGTATCACCTTTAATTGGTAATTCAGAAAGTTTAGGAGCGTTCTGTTTTCAAGAATCCATAATGTAAAAAGGGTAAGTAGATACACAATTCATTTTATGATTGGCTCCATTCATTACAAATTCTACACCCTTACCAATTTGACAAAATTTTCCAATAATTAATTTATCTCCAACAAAGTCATAATGGTGTGTAACATGTTTTTCAAAATCTATGTCACTAAAATATGAAAACTCACCAACAATAATGTTTTTATTTTTAATAGTTGGTTTAATATGTGTGACGGTTTTACAGTTTTTAACCGGATATATTTTATTTGGATCTGGATTTATTTTTTTAGCCATAAAAACTATGTTTTTATTTAATTAGTTAAATTATAATTTTTTTAATGATTTATCTAAGAAATAAAACAAAAAGAGTCCGCGTCGGCAATGTAACCATCGGCGGTCAAAATAAAGTGGTGATTCAAAGTATGACTAACACTAAAACTTCTAATGTTAGTGATACGTTGAGTCAAATTAATCAACTTATAAATAATGGATGCGAATTAGTTAGAGTCGCTATTTTGGATGAAACTGATTTAGTTGGTTTAAAACAAATATGTAAAAAAGCAAAATGTCCTATTGTTGCCGATATTCATTTTAATTATTTATTTGCAATTAAAGCAATACAAGCGGGTGCTAAAAAAATTAGAATTAATCCAGGAAATATTTCAGATGAAAAACAATTAAAGGAAATAATTAAAGTTGCAAAGCAAAATAGAGTAGCTATTAGAATAGGCATTAATTCTGGATCATTACCAAAAGGTGTAAAAGATACATGTAAGAATATTGTAGATGTTGCAATTAAATGAATTCGTTTTTTTGAAAAAAATAAATTTACTAATTTGGTCGTTTCATTAAAGTCTTCTGACCCAAACATGACAAAACAACTTTATTTAACGGGCGCTTCAAAAATTAAGTATCCATTACACTTAGGTGTAACAGAAGCAGGAAGTTTAATATCTTCTACTATCAAATCAACAATCGGATTACATGAAGTTCTTCAAAGAGGGATAGGCGATACAATAAGAATTTCTATTTCAGGAGATCCTTTGCAAGAACCGATTGTAGCTAAAAAACTTTTAGCTGCATCTGGTGCAGACAAACACTCAACTAATATAATTTCATGTCCCACATGTGGAAGAACTCTTTTTAACTTTAATGAAATACTACAAGAAATTGAACAATATACACTTAAGAATCCAAAAAACCTAACTGTTGCAGTTATGGGTTGTGTTGTTAATGGTATTGGAGAATCTAAAAATGCTGATATTGGTTTATATGGTGTTTCTAAAACAGAATGTATGCTAATGGTAAAAGGTAAACAATTGGGCAAATTCTCTACTAAAAAAATACTAAGTGTATTTATTAATGAATACAACAAACTTTAATTAATATAATTATTAAATATTATGCAAGCTGCTGAAATAAATAAACTAGTTGATGATTTATCTCGTCAATTAAAAGATATTAAGAACGAAAAACTAGCTATTGAGTGTCGTAATATTTTTACTAAGAAACATTTAGCACCTTTGTATGATGAACTTAAAATTGCTTCTAATGATAAAAAGAAGGAATTAGGAATCTCAATTAATTTATTAAAAAATAAAATTTTAGAAATTACTGAAGAACGAATTCAACAAATTAAATCAGAACTTGAATCTGCTAACCATGTAATTAATTACGATATTTATTTAAATGCCGCTGATCTTAAAAAAGGTACATTAACACCTTTATCAATGATGGCAAACGAAGTTATTTCATTCTTTAAAAAAATGAATTTTAGAATTGAGTCAGGTGATGAAGTAGTTAGAAGTTTAGACAACTTTGATAAATTAAACATTTCAAAAGATCACCCAGCAAGACAAGGTAATGACTCTTTCTATATAGATGAAGACTACATGTTAAGAACTCACTGTACTGCAACAACTGCAAAAGTTATTGCAAATAATAATTCTAAAGATATCAGAGTTCTTTCTTTTGGTAATGTATATAGAAAGGATGATGATGATGCAACTCACTCACATCAATTCAATCAAATTGATATTGTTTGAGTTAAAGAGGGATTATCACTTCAAAATCTAAAATGATTAGTTCATGAAATGTTAAAGTATATTTTTGGATCGAAAGTTGAAACAAGATTTAGACTTTCATATTTCCCATTCACTGAACCTTCATTTGAAGTAGATATGACTTGCCCTTATTGTGAAGGCAAAGGATGTCCTATTTGTAAACAAACTGGTTGAATTGAATTATTAGGAGCAGGTATGCTTCATGCAAACGTTTTAAAAGCAGCTAATATAAATATTAAAACCGGATTAGCAGCTGGATTTGGTATCGATCGTTTAGCAATGATTAAATATGGTATAAAAGACATCCGTGATTTATATTCAAATGACTTTAGAGTGTTAAATCAATTTAAAAAATAATTATGATAGTTTCAAAGAAAGCGTTAAGTTACTTAATTCCAAGAATAAATGAAATTAATGATGATCAAATCATTAAAGCTTTTAATAACTCTGGATGTGAAGTAGAAAGAGTTATTAAGCACAATAAAGTTAATAACTTGGTTATTGGTAAAATTTTAAAAATTGAAAGACACCCCAATGCAGACAAATTAAATGTATGTACTGTTTTGCTTGATGACAATAACACTCAACACACAATAGTTTGTGGGGCTACAAACTTGGTCGTAGGTAAATATGTAATAGTTGCTCTTCAAGGCGCAAAAACGGTTGATGGTAGAGAGATACAATACAAAGAATTACGTGGAGTTCTTTCTCAAGGAATGATCTGTGCTTATAGTGAATTAACAAATTTTGTTGATTTTTTAAGTCAATCTGATAGTAATGGTGTAATCTTGTTAGATGATGCTAAACTTGGAGACACAGACCCATTAAAATACATTAATTTAGAGGATACAATATATGATTTATCCTTACCTTCAAACAGAAATGATTTAAATAGTGTCTATTCTATTTGTCAAGAATTAAATGGATATTTTGATTTGGGTTTCATTAATGACAAAAAACAACCAAATTTGAAAATTGAAAGTTTATTAAATGTATCAATAGATAAAAATATTTGTTCAAGTGCAACATTCTTACAAGTTAAAAATGTAAGTGTTGCTGAATCATCTTGACAAATTAAATCGTTTTTAATGAATAATGGAATTATTCCTGTCAATAATTTGGTTGATAGATTAGCTATTATTTCTTTATTTACAAATATTTCAATCGTTGCATACGATTATGAAAAAGTTGGAACAAGTTTATCTATCCAAAAAAATTCAGAACAAGTAAGCTCATTAATTTGTGGTAAAAAAATTGAATTAAATAATAATGACATAATCATTAAAAACAAAAACAACATCATAGGTTTAGCTGGTATCTGTCCTTTTGATGAATTTAAAGTTTCTAGTTCAACAAAGAATGCGTTAATTGAAATTGGAAATTATGACTTTAGAAGTATTAGAACTTCTATGGTCAGATTAAACTTATCAAGTGAAAACGGAAAGAGATTAACAAAGCCGTTGTCAAACTGATATATTTCAAAAGCACTTTCGTCATTTACAAATGTTTTTGAAAACGCTGAAATAACAACAGTTTTTTTAGACCTTAAAATAGAAGAAGAAAGAAAAATTGCTATTGACTTCAATGAAGCTAATGCGTTCTTAGGAATTAATGAAATCCAAGACAACATTAAGAAATCACTAAATAAATACGGATATGATTTTGATGGTAACAACATTGTTGTTCCTGGATATCGTTTAGATGTTCAAATTTATCAAGATGTATATGAAGAAATTTTAAAAATTGCTGATATTGATAAAATTAAAGGTTCTTCAATTAAAACTGAAATTGTTTTAAATGACCACAATATTGAATTTAATAAGATTGATGAAATTAGAAAATTAATGAATTCAAATTATTTTACAGAAACTAGATCATATAACCTTGTTAACAAACAATCACTAGATCAATTTAATGTATTCCATGTAACAGACTCAGTAAAGATAGCTAATCCATTAAATTCTAATCACGAATACATGAGATCAAATTTAATTGAGTCGTTACTTGACGTTTACCAATTCAATTTATCTTATAAAAACAATCTTCAACCTATATTTGAAATTCAAAAAATTTATTATTCTAATAAATCAGAATGAAATTTAACAGGATTAACATTCTCTAATTTAGTTTTAGATAAAGTAAATAAATCTAAAATTGTTTACAATGTAGACTCATTAAAATCTATTACAAATTCCGTTGCAAATATCTTTAATGCTACTTTTGATTATTTCCCTATTAAAAGCAGCGATGTATTTTATGCTGATGAAACTTTAGCTATTTATTGTAGTGGTCAATTAATAGGTTATATTGGAAGAATTAAAGATTCTAAGGTAAATAAATACGGATTAAATGGTAAAGAAATTTATACATTTACTATTAATTTAAATTTATTATTTAACATGTATCATCCATCTAGTTATAAAGTTGAATATAAATCTAATTTGATGCCTGTATATAAAGATATATCTTATGTTTCAACAATAAATTCAAATACAACTAATGTAATTGAAGAATTAAAGAAACTTCATTTCATTGACAGATTTGAATACATTGACATCTATCAAATTGAAGGCAACAAGTATTCTTACACATTAAGAGTTTATTTCAAAAACAACAAAAAATATTCATCTGAAGAAATCGATCAATACATAAAAGAACTTCAACACGCTTTAATTACTGAACATTGCGAAGTTAGAAAATAAAAAATCTCACTTAAAAGTGAGATTTTACTTTGCAAAAGAAAGAAATTATTTTACTTCTTTTTTGTTTGTTACTTTTCTAACTGGTTTGTTGTAGTGAGCAGCGATGAATAATTCTCTCATATCCTTGATTGCAGGGAATCTTGGGTTTGCATTTGTACATTGGTCATCAAAAGCTTCAGTTGACATTTGATCAAGAATCTTTTCAAATTCTTTATCATTAACACCGTATTCTTGTGTTGATTGTCATAAGTTAACAGCTTTAAATAATCTTTGAACTTCTTTAATTAAATTGTTAATCTTGTCAGCTTCAGTTTTACCTTTAATTCCTAAAACATCAGCAATTTCACAATATCTTTGTCTTACTAATGGACGGTCATATTGAGATCAGTATGCTTGTTTTTCTCTTACACCAACTTCTGAGTTGTACGCAATAACATGTGGTAAATAGATTGCGTTTGCAGCACCGTGCATTACACCGAAGTGTCCACCGATCTTGTGAGATAATGAGTGAACTACACCTAAGAATGCATTACCGAATGCAATACCAGCAATTGTAGCAGCATGAGCAATTGCTTCTCTTGCTTCTTTGTCGTTAGCACCATTCTTGTATGCTCTTTCTAAGTATTTGTGAATTAACTTAATACCTTCTAAAGAATATGGACGAGTAAATTCAGTAGCTAAGATTGAAACGTATGATTCAAAACAGTGGCTGAATGCATCTGCAGCTGTAACAGCTGTCATTCTTGGAGGTAATCCCATCATGAATTGAGCATCGATAACAGCCATGTTTGGAGTAAATGCATAGTCAGCTAAAGAATATTTAACGTGAGTCTTGTCATCTGTAATAATAGCAAATGGAGTAACTTCAGAACCTGTACCAGCTGTAGTTGGAATACATACTAATTGACATTTCTTACCAACTTTAGGGAATTTACAGATACGTTTACGGATATCCATAAATCTTAATGCTAAGTCTTGGAATTTAGCTTCTGGGTATTCGTTGTACAATCACATTAATTTAGCAGCATCTAATGATGAACCACCACCGATAGCAATAACAGCTTCTGGGTTGTATGATTTAATTTCAGCAGCACCTTTTAATGTTGTAGATAATGATGGGTTTGGTTCAACACTTGTGAAAGCTTGAGACTTAATTCCGTATTTTTCTAATACATTTGTAAGTTTAGTTCCAAATGTTTGTCAAATGAATCCATCAGTAACGATAAATACTTTTTTAACTCCGTCTTCTTGTAAGTCTCTTAATGCTTCTTCTAAGCATCCGTATTTAAAGTAAATTTTGCTTGGTAAACGTAATCAAAGCATGTTTTCTCTCCTTTTAGCAACAGTTTTTTTGTTTAATAAATGTTTAGGTCCAATGTTTTCACTGAACATGTTACCACCTCATGTACCACATCCTAATGTTAAAGATGGATCTAAGTGGAAGTTATATAAATCACCAATACCACCAAATGCTGATGGACAGTTAACAACTAATCTTGCAGTCTTAGCTGAGTTTTTAAATAGATCAATTTTTTCAGGGTGTTTTCATTCATTAACAAATAATGAAGCTGTGTGACCAGGACCAAGTTTTAATAATTCAGTTTGAATTCTTAAAGCATCATTGAAGTCTTTTGCTTTGAATAAAGAAACAAAACATGAAAGTTTTTCATGAGCTAATGGTTCTTCATAAGCAGTTGATTTAGCTTCAACAACTAATAATTTAGCATCAGCTGGAACGTTGATGTCAAATACTTTTGCTAAACCTTGTGGGTTTTGACCAACCATATCAGGGTTTAACAAACCGTATTTTCCTTCTTTGAACATTTTTTGTCCAATTTTTTTACAAGTTTTTTGATCACTTACAACATGTGCATATTGTTTTTTAAGTTCTTTTACAAACTTGTCATAAACAGAAGCAACACAAACGATTGAGTTTTCAGTTGCACAAACTACACCGTTATCAAATGTGTTAGACTGAATAATTGATGCAACAGCCATTTCTAAATCAGCAGATTCATCAATAATTGCAGGACAGTTACCAGCACCTACACCGATAGCAGGTGTACCAGATGAATAAGCAGCGCGAACTAAACCACCACCACCAGTTGCTAGAATAATATCTGCTTCTTTCATTAAAGTAGCAGTATCTTCCATTGAAGCACCTTGAGGTAATCAACTAATGATTCCCTTTGGAGCTCCAGCTTTTTCAGCAGCTTCAAGAATAATCTTAGCAGCTTCAATTGTTGATTTAAAAGCTCTTGGGTGAGCAGAAATAACTACACCATTACGAGTCTTTAATGAAATTAAACATTTAAAGATTGCTGTAGATGTAGGGTTAGTTGTTGGAATAATTGCAGCAACCACTCCCATTGGTTCGTATAAATATTCGTAACCATCTGCTTGGTCTTGTTCATAAGTACCAACAGTTTTAAATGCTTTATATTTGTTGTAGATATATTCAGAAGCAAAATGATTCTTAATAATTTTATCTTCAACTACACCCATTCCTGTATCTTCAACTGCAAGTTTAGCTAAAGGAACACGTGCATTGTTAGCAGCTCATGAAGCACGGTAGAAAATTTCGTCAACTTGTTCTTGTGTAAAGTTAGCGAATTTCTTTTGAGCTTCACGTACGCTGTCTACTATTTTTTTGACATCAGCCATAATACACTCCTAATAAATTAATATTAAAATTATAAAGTATTTTATATATAAAGAATAAAACTAATTTTTAATGTTAGTTCAGATAATCTAAAATAATTGTTTTGTCTTTATAATCCCAAATGTCGTATGGTGTAATTATTGGAGTATTTGGATCATAACTGTATTGATTTAAATCAATCCCAGCACTTTTATATGCAGCTCAAATGAACTCAGAGCAATATCAAGAAGGTTGATATGATGTTGACATAGTTAACATAATTGGGCATGAGTAACCTGATTTTTTATCCACTTCATGTCTTGCAAAACTCAACACTTTGTTTATTTGCTTTTGACTCATATTATTTATTCTAAAAATATGTCCCTTATTTTCGGCGGACGACATTCGTATATCATCTACTAAACCATAAGAAATACCATATTGATTACACTCAATTGTTCTGTAATACTCTCTATTATTTGGATCTTTATATTTACCTTCAATTATTGCTAAATGTCCAATATTTTGTCCCTTGTCTTCAAAACCAATTTCGCTAAAAAACAGATCACCAGGTTGAACATTTTCTCAATCATATAATTTGTATGTGGTATTTTCAGATACACAAATTTGATCAATAGGAGTTTTAAGTTCGCTACCATCCAAATGACTATGATTAATTCCTGTATAGTATTTATCATCTCAAATTTTATAAATTAATTTTCAGGCATCTTCTTTGCTGTCATCGCAGTATGGAACTAAAAAATAATTAAAAATATTTTTTAACGTTCATGCTCTTTTAATACTGTCTTTAAAATTTAACAAGTTGTTGCAAATATTTTTTATATAGGAAAGAACATAATCACGTTGTTTTTCTGTAAGCAATTCTTTAATTCTTGTTTCATTAAGTATTTTTTTTGTATTTTCAATTACAAGATCTTTATTTAGAATTAATTGATCTTGCAAAATATCAACAGGATCTTTATTACACAAAACATCTTCACATTTTGATGCAATTTCATCTAATACGAAATCAAGTATTGTTTTTGCTTCACTAAAATAATCTTCACCAGTTTCAGATTCTACTAGTTCATTCGCAATGTCTATTTGTGAATCAATCTCTGTTTTTGTATGTTGAATTGTTTGTTTTATGAAAAAACTATAAGGAAAAACTTCTTTGTGTGAGCACGAACAAAGACATGGCGTTTGAAAAACCAAACTACCCTGTGACACCAAATTTAAAAGAAAAAAAGTCTTTTTTTTCACAATAAATATTACACATTATTTTTAACACAAAAAAGTGTTTTTTTAAATGTTTGTTGTTTTTTTTTTTTTTGAATTTTTTTGCTAAAATATTGGAGAAAGGAGGAAATATATGCAAACTCAAAATTTTGGAAAAAATGGAAAAAACTATTATGGTTTAGTAATGGGTATTGCCAGTGTTGTAATTTTTGGAATGCTAGCATATCTTTTATTTTGCTGATCAATCAATGGTGATGGTATTTATGTCCACTATAATGCTGAAGGTGAAGCTCAACATTATGATATAAGAGGAAATGTAGGTTTAGGTTTCTGATCATTGAATCTGCTTTACCACACTGAAGGTAGTGAAGATTTTCAAGTCACACGTGTATTAAATCAAGCTGGTATTTTTGCAATTGTAGCATTATCTTTATATTTTGTTGCTTCTGGAGTTTATTTATACCTAAATAAAAAATCTGGTCTTGAAACTGATTTCAACTTTGGTATGATAATTGTCATTACTATGATTTTATGTGCAATTATACTTGTTATCGGAATGGCATCATTACCTAACGCAAAAGCAATTCAAGATTATATTAATATTGCTTCTCACGGTTCAGATGAAGGCGTTATTCCTGATTTAGTACCGCTTCCATGATTATGAAAACTTGGTTTCAACGCCGTTTCTGGTTCAGTGTCTCCAGGGAATGTTAGTGCCACAGTAACTGCCCACTTAAGTACTATAGCTAATCTTGTTATGGCTGTTTTAATTGGTGGAGAAATCGTTGGTGCTGTTCCTGGAATTAAAGGAATTATTCAATTTGTAAGGGAATAATAAATAACCAAAAAAAATAAAAAAACACGCTTGATTAGCGTGTTTTTTTAAGCTTTCTAGAAGAATTATTTCTTTTCTACAGGTTTTTCTTCGTTAGATTTTTGGAAACTTCTTCCAAATTTCTTGTGAGCAATGAAACCTTGATCAAATTTCTTCTTAGCTACTTCTGGAAGGATGATTTCTTCATCTTTCTTACCAACGATACTTAATGGTTCACCTAAAGCTTCACAAATTGCGTCGTTTAAGATTGTAACAATTAAGAAGATTGTTCTAATTGAAGTAGTGTTTGCTGGAATTAAGAAGTCAATTACGTCAGGATTTGTGTTTGTATTTGCAATAGCAACTACAGGAATTCCTAATTTCTTAGCTTCGCTAACTGCGTTGTGTTCAGCAATTGGATCAGTTACTACAATAGCTTGTGGTAAGCCTCTCATAGTTCTAATACCATTTAAGAACTTAGACATTTTTTCTACTTCTTTAGACATGTCTAATTGTTCTTTTTTAGAATAACGTTTAATTTCATCAGACATTTGAAGAGAAATTAAGTTATTTAATTTATCAATAGACTTAGAAATGGTTTTGAAGTTAGTCAAAGTACCACCTAATCATCTTTGGTTTATGTAGAATGATTTACTTCTTGTACATTCGTTTTTAATTAAGTTCTTAACATAATCACCACGAGTACCAACGAATAGGATTCTTCCGCCTTCTTTAGTAATATCTCTTAAGAAGTTGTAAGCTCTGTCTAAGAAAATGATAGTTTTTAAGATATCAATAATTTGATTCTTTCCACCTTTACCTGGGTAGATGAATGGTCTCATCTTAGGGTTTCATCATTTAGCAGACATACCAATGTGGCATCCTGATTCCATTAATTTAGAAGCAGAAACAAGTTTCTTAATTCCAGAATCCTTGTTTGCTTCAAAGAATGCATCGATTTTAGCTTCGATATTCTTGTTTACTGCCTGAAAATCTTTTGATGAATTTGCATCAAGTGATTTTTTTTCAGAAGCAACCTTCTTAGTAGATGGTTTTCTTGGTTTCTTAACTTCTGATTTTGCTTTTTCAGTTGTAACTACAACTGATTCATCTTTAGTATTTGTCATATAACCTTTCTTTATAAATGTGTTTTAATATTGCAATATTAGTCAATTTTTAAATCTGTGAATGCAGCATCAATTGTTGTAGCTCTTCCGAAAAATTCAACTTCAACTGAAGCGGTTCCTTTATCAAGATCGATGGCTTTAATATCACCACAAGTTCCAGCAAAAGGACCAACCGTAATTTGAACAGTATCACCAATTCTCAAGTTTGTTTCATAAACTTGTTTCGGAGCAACTGTTGGTTGTTCAACTGAAGTTTGTTCAGTTTGTTGAACTTGTTCTTCTTGTTTTGTTTCAGTAACTGCTTCAAATTCTTCAATAGTAATTGGAATAGGCATTGCACCTTTACCACTACTACCAACGAATCCCATAACACCGTTGGTGTTACGAATTGTATATCAAATGTTTTGGTCCATAATCATGTTAATGAAAATGTAACCAGGGAATTTGTTTACAACTTTAATTTTGATTCTTTTATACCTACCATCTGGTAAAGTTTCTCACTTAGTTGTTTTTGTATTCTTCATTGTTTTTGGCAATGATGGATCATCTTTAGAGAAAACTTCTTCTTTAATTTTATTTTCTTTGAAGATCTTGATTTCTTTTACATGATCTTCATAACCAAAATTACGAATCTTTTCTACTAAAGATTCAACTATTGAATCTTCTTTACCACCGATAGCAGTAATAATAAATCATTGAGATGATGAGTTTTGCATATTAACCTCTATTTTATTAATCCACTAATTTGATCAAACCCTAAGAAAATTAAACACAATAAAGCAACAATAATGATTGCTGTAAAGAAATCACGAACAATTCTTGACTTTGTAGGTCAAGTAATTCTTCCAAATTCTTTACCAACACCAAAGAATCATTTCTTAAGACGATAAGAAAGTTTTTTCTTTGGGTCTTTTACCTTTACCTTAGACTTATTGTCTTCAGTTACTACTTTTGATTTGTCTTTCATAGTGAATAAGCAATATAAACTAAAAATTATCTAGTTTCCTTGTGTAAGGTTGTTTTCTTACAGTGAGGGCAATATTTGCGAAGTTCTAAACGTTTTTCACTTACTTTATTTCTTTGAATATGGTAATTACGTGAATTACATTCTTCACAGACTAATATTGCTTTAACCTTCATATTTTTAGACATTTAAAAAAGGAGCTTTGGCTCCTTCCAATTAAATGTATTCATATTATATATACATATTTATAAAAAAATAATAAAAATTTATACTTGTATTCCAGATCTTTTGATTATGCCATACAGAGAATAAAGTTTACTATTCACTTTTGCGCTAGTAGTATCATGCAATAACGCAATTGTTTTAACAGAATATCCTTTTAACTTCATCCTTATGAAAGATTTCAATATTGGATCACAATGTGCTTCAATATAGTCATAAATACTATCTACTTTTTCTAATTTAATTCATTCTGGTAACTCAACAAAATAACGTTCATTTTTTAAGCTTTCAAGCATTTTTTTATCTAAACAATTACGTTTAATATTTCTTACTGCCTCTTTTACTATCTTGCTCTTTATATTTAAGAAAAGCGCTTGATCAACATTGTATGTGCTTTGTTCAACATCAAATCTTTCTATTGCGTCTGTAAACGCAATATACAATATTGAATCCATTTCTACTTTTGGTAATTTATAGTATGGGAAATATTGATTAATAATGTGTATTGCATAACATCTCATCATAGAAAGATTAGATAGAAATACTCGATTTCTTCACGATATGTTTTTTGTAATTTTGTATTGTTTAATTTGACTAATAGTTATTCTAAACTTACTCATAATTTTTTTGTAGTAATATGTTACCATAGTTTTGGGATAAAAAAGTACCTTAAATAGTTAAAAATAAGTTTAAAAAAATAATAAGAAAGAAATAAAAAAATGATGGAACTTGTCCATCATTTTTTAAATTAATTTCTAAGACCTAAGTTTTTAATCAATTTACGGTAAGCTTCGATATCTTTCTTTTCTAAGTATCTTAGTAAAGATTTACGTCTAGAAACTTTTTGGAATAACCCTCTTTTTGTTGAGAAATCTTTTGGGTTCTTAACTACATGTTTAGTAATTTCGTTAATTTCAAGTGTTAATAAAGCAACTTGAGTTTGAATTGAACCGGTATTGATTTCGCTTCCACCAAATTTCTTGATAGCTTCTTGTTTATTTTTACTTGTTACTGCCATAATTGTTTTTTTACTTCCTTTCTTTATATGACTATGTGCTATTTACCTAGTAATGAATGGAAGGGTTTCAAAACCAAGTAATAGTATATAGATTATATATAAAAGTCAAAAATTGCAATTATTTTTTAATGTTGCTAGTAATTATTTGAATTGCATCTAATATTTCATCTTTAGAAGGTTCAGGAACATTAACAATTCTATATTTCATTTTTAGTTGATTGTATTTTTGAACACCCATTGTGTGGTATGGTTGCAATTCGAATTTATCATTGTATTTTAATGTTTTAAGAAATTTACCAAGCTTTTCTAAATCTTTTGGATCATCGGTATAACCCGGAAGTAAAACTTGTCGTATTCAATAATGCTGTTTGTTTTTTTCTAAGAATTTTATTAAGTTAATTTCATTTTGATTTTCAACACCACATAATCCCTTGTGTTTTTTAGGATTAATATGTTTAATATCTACTAATCATAAAGGTTTATATTTAATTATTTTTTTATAGAAACTTAGATTTATTGAATTAAAAGTAGCTCCAGAAGTGTCTAAAGCAATACTTATATTGTTTTCATATCCAAGTCTACAAACTTCTAAACAAAAATCCATGTGGATTAATGGTTCTCCACCTGACAAAGTTATTCCACCGCTATTCTTGTAATAAGATTCATTATGTCTATATCTTTCTATTAATTTTGTAGGCGTAATAAAAGTTTTAGAACCGTTTATTTTTCATGATTCAGGATTGTGACAATATAAACATCTATAAGGACAACCTTGTAAGAATAAAACCAATCTTATTCCTGGTCCATCCACCGCACCAAAACTTTCAATTTTAAAATATGGTGCTCTTATTTCCTTTTGCATACTATATATTAAGTTATACAATACAAAAATAAAACCCACTCAAAGAGTGGGAATTAATTAAATTGATTTGTGGAATGTACGAGCAATAACGTCGTCTTGTTGTGCTTTAGATAACTTGATGAAGTTAACTGCATAGCCACTAACACGAATAGTTAATTGAGGATATTTTTCTGGGTGTTTTTGTGCGTCTAATAATGTTTCTTTTGTTAAAACATTTACATTTAGATGATAAGCACCTTTATCAAAATATCCGTCCATTAAGTTTACAAGATTTTCATCTCTTACTTGGTTGTCTTGATTACAATAATCATTTTTATTTACTTTTTTAGCCATATTATTCTCCTACGTCTTTAATATATTAAAATTTATTATTTTTTGTTAGTTTTTGCTTTTGTTTTTTTAGTTGATTTTTTCTTTGGTAATCTATCAATATCTAATTCACCATTCATAATTACTAATTCATCATCTTTTCCTAAAGCACCAGGGATGATTGAGAAAGTATTTGAAATACCATCACCTGCGTATTTGAATGGAATCTTAGCAACAGAAGATAAAGAGTTAACTGCACCAGAATCATCACGTCCATGCATTGGGTTTGCACCAGGAGCAAAAGGAATACCAGCTTTTCTTCCGTCTGGAGTAGCACCAGTATTTTTACCATAAACTACGTTTGAAGTAATAGTTAAGATTGATGTTGTGATATCAGTACTACGATATGTATAAAGTTTCTTTAATTCTCCCATGAAGAATTTAATTACATCAACTGCAAGTAAATCAACTTTGTCATCATCATTTCCATATTTAGGGAACTGACCAGTAATTTTGAAATCAACCGCAATTGATCTTCCGTTAGGAAGTTTCTTTCAAACTGGAGTTACTTTTGCATATTTAATTGCAGATAATGAGTCAGCAACTACAGATAATCCTGCAATACCAGTTGCAAAGAAACGGTGAACGTGTAAGTCATATAAAGCCATTTCACCTGCTTCATAATAATATTTATCATGCATGTAGTGAATAACATTTAATGCATTAACATATAAGCCAGCTAATCATTTCATTACTAATTTATAACGTTCAACTACTTCGTCATAATTTAGTGCTTTTTTAGTATCTAATTGACCTAATACAGGACCAAGTCTATATTCTGGGTGCATTTCATCATAACCACCGTTTATTGCATACAATAAAGCTTTTGCTAAGTTAGCACGAGCACCAAAGAATTGCATTTGTTTACCGATTTTCATCGGAGAAACACAACAAGCGATACCATAATCATCACCATGAGTTACTCTCATTAAATCATCAGATTCATATTGCATTGAAGAATATTTAATTGAATATTTTGCACAGAACAACTTAAATGAACGAGGTAAGTTTTTTGATCAAAGAATTGTTAAGTTAGGTTCTGGTGAAGGACCCATGTTTGATAAAGTGTGAATCATTCTGAAAGAGTTCTTAGTTACCAATGTTCTTCCGTCAATACCCATACCACCAATTGATTCAGTTGCTCAAATTGGATCACCCGAGAATAATGAGTTATAGTCAGGAGTTCTCATGAATTTAACAATACGTAATTTCATTACGAAATGATCCATTAATTCTTGAGCTTCTTTTTCAGTAATTAAACCTTTTTTCAAATCTCTTTCAATATATATATCTAAGAAAGTAGATGTACGTCCAATAGACATAGCAGCACCATTTTGATCTTTAATTGCAGCTAAGTATCCATAGTAAGTTCATTGAATTGCTTCTTGAGCGTTCTTTGCAGGTTTAGAAATATCATGACCATAAGCTAATGCCATTTTTTTCATAGCATTTAATGCTCTAACTTGATCAGCAGCTTCTTCACGAAGTCTGATGATTTCTGGACGCATTTCTTCACTTAATGCATTAACATCTGCTCTTTTAGCAGCAATTAAATAATCAATACCATATAGAGCGATTCTACGGTAGTCACCAATAATACGACCACGAGAATAAGCATCAGGCAAACCAGTAATAATGTGAGTGTGTCTTGCATCACGCATTTCTTTTGTATAAACATCGAACACACCTTGGTTGTGAGTCTTACGATATTTTGTATAGATTTCATCTATTTTAGGATCTGATTCAAATCCATAAGTTTTAGCAGCTTGTTGAGCCATTCTCACACCACCAATTGGCATGTAAGCACGTTTAAATGGTTTATCTGTTTGAATACCAACAATTTTTTCTAATTTTTTATCTAAATATCCTGGACCATATGCATCGATAAAAGAAACTCTTTTATCCATGTCAAGAACTCCACCATTAGCAAGTTCTTTCTTTGTTAGTTCACTAACTTTATTTCATAACTTTGTTGTATTAGATGTAGGACCTTCTAAGAAACTATCATCACCTTCATATGGTGTGTAGTTTAATTGAATGAATTGTCTTGTATCAATTTCATCACACCATTGTCCTGGTTTAAAACCATCTCATTCTTTAAATCAAATTTTGCTCATCGTTTGACCTCCTGCTGCTTTAAGTCTATATTATATATTTTTAAAAAAATATATAAATAAAAATGCTTAAAAATTATTTTTTAAGAGGTATGTTTGACAAGAAAGGGAAAATAAAGATTGAAACGATTGATAATAAAACGACAATCATTCAAGGGTTTAATAAGAAAAATCATCCGTTTCCATATCAACAAGCAGTGAAAATATAAACAAATAATAAAGTTCAAATTAATAAATCCATTCAAGAACCTTTAATAAAATCTTTGAATGTTATTTTTTTGTTTTCTTTAATAGTTACTTTGAAAGTAATCTTTTTTCCTAAAAGTAACATAAAGTATTCAATTAAAAAAGAAGGCATTAAAGACGTAACAACAAAAGCGCTAGAAAAAGATGTTAAAAAAGCTCTTGACACAGACTGTTTTAAAACAACAGCTTTACCAGGTACTGTTGTGATAGATAAAACATAAAGAACAATATTAATTACAAAACCAAAATACGGGAAAAATGTATAGATTAAATTTGTCGGAATAAAAAACATCATTAAATACGTTAATATTGTTCCTGTGAAAAAATTGAAAGTTGTAAAAAATATGTTTGTGCAAAGACTAAAGATGTTTCATTTTTGTCAGAAATGGAATTTTGAAAATAAAATCTTAAAAAAATATGTATGAAAAAATTGAAAAGACCCATCTTCCCATCTAAGGTGTCTTTTTTTATAGGCATAGTAATTAGGCGGTGTTTCTTCTGTTGCTAAACAGTTACTTGTATAAGAACATTCATATTTTAATTTTTTCGCATCAATAAAAATACATCAATCTTCAGATATAAATTCTTTAAATTTTCCACCGTTTTTTTTGATTAATTCAGATGATAACATACACGCATGTCCTGTGCACGGTGACGTAGAGTAAAGATTATTAATTTCTTCATTCATCGCCCAAAACATTTTATCTTGCTTGTTGTTTGGAGTGATTATGTCTTGGAATAAATTTTTATTGTGAGATATTATTGAATTCAAACCCTGTACTATTCCGATATCTTTAAAACGTTCAAAGTATTGGATTGCTTTAGCACATCATTTGTCTTCAATATATGTATCTGAATCTAGAATCACAAAATAATCAAAATTATTTAGATAATTCTCAAGGAAATAATTTATATTCCCACACTTCATTCTAGGACCAATATTTCCTCTTCTAATAACTTTAACATTATGTCTTTTAGCAAACTCATCAGCCGCTTTGATGTATTGTTCTTTTGTTGAATCATCAAGAATATATGGGACTCATTTTTTATTTACTTTTCCTTCAAGGGTTTGTTGATTTAACATAGTTAAAGCTGCATCATTAATAAAATCATCTTTTGTAACATATAAAATTGCTATCTTAGCATTCGATAAATCTCGAAACTTTTTCAAACTACAAACGCTTGTAGAAAACTTAAATGATTTTTTTCCAAGAAAAATAGATATTAATGTGGTTATTAGACAGAATATACCCGGATAAAAAAATATGGTTTGAGTAAGTAATGAAAATGACATGTATAAAATTACACTTCAATTATTAGAAGATCTAATTATTGCTTGTACTGAGTAATAATAAACAATTCCCATAAAAACAAGGTAAATAACTAAAGAAATATAACCTACAGTTGCACCTTTTTTCTTTTGATAATCAGTAAATTTAAAATGAGAAGTGTTCATACATAAAAATAATGATATATCAAAAAAAAAACGCACACAAATGCACGTTTTTAATAAGGAATAAACAGAATTATTTAACTTTTCCCATCAACTTGATTGTTTCAAGTCTTTCAGCTGCATGGATTTTTGCTTGATCAAAAATCTTATTTGCAGCATCTGGGTTAGATTTGAATAATCTAGCGTATCTGTTTTCACCTTTAACGAAGTCTTTGTAATCGATTGTTGGATCTTTACTATCAATTGTTAATGGGTTTTCAGGATTACGTGGGTCATATCTAAATAATGATCAGTAACCAGAATCAACAGCTTTCTTCATTTCAGCTTGAGCACCACCCATATCAATACCGTGGTTAATACATGGAGCATAAGCAATGATGATACTTGGACCATTGTAAGATTCAGCTTCAGAAATTGCTTTAACAACTTGAGCTTGGTTTGCACCCATAGAAACTTGAGCAACATATACATCTTTGTAGCTCATTGCAATAGCAGCTAAGTTTTTCTTTCTTGTTTGTTTTCCCTTAGCAGCTAATTTAGCAATACTTCCTAATGGAGTAGATTTAGATGATTGACCACCTGTGTTTGAATATACTTCGGTATCTAAAACTAAGATGTTAACGTTTTGACCAGAAGCGATTACGTGATCTAAACCACCAAAGCCAATATCATATGCTCATCCGTCACCACCGAAGATTCATACAGATTTCTTAGCAAATAAATCAGCGTAAGCTAAAGCTTTCTTAGCTTCTTCACTAGTTTCAGCCTTTAATAAACCTTCAACTAATTTAGCTTTTTCTTTAGATTGAACACGATCTTCTCAAATAGCGATTAATTCGTTGATTGCTGTTTTTAAGTTTTCAGAAATGTTTTGAGACAATAATCCCTTTAAGCAATCTAAAGCTTGTTCACGACGGTAGTTTGTAGCCATTCTCATACCAAAACCGAATTCAGCGTTGTCTTCAAATAAGCTGTTAGCTCATGTAGGACCTTCGTTGTTTTCGTTTGTAGTATATGGACATGTAGGGGAACTACTACTATATATAGAAGAACATCCTGTTGCGTTAGCAACGATCATTTCATCACCAAATAATTGAGTAACTAATTTAATATATGGAGTTTCACCACATCCTGTACAAGCACCACTAAATTCAAAGTATGGTTGTTCGAATTGGATACCTTTAACTGTTTGTTTGTTGAATGGGTTTGCAATTTCATTCTTTAAACCAGTGAAGTATTTTCAGTTCTTAGCTTCTTGTTCAAATACTTGTTTGTCGTTAGTCATTTCTAATGCATGAACCGGACAAACACGAGAACAGTTTTCACAACCAGTACAGTCTAATGAACTTACTTCAATCTTGAATTGAGCGTCTTTTACACCGATAGCTGGTTTAGCATTAAATCCTTCAGGACCATTCTTAACTTGTTCTTCGGTTAATAATTTACTTCTAATAGCTGCATGTGGACAAACTAGTACACATTGACCACATTGAATACATTTTTCAGTAACTCATTTAGGAACACTTTGACTAATTCCTCTCTTTTCAAATTTAGATGTACCTGTTGGAATAGCACCATCAACAGCAAAGTTTGATACAGGCATATCATTACCTTGTCTCTTTTCAATTGGAGAAATGAACTCTTGGTAATATTTAGAAGCAATTTTGTCAACTTCTCTTTCAACAGTTGGAGTGTTAACAATTTTGTTAACATCAACTTCGATTAAATCGTTTGTAGCAGCGTCAATTGCTTTCATGTTGCTTTGAACAATTGCATCACCTTTTTTGCTATAAGACTTAATAGCGAAATCTTTCATTTCTTTTTCAGCGATTGAGTAATCAATGATTCCTGTAATTTTGAAGAAACATGATTGCATAATTGTGTTAATTCTGTTCTTTAATCCAGCTGCTTGAGCAACTTTCATAGCAGGAATAATATAAAGTTTTGAACCAGTATCTTTTAAGTGTTTCTTGAAGTTTTCTGGTAAATCTTTTGCTAGTTCTTCAACGCTTAACGATGTGTTTAATAAAACTGTACCATTTTTCTTTAAACCAGCTAAAACATCATATTTCTTAACGAATGTATAGTTGTGTACAGCAATGAAGTTTGCATCATATACAAAGTAACTACTTAAGATAGGAGTATCTGAAGTACGTAAGTGAGAAATTGTTAAACCACCAGATTTCTTTGAGTCATATTCAAAGTAACCTTGAATATATTTATTTGTAGTTTCACCAATAATCTTAATACTACTCTTGTTGGCTGAAATAGTACCATCTGATCCTAATCCTCAGAATTGACATTCAAAGTATTTGTTGTCTAAACCTTTGAAGTTCTTTGGAGCTGGTAATGATGTCTTTGTAACATCGTCGTTAATACCAACTGTAAAGTGTTTAATAGGGTTACTTGAAACCATGTTTTCATAAACACTAACTACGTGAGCAGGAACAAAGTCCTTACCACCTAAACCATATCTACCACCAAATGTTTGGATGTTTGTTAAGTTGCAATCGTTTAATGCAGCTACAACATCTAAATATAATGGTTCACCAATAGAGCCTTGTTCTTTAGTTCTGTCTAAAACAGAAATTCTTTGAACGCTCTTTGGTAAAACGGCACCAAATGCTTTAGTGTTGAATGGACGGTATAAGTGAACTTTTACTAAACCATATTTTCCACCGTTTGCATTTAAGTAATCAATAGTTTCTTGAGTTACATCACAGCTACTGCCCATTGTAACAATTACATCAGTAGCATCTTGTGCACCATAATACATAAATGGTTTGTAAGCACGTCCAGTTTTGCTAGCAAGTTCATCCATTGTTTTTTCAACGATGTCATAAACTTTGTTGTAGTAAATGTTGCATGCTTCTCTGTTTTGCATGAATGTGTCAGGGTTTTGAGCACTACCTGTTAATTTAGGGTGTTCTGGGTTGTGAGCATTTGCTTTAAATTTAGCAATTGCTTCTTTAGGAAGCATTTCTTCCATTGTTTCATATGGAATTTCTTCAATTTTAGAAATTTCATGAGATGTTCTAAAACCATCAAAGAAATGTAAGAAAGGTAATGAAGCTTTTAGTGCAGATACATGTGCAACTAAAGCCATATCCATAGATTCTTGAACGTTGTTAGAAGCTAACATACAAAAACCTGTTTGTCTACAAGCCATAACATCTGAGTGTTCACCAAAGATGTTAATTGCTTGAGCAGCAATTGTTCTTGCAGATACATGGAAAACTGCAGGTAATAATTCACCAGCAATTTTGTACATGTTAGGGATCATTAATAATAATCCTTGACTCGCTGTATAAGTAGTAGTTAAAGCACCAACAGCTAAACTACCGTGAACTGCACCAGCAGCACCAGCTTCTGATTGCATTTCTGCTACAGAAACAGTTTTACCGAAAAGGTTTTTCTTACCTTTTGCAGCTCATTCATCAATTACTTCAGCCATAGTAGTTGATGGAGTGATTGGGTAAACACAGCTTACTTCACTCATTGCATAACCAACATATGCAGCAGCGGTATTACCATCAACCGAAATTAGTTTTTTTTCTTTCATAATTCTCCTATATAAATAATCTATTTATAAATATAAATAGCAATATCATTATAAGAATAAAAATATACAAAGATTAATAAACTAAAAAAACTTATTTGGTAGTGTTGTCCCAGTAAATAATAGGACGATAGAACTACCAAAAATTACAAGCATTACTATTCAAATTTTCTTGTAATATTCCTTGAAACTAATTTCACACTTGTTTAGACCATATATCAACATAGTTGATATAGGTGTAAATAAATGGATTAAACCATTACCAAAAGAAGCACAAAGAATTGAGCTTGAAACACTAACTGAACTATTGCCTGTAGCTAATGATGGCCCAAGTGTAGGATACACCGCTTTTGTCATAGATGCAATTGAAGGGATAAATAATGAAACTAAGGTTAAAATTAGGAACATTACAAAGACTAAAAGTATTGGATTCATATTCGAAATACTTGAAATTGTATCAATCAAGATTTTTTGCAATCCTGTTTCATCAAGAATAACTGATATTCCGCTAGCTAAAGAGATTATAAAAACAACAGGAATCATTGTTTTAGCACCTTTAACAAAGTCATTACCAAATTCTTTTTCGCCTTTTCAGTTAATTAAAGATGTAATAAACATTGAAACAAAAAATAAAAAAGAAATTTGTAATAAAGATCAAGATCCAATGTTTGGGATATTTGAAACTATTTTATCTGGACCACTTGTTTGTCCGCCTAAATATGGAAAATATTTAGCTAATATATTACCTAATAGTTCAAATCCATTTAATCCAGCAACGTTATCTCAAGGAAACATAGCAACAAACATAAAACTAAAAGTAAAAAACATTATTCATAATGTCGCTTTTTTCTTTCCGGTCATTAGATTTTGTTCACTCTTTTCTAACAAATTTAAATCAGTAACTAAACTAACATTTTTGTGTTTTTTAGCGTAGTTTAAAGTGAAGATTAATCCTATAGTGCACATTACAAAAAATGAAATAAATCTTCATAAAATCCCGTCTGAAAAATTGCAAACAATTGATCCAACAGCTACGTTTGTAGCATCAATTGCATTACTTATTAAAATAGGATTAATTGTTGAAGCAAACACTCCTATTTCACTTGCAAAAAATACAATTAAAAAGGAAGTAAATTTATCATATCCAGCAGAAGTTAATAATGGAATTATTAAGAAATAAAATGGTAAAGCCATTACACTTCACGCTCCTAAAAAAGATCCAAGTATTGCAAACAACACAAAGATAATTCCGATAAAGAATAATTCCTTGTTTCTTAATTTAATAAACAATCTTGATATCAACGCATCAATAGAATGAGTTGTTTCCAATAAGTGCATATACGCACCAACAAATAATAAAAATATTAATGTAGTAGCAGAATTAACAAATCCTTTGATTGGGGCAGTAAAAACTTCTAATAATCCAGCAGGATGAAAATCATATTTATCACTTGGCAAAGATCAATATAAAATTCACGAAATAACAATGGTTGTTAATAGTAAGAAAAAGATGATTGCCATCGGTGATAAAAATGGTTTTAACTTTTTCTTATTCATAATATTTAATTTTAATTAAATACTATAAGAGTTTTAAAAATATAATAATTAAAAGTTTTTAAAGGATATTTATGGAAAACATCGAAAAAGTTAAAGTTACCATTGATGGTCAAGAAATTATGGTTCCAAAAGGAACTACAATTCTTGAAGCAGCAAAGATGATTGGAATCAAGATTCCAACACTTTGTTATTTAAAGAATTACAACGTAATTAGTTCTTGTCGTGTTTGTGTTGTTGAAGTAGAAGGAATTAAAGTTCCTGTGCCTTCATGTTCAATGAGAATAAACAATGACGGTATGAAGATTAGAACAAACACTGAAGCTGTTCTAAATATGAGAAAAATGAACTTAAACAAGATTTTAAAAGATCATAACAAGAATTGTTTAAGTTGTAAAAGAAACACCAATTGTGCTTTACAATGTTTAGCTTCAGAAATGAAAGCACAAGATGATATTTTTAGTGAAAATTCTAAGAGAACTTTTTTTGATGATTCAAATCCTTACATTGTAAGAGATGATAGTAAATGTATTTTGTGTAACCGTTGTAACGGTGTATGTACACAAATGCAAACAGTTAATGCAGTATGTAAAAAAATGCCATTTAACAACCAAATTGGTACACCTGCAGATAAACCTTTAAAGGATACTTTCTGTGTTGGATGTGGTCAATGTACATTGGTTTGTCCGGTTGCTGCATTAACTGAAAAATCTAATGTAGATGAAGTATTAGATGCAATTAAAAATCCTGATTTAATTACAGTTGTAGCCCCTGCCCCAAGTGTAAGAGTTGCAATTGCAGAAGAATTCGGTGGTAAAGTTGGTGAGTTTGTTCAAGGACAATTAGTAACATCTTTAAAGATGTTAGGATTTGATCATGTATTTGATATTGATATGGGTGCAGACTTAACAATCATGGAAGAAGCTGCTGAATTTGTTGATAGATTAACAAATGGTGGAGTTTTACCAATGTTCACTTCTTGCTGTCCGGGATGAACAGAATACTTAACTGCTTTCTATCCTGACTTTATCACTAATTTATCATCAACAAAATCACCTCAACAAATTTTTGGTGCCGCTCTTAAAACTTATTGAGCAAAGAAAAATAATATTGATCCTAAGAAAATTTTCTTTGTAACAGTAATGCCATGTATTGCAAAGAAGGGTGAAATTTTAAGAGGTAAGAATGCTGTTGAAGGTGTTAAAGATGTTGATGCATCAATTACTGTAAGAGAATATGCTAAATTATTAAAATCAAAAGGTATTAATTTACCTAAATTAAAAGAATCTGAATTTGATAAAGTTATGGGTGATTCTAGTGGTGCTAGCGTTATCTTTGGTGCAACTGGTGGAGTTATGGAAGCAGCACTTAGAACAGTTGCTGACACTCTTGAAGGAAAATCAATGGATAAAATTGATTACAACGCTGTGAGAGGCACTCAAGGTATTAAAGAAGCAACAATTAATGTTGCTGGTAAAACAGTTAATGTTTGTGTAGCGAGCGGTTTAAAGAATGCTCAAACAGTATTAGAAAGTATCAAGAGTGGTGCAAAGAAATATGATTTCGTTGAAATTATGGCTTGTCCAGGAGGATGTGTTAACGGTGGTGGTATGCTAATCCATGATCCAAATGAAATTAGTTTTGAAGAACGTGCTAAATTAAGAGCTAAATCTTTATATACAGATGATGAAAGAAAAACTATTCGTAAATCTCATTTAAACCCTGACATTATTGCTTTATACAAAGACTATTATGAAAAACCTAATAGTCATTTAGCTCACGAAAACTTACATACAGTTTTCAAAAAGAGAGAAATTAAGTAATATATTGTATAATTAGGAAAGTTATATATAGGAGATAAATATGGCAAAGAAAACAAATGCATTTGTAAACCAAGGTTCTTGTGTAGGATGTGGTTCATGTGAAGCAGTATGTCCGGTTGGTGCTATTAAAATAATCGATGGTAAAGCATACGCTGATGAAAAATGTATTGCTTGTGGTGCTTGTGTAGGTGGATGCCCTGTACAATGTATCGAAATTAAAGAAGTAGAATTCAACAAGTAATTCTTTTATAAGAAAAAAAGCATAGTTAAAAACTATGCTTTTTTATTTTGCATATATATAATTTATATAAGGAGATTAATATGAATAAAAAATTAATTAAAACCATCACATGTGTTGCATTAGGATTAGGTGCAGCTTCTTCTATACCATTTACTGCTATTAGCTGTAAAACATCAGAAGCATGACCAAATAATGCTATACCAAAAAAATACTTAGAAATTGATTCTGAAGGGACAATTATTGGTTTTAAGAGTGATTTTCCAGAAGACTATTCTTCTTATGACACACTATTAATTCCAAAAGAAGTAATAACAATTAACGTGAGTTCTTTTAAAAATAAACCATTGAACTCCAATATTAAGTTTTTAGCTTTCGAAAAAGAATCAAAATTAAATAAATTCGTATTGAACAGAACGGTTTTTGCAAATATTATTGACATTGACATATCAAACTGTATTAATTTGTATGAAATTAGTAATGGCCAATTTTTATCAATGTCATTACTACAAAAAATATCTTTGCCTAGAACAATACAACAAATTTATGCCAATGCTTTTAAAAACTGTACATCTTTAAAACTAGTTAATTTGTCTGAATGTACCCAATTGCAACATATTGGAGAAAATGCTTTTTATTCATGCAAGTCTTTGTCTAATTTATATATTCCAAGAAATGTAAATAACATTGGTGCAAAAGCATTTTATGATTGCTTTAACCTTAATGTTAATAATGTATCAATTGATTCAAAAAATAATTATTATGGAAGAGCAACAAACACCGGTGACAATTCCTTTATTCTTGTAAAAAAAGATGAAAACAAAAAATGTTTATATAGTTTACAAAATACAGCGGTTGGATGCTTAATGTTAGGTAAAATTGAATTTTCTAATCCCGACTTCTTCAAGGAAAATGCTTTTCAAGGAGCGACAATTGATGAATTAGTTATTCCTCCGACTTTATCAAAATTAGACCAATATGTCCTTCACGATGCTAATATTCGTAATGTTGATTTTTCAAATGCAACAAATTTGCAAACTATTGATCAATATTGTTTTGAAGGTTTAAAAACTGAAACAATCGATTTGTCAAAATGCACCAATTTAACAACTATTTTAGGACGAGCGTTTAAAGGTGTAGAAGTCCAAAAATTAGTCTTACCAAAAAACTTAGAAGAAATTGCTAAGGACACTTTTTTAGATGCCGAAGTGGAAGACTTTGAAATTGATTCATCTAACCAAAATTTTGTTATATGTGCAAGTTTTGTAAATGCAAAAGTGTTAATAAAAAGAACTTCCGATAACCCTAATAACCTATGAACAAATAAAACAACAATAGTTGGTGGATTAGGTGTTGGAGATGTAGATTTGTCAAAAACAAATATTACTGAATTAGCCGATTCTGCCTTTGAAAATGGATGTTCAATTTATTCTATTAAATTTCCGACTTCTTTAACCACAATTGGTGTTTCTGCTTTTGGCGATTTTAATCAACAAATTGTTTTAGACTTTTCAATGTGTGGTTCAATAACAATTAAAAGAGAATTTACATATAGATCAAAAATTAAAAAGTTAATTTTTAAACGTGTTTCACAAATCCAAAGCTATGCTTTTATGTACAGTAACTGTAATGAGATTCATTGGGTAGGTTTGTCTTCTGACCCACAAACAACATTTGCATCTGATTGCTTTGGCAATATCTATGATCAATTAGGTTATGTTTATGCAGATGATGCTCAATTATCATATAACAGTAATAAACTTTTAACATTTCTTAAATCTAAGGGTTTACCAAGTGTATGACGAGCAGGCAACTAACAGCAAATTAATAAAACACAGCATTTGTGCTGTGTTTTTTATTTACCTATATATGTATTCCTTGTTTTTATACACAAGTTTAAGAATAAATCTATTTGAACTATATAGTATCCATAAGTAAATTTTGGTTTAAACTTTTCATCAAAATCTAAAAGTCTAATCATTAATTGATCAAAACTTGTTTTATTTTCAATCAATTTAGATATTTCAAGGTATTCATCTTTCATCCTCTTGTAATAAGACGAATGATATTTATTTAATCTTTTTTCATATAAAGATTTTTTCTTATATGTATTAATTGCAATAAGTTGGCTTTCAAAATCTTCTGTTCAAAAATTCTTAATCTCATGTTCTTTAACTATTGCTTTTTTCTTCAAAAAGAAAGCAAGTACAACAATTATTGTTGACTCAACAAAGGCAATAACAGATAAACTAAGTATGAATTGGTTATCAATAAAGAATTGGTTTTTAAAATCGAACCGATAAATTAATGAAGTTACTGTTAAAGCAAAAAAGACAAGACTTAATAAGCATAATGGCCATATTGAATACAAACGATATTTAAAAGTTTTGTAATACAAGTGTTTGTAATAAAAAGAATATCCATATATAGGAACACCAAAAATGGAAATTAGCAAGATTATTAATATAAGTAATACTAGCAAAGTGTAATTCATATTATCTAATAGAGTCTTTTATTAGTTTAATTGTCTTTTCAAGACAGATAGCAGTAGTTTCAATTCTGATATCATTTCTTGAAGTAGATTTAGTATGAATCTCATATCAGTATGTTTTATCGATTATTGATATAGCTAAATAGCTCATGCCGACAGGTTTATTTTCATCAACTACTGGTCCGGCGTTTCCACTAACTGCAATTGAAATATCTGATCTTAGTTTTTTATTTGTATTATTAGCCATTTCAATAACACATTGTTTTGAAATTGCTCCATATTCATTTAGAGTTTTTTCAGAAATGTTTGCAAGTTTTTGTTTAGCTTCATTTGTATAAACAACTAATCCACCTTTAAAAACTTTTGAAGCACCAGAAACTTCTACTATCATTGATGCAATCATTCCACCGGTGATAGATTCACAAGTTGAAATAGTCAACTCATGTTTTTTTAATAAATCTACTAATTCAACGTATGAGTCCTTCATTATTTGTTCACTTTTAATTGTTTTGTAATTTTGTAAACATAGATTGTTCCAGATAAAACAGATAAGAATAATGAAATTCACATAAATAAGTTTTGAACAAGTCATCATCAAATGTTGTTTGATGCATAAGCATAGTCTCATGAATACAAGAAATAAATTAAAGCAATAGCGATAATTTGTGTGAATGTTTTCATCTTTCCATAAATGTTAGCAGCAACAACAATACCCTTACTTGCAGCATACATTCTACACGCATCAACAATGGTGTCTCTAATTATCATAATTACAGGAATTATGAAATAAACTGTCATAGCTCTATTTGGATTTGCACCAGCAAAAACAATTAAAATTGAGTTTATTAAAATTTTATCTGCGATTGGATCTCATAGTTTTCCAAAGTCTGAAACTCAATTGTATTTTCTAGATAAGAAACCATCAAGGAAATCTGTAATTGAAGCAATTACAAAAAATATACCCGCTAAAAATCAAGAAAGGTAAAAAGGTTGGCTAATATCGGAATTAGGTAATTTTGAAGAATAAAGTATTGGACCGAAATTACAGCAAGAAAAAGCAATAATTAGTGGAACCAAGCAAATTCTTAATACAGTTAGGTAATTTGGAATTGATGATTTATTAAGTTGAAAACTCATAATTAGAAATTTAATTTTCCGTTGTATCTAGGGAATGGGATAGTATCACGAATATTATCTAATCCTAAGATGTACATAATTAACCTTTCGAATCCTAAACCAAAACCAGCAGATGAATAGTATCCATATTTTCTTAAATCTAAATATCATTGAATTGACGAAACATCCATACCAAGCTCTTTAGTTCTTAATAGTAATTTTTCGTAATCATCTTCTCTTTGACTTCCACCAACAATTTCGCCAACGCCAGGAACCAATAAATCTGTAGCAGCAACTGTAGCGTTGTCAGCATTAACTTTCATATAGAAAGCTTTAATTTCCTTTGGGAAATTGTATAAGAATACTGGCGCGTTATAGACTTTTTCGCACAAGTATCTTTCGTGTTCGCTTGCTATATCTTTTCCAAAGAAAATGTTGTTATCTTCGAAACACTTTTCTTTTTCGGCAACTTCTTTTAATTTTTCAATTGCATCTTTATAGTCCAATTTAATAAATGATTTCTTTAACAATGTGTTAATTCTTTCGTTTAATCAAGGTTTTTGTTCAATAAAGAAGTTAAGTTCATCTTTGCAGTGAATGCAAATGTAGTTAACAATACTTTTAATGAAAGTTTCAATAATTGCCATTAATTGTTCAAGATCAATAAAAGCAATTTCTGGTTCGATCATCCAGAACTCAGATAAGTGTCTGTTAGTGTGTGAACGTTCTGCCCTAAATGTTGGACCAAATGTATAAACTTTTTGTAAAGCTTGAGCATAAGATTCAGCATTTAATTGGCCAGACACTGTAAGTTTTGCTTCTTTATCAAAGAAAGGATTTTCTTTAGTTTGTTCAATTACGAAGTTTTCACCAGCACCTTCAGCATCATTTGATGTAATTAATGGAGTAGCAACTCATTTGAAACCATTTTCATTAAAGAATTTGTGAATAGCAAATGCTAATTTACTACGAACTGTCATGATTGCACTAAAAGTTTGAGTTCTAGTTCTTAAATGAGCTATGTCACGTAGGAATTCCATTGAGTGCTCTTTCTTTTGTAAAGGGTAATCTTCTGAAGATTCTTTTAATATAGATATTTCATCAGCAACAACTTCAAAAGTTGATTTGTTTTTATTTACTTTACCTTTAACTAAAATAGCACTTCCAGTTCTTAATTTGCTTGCTTGATCAAATCCAACTGTAGTAGCTTTTTTGTAGACTATTTGAAGGTTCTTAATTGTTGACCCATCATTTAATTCAATAAAAGCAATTTTTCCACTTACACGATTAAAACGAACTCATCCTCTAACAACAACAGGAGTAAGCTCAATAAGTTTTCCACTTAATATTTCTATAATTTCAAATGTTTGCATAATTACTTAATTATATAAATATTTAAGAACACATAATTAATATTAATTAATCGTGTGAAATATCTTCCATGAAAGACAAATTTAATATTTTATCATAGTCTTTATACTTAGGGCATCACTTTGCAACTTCCAATCAGAAGTCTTTGTTATGTCTCAAAAAAGCATAATGGCATAATTCGTGAATAATGACTGAATCAATTACATCTTTTTCAAAAAAACATAGGTTGTATGAGTACTTAATTTTTTTTAATGTTGGTCAACAACAACCTCAAATTCTTTTTGATCAACCAAATACTATTTTGTTGACTGTATATCCCATTTTTTTAGCTCACTTTAATGTTGATTTACGCATATATTCACATGCAGTGACATCAAAAATTGCTGGTACAATTTCTTTCTTTTGTTCTTCAGTGTTTGCATTGATATAAATGGTATTTCCTAATATTTCAAACTTGTTTTTTAGCTTTCTTGAAATAGGTTTTAAGTAGTATTTTTTATTTAAAATTGTGATGAAATTTTGGTTCAAATTCATCAACAATTTTTCTTGATGTTCTTGTCACCAAAGAATTGTATATTTTCTATCTAAAATAGCAGTTTCAATTTGTTCAATTGAGTCTTTTTGTCTCGCATAAACTCTAATTTCTGCATTGCGATTAACATCGACATAAATGTAATGTTTTTTTCAATAAAAAAGACGATACATTGTCATTTTACCGTCTAAATAAACATACTTTATTTCATAACCAATGTTGAAGTTATCAGTCATTAATAATTGTTTTCTTGTCTTTCAAAATTAATTTTATTTTTATTAATGTAAGAATCAACAATTTCTTTCGTTGTTAACCCCAATTTAATTCCTAGAATTAAATATTTTTTATATCATTCTTTAATCTTTTCTTGAGTATCTAAACCTTTAATTGATGAAGATAAATCAAGAAAAATTTCTGTCAATTCATCTTTGTTGGCAATTGGATAATTTTCTTCTATTTCAATTATTGAATCACATCCTTTTGCCAAACAAATTGAAGTAATGAAATGAATTCCATCAACATATTCTTCGAGAATAACATTCTTTGGTGATGGTTGTTTATTTGACCAATATTTAAAGAATCTTACTTCGTTAGCTAATTCACATAATTCTACCAATAAAGCTAATTTTAATTTTTCAAAAATTACAGGATAAGTAACATTGTGATTTGATTGGATTGTTTTATCCAATTTTGATTGCATTTCAAAGATGTTTGATAAATTAATTTTCATAATACATTAATATTTTATAAAAAAAGTGTGGTGGAACCACACTTATGATTTATTTTCCAATATATCTCCACTTGGTCTTGTCAGAGCCTGTATTAAATAAAGAACGATTAGGTTTTTCCATAAAAGCCTTTGCAGTTTCGATGTTAAAACCACAATTGATCAGTGTTACTGTTCCAGATTCGTTATAAGAAGTTCTAAAAGCCCTATAATATTGATCATCAGTATCAAAAGGTTGTAAGTTGTTTAAATTATTAAAAACAAATTCTTTAAGATCAGGATTTCTCCCATCGTCCCGATAGCCCATAAGAAAGGCATCTTTTGAAAAAATTCGAGGAAAATTAACATTATCAAAAATAACTTTTTTAATTTTTGTTACACTATCATTCAAATTTGGTACTGTAGCAATAGAGTACTCTTTAACACCTTGTAATTTTGCTGGAATTTCAACCGTTTCAAGGTTAAACAAGCCTTGAATAGCGTGCATTCCTAAATAAGTAACTTCTGACTCACAATCAAAAGCAAGAGTCTTAATGTTTGGGTGACTTTGGCCAGGGATACTAAAAGTAGTTACTGTCTTGCCATCGATTTTGTCGGGGATATATATTCCATCGTAATTACCAAATGCATCTTCTGATACTGTAGCACAACCAGCATTATCAATTGTAAATTTATAGCCTTTATCATCAACCCTTTGAGAATTAATTTTTAAACCGTTGCTGTTTATTTTAAATGATATGTCAAACTCATCAGTAACAGTTTCACCTTCAAAAGTTGCGCTAACAATGTGATCTTCTGTAATATCAAATTCCTTAGCCACCCACAAAAGATATTTGCCTTCATAAACTACCTCAAGTTTGCTAGAAGTTTCTTTGCTACAACTTGTCACAAAAGACGGAATAGTTGAAACCATTCCTAATCCATAGCCAATGCTAGTTAAAATTTTTATTATTTTTTTACTCATTTTTTACTCTTTAAATAATTTTCAATAATAAAAATTATAAAAAAAATTATGATTTAATGTTAGTTTTTTGATATAGCTCAAATGCATATTCAAATCATTTATCAAAAGCTAATTTATAAATTTTATATTTTGGAGAAAAGTTTACTTCAAATTTATATGGTTCAGATAATTGTTTAAATTTTCATTGTAAATCCATATTATCTTTATAACCGTATTCAATTGAATATTTATTCCAATCGAGCATTAAATTAGTAAACTTTTCAACAGAGCCAACAGTTAGTAAAACATCAAATGTTGTACTATTCAAAATTCAATCAGGTTTAGTTTTTATAGAAAAGTGGTAAATATACCCATTTTGAAAATTTTCTAAAACTTGTTCGGGGGTTATTCTATACCATTCATTAAATAAATCTATATTTTTATCTGATCATAAATTAAGACACAAATTGTACACATCAGGAATAAAAGTAATATCCGTTCTAAATAAATAATTCATTAAATCTTGATCATTTAAATTAAGCTTTCTAGCAACATCAATAAATTTTTTTAAATCAAGATTTAATCATTTTTTAATATTGAATACTAAAACCCCAGCTTGAACGTGTTTGTCATAATCTGTTGACCCATCATCAAAGTGGTTATATATATGTTTTGGATTTACATATTCACCATTTCTTTTAGCTTCGTTGTTTCATTGTATTCATGATGAGATAGCATATTCCTGAACACCGGCAACATAACCGGTTACATCTGTGTTATATAAATTTGTTAAATCTTTTAAAACCAAGGTATCAATGTCTATATATATTACTTTTTCTTCATCGGGAAAAATCCAAGGTATAAAAAGACGATAGTATGTCGGAGCTGGTCATTTTAAATCTAGGAAATGTTCTTTGTTCATTTCAATATTTGCTAATTGATATTCATCTTCATATTGTTTGAAATCAATAAAATTAATTGATGAATTTTGAAATAAACCCACTATTTTTAAAAGGTTATTTTCAATAGAGTCATTAAAATTTTTACAAAAAATTGTTATGGTATAAGAGGTTTCTTGTTTCTTGTTTCTTAGTAAAGAAAATAACGAAACATACAACTGTTCAACTCCGTTTTCGTCTGTAGAATAAACTATGTTGATAGGGTTTTTCATGTTATTTATTATAAAAAAGTGTGGTGTAACCACACTTATATTTTTAAAAATTTATATTTTATTTTTCAATATATGTTCACTTAGAACTATCAGCATTTGTGTTAAACATTGAACGGTTTGTCTTATTCATGAAATTTTTTGCATCATCAATTTCGAAACCGCAATTGATTAAAGTTACTTTTCCATTACCTTTATAGTCAGTTTGTAAGGCTCGAAAGTAAGTGTTATCTGCTGCAGCAGGCTCCAAATTATTTAAATTGTTAAATACATATTCTGAAAGATTTTCATTTGCAGGAGCCATATATCCACTACTTGATAAAAAAGTATTTATTGCAAAACATGTTGACCAATTAACATTGTCAAAAATAACTTTCTTTAATGGAGTATATTCATGTGTATGTTCTTCATTAAATTTTGAACAACATAAAGAATAAGAATTTACTGCCTGTAATTTCTTAGGAAGTTCAACAACTTCCAAATTGTCAAAATAATTGTAGTGGTCAAGAGTAGTTACTTCTGATTCGCAATCAAAAGCTAAAGTTTTAATAGAAGTCAAATGTTTGGAAGAATTTTGAAATTTAATGGACTTAACAACAATATCATTTAGTTTATCAGGAACGTAAATGCCGTCATATTTACTATAGTCATTTTGAAGATTTATTGACAATTCTCCGTTGTTAGATACAGAAAAATTACTAAGTGGAACGAAATCCCTTACACCTAAATAAAAAACTCTTGAATAAATGGTTTCATCACCATATGTTACACCAATTCTGAATTCATAGTCACCACTTGGTGTGTTGTTATCAACTTTAAATTTATATCCTTCGCCTATAATTTTTTCAAAATTCAATATTAAATTTTCATTATTACTTTCATATGATATCTTAAATCCGTCTTTTAAATTTGTTCCATCATAGTCCGCTGAAACTACATGATCCTCAGTGATATCAAATTGTGTAGAACCTCACAACAAATAGTTTCCCTGATATTCAATTTTAAGTTTTTCCGGGTCGGTATCAAATGTACTGTTTCCACAACTTGATACAAATGAAGGAATTGTTAATGCCATTCCTAAACCACAAGTTATACTTGCCAAAGTTTTAATTAATTTTTTATTCATATTTTCCTCTCTTAATTATGTAGACAAAAAAATCTGCTAAGCAAAAATGCCTAACAGAAATTAGTTAATAAACTCAAATTTGTAGTTGTTATATATATATATTTAACTAAAAAAATGTTTGTCATATCTATATTATAAAAAAAAGTAGAAAATAACAATAATTATGTTGTAATATATATTTACTATATATCTTTAGACATTTATATAGTTCAACCACACTGAATAGGTTAAAAACACATTGTGTTACCTAATTTAGGTGAGTCTAATTATTTAAAGGAGAAAACTATGTTCGCAATATTCGAAACAGGCGGCAAACAATACAAAGTTAGTGTTAATGACACTATCTATGCTGAAAAAATTGAAGGTAAAGTTGGAGACAAGATTACTTTCGATAAAGTTTTAATGTGTGGAGACAAAATTGGTATGCCTTACGTACAAGGTTCATCAGTTGTTTGTGAAATTGTAAAACAAGGTAAACAACCAAAAATTACAATTATTAAACATATTAGCCAAAAACATCACACTAAGAAACAAGGCCACCGTCAACCATATACAAAATTAGTGGTTAAAGAGATTAAGTAATGATTAAAGTTGAAATTAAAGAAAATTCAATAGCAATTAGCGGTCATGCTAATTATGCACAAAAAGGAAATGATATTGTATGTGCTGCAATAAGTGCAATCATCCAATCATCAACAACTTGATTTGCAAAAAAAGATATCAAAATAAAACAAAATAAAAAAACGCCTTTATTTGAATTGACTTTAATTAATGACAAAAAAGAGAACAAAGACAAGATTAATTTAATAATTAAACAACTTCAATTCGTTCAAAAACATTACAAAAAATACATTAAAATTATTAGGAGATAACTTATGAAAAATTACATTAAATTAGATTTACAATTATTTGCTTCTAAAAAGGGAGTAGGTTCTACAAAGAACGGTAGAGACTCACAGCCTAAATTTTTAGGTGCTAAAATAGCTGATGGTCAACCAGCAAGAGCCGGACAAATTATTTACCGTCAAAGAGGTACAAGAATTTATCCTGGTGCTAATGTTGGAATGGGTAAAGACCACACTTTATTTGCAAAAATTGATGGTGTTGTAAAATACAAAAAATTTGGTGCAGATAAAACAAAAGCTGAAGTAATATCTAAATAATTTATGCCTATCAAACAGTTTTGTACTAAAAACAAAGTTTGAGATTTTAAAAGCTACGATTTAACAAGATGAGCTGCCTTTGTTGGCACTATCTTTTTTATTGGTTCGATGTTCATGTTTGTTTTTCAAGGTCCTGACGCAAGAGTAACTGATCCAAACATCTTTGTTATGATCTGAATAAAATGATTTGGATATTTCACTGTTCAATCTAATATTGTTGTTGGAGCTTATTTGCTGTGATATTTATTAAATCCTAAACACAAAGCAGTAAATGGTAACTTCTTAGTTTATATGGTTGCTTATATCACTATAACATTTACACTATATAGTGCTTTACTTTTACCAGCAGCAATTAAAAACGGCGATGTTCAATATTGAGGTTGAGTTGGATACACAACAAACATTATTCAACACTATTTAGTTCCTGTTTCGGCTTTTGTTTTCTATGGTTTATATGTTTGACAACATAAGAACGATTTTAACTCTAAATGAAAACTATGATCTTCAATGGGTATGGGATTAATTTATCCATGTATTTACATAGCATATGCATGCTTATTACCATTTATGTCTAATCACCAATATTCAGTTTATGGTGCATTTACTAATTTAGATCCTAAATTAGAGATCAACGGAGTTGCTGGTAATGCTAGTGCACTTATATACATCTTTGGTGCTCTTGCTGGATTTGTTTTAGTTTTAATTTTATATCGTTTAGCTTTTGTAAAATTTAATAAGAAAGCAAAATAATGAAACATATTTTACTTGGTAGTCATATCGGAATGCATTCACCCGAATATTTATTAGGTAGTGCTAAAGAAGCAATTAGTTATGGTTGCAATTGTTTTATGATTTATACGGGTGCACCACAAAACGCAAAAAGAATTGATCTTAAATTTTTAAAGATAAAAGAATATCAAGATTATCTTAAACAGTATAACATTGATTTAGCAAACGTTATTGTTCATGCTCCATATATTGTTAATTTAGCGACTAATGATTCGAAGAAATCTTATACAGCGAAATCCATTTTATTAAATGAATTAAACAGAACAAAAGCGATAGGATCTAAATATATTGTTCTTCATCCTGGGTACGCAACAACTTGTGATAGACCGACATCTATAAAAAATATTGCAAACGCAATAAATGAATTAAATACAAAGTGCCCAGGTGTAGTAATTTGTTTAGAAACGATGGCCGGCAAGGGAAGTGAAATTGCAAAAGATTTTAATGAAATTGCCGAAATTATTAAACTTGTAAATGATAAAAAACTTGTAGGTGTTTGTTTTGATACTTGTCATGTAAACGATAGCGGACTAGATGTGTCTAAAATAGATGGAGTTTTAAATGAGTTTGATAAAGTTATAGGTCTTAATTATCTAAAAGTAATTCACTTAAATGATTCTATGAATGATGTTGGTGCACATAAAGATAGGCATGAGAATATTGGTTATGGAAAAATTGGATTTGAAACCTTACACAAATGAGTGATTCACCCCAAACTTGAAAATATTCCTAAAATTCTTGAAACTCCATGAATTGGCGACACTTGTATTTATAAAGAAGAAATTGAAATGCTTAAATTAAACAAGTGATTTGATATTAAGAAAAAAAGATAATATAATATTAATATTATGAAAAGAAAAATATTTAAAATTGCATCTTATGCTATTCCTCTTATTACAGGAGGAGCTATAGCTATTTCAGGTTTGACTTCATGCCAAAATGGAGGTACTCCAGTTGACCCTTCTTATGAAGGAAATCCGCTTCCATCAACTATTGATGGCAATAATGTTTTTGACATCACCGGCACTACACTTAACGGATTTTCAGCTTGATTCACGAAGAATAAAGACAAATATTCATCTTATAACGAAATTATAATTCCTGCTAACATTAAATCAATTAGTGAAAGTGCTTTCAGGGACACTAATACTCCAGATTACATAAAAATACTTTCGGTGGAAGCTGGTTCTGCTGATCTTTCGTTTGGTAAATATGCCTTCAATTATACTAACATAGAAATTGTTGATTTACATAATGCTGAAAACGTTGAAGTAAAATATCAATGTTTCAATAGTAGTGTTCTTAAAGAGATTTCATTGCCTAAAAAAATACAAGCTGTAGAAAGATATGGTTTTATGGCGCCAACATTAAAAAAAATTGCTTGAAATTCTACAGATAACGTTACTGAAAACATATCTAAATTTGACGCAAACACCTTTTCGTTAAAAGAGAATAGTAAAGGTGGTGAATCAGTGCAAGGTAATGGCCAATTTATCATAGGTAGAAATTGATCATTGGACCTTATTTCACAATTAAAACTTCATTTATTGATAGATTTAATGATTGACCTAACGATATTAATGCCTTTAGGTCATGAACTGTATGTTTTAATGAGTAGTCATTAAAAATGGTGAAAAAATTTAAACATTTTTGCAAACTAATATTAACTATGACTCCAACCTTTGGTTTATGTCCAACAGGGGGGGGTCATAGTAATTTACTTAATACCTCCGTAGTAAATTCAAAAACAACATTAACTCAGATATTTTCTAACCCAGATATTCCTGTATATAAAAATCTATTTCACACTCCAACAAACGAAGATGCTTATTCGTTCTTACACACATATTTAGTTCAAAATAATAAAACTAGATATTTATCCGTTTTAAATGATATTGTCATTAACAGTATTCAAAATGGAAGAATTACAATTTCAGCAGATATTCATTCATATTCTTATGAAGGACAATTAACTTTTTCATACTCTCTTCAAGGGAAAGAAGATCTTTCGACAGCAATTACAAATACAACATTATTTTCTTCAGAATCACAAAGCACTTGAAAAACAATTCCAACACCAGCACAATTATTCCAAAGAATAAAAGAATTAAACCCTTCAGTTGGTGTTAACCAACTACGTTGTAACGTTGAAGATATTGTTTATACAAATGGATCGTATAGATTAAATGTGTATGCTCCAGATGATTCATATTTTTACACCGGAACTAGAACAGTTACATTTCAACTTAATTTAACCAAGGAAACAACTTTATTAGGATTAAAGTTTAAATATAACAGTACATTAGCTGCCCCAACTGTAAGTGGGAATAAAATTCAAATTAATGCTGGTGGATTTTATGCAATTACTGATGATGGTACAGGAGTAACGGATAGAAACATAACTATACCTGATGGTAAAAAAGTTGAAATGTCAGTTAATGGTAATATGACATTACAACCTACCGGTAATAATGCAATTACATTAGGTAAAAATGCATATTTAAATTTATCTACTAATGCAAATTTAACAGCAGTTGGAAATGGTGCTAAAGCTGCGGCGGTTTATGCTGGTATAAGAGTTCCTTACACTTCAGAAATTGTTATTACAGGCTCTAACAATGGTTCATTAAATGTAACTGGTGGAACCGGTTATATTGCCGGACCTGGTATTGGTGGAAACGGATCAAACGGAGATACACCAGGACCGTCAAATAGAACAACCTCAGATTTATCTTGTGGTACTGTAAGAATATTAGGTTATTTAAATGCTGATATTAAAGCAGGGAACTCAAGTGAGTCAGATAAAGGCGGTGCTTCTGCTGGAATTGGCGGCGGAGGCTGTGTTTGCGGCTATGCTGGTAGTTGTAAACTTGTAGAAATCAACACAAATGGAACATTCATTTGTGAAGGCGCTGGAGGAACAACTGGGTATTGTTATTCTGGTCCGGGACCAGCAATAGGCGGTGGTGGTAGCGGCTCATATAAAGGCGATGATGGCGGTACCACAAAAATGTTTGTTGGTGGAGATTTAGAATCAATAATAATTGGTTCAGGAAACATCAATTGTATACAAAGATCAGCTGCAATTATTGTTGGGTCATCTTCAGTTATAGGTGGTGGAGCTGCTGTTGGTGCTTGTGCTAGAACAAGTGTGGTTTTGAATAATAGAGGCGGAGACTTAAATTCTTTTAAGATGACTGGTGGATATTTATCTGTAAAAGGATGCAATGGACACATGTCAACTATTTCTAACAAATTAAGTGCCGTAATTGGCGGTGGCGGAGGCGGGTCCGTTAACAAAGGTTCATCACAAGTTAGAAATTCAAAAGATATAAGCGGTTCTCTTAATTCTTTTGAATTAACTGGCGGGAACATCTTGATTTACAATGATTCGGCAAGAACAGATACAACAATTGGTTCGCACACAATTGGACGCGGTGGATGTCAATCAGAAGACAATTTAACTCAAAAAACATACGGAACTACAACAAAGATGCTTGTTGATGGTGGAAGTATTGCATATATTAATGGATTTGGTACAGGATCATTTACTAAGACTCCAACAAATTCAAAAGGACAGGCATTATATCCTTGCTTTGTTCCTGTAACTTTAAATGGTGCTTCTACAATTAATAAAACATTGACCATTCCTTCAATAGGATACACAACAAACTTATGTAATCTTGCTACTTATTGAACTGGTTGTTCATATTCTGGTGTAATTTGATTACCAGTAGGAACTTATAACAAAAACATCAATATTGGTGGAGTTAATTTCTCAGCTAATGTTAAAGCTGTATACACACAAAGTGGAAACGACAACAAAGTTTACATTTAGTGTAGCAATATTAATTTAATATTTTAAAATATATCTTATATTTATATAAGAATATAAAGTCATGAAATACACTCAAGAGCAAATAGTAAATTATTTAAAAAATTATGGATTCGTTTTTCAATCAAGCGAAATCTATAATGGTTTAGCTAATGCTTGAGATTATGGACCATTAGGTGTTTTATTAAAACAAAATATTAAAAATCTTTGATGAAATGAATTTGTTACTAAACAATCAAATGTTGTTGGACTTGATTCTTCGATTATCTTAAACCCGACAGTTTGAAAAGCGTCTGGACACTTATCTAACTTCTCTGATCCATTAATTGACTGCAAGAAATGTAAGTCTAGATTTCGTGCAGACAAGTTAATCGAACAAAATGTTAAAAATGCAAATGTAGGTGATAACACTCCATTTGAAGAATTAGAAAGAACTATCAAAGACAACAACATTAAATGTCCTAATTGTGGTGGAACAGACTGAACAGGAATTAGAAAATTTAATTTAATGTTCAAAACATTCCAAGGTGTTACAGAAGATACTACAAGTACTTTGTACTTAAGACCAGAAACAGCACAAGGTATTTTTATTAACTTTATGAACGTTCAACGTTCATTAAGAATGAAAGTTCCATTTGGTATTGGTCAAATTGGTAAAGCTTTTAGAAATGAAATTACTCCAGGAAACTTTATTTTTAGAACAAGAGAATTTGAACAAATGGAACTAGAATATTTCTGCGTTCCTAGTGAATCAGAAAAAGATTTTGAATTCTGATTGTCAAACATTCAAAACTTTTTATTTGACACTCTTAAATTGTCTAAAGACAATATTAGAATGTATGAACACCCAAAGGACGATTTGTCTCACTATTCTAAACGTACTGTAGATTTTGAATTTAACTTCCCACATGGATTTGGAGAATTATGAGGAATTGCAAACCGTACAGACTTTGATTTAAAGTCACATATGGAAGTTTCCAAAGCAAATTTAATGTATTTAGATCCAAAGACTAATGAAAAATATATTCCATATGTAATTGAACCTTCTGTTGGTGTTGAAAGATTGTTATATGCAATTATTTGTAACTTCTATGAAGTTGAACAACTTGAAAAAGATACAAGAGAAGTTTTAAGATTACCAATTGTATTAGCGCCGTATAAAGCTGCTGTATTGCCTTTAACTAATAAGTTAAATGATCAAGCAAAAGAAGTATTAGATGTTTTATTAAAAGAATCTATTAGTTGTACTTTTGATACATCTGGTTCAATTGGTAAGAGATACCGTAGACAAGATGCTATTGGTACACCTTTCTGTATTACATTTGATTTTGATTCTATTGAAAACAAAGATGTCACAATCAGATATCGTGATTCAATGAAGCAAGAAAGAATCAAGATTAGCGAGTTATCTAACTTTATAAAAAACTATGAGCAATAAAATTGACTTTAATCAAATAGAGGAAATTAGAAATAAAGCAGACATAGTTTCAATCATCAGCAAATATATTAAACTTTCAAGAAGAGGAGCAAACTATTTTGGTATCTGCCCTTTTCATGCCGACCACAACCCATCATTAGTAGTTTCACCTTCTAAAAAAATATGAAAGTGTTTTGTATGCGGTGCTAAAGGTAATGTATTTACGTTTGTTCAAAAATATAAAAAGATTTCTTTTTTAGAAGCTGTAAAAGAAGTTGCAGCAGAAACTGGATTTGATGTTTCAAAATTATCATTTATAAACAATAATGTTTCTTTTTTAAATCCTGAAAGAAAAAGATTAGTTGAAGCAAACGCTTATGTAAATGATTTATATAAATCATTCTTAACTGATCCTAAAAATTCTAAATATTTAGAATATCTAAAAAATAGAGGTTTAAACGAAGAGACAATTAAGTTCTTTGAATTTGGATATGCTCCAAAAGAAGATGATTTAATTTATAACATCTTAACTAACAATAATAATTTCTTAGGTTCTCAACGTTCAAGCGAATTAACTTGAAACGAAAAAGAATTATTAGATGCAGGAATCATTTATCTAAATGAAGAAGAAAAACCAGTTGATTTTTTAATTGATAGAATTACAATCCCAATTTATGACAACAATAACTATGTTGTTGGTTTTAGCGGAAGAACCACAGGAAATTCTTCCACTAAATACTTAAACACAGGATCAACAAAAGTATTCTCAAAAGGAAATTTATTATTTAACTTTAATAGGGTTAGAGAATTAAATGAAAAACGTGTAATTATTGTAGAAGGATTCATGGATGCAATTGCTTTATATAATTGCGGACACAAAAATGTATTAGCTACAATGGGCGTTGCTTTAACTGATAAACATTTAAGCCTTCTTAATTCTTTAGAATTAGATACAGTTATTTTGTGTTTTGATAACGATAATGCTGGTCAACTAGCAACAACTGAAAATGGAAGAAAATTAATGTCTAATGGTTTCAATGTTTATGTCGTTGGTAAATATGACAATCAAAACAAAGACGTTGATGAATTAATGCAGCACAAAGGTAAATCGTCTGTTGATCAAATAATTGATACAAGAAGAGACTTTATTTCATACTTAATTGATATCAAACTATCAAACCAAAAATCATTAGATGAAATTCAATCTAATATCAACTACGTTTTAAAAGAAATGGCTGATTATGGTGATGTTTTATTAAGAACTAAACATTTTGAATTAATTGAACAATTAGCAGGAATCAAAGTTAATGATTTACAAACAAAATTTAATGAGTTTAACAAACAACCAACTAGATATTCTAATCAAATTAAAAACTACAATCCTCCAAGAAAAAATCAAAACTTCAATTTTGAATTAGAACAAAAACAAGCCATAGAAATTGATAACTCTTCTAAAGAAGACTTAAAGAAATCTGTAGATATTTCATTAAAGATGTCAGGACAGCTTGTTCTTTCAAGAGTATTGAATGCTACAAGAAGTTTGATTGCATTCTTGTTAAACCATAACGAGTTCATTGATAGAGCATATAACGACGATCTATCTTTTGGTAAATACTTTATCAATCTACCAGAGATTAAGATATTTAATAATCTATCTTATCTATTAAGTAAGGATGGATCTGTAACGTTAGATTCATTAATGTTACATTCACCAAATATAGATAAAGAGATATTCTCACAAATAGCTCAAGATGATGAATTTACTTTCTCAAAAAAATCAGACAAAAAGCGTTTAGTTAATAAATATGGTTCATTATTAAAAACAATTACTACTTCAAAAGCAAACTATATAAAATGATGCAAGATTAATGAAACATTAACTTCTGATGCAGATACGAGAGACCAAAAGATAAAACAACTGGTTGATATTAACCAAACCATCAAGTCAAAGAAGAATTAAAAAAGCAAGCGAGTGCTTGCTTTTTATTTTAAACAACAGCTTTAATTTTGAATCCCGCTTTATCTCTGAATGCTCCACAAACGATTAATATTAAATCAATTAGAACACCAATACCGAATAATCCAAAAGTGAATAAGTAAAGTAATCCTGTACCAATTTTACCAACGTAGAATCTGTGAATTCCTAAACCACCAACTATTAAACATAGTAATAAAGTTACTATTCAGTTGTAGCTAGAAGCACCTTCTTTTCTTACATATGTACTTACTTGTCTATCGGCCATAATTACTTACTTGCCCTTTTAACTTTCAATTGACGTCCAAAGATACTTAAGTTACGAGTTCTTCCAACTAAAGCACCATAAATAAACATTTGAACAATCATACCAACACCAATTGCTAAGAAATATCAAAGAATTGAAATGTATTTTAATGGAGTGTCTTCACTACCACCGAATAATGAAGGAATGAATTCATGAATTTGTCCTGGGTCAGCATATACACCTAAGAACAACGCAATTAATGGTCCACCTCACATTGAAACATGACCACCACAGAAGAAACAGAATGCAAGTCCACCAGCAATTGCTGAACCAACAATGTTAGCAATTAATGTTTGCTTAGGGTTCTTAGAGAACATAGGAATAGCACCTTCAGATATACCCATGCATCCTAATGCCATAGCAGAAACACCAACTTTTCTTTCTTCTTCATTAAATACTTTTCTAAATAGAACTGTAGCTAAACCGCATCCTAATGGGGCAACAGGAATAGCAGCAGCACATGCACCCATTAGTCTTGGGTCAACTAAAATTAAACATGAACCTGTAGCAACAGCAATCTTGTTGATTGGTCCACCCATATCAACACCAACCATGGCACCTAATAAGAATCCAATAAGGAAGTTAACTCCTGGTATTGATCCAGCGATTGCTAATCCGTATGCAAAGTAGTTCATGAAGCAACCTAAAACACCAGATAATAAGAATACAAATGGGAACACAAGAACAGATGTAGCAACAACTGGAATGAAAATAATAGACATTAAACTTCTGAAAATTGGTTTAATTTTTCAAGAGTTAATTCATTTAACTAAATATCCAGCAGCAAATCCCATAGTAATAGCAGCAAATATTGCTAAACTAATACCAGAAATTGTTACGTCTTGACCATGAGTTTGATAAGTAATTTCTTTTGGTAATCCAGGTCAGAACCAATAAAGAGAAGGAGTTGATGCTGCGGTTGTAGCAATTAATCCGGGAGCAAAAGCTGCTCTACCACCTATTGCTTCAGCAATATATGCACCCATAATGCCTGTAAATAGTGAGAAACCGATATTTGCAGCTTGCATTGCATATCACATTGCAGTGCCTTCAATATCACCACTAGCACCAGTATTTTTAAGGGCCATGTTAATTGCATTTAGTAAAGCATAAACAATACCACTAAATACAATTACAGGGATCATGTGTGAAACACCAGATAAGAAAGGTTTCATGAATTTATCCATTTTCTTACCACTAGCTTTAAATTCAAGACCAGTAGATTCTCCTTTAGTAGATGCTTGAGCACCTTTCTTAGAAGTTTCTTGTCCACCAATAGCAGCTTTAGCAACAACGTTTTTTAAAGTTTGTTCAGGGTTGTTAATAGCTGCATTTGTATCACAGAAGTAAATTTTCTTTCCTGCAAATCTTTCTGTATCAACAGAAATATCGGCAGCGATTACAACATAATCAGCTTTTTCAATTAATTCCGGAGTAACAGCGTGTTCACGACCATTTTGTCCTTCGGTTTCAATATGAATGTTGTAACCTAATGTTTTTGCACCTTTTTCAAGTGCTTCTCTAGCCATAAATGTATGTGCAATACCTGTAGCACAAGCAGACACACCAATAATTAATGGTTTAGATGAATCTAGTTTCTTAGGTTTAGATTCTTTTTTAGTAGATTTAGTAATAGCTAAAGATTTGTCTTTTTCATTAATAGCTTTAGCAATTAAGTTGTAAACAACTTTCTTGTCTTTAGCTTTTAATAATTTTTCGCAAACTGATTCATCCATTAATGCAGTTGAAATTCTTGCTAAATATTCCATATGCAAATCAGATAGATTTTGCTTTGGAATCAATAGAGCAATAGCAAATTTTACTGGTTTCTTATCGAATGACTTTCAGTCTATTCCGTTTTTGAATCTAACAGCAATGATTGCTGGTTTGTTAATATCAGAGTTCATAGCGTGAGGAATAGCAAAAGATTGCTTCATTCCAGTAGTAGAAACTTTTTCACGTCTAATTAATCCGTTAACAAGGTTAGATTCATTATTAATTACACCTAATTTCTTAGCTTGTTTTGCAATTAACTCAAAAGCTTGCTTTTGTGTTTTGCAATCAGAATTAAGGATTAAGTGGTTAATACTAAATATTCCCATTTTTTCTCCTATCAATATATATAGTTATTAGTATAAATAAAATTATTAATAATAAAACATTAAATATTAAAATCAATATATATGAATAAATTACTATTTTTAGCACCATATTTTAGTGAAAAAATATGAGGGTCTGACAACTTAAAAAAATTTGGATATAAATTACCATCTAAACACACAGGTGAAGCATGAGTAGTTAGTGGGTATAAAGGAAAATCATCCGTTATTACTAATGGCGAATACAAGGGAACATCTTTATATGACCTATATAGAAAGAATAAGAAATTATTTAACAATCCAAAAACAAAAGAATATCCGTTATTAGTTAAGTTATTAGATTGTAATGATGATTTAAGTGTTCAAGTGCACCCAAAAGATAAATATGCTAATGAACATTTTAATGAATTTGGTAAAAATGAATGTTGATATGTTTTGGGTGCAAAGAAAAATAGTTCAATCATCTATGGCCATAACGCTAAAACAAAAAAAGAACTTGTTTCACAAGTTAAGAACGGTGAATGAAAGAAACTATTAAAAGATAAAAAAGTTAAAGAAGGAGATTTTGTCTACGTTCCAACTGGTACTATTCATGCTCTTAAATCAGGATTGCTTATATATGAACTTCAACAATCTTCAGATGTTACATTCAGATTGTATGATTATGATCGCCAAAAAATTGACCCTTCAAGAAAACTCCACATTCAAGAATCATTAGACAATATTTCAGCTCCGTTTAAAACACCAAAATTCTTTAACAACAAAGACACAATCATCAAGACAAAAAGTTTTACTCTTAAAAAGATTAATAACACTACTAAAAAAACATATGAATATAAAAATGCAAAATGATTGCAATGTACCGTTATTGATGGATTTGGTGAGTTAGTTAACTTCGACCAAAAACTTAAAAAAGGAGATTCTTTCTTAGTTGTTGGTAAACAAAAAATGGAACTAGCAGTAAAAGGAAAAATTAAAATTTTAGTTAGCTATGCTAACTAATTTTTTATATATTTTTTCATATAAACTCTTTGGTGCAGAAGCACTTGTACAAACACCAATTTTTGTATAACCTTTTAATAATTTTTTTGTAATTTTAGTTGGTGTATTTATCAAATAGAATTTTGTATTGTTTGCTTTTGCAATATTAGTTAATTCAATTGCGTTGTTAGAATTGTTATCCCCAATAACAATCAATAAATCGATATCTTTTACAACTTTTTTAAGATTTTTTTGTCTTAACAAAATTTCTGGACAGCATCCGTTATCAAAAAGAATGTTTGATGATTTTAGTGAGTTTTTAATTTCAAAAATTTTGTCTGAATTTAGTGTTGTTTGATTAGTAATAAATGACTTTTTATTTTTTAGAAATTTTGTTTTTTTTCATGAAAAAATATCAATAATTTCTGTACTTTTAAACTTTGAAGCGGTTGCAATTGTTTCTTGATGATTAGGATTACCAATGAAGTAAGTTTTGTAGCCTTCTTGTTGCTTTTTTAGTAATTTTGATTCATTAAACTTAATAAACTTACAAGTTAGATCAACATAATTAATTCTATTTTTTTTAAGTTTGTTTATTAATTCTTGAGTGGTTCCATGAGCTTGCAATAAAACAATAGAATTTTTCTTATCTTTAATTGCAGACAAACTAGTAATTATTTTGATTTTGTATTGCTTTAATATTTGATTTGAAGCTTTGTTATGAACTAATTCTTTAAAACAATAAAATTTGGTATTAGGATTATCTTTAACGATTTTTTTAACATTGTTAAAGATGCAATTAACCCCATTGCATCAACCGATTATTGGAATATTAACAATTTCCATAAGCTTTTTCTAAAATATACTCAATATCTTTTTCAATAAAAGTCGCAACAGACTTAGAAACTATTCTGTTACATTCGAAATATAAATCTCTTCTAACATAAAGTAATTTAGTTTCAGAAAGGGAAATATCATGATTAAATAAACGAAGTTGAGTATTGTCTATTTTTAATGGTGCTGGTCCATTTTCTTTTGCTATCTTTATGCAATCAGGTTCGATTCTTAATGCGAATTTATTTGTACCAAAACTGCAAAGGAACTCGTTAGGTTTTTCTGTTTCTCCCATTGAAAAGTTAGAAAAATTTTCAGAACAAATTACATAGTATTTCATAATTCATTTGTGGTATCTATCAAAAACAAACTTTTTAATTCTAATGCTATTAATAATGGCCATAAAAAGTGAAAATAATACTTGAAAAGCAATTAGTCCACATGCAATAGACATCAATACAACTCAAACAATATCGTGAGTAATTAAAAAGCAAGAAATCAACAAGCCGATTGCCAAAAAAATACAAGCAATCATTACTGAAGAAGTAATCATACGAGTTTTCTGTATTTTTCTATAGAACTCTTTAGAATAAAGAGTTCGGTTTATTAATCCAATGCTTGCTTCTTTGTTAAAAGTCATACTAAATAGTTATTTGAAAATTAGAAAAATTATTCATTTCTAATAGAGAGTTTCATGGGAAAGATTTGTATTTATATTTAACCATACCAAGAATTGAATAGTAGTATTGGGAAACTAATTTAATTTCATCACTATAAGGTCAAATCATTTGAGCATATTCGTTTTTAATTTTTGCAAATGATTTTTTAAAAACTATAAGATTTCCAATTTGATCCATTTGAGCATTTGTTTTGCAAAAATTTTTTTCTGTAATTTTTGTATACGCACAAGAAACAAATAAGCTATTAATTTTTTCATTTTCTAAAGATTTATTAGCTGAATAAAGTTTAACTAAAATTTTTTGCTTTTCAGATACTAATTCAATTAGTCTTTTTTTGTAAGTTGCTAAGATTTGTAGTTTTTCAAATAAAAACTTTTCTTTTTTTGATTTAACAAACAAAGGATAGATAAGTAAAAAAGACGAATAATATTTAAATTTCGCTAATTTAACATTGTCTCTTTCTTGGAGTGTTATCATATTCTTATATTTAATGATTAATATTTTATATTAAGATTATAATTTTAAATACAATTTATGAATTATAAAGAAAGTCTTAACATTCTAAAAACGAATTTTGAAATGAAGGCAAACTTAAATAAAAAAGAACCTTCTATTCAAAAGTTTTGAGATGAAAACAGTATATATCAAAAAGTTTTAAGTCAAAACAAAGACAACAAACAATGAATTTTACATGATGGTCCTCCATATGCAAATGGTGATATTCATGTTGGACATTCTTTAAATAAAACTATAAAAGACATCATTGTTAGACAAAAATCTCTTAAAGGTTTTTACTCACCTTATATTCCTGGATGAGACACTCACGGTCTTCCTATCGAGCATGCACTTTTAAAAAAAGGAATTAACAAAGATCCAAGTTTATCTGTTGCAGACAAAAGAAAAAATTGTCGTGAATTTGCTATTAATAACGTAAATAGACAACTTGAACAATTTAAACGTTTAGGTTTATTAACAGATTGAAAAGACAAATATCTTACTCTAACTACAGATTTTGAAGTTAGACAGCTAGAATTGTTTTTAGCAATTGTTAACAAAGGATTGATTTATCAAGACTTAAAACCAATTTACTGATCGTGATCTTCTCATACTGCATTAGCAGAAGCTGAAATTGAATATGCAGATATAAAAGCTCCAAGTATTTATATTTCATTTGAAGTTGTTGAAGGAAATTCAAAGATTGGAAAAGGAGATAAGTTAGTAATTTGAACAACAACCCCTTGAACAATTCCATCTAACTTGGCTATTGCTGTTCATCCTGATTTTGAATATGTAAAAGTTAATGTTAATAATGCAAATTATGTTGTTTCAAAATCTAGATTAGAATTTTTAGCAAACGAGTTTAATTGAAAAGATTTCAAAATTGTTTCTGAATTTAATGGAAAAGATTTAGAAAACATTAAATACAAACATTGTTTATATGAAAAAAACAATCCTGTAATTCTTGCAAATTATGTAACAAACGATAATGGTACAGGTTTGGTACATAATGCTCCTGGTTTTGGATCAGAAGACTATATTGCATGCAAAGCTTACGGAATTCCTGTTTTTTGTCCAATTGATGAATTTGGTAAATTTACAAAAGAAGTAAATGATGAACAATTAGTTGGTGTTTTTTATGAAAAAGCAAACGATTTAATCGTTGAACGTTTATATGCTTCTAATTCAGTTTTAAAATTCTCTAACATTATTCACTCTGCAGCAATTGACTGAAGAACAAAGAAACCAGTAATTTATCGTGCTACTAAACAATGGTTCGTTAACATTCATCCAGTTAAAGAACAAATTCTTAAAGAAATCGAATCAATAAAATTCAATAACGAACTAAATAAAAATCAACTTACTAGCATGATTAAAAACCGTAAGGAATGATGTATTAGTCGTCAAAGAGTTTGGGGTGTTCCAATTCCGATTATTTTTGATGAACAAAAAAAGCCTATCTATGATTTTGAATTAATTCAAAATATTATTAACATTATTAACAAAGAAGGTAGTGATGTTTGATTTGAAAAACCCGCTGAATATTTCTTAACTAAAAAATATCTTGAAAACAAACAAAAATATACAAAAGAAAAAGACATCATGGATGTTTGATTTGATTCAGGAAGTTCATTTACTTTATTAAAATCAAAAGGATTAAACTATCCAGCAGATTTATATTTCGAAGGAAACGATCAATACCGTGGTTGATTTAACTCTTCGATTATTAACTCAACAATTCTTGATAATAAAGCTCCATACAAACAATTAATTAGTCATGGTTTCACGCTAGATGATCAAGGAAGAAAGATGTCTAAATCTTTAGGCAACACAATTGATCCTTTAGCTGTTTGCAACGAATTTGGTGCAGACATCTTAAGATTGTGAGCTGGTATGTCTAATTATTCTGAAGACGTAAGGATTTCTAAAAATATTCTTGTTCAAACTGCTGAAATATACAGAAGAATTAGAAATAGTTTGTTTAAATTTGTTCTTTCAAATATTTCTGATTTCCAATATTCTACAAATAAATCGACTAACTTTGATGAATATGATAAGTATGTTTTACATTGCTTAAAACAAAATTTAGAAAAAATTAATAAAGCATACGATGAATTTGATTTCTCAATTGTTGTTAAAACAATTAATTTACATGTAATCGATTTGTCCTCTTCATACTTTGATGTAATCAAAGATACTTTATATTGCGAAAAAGTTAATGACACAAGAAGAAGAGCAATTCAAACTGTTTTATATACACTATTAAAAACTTATTTAATGTGTTTGACTCCAATTATTCCTCACACATGTGAAGAAGTTTATTCGTTCTTCAATGTTGAAAATAAAAAAGAATCAGTGATGTTGGAAAAGTGAGTTGATGAAATTCCTTTCGAAGTAAATGTAGATATAAAGAAATGAGAACAATTCTTAAACATTAAGAAAGAAATATACTCAGCACTAGAAAATGCTCGTGCTCAAAAAACAATTAACAAAAATAATGAAGCTAAATTAATAATTTCATGTGAAAGTTTACCATTTGATATTGTAACAATGAAAAAATATTTAAATGTTGCGGTTGTTGAATTTAGTAACTCAAACAATTTATCAGTAAAAGTAGAAAATTCAGGATTAATTAAATGTCAACGTTGTTGAAATTATTTTTCAAAAGAGGAAATGCATGACGACAACATATGTAAACGTTGTGCTAGTGTAATAAATGAAAACTAATATTAATAAAGCAAGGATTGCTAGAAAGTACTATCCATTTTTAATGCTCAATGTTTGTAAGAAAAAATCTGTTTGAGCAATTTTTATTCTATATCTTTTGGCCTTAGCTTTGTATTTATATATTGTTCCATCAATAATGCACCAATCACCATTTTTAATATGATCTCAAACTGTAATGAGTATTCAGTCTGTTCTTTCATATATATCTGCAATATTTTCTTCATTATTGATTCTTGCAATTTATAAGAACTTCAGAGATGATGGAACCGAATTATTAATAGTATCAAAACCAATCTCAAGAGAAAAAATGTTATTAGTAAAAGCGGGAGTTTATTTAACTTTCTGTATATTGCTATCTTTTGTAGCAATGCTATTGGGATTATTTATATATTGTTTTGATGTTCCTGGTAGCCAACAATCCGGATTAGTTGGTAGTATGTTTTTTACCACACTTATATTCTTGGTAATATTTGGTGCTATTTCATTAATTGTTTCAATTTATTTAAATAAAATTTGAATAATTTTGTTTTCTATTTTGCTATGTGCATTTTCAAATATTTATTATGTAATTATTAAATATGCTAATGTAGTTAAAACTCCAACAGATGGATATTTGGAAAACGGAGATACACAAATTGTAACGATGAATTATTTAAATTCAGACGGGTCTTCATATAGTCAATATGCAAACATCGTTAGTGAAAAAAGTGCTGCAGATGCAGCAGCAGTCATTTCACAATCAGTTCTTAATCCATCTATTTCGCCATTACAGCCTTATCTTGATTGCAAACAAGATTATGACAATAGAGTAGCAAACTCAAATTATGTAATTGCTAATTACTTTAACGTTACAAGCCAAATGAATCAAATGGGAAATGCATTTGGTTTAAGACAAAATGTATATGATGTTTCGAACAAAGGATTTGGTTGAAACAGAGATGTTGATTACAATATTACAGGCAGTTTTTTAGTTGATAAATTTAATTCAAATGTTCAAACATTTCCTTTAATGTTTATTGATTACAATAAAGTTCCTTTCATGTCTGAAACTGATGCCTCACAACAAGCAAAAATTATGGCATATTTTATGGACCAAAAAAATATAGCTTCTATTTTTGGTGAAGGTGTTATTACTATCGGAAATAGTACGGCTCAAACTTCCGCTTTTTCAGGAATGTCAATTTTTATGGAAGGTAATGATAACTATTCGTTTGTTATTACATATCCTGACTCAAGAGGAAAAGTAGGTGCAAATCCAAAAGATTTTAAAATCTCTAAACAAGAAGAAGATTTTTTTAATGTTTTATTGGATTCTGATTCAAAAATTTATTTCAAAAAATATGGTTCAAGCAGTTATGAATATTCATTACCAAAAGGACTTATTGCCTCTGAAATATCTAGCAACACAAAACCTTTTATAAATATTTCTTCAGACAATAAAACATTTATAAATTCTAGCAACTCTATTATTTATTCTGATCCAGCTTTTACTTTAGTAAAAGCAAACGCTAGTGTTCAAGATGCACCAGCATTTACAAGTATTAACGAATATGTTCACTTCTGCTTATTAAATCAAATTTCTACTGATAATTCATCTTGAATAAAACTGGATATCACTTCGAATGAACAATTAATGAAGGAAACTCTAAAATTTAAGTATTTTATATTGGCAAATAAATATTTTCAACAACAAGAAAAATATTTAAATCCAATATTGACTGCATATGCAGATTCTCCTAATACTTTTTTAAATGATAAACATTTTGGACCAATAGTCGCTCCATTTGATATGCAAAAAAACGGAGACAGCCTTGCATTTGGTGCTAACCCTATGTTTTTCGATCCAGAATATATAGCAACAAGTACATTAGTTAAGAATTTCAGTTTACTACAAGACAAAAATGGTTTTGCAGGAAAGAAAACATATACAGTAGATGGCAAAGAGTATTTAGATCCGTTTGATTTTGCATTACGAAAAGGAGGAAACACAGGAAATATTTCTACAAACCAAGATACATTACTAACTGCAAACTTTATGGGATTCACATTTGAATCAGTTGATCAGATAACAACCGCAGGTTTATATTTATTCTGATCATTCTTTGCAATTGTATCATATGCTATAGCATATGTAATTTATAGTAGAATAGATTTTAAATAAGAATTATGAAAGCATTAAATAAATACATCCAAAAGAAATTTAAAAAGGAAGATATCAACGCTTATAACGAATTAAAAAATAAGCCAATTTTATTTGTTAAAAACCTAACAAAGATTTATTCTGGTAAAAAAGTACCAGCAATAAATAATTTAACATTCAATGTATATCCAGGACAATTTCATGCATTCATTGGTGCAAACGGTGCTGGAAAGACTACAACAATTAAATCTTTAATTGGTGCTTATTTTAAATGATCAGGAACTATTCTTATTGATGGAATAAGAAATGATAAAGAAGAAGCAAAACTTAAAATAGGATACATTCCAGAAAACGCTAGATTCCCAGAACAAATGTCTTCAAAAGAATATTTGTTATGAATGATTATGCTTTCTGGAATTGAACACAAGAAAGCTCAAAAAATAGTTTCTAAGAAACTAAAAGAACTTAATATGTGAAACTTAAGAAATCGTTCACCAAATACTTTTTCTTCTGGTCAAAAGAAAAAAATATTATTAGCACAAGCTTTAATTCATGATCCAGAAATCATTATCATGGATGAACCGGTAGCTAACCTAGATCCAAAAGCAAGACTTGAATTCTTTGAAACATTAATTGATTTAAAAAAACAAGGCAAAGCAATTTTTATCTCAAGTCACGTTCTTGCAGAATTAAATCAATACTTTGATTCTGCTACTATCTTAGATGGTGGAAAAATTGTATATTCAGGAACTAAAGAAGAATTACTTACTAAATATGCAAAAGAATTTTTTAAGATAAAATCTTCAAACGATTCACTTATTAAAAAATACTTAAAGGAACAAAAAATAGAGTTCAAAGAAAACAAATATGAAGGTTTTATTCAAACATATTTCAAGAGTAAAGAAGAAATGATATCTTTCCAACAATTTACTTTAAAACACAAAGTGTTCTTAGATTTATTTGAGAGATCATTACCATCTCTTGAACAAGTTTATGAAAAGTTAATCGTAAAAGGTTCGGTTGACACAATGAAAGTCGATTTAGATGAATTAAACAAATAATGTTTGGGAAGTTTTACGGATATTTAATTAAAAATGTTATTAACAAAAAATCAATGTGAGTAGTAAACGGATTGGTTTGATTATTTTTTGCGTTAATATTTTTTATTATTCCGGCTCCTCTTCATGTTAGTCCATTGTTTTTATGATCTAACTCAATGTTTAACTTCAATTTGATGACAGTAATATTCTTGTCTATATATTGTAGTATCTTGGCAGTTTGTATTTTCAACCAACCAAGAGAAGATGGGACAGAATTAATTATTTTTTCTAAACCTATTGCGCGTTGAAAAATAATTAACGTCAAATTCTTGGTTTATTTAACTTTTGTATTCATAAATACAATAGTAAGCATGATATTACCATTATTTTGTTTGTGTTTAGGTAAATATGATCCGGTTACTAATCCAGATGGATTCGATGTTTCAAAATTAGCTTCATTAGAATTATCAATATTTATTGCAACATTAGTTATTTGTTTATTTTTTGGATCAATTGCAATACTTATTAGTATGCGCGCTAATAAACCAGTTATCATGGTTTCTACAATTGCAATCGCAATCGTATTTGAATTAATTTCAATGGTTATGCCAATGATCGTTAAATCACCAAGTGAAATTGCAACAGATAGATATGGTATTCAAATTAGCACAACAAACTATTATGACAGAGACAAGAATAGAGCTCGTTGTTTTATGACAGCAAATGATGGCATTCTTCTTGATGACACAGATATGGATCACAATACATATGAATGAAACAACATTACCCAAAAAGCAAGTGGTCTTCAAATTATCAATAGTATAGATATTGGTGGTCAAATGGCTTCCATGTATCAACTTTTAAAACTAAATAATTTAGACGATGCAGATTTATCTATGTATGGAGCTAATTCTTCTTTCAAATTTATAGTTGATCCTTCTTCAAATGTGTTTGATTATTATGATCCAAAAATTGATACAACAAATCCTAACGGATTCTTCCCGATAATCTATCCTAAAAAATCAGAAGACTTTTGAGGATACACACTTTATGGAATTGACCAAATGCGTTATTCTATATATGAGGCAATTGGATGTAAGCCATCTTCTGTATTTATCATTGATGATGTTTCTTCGAAATTAAGTTCTAAATTTATTGACGCAGTTGAATTTGTATTTACAGATCAAAACGGAAAAAACATAATTCAAGAATCTAAAGATTCTTCAGGAAAATATCAACCAAACGGTGCACAAGAATATGCTGATTTAAGAAATAAATTTATTAACTATATACTTGGTAATGGTTCTATACCTTATCAAACAAGCGAAGAAGGAAACAATGCTTTTTTCTTAGATTTGTACAAATTTTTATGCAATCCTCTTCATAAGTTTGGAGATTCATCTAAAGTAATTAGTGAAACTGGAATTGAAGCAGTAACAGGAAAGAAACTTGATGAAATCGACAACAAAGAATTTAGTGTTGCGCTTGCAAAAGTTTCATTAAACATTGCTTTTGAATTATGAGATTTATTCTACGGAAGACATTTAGAAAAATACAAAATGTCTTCAATGATTGATGATTCAAAGAATTGATTCATAGATAAATTAGTGTCTGAATGAGAAGATAGAGAATGAACTCTTTATAACAAAACAACAGTTTCAAAACAAGAGTTTTTTAAGGATTATAGATTTTTGTTTTATTCTGAATTTTTAAATGCAGGTGCAGAAGATATTCAAAAATCTGGTGGTCCAGTAACTGCATATGGAAGATTCTATAAAATAATAGATTTAAAAGCTTTTACTTTAAAAAATATTGATGGTTTTAAAATACCATTAACACCAGGTACTCCAAAAGTCGAGAGAGATGCATCTTTTGATTTAAACACTATGAGAAACAATATTAGTAGTATTAGAGAATTAAGAAGTGCATATTGATACAAAGTGAACCGTTATGTAACGAACGAACAAGCGATCGTTATTTGATTAATTTTCTCTTTAGCTTTATTTGGAACAACTTTTGTTGTTTATAGAAGAACAGACATTAAATAGTTTCTTTAGTAGAAACATTTGAATTAATTTTAATTTCAAGTCTTTTAATTCATCCTTCTTTAAAAATTCAAATATTTTTTACACCAATTTCAGTTCAATCGATAATGTTTTGCTCATTTGATTTAAGGAAAGACTTTCCTAAAACATTACCGTGGTAATTTGTTCCAACAATATCAAGATTAGTTTTGAGATAATCAATATTTATTTTTGATGTTCTTTCAATTAATAGACACACATCACTTGAACTTGCATTTAATCCAGAAATTATCTGATCAATATCTTTTTTAACTTTAATTATTTTTGTATTTGTTCTTTTACCATTAATAGAAAGATTGCGACGAAAAAATATTGATTTACGAGAAATTGCATTCTCAAAAATCTTCTTTATTGCTTTTTGTCTTTTCTCACTTTGGTATAACATTATTAAAAGTATAATTCATTATATGGAATTATTTAAAAGGCCATCAAATGATGAAGAATATTTAAAATACAAAGAAAGCATTGTTAATATCATCAACAGAAACAATTTTTTATCGTTTAGCAAATCTAAAATCAAAAAATTTTTATCAGTTGAAAACGAACAACATTTTTTAAGATACCGTTTTGAATTATTAAATTCATGATCAAAACAGAACTTAGTTTATACAAAAGAATCAATAAATAAATTTGATGTAATTTTAAAAAAACTTATGCTTGTAGACTTTCTTTATCCTGACGAAGAGTTTTTTCTTTATTCAATAAGAAATATTGCTTTTGCCAAAAAAAGAAATTTAAAAAGTGTTTTGACAGATCTAGAGTTACCAAAAAGAGAGTTTGTGTATTATTTCTACGCAATGAATAAATACAAAAAAGATGAAAAAGATTTCTCTGCCTATCAAGTTTGTTTATCAAACTTTAATTTATTTTTAAGACATGACAATCAATCATTTGAAAAAATAAATTACGAAGAAATGGTTAGATTACATTTATGTGATGATTCGCTAATCGTTCAAACGAATAACAATAAATATACAATTCATGTTTCAGATCCTAAACTTTTATATGTTTCGTTAGAAAGAATGCTGAAAATTAGAAAAATTTTATAAGATGAATCGTAACTTAGAATATAAACTAAAAAACATTCCTAAATTACCTGGGTGTTATCTATGAAAAGATAAATATGGCAAAATAATTTATGTAGGTAAAGCAAAAAACCTTTTTAATAGAACACACCAATACTTTAATACAACAACAAATAACAAAACAACAAAACTTGTTCAAAATATTTGAGATGTAGATTTCATTGTTGTAAAAAATGAAAACGAATCATTAATTCTCGAAAACAACTTAATAAAGAAGCACCAACCAAAATACAACATTTTATTAAAAGATGGAAATAGCTATCCTTACATTGTTGTTACGAATGAAAAATATCCAAGAATCATTTACACAAGAGATTTAAAAAAGTATAAAGGAAAATATTATGGCCCATTTGCTTCTTCAAAAAGTAACAAGTATGAGTTATATAACTTACTTCTGAAAATTTTTCCTTTACGAAAATGTAATAAGTTAAAAAACAATAAGTGTTTATATTATGATATGCACCAATGCTTAGCGCCATGCGTTAATACTATTAATGATTCTGAATGAAAAAAAATTAAAAATCAAATAAACGATTTTTTTAATGGTAACACAAAAGAAATTATTGCTACTCTTAAAAAAGAAGAACTTGAACTATCTGCAAATTTAGAATTTGAAGAAGCACAAAAGAAACTTGAGTTAATAAATGGAATAAAAGAAATTCAATCTCATCAAAACATTGTTTTTAATTCTAAAAAGAATATTGACGTGATTTCCTTTTATCAGGAAAACAATCACTTATCAATTGTTATATTTTCATATTTGAACGGAAAATTACTTGCAAAGAATCAACAAATAGCTGAAATTAATAATGAAGACATTAGTGATGTGTTAGTTAACTATTTAATGCAATATTATTTTGATAGTTTGAACAAACCAGACATATGTTATGTTAATCTTCCAAATTCAGATTTGAAATCGCTTAATAAAACAACAAATATTGAATTTATTTCACCAGTCCGTGGTAAATTTAAACAGATTCTCCAAGAGGGTGTTAAAAATGCAAAACAATTCTTTACAAGTAGTTATTTAATTTATCAACAAAAAATAAATTTAACAAAGAAATCTTTTGACGAACTTAAATACCTTCTTGGCCTTGATAATTTGTCATTAATACATGTGTATGATATTGCAAACTTATTTACTGACAATCAAGTGGGTGCTATGATTGCACTTGAAGATGGAGTGTTTAATAAAAATTTATACCGTAAATTTATTATTAAAGACTTAGATGCTACAAGTGATTTTACAAGAATGCAAGAAGTTATCTTTAGACAATATAAAAGAGTTTTAGAAAATAAAGAACAATTACCGAATTTAATTATTGTTGACGGAGGAATCATTCAAATAAATGCAGCGATTGCCTCACTTAAGAAAAACAATTTAGATAAAGTGATTCCAGTTATTGGGCTATCTAAAGATAATCATCACAGAACAAATGCTATTGTTTTTCCAAACAAAAAAACAATTAAACTTGATAAAACATCAACTCTATATATGTACTTACTTAACATACAAGAAGAAGTTCACAGATATGCTATTAACTTCTTTAGAGACAAGAGCATTAAATCAAAATTCAAATCAAAATTAAACGAGATAGAAGGCTTAGGAGAAAAGACAATAAATAAATTAATGGAAAATTATGATAACTTTGCTAATTTAAAAAAAGCATCTATTGAAGAACTTTCTCAATATGTTAATATTAAGGTTGCAAAGAAAATTAAGGAGGCGCTAAATGAGTAAAAAATTGTTAATAATTTCTGATTCTCATGGATACGATGATTTAGTTCTCAAAGTCCTTAAAAAAGAAGATTATGATGTATCGGTTTTTGCTGGCGACTACACTACAGATTTATCATTTATGAAAGCACATTTTGATTATTTTGTCGATGGTAACAACGATTACCAGTATAAAGATGTTGAGACCTTTAAAATTGAAAATATAAAGTTTGTTTTAGTACATAGCCACCAATTCTTTTCTTTTGATAAAGATAAATATTTTTCTAGAATGAGAGAATTTGCAAAAGAACATAATGCAGATGTTCTTATTTATGGGCACACTCATTATCAATTAATTGATGATGAACAAACTCCAATATTAGTTGATCCTGGATCAATTGCTTTACCAAGAGGTCCTAAGAAAAAAGGCTCATATATTGTGTGTTTGGTAGATCAAAACAAGATTGATTTCAAAGTTAAATATATTTAATATATTTACTTATTTTTTTTAAAAAAAATTTTTAAATAAGATATATTAGAAGTGTAGGCAGTTTAATAAAATTCAATTGTTTACATGGGATTGTTTTGTTATCTATTTTATAGACGTATAGATTTGATAATTTAATAATTCGGTTGGCGTTGGAGAGATCCTAATCAAATTTCAAATACATCAACACTTGTAAAGAACTGAAGATTAATAAATTACTTGCTCATGATATTTAACAAAAGAATAGGATGCTCTAGAACATTCTGTTTTTTTATTTTTACTAGTAAAATAAATATATGAGTTATTCAATGAGAACCAAACCTTGAGTTACCACAGTATCAATAGGAGTTATAGTACTTCTTTATTTTCTTATTGTTTGGTTACTTGTTGGAGAAATTGATTTATTAAATAAAGACTACATAGTTCCTGTTAACGGAACGCTATGATCTGGTAAAGTTACTAATGATAATGCTCAATGATTATGAGACAAATACCACAATATCAAATCTTGAGGATTTGCAGATTTTGATTCATTTAAAAACGAATGTGTTGGTAACAAATACAAAATCATAGCGTTTGAGCAATGATTTAATCCTAATGTTTTAATATACGTATTTATAGGTATTGCACTTTCAATTATTTATCCACTATTTTTTAAATTGTTTAAATGAGGAAACTATGACATTATTCCCTTAAGCTTGACTACTTCAATAGTTTGTACTGTTTTCTTTTTAACGGCTTTAATTCCTTATTGAGGAGAATCAAACGAATTCTGAAGAGAATTGCTAAGAATGGTTATTGCCTGTGCTTGTGGATTAATTTCATTTTTTATCACAAATAGTATTGTTAACAAATTCTTTATTACAACAAGAAATGCACAAACATTGGCTAATGAATTGAAATCCGAAAAGAAAGCTGCTGATGTTTATAACAATGATTTAAATAATTTAGTGGATAATTATCGTAAGGAAAACGATAAAGAATATATCGACTTAGATGATATAAATAAGAAATAATGCAGTTTGTTGATGAATGTACTTTAACTTTAAAGGCTGGTAATGGTGGAAACGGTGTTGTTTCTTGAAGAAGAGAAGCGCACTACCCAGAAGGTGGCCCGTGAGGTGGTGATGGAGGAAATGGTGGATCCATCATCATTATTGGTGATCATAACATCAACACTCTTTTTGATTTAAGAAATAAGAAAAATATTTTTGCAGAAAATGGAGAAAACGGCCAAACTAAAATGGCTACAGGAAAACAAGGAGAAGATTGTTATATCAAAGTTCCTTTAGGAACTTCTATATATGACGCATATTCTAAAGAATTAATTGTAGATATTCTTAAATCTGGTCAAACTTACACTATTTGTAATGGTGGTAAAGGTGGACACGGTAACGCTTTTTTTAAATCATCATTTAATAAAGCACCAACTTTATTTGAAAATGGTGATTTAGGTGAAGAAAGAAAAATTGATTTAAAGCTAAGATATGTTGCTGATGTCGGAATCATTGGTTTTCCTAATGCAGGGAAATCTACATTAGTAAGTGCATTATCAAACGCAAGACCAAGAATTGCTAATTATCAATTTACAACTTTAGTTCCTGTATTGGGAACTGTATCTATCAAAGATAAAAATTTAGTTTTTGCAGATATTCCTGGTTTAATTGAAGGAGCAAGCGAAGGAAAAGGTCTTGGTCATGATTTCTTAAAACATATCGAACGTTGCCAAATGCTAATCCACTTAATTTCATTAAGTGAAATCGATAATGATGATTTATTCCAAGCTTATTCAACAATTAATGATGAATTATCTAAATTTAATAACAAACTAACTAAAAAGAAAATTTTAGTAGTTCTAAACAAATCTGACATGTGTTCAGATGAGTCTATTGTTAAGGACTTCTGCAATAAAGCTAAATTAAAAGATGTTTTAGTAATTTCTGCAAAAGACAAATTAAATTTAGATAAATTACTTGATCAAGTTTACAAAATATATATTGAACAAGAAGCAAAAAACCAAAAAGCTCTTGATACTAGAGTATCAGATACAGAAGTCATTGAATTAAAAAAGCAAAAAGATTACAAACAAGATTTAAAAATTACTATGATTGAGGATCATATATGACAAGTAGAATCTGAATTCTTAAAATATTGATCATACAAAATACCTTTAACTACTAAAGATAATATAATTAGGTTTAATCAAAAAATGTTGTCAATTGATGTTGAAAACAAAGCTAAACAATTAGGAGCAATTAAAGGGGATACTTTAAAAATCTACGATTTAGAATTCGTAGTTGAATAAATATGAATAAAGTTCAAAAACAAATACAAAATATAGCAAAATGAGTGAATAGCTATGTTACATCTTACAAATTAAATGGTGTAACATTAGGAATTTCTGGTGGAATTGATTCTGCTGTTGTAGCTGGAATTATTTCTAAATTTACTAATTTAGAAACTCAATATGTTTTTATAGATATTGGTAATTCTACATTAGACAAAAAATGTGTAAAAGAATTAGCTAAAAAATTAAAAGTAAATATTCGAACAATTAATTTAAAGAAAGAATTTCAAACTCTTATAAAAACTATAAAAGTTAAAGACAAAATGACTTTAGCGAACATTAAACCAAGACTTAGAATGACTACTTTGTTTGCATTAGCATCTGAGAAAAAACACATAGTGTTAGGTACATCAAACGCCGATGAATTATACCTTGGTTATTTCACAAAATTTGGTGATAGCGGTTGCGACTTAATGCCAATTGCCAACTTAAACAAATCTGAGATTTTTGAAATAGCTAAAGAATTAAAGTTACCAAAATCAATTATTGAAAGAGCACCGAGTGCTGGTTTATTTAACGATCAAACAGATGAAAAAGAAATGGGTGTTACATACAAAGAAATTGATGCTTATTTATCTGGCAAAAAAATATCTTTAAAGTCAAAACAAACTATTGAAAGATTGCATAAAGTTAATTCTCACAAATTTTCAATGCCATTAAAGCCTAAGAGTAAATAAACGCCAATCCATATCCTAGCAAACTACATTATTAAAATGTAGTTTTTTAATATAAAATTATCTTATATATAAGAATACTGACGAACTATGTTAAAAAATGTAAAATACGGAAGAACATTTGGTGATGTTCTATTAATACCTAATTATTCAAATGTTATACCCCGTGATGTTTGTGTAAAAACCAGACTAACAAAGAAGATAAATTTAAACATTCCTATTATTTCAGCTGCAATGGATACAGTTAGTGAAGATAAGATGGGAATTGCAATGGCACTAAATGGCGGAATTGCTTTTATACATAAAAATTTATCTATCCAAGAACAAGCAAAGATGGTTGCTAATGTTAAAAAACATAAGTTTAATCACAAACAATATCCAGATGCATGTGTTGATGCAAACGGAAGGCTTATTGCTGGTGCTGCAGTCAGCATTGCAAACAACGTTCTAGACAGAGTGAAAGCGTTAGTAGAAGCTGGAGTTGACGTTGTTTCTTTAGATAGTGCACATGGTGATTCTTACAATGTAATATCAAAAGTAAAAATGATTAAAAAGCAATATAAAAAATTACAACTAATTGCTGGTAATATTGCTACTAAATCTGGTGCTAGACATTTAGTTAGAGCAGGAGCTGACGCATTAAAAGTTGGTATTGGTCCTGGTTCTATTTGTACTACAAGAATTGTTTCTGGTATTGGTGTTCCACAATTAACAGCAGTTGCAAGTGTTTATAAATATGCAAAAAAGTGACGTGTTCCAGTAATTGCAGATGGTGGTATTAAATATTCTGGAGATATAACAAAAGCTATTGCTGCTGGTGCAGATTCGGTTATGTTAGGTGGTATGTTAGCAGCAACAGACGAAGCTCCTGGAAAAATTATTACTATTGGTGGTAAGAAATTTAAATCTTATGTTGGTATGGGTTCGATGGCTGCTATGAAACGTGGTTCAAGTGATCGTTATTTCCAAAACAACCAAGATGTTTCTAAATTAGTACCTGAAGGTGTAGAAGCAAAATTAGCTTACAAAGGATCTGTAGGAAATATTTTGTACCAATTAGTTGGTGGTTTAAGAAGTGGTATGGGTTATTCTGGTGCTAAAACCATTAACAAGTTAAAGAAAAAAGGTAAATTTGTTAAGATTACTATTTCTGGTTACAATGAATCTCACGTTCATGATTTAGATATTGTAGAAAAGGCTCCTAACTACCATGGAAAATAATAAGATTATTGTTGTTGACTTTGGAAGTCAATATAACCAATTAATTGTTAGAAGAATTAGAGACTTAGGTGTTTATAGTGAATTAGTTCCTAACACAATAAAACCTGCTGATATTAAAAAAGATAAATCAATTGTAGGTATAGTTTTTTCTGGTGGACCTAATTCGGTATTTGCTAAAGGTGCTCCAAAAATTGACAAAGGTATCTTTGATTTAGGATTACCAATTCTTGGTATTTGTTATGGTGTTCAATTAATGTCACACATGTTTGGTGGCAAAGTCATTCCTTGTTCTAAAAAAGAATACGGTAAGACAAAAATTCAAATTTTAAAACAATCACCATTAACAAAAGGTTTATCAAAAACAGAGCAAGTTTGAATGTCACACGGTACTCAAATTGATAAAATACCTAGCGGCTTTGTAAATAACGCAAAATCCTCTACATGTAAATTTGCAATTATTTCTAATACAAAGAAGAACTTATATGGTGTTCAATTTCACCCAGAAGTAGTTCATACATTAAAAGGCAACAAACTACTAAGTAACTTTGTTTTTGGTATTTGTAAAGCAAAAAAATGATGAAACATGGAATCCTTCATCAAGCAAGAAGTAAAGAAAATTCAAGATACAGTAGGCAAAGATAAAGTTATTTGTGCATTATCTGGTGGAGTTGATTCAGCGGTGACTGCCGCAATTATTGCTAAAGCAATTGGTAAACAATTAACATGCTTATTTGTTGATCACGGATTATTAAGATATCACGAAGCACAAGATGTTGTAGATGCATTTAGTAACTTTGGAGTTAAATTTACAAAGATTGATGCGCAAAAGATTTTCTTAGGAAAACTTAAAGGTGTTACAGAACCTGAAAAGAAAAGAAAAATTATCGGTAAATTATTTATTGATATGTTTGATAACTATGCAAACAAACAAAAAGGTATTAAATGATTAGCTCAAGGAACTCTATATACAGATGTAATTGAATCTGGAACAAGTACAGCTCAAACAATTAAATCTCACCACAATGTTGGTGGTTTACCAAAAGATATGAAGTTCAAGCTAATCGAACCCTTAAATATATTATTTAAAGACGAAGTTAGAGAATTAGGTAGAAAACTTGGTCTTCCTGAAAAAATGGTAAGTCGTCAACCGTTTCCTGGTCCAGGTTTAGCTATAAGAACATTAGGAGAAATTACTAATGAAAAATTAAGACTTGTTAGAGAGTCAGATAGAATTCTTCAAGAGGAAATTGCAAAAGCAAACCTAAATAAATCAATTTGACAGTACTTTACAGTTTTGCCTAATGTAAAGACTGTTGGAGTTAAAGGTGATGAAAGAAGCTATGAAGATGTAATAGTTATAAGAGCTGTTACATCAATCGATGGAATGACGGCTGATTTTGCAAAAATTCCATACGATGTATTACAAGTTATTTCTACAAGAATAACTAATGAAGTTAGAGGTATCAACCGTGTAGTGTATGATATAACACAAAAACCTCCAGGTACAATTGAGTGAGAATAATTATGGAAAAACTAACACAAGAAACAAAACAAAAAAAATACTGGAACAAAATAATTTGATCCAATTTATTTTTTACTTACAGTTTAATTTTTTATATTTTAACTTTTGCATGTAAAAAGATTGCTTTTGGCGATGACACAAGCAAGTTTTATGCAAATCTTGGTTTTGGAAGTTTTTTATTTGCTGGTTCATTTTGTTTGATTATTATCTTTACTGCTTTTCTTGCAAAGCAAGATTTAAGACATTTAAAGGATAAAAAATTCCTTGCATATTTGTATACAACTTGAGTTCCTATATCTGGTGCAATAATATCTTTCATATATAAAACAAAAGAAAACAAGTTGCTAGGAAACAAGAAGAAGTATTCACCTAGTGCTTATACTATTCTTTTCTTTTTGACATTAGCTATAGCCTTAATTATCTGAATAATTTATTTGTCACGTGGTCAAATAGATGAAGGAGCTGTTGTTCCTGGTATTCTTGATGTAATACTAGCTCCTGTAAAAGGGTTTGTTGATGTAGCTGAACTAATTATCTTCTTACTATGTATTGGAGCGTTTTTACAAATTGTTAATGCATCAAAATCTATTGAAGCTGGTGTAAATACAATTATTAAAAAACTAAAAGGTAAAGAAATCTATTTGATTCCTGTTCTAATGTTATGCTTCTCTATTGGTGGAACAACATTTGGTATGTGTGAAGAAACTCTTCCTTTCTATTTAATTCTTACACCAATAATGTTAGCTGCAGGATTTGATACACTAACATCATTATTTACAATTTTATTTGGTGCAGGTCTTGGTGTTGCTGGTTCTATTCTCAACCCATTTTTAATTGCTCCAGCTGTTACTTCTGCTGGTGTAGAATGATTAACTACTACAACAGGTATTGCATGAAGAGTATTGACATATTTATTACTTATTGTCGTTGGTATAGGTTGTGTGACATATCACGCTTATAGAGTAAAAAAAGATCCGACTCGTTCTGTTGTTTACGAACAAACCAAACAACATCACAAACATTTCAAAATTGGTAGTAATGATGAATACCCATTAACTACAAAAAGAAAAGCTATTCTTTGTATTTTTGGTTTAACTTTCTTGTTTATGATCTTAATGGTTATAGACTGAAAAGGACTAACCGGATTTACAGGTTTTGAATGATTTAACAACTGATTAGCTCAAAATCTTCCATTTATTGTTACTGGAGCAGGTGCAATTGGTTCTTGATCATTAATTGAAATGTCATTCTTATTTTTCTTTTCAGCAATTATCATCGGCGTCATTACATGAAAGAGCGAAGAAGATTTCTTACAAAATGTCTTTACTGGAGCAAAAGATTTTGTTGGAGTTGCATTTATTATTGCAATCGCAAGAGGATTATCAATGATGTTATCATCTTCAGGGCTTAACAATATTTTGGTTGATGGTTTATCACACATGATGAATTCAATAAATGCACAATTAGGAATATTAATAATATTCGTTATTTTCATTGTGCTTTCTTTCTTGATTCCTTCTACAAGTGGTTTTGCTTCTACTGTTTTCCCTGTAATGGGTCCTGCAATTGCAACTTCAACTTCTGGATTAACAGTAAGTGGTGCAATTACAACATTCTCATTAGCAAACGGATTTGTTAACTTATTCTCACCAACAGCTGGCCCATTTGTTGCTGGATGTTCATTATGTAAAGTATCATTAAACGACTACTATAGAGGAGCTTGAAAAACTTTATTAGTATTCTTATTAACAATGTTAATAATGATTTTAATTGGTACAGCTTTACCTAAAATATTCTAATCTTACTTATAATTCGTCCATATGATTAGAATAAACGGTAAACCATTAAGTAATGAAAAAAAAGACAGATTAAAACACAGAAGCACAAGAGTGATAAACTATAAACTACTTGTTTTCTTTACTATTGTTTTTGGATGATTAGGAATCCACAGAGATTACACATTTAAATTTTGAACAGCTGATTATCATTTAACTGCAGGTTTACTTGCATTAATTAGTCTTATATTAGGAATATGTGGTTCAGTTTGATGAGATGTTCCGCAAATTCGGTATGCATATGCAGTATGTGGTCTGATCCGATTCGTAATGTGATTAATAGATCTTATTTTAGTTTTAACTGGACAATTCACAGACTGTAGAGATCGTTCTTATATAACAAAAAAATAATTTAGTATAATATTTTTATATGACAAAGTCAATATATATATATATATATTAGATAATAGATTAACTGTTGTTAATCAATCTATTGGTGTATTAACGCACTAATAGATTTTTTTGTTGTATACATTAGGAGGAAAAATGAAAAAAAATTTGAAAAATATTTAGTTTGGGTTTGTTGTCGCTGTCTTCAATTTGTGTAGTCTCTCCATCATTAACTTCGTGTAAACACCATGAATCAAATTTGTTATGTGAATGTAATAGTTATGATATTGATATAAGAGAAGGGCAACCTAAAAAAACAGATAATATTTTAACTATTAATACAAAAGATGAATCAAACGTTCCTGACTTAAAATGAGAAATTATTGATGAGTTAGATACACATATTGATACATGGGTTGACTTACTGCCTTATAACAACAATTGCCAATTTTCATGAAACGGGAAAGCATTACACAAAAACCAATCATATAGTTTTAGAGTTAAAACTGTATCAAAAATTAATAGTGATGATTATGTTGTTTCAAATTTGTTCACATTGAACGTAAAAGAAAAAATTTATATTCAATATAGCTATTTTGGAATACAAAATTTTTCATGATCTGAAGGAATTGAAGGCGAATCGAAAGAAAGTATGTTAATTTCTCCAACAGAAAGCAAAGATATTCCTTCCGATCTTACATGCACTATTGTATCAGATAATCAGATACCATCATGGTTGAGCATTAGTGAGACTAAAACAGATAAAAATAATACTTATAAATTATCATGGACATCAGGTATTACAAAATGTGAGAGATTCAATTTCAAAATAGTATTTAGATGAAATTCGGAAGATTTTGAAATCGATACAGAAGAATTTTCTTTTAAAGTGTTTGACTATAATGTTTTGCCACCAGATAAAGTTTTAAATTATGATAACTATAATAATCGATGGGAATTGTGAGGATTCAATTATTCATTTAAAGAAGAAGATTATAAAGATAAAGGATATACCAAACTATGTATACCGGGATGAATAAACAAAATAGCTAATAATTCTTTTTATGATATTTTTACTTTTAAATCAACTATTCCAGATTACATAACTGGTATTTTGTTTGAAGAGAATAATTCATTGACTTCTATAGGATCATCAGCGTTTTGTCATGCAAATTCTATTCGTGATGATTTAGATTTAAAAAAGAATCATGCTTTAAATGAAATAGATGTAAATGCCTTTACATCTATCTCTTGTAAATATATATCTTTTCCAAAATCTCTACATATCATTAATAACAAAGCTTTTATGGATGATCCTTCACTTTATACGATTTCTTTTGAACAAGACTCATCTCTTGAAACAATAGGGAAAGAAGCTTTCGAAGATTGTTTTTTAAATAATTCTAAACAATATAAAACATTAGATTTGAGTAATTTAAAAAAACTAAAAAAAATTGACGATTTTGCTTTTTCTTCATCTGATTCAACTTCTAATAATAACAAATTATTTGATAAAATAATTTTTCCTGAAAGTTTGGAAACGCTAGGTTATTGTGCAGTTCCACATATATTAACAGAAGCAGTTTTTCCAGCTTCACTTAAAGAAATAACAGGTTATTTTATTGGTGCCGGTTCAGAATTGAAGTCGATTTCATTTACTGGTAATAACTTATCATATATATATCATGATGCTTTTGCATTAAGTCTAAATTTACACACAATTAAATTCAACAACCTTCATGGCTTACCAAGCTGAGAAATGACGGGTAACTTATTTAGAGGTTGCCCAAATAACGGTATTATATATTTAATAAAATGTGCTAATGTATCTGACAAAGAAATTTTAGATTTGCTTAGCAAAAACTCACTTGATGTTACTAATTGAAAAGTTGTAAGACAATAAAAAAACTCCCAAATGGGAGTTTTTGTTTTATTATTTATTTCTTTTTACTAATGCTTGATATCCTGTAATATAAGCCAAGTTAACTACATCACTTGTTGAAGCACCACGACTTAAGTCATTTACTGGAGCAGCTAATCCGATTAATACTGGACCGATTGCTTCGTATCCACCCATTCTTTGAGCAATCTTGTAACCAATGTTACCTGCATCAATGTTAGGGAATACATAGATCTTAGCATTTGTATCTCAATCTAAAGATTTTGCTTTCTTATGCATAACTTCAGGAACAAAAGATGCATCAAATTGAATTTCAGGAGAAATTTGGAATTGTTGAGCTGCAGAATTATTCATTAATATATCGTGAGCGCCTCTTACCTTGTCTACAGATTCACCAGCACCACTACCTGCAGTTGAATAACTTAATAAAGCAATTTTTAAGTTAGTCATTCCTACAACATCTTTAGCAAATTGACCTATACCTAATGCAATATCAGCTAATTGTTCAGAATTTGGATTAATATTTATTGCACAATCACCGAAGATATATTGTTCGCTACCTTTTTGCATTACAAATGCTGAACAAACTAATTTAGCACCAGGTGCAGTTTTAAGAATTTGAAGTGCTGGTTTCAATGTATCTTTTGTTGTATATTGAATACCACAAATTTCACCATCAACTTCACCCATCTTTACCATTAAAGAAGCTAAATAGTTAGGTTGTTTAACTAAAGATTTAGCTTGTTCAATTGTTAAACCTTTTGCTTTTCTTAATTCAAACAATTGATTAGCATATTTGTCTAAATCCATTTCTTCAATAACGATGTAGTTATCCTTAACATCTTCATAAACTTCACTACGTGTTCTAAATATTAAGAAAGGAACAACTTCCCCTGTTTTTCATAATTGTTGTGCTGCTTCGTGAATGTTTTTGTCTCATCCTTCGGCAAGAACAATTTTTGGTTTATATGAACTACTAGATAATTTAGTTTTTAAACTTTCAATAAATGACATATTTTCTCCTATATAAGTTACTTATATAATTATATATAATTATATAATTCAAAAACATATATGAAAATTGCGATGTTCCCCGGATCTTTTAATCCTCTTCATGAGGGTCATATAGACATTATTAAAAGAGCAGCAAAAATGTTTGATAAATTATTTGTTGTTGTATCAATCAATATTGATAAGGAACGTGACGATTTAAATAAAAGATTTTTAAAAGTTAAAAAGCAAATTGCACAAATTAAACTTAAAAATGTTGAGGTTGCACTAAATAGTGGGTTTACAATAGATTTTGCTAAAAAAAATAAATGTAAATATCTTGTAAGATCATTAAGAGATGTAAAAGATTTTAAATACGAATTAGTCTTAGCTCAAGCCAACTATAAATTAGATAACAACATTGAAACAATATTCTTTGTATCTAATCCATCATTAGTAAATATTTCTTCTCACGCAATAAGAGAAATGAATAAGAACATTAAAGCATTAAAAAAAGCATCAAAATATGGTACTTTTAATCACTACAACTAAATTTTTGTTATTTCGTACTTTAAAGTTTTTCCTTTTTGAGAGCCTACAACAGTAGCTGAGAATTTCTTTGCTCTATATCTAGAACCTTTAATATTGTGTTTAAATTTAAATGTTCTCTTTAAAAATGTTTCCATAGTAATTTTTTTATTTGATAGATTTAAACCTAAGTATTGATTAAAGAAAGATGCAGCATTAACATCAGGGTCAACAATTCATGTAAATGAATTAATAGCTTGAATATCATTTACTTTATCTTTTTCATCATATATTTTTCCTACTAATTGTTCTATTACTGTTTCCATAGTAACAATTCCTGAAAGTTTACGATGCTTTTTTGAATTAATAACTCCCAACATATGAGTGTTGGTTCGTTGCATTATTCTCAATGCATCGTCAAGGTTGTCAGCACATGTAATAGTGTGAAGAGTCTTAATGTATTTATCTAAACTAAAATTTTGTATTGAGTCATAGTCATAAACAAAATCTCTTAATATATCTTTACTTAATACAAAACCAACAGCGTTACCCTTTGAATTCAATACAGGCATTCTAGAATAATTAGTTTTTATAAATTTATTCCTAACTTGTTGAGCGGTATCATTTGTAGATAAACTTGCAAATCTTCTTATCATTATTGAAGAAATAGGAGTGTCATCAAATTTTAATGCGTTATTTACAAGACTTGCTTCATCTCTTTCAAGAATTCCTTCTTGTTGAATAGTCTTAACTAAATAGTTAACATCGTTTTCACTAGCTGTAGCTGGTTTTTCATCTCTTTCAAATATTTTTTGAAACAATTTGCATAATGGTCACAATAAATAATAAAAACTAATTATTGTTCATCAAAAATAAGACATTCATTTAATAGCATTTCTTTTAGCTCATGTCTTAGGTCAATATTCGCAAAAGATTAAAACAAATAATGTTAATATACCAGTAGCTAATGCAACATATGCATTACTATAATATCTTTCAACTAATAATGTAACCAAAGAAGAACAAACAATATTAGATATTGTATTACCTATTAATATTGAACCAAGCGCCATTGAATAGTTATTTAAAATTTTCAATACACATTTATTTCTAACTTTGTTAGTATCGTTTGATTTTCTTGATAATCATTGATATGGTTTAAGGGTTGTTACAGATGTCTCGTTTCCAGAGAACAAGCAACTTAATACAACTAATAAAACTATAAAAATGATTATTGCAACTTTCATATAATATATTTTATATAAACACTTTAAAAAAATATGAACATAATCATTGACGCAGGAAACACAAACATAAAAATTGGATATTTTAAAAATAATAATTTAACGAAAATCGTTAAGTTTCCAAAAGAAGAAATTTTAAAAGTTAAACTACCAACAATAAAAGAAAAAATATCTTCTATCTATATAGGGAGTGTTATTCCTAGTTTTAACAATAAAATTATTGATAAACTTTATAAAACTTATAAAGTAAAAGCAAAACTAATTGAAAACAAGATGTTTCTTAAACATTTTGATTTGTCAAAATTTGACCTTAACGAAATCGGAACAGACATTTTAGGATTAGCTCTATATATAAAACAAGAATATAAGAAGTGCTGTGCAATTAGTTTTGGGACTGCAACTTTTTCAATAGCGGTTGATAACAAGAAGCTTTATGGTGTAATGATTGCTCCTAGTTTTTCATCAGCGTTTGATACATTAAATTCTTCTACAGAATTAACAAGAACAAATAAATTTGATAGTAAGAAAAATTTATATAACTGATTTGATTATGGACACGATACACCAACAGCATTAGCTGCTGGAGCAAACCATTTAGCAAAAGGATTTGTTGATAGTTTGATTTGTTTTACTTCTAAAAAATACAAAATTAATAAGTTTTGTGTTTGTGGTGGCAAGTCAAAGAATTTAATGTTTTTAAAGCAAAAAGAATATGCAAAAAAAATAGCTGTCTTGGATGAACCAACATTGACAGGCTATTATTTTTTAACTAAAAGTCTTTAAAATTAGTTTGAGTGTTTTCAGTTTATAACTCAAGTATCACCTAATTGATCATTTAATCTACGGTCATAAACTGTAACTTTTTGACCATCAAATACTTCTTTAATGATATCTGTAATTGCAGAAGATTTGATGTTAGATTTTAAAGCATATTGAACTGCGATGGTTTTTAAGATTTCTTCACCAACACCACCTGTGTCAGATGTTGAACCAAATATATGAATTAAGTTTTTGTAAACTTCATCATCTGTACCAACTAAATCGTTTTTACTGAATTGGATCATGTATGCTCTAACAAATTCGCCAGTAGATAATTTGATTGCAGATCCATATGTGCTATCGTTAGATTTTAATTGAACACCACCAAGGCCACCGGTTTTAAAGTTGAATCCTTTAAACATATCATCAGTAATGATAGGGTCCACGTTTTCTGTTTTGCTATCAAAAGCACTTAACAATAAGTCTGAATATTCTTTTCATCCTGATAGAGGTGTACCATCAGACTTCTTACCATTTTTAATTTGTGAAATGATAACTTCAAAATTAGGATTATAAGGAATTGCGTTTTCAATAGCTAAAGCATAACTTTTAATTGATTCGATTGAATGGTTGTCTTGAATTAATCCTTTTAAGTTGGCTTTTGAACCATATTGATATAAAGATCCTTCTCCTTTTGTACCGAGTTGGTCTGTAGTAGCGTTTTGTACAGAATTATACAAGTGCTTGTTGTTTCTACTGAAGATGATGTCAGAAACTTCAGAATCAAGTTCAGGACTTGAAGAAGACGTTTGAATACCGACAAAACCCATTCCCATATCTAAAGTAGCCATAGTAGAAGGGGCAGATTCGGTACCTGTTGTTGTATAAGGAAGTGGAGCAAAATGATAATAATAAGGATTTGAAATAAATCCAGAAGTTACTGCATCGTTATACGGATGTTCTTCTTTATCAACATTAGTGCTTTGGTATGTTTTATCAAATTTACCTAAATAATTTGATTGGAAACCAAAAATTTTATCATATGAAGCAGTTTGTGCTGTGCCAGTTGTTTTACAAACATATGTAAAATCTTTGTTATAAGGAATTAAATCTTTTTCAGCTCAAACTATTGCAGCAGAACTGAAATCAGGAATAGTGTTTCTTAATTGAGTAAACAATTGTTTGTAATTATTTTTTGTTAATCAATGTAATGTTGCAAGAGTTAATTGATAGTTAAGCGAATCAGAACTAAATGTTTGAGCATTTGTTGTAATAGATTTTCATGATGTTGCATTGTAAGCTTGATTTACTAAGTTCTTGTATGAACTTGCAGTAGGTAATTCACCGTTGTTGTAATATGAAAGAGGAGTACTATCAGAAATTACCTTATCAGTTTTATATATTGAAGTTAAAGCGTTATCAAAATCTGATTCACTAAACTTATCGTCACCTAATGACAAATAATCGTTATATGCATTATATTTAATAATGTTTGACATATCTGAACCAGATCCACCAAAAGCGTTGTAAACAAAGTTGATAGCATCATGAGTTTTTTCGTCATTTGTATCATCAGTTCCACGATTAACAAAAATGTGTTCGCTATATTTTAATGAACCATCTTTTGAAGCATTTCCGGTTGGATTTGATCAATTTCAATATGCATCAGTTTTTGCTGTTAGATCATTTAAAAGACTATCTAAGAAATTTTTTGTAATTCTATCAACCATACTATGTGGTCCAGCTAAGTAGTCATCATCATAACCATACACTAATTTAATTGGTTCATAATGTGTATTTGACATGAATAATGATGATGCACTATCAAAAGAACTAGAAGATCCACCGACGATACCAGAAACAATTGTAAAAGGTAAACAGTTGGCTACACCGTTTTTATAAACGTCAGTAGTTATTTGTCCATTTTTACGAAGTAAGTTATTTGTAACATATTTAGAAGAAGTATCAAACAATTTTTTATTTGCTTCATCGATAGTATTTACCAAATCATAATAGTTGTAGTATTGATTTCCGGCAGAAACTAAATCAAGAATCTTATCAAGATTGTCTTTATCATTTCAAACATCTTTATTAAAAATCTCTTTCTCAACAGCATCTTTTTCAGAACCAGAATAAGCAGTTCATCCATCTTTTAACATGCCCAAGACTAAGTCATCTAAATTATTTTTGAAGTAATCTTTTAACTTTGAATTCAAAGTCATTCCAGTACCTTGATTTCCAAAGTTATAACTTTCCATAAGAGAACGATATTTTAATACATTACTTTCAGCCTCTCATTGATTTACCTTACCTGCGCTATCTTTGTAACTTGCAATATATTTAGCACAATCTAAACCAATAAGGTGAACACCGAAAGTGTCACGAATAAGAATCATAGGTAATGCTGTGTTTTCTGTAGAACCAGCAGCTTTTGCAGTAAGTCTCACTGCAGGAACAACATATCTAACTCCTTCTACACCATTGTGTGCAGCATACACACCATATGGGTTGAATAATGCAGAAGAAAAATTAGTAATGGTATCAGTTCCAGTTCCGGTATAAGCGAATTGCTTGCTTAGATCAAGTGAATATGCTCCAAATGTTTCATCTTTTTTAGTGCTATCGTTTCTAAAGAAGAAGTTATCTAATATGTCTACATTTTCTAGTGAATCTGGAGTGACAAGACCATTATTGAAATAATCATTCTTTAAATGTTCGCTATCAACATTACCAGTACCATAAGCGCTTCATAAATCAGAAACAGCACCAGCAAAATATACATCTAATGAACTAAAAGCTGTTTTGCTTTCAGTAATCATTAATGTTGCTGAATCTTCAGAAAATTCTTTTGGAATATTAATTTTTTGGTCATCTTTATCGATAAATGGTAATTCTCCTGAGGCAAGTTTAGACTTTCATTGAGTTGTAAAATCAAAATATGTATTGCTTACAGTTTTGTCGCTTCCAATAGGGCTGCCAGGTTGTGTAAAAAATGGGTATTCATAGCTTACAGTAATACCTTTAGTATCGTCGTTTGTATCACTTCCACCACCTGAAGAAGGAATTGTATCTTTGTTATAAACATCTTCCATGCTACCTTTAGGAGCAGAATATTTTCATAAACACATTGCAGTAGATACAGGTCTAACTACTTTCATGTATTGGTTAAATACATATTTTTGTATTTTTGCATATTGATTAGCTAATGCAGGAATTGATAAGTATAGTGGATCAGCAGAACTAAAGAAATCCATTTTTGATCATGTACTAGAGTTATCAAAAGTATTTGAAGTAGTACCGTTTCAAATTTCATTTCTTTCATCATATTTGTAATCTTCTTGTGCATAATTAGCTGGTAACTTCAAATCATCTGTAGCAAAAACTAGATCAGTAAATTCTGTTCTAACACTTTGACAAATTTTGTCACGGATATAAGCATCTTTAGTTCCACCAACTGGATCTAATACTTCGTTTTGAAAATAGTATGGTCAATCATTTCTATGAGAATCTTTGTAAGAAGATACTTTATCATCATAATCTTTCTTAGCATCTTTTTCTCACTTCTTTCAATTGTCTTTGAAAGTTGGGTTTTTGTCGTCAATCTTTGATTTATATCAATCATATAGAACGTCATCAACAAGTTTTGATTTAAAAGCATTAAAACCAGTTTTAGTTTTAAGAGCTTCAGTAAAAACTTGTTCCAAAGAAGTTTTGTTATCTCCTTTTTCGCCTACAGATGAAAATTTATCTGCATTTTCACCTTTATCAACTAGGTTGTCGATAATATCACTACTTACATCTGAACACGAAGTAGCAATTGGCGTAATGATTAATCCTGTTGCCGCTAAAGCGAAGATTGACATTATTGTTTTTTTTAATTTCATAATTTGACCTCTATATTTATAAAGTATTTAATATTATAGTCATATTACCCATAAACACACATATTTTTTAAATATATGTATAATATTATTAATATGCAAATAAAATTCTTAGTTAGCAATTTATCGGTAAATTTAAACAATAATGTTTTATTAAAAAACATTAACTTTACATTAAAAACAGGAGATGTAATGGCTGTTCTTGGTCCAAATGGAGCTGGTAAGTCATCTTTGTTAAAATCTTTGATGTCTCATTACAATTATCCGATCCAATCAGGAGAGATAGTTTTAAACGGTAAAAACATAACTGATTTACCAACTGATAAAAAAGCTAAACTTGGTCTATTTTATTGCAGTCAAAACCCAGTTGAACTTGATGGAGTTCAAATGCTTGAATTTTTTAAAGTTTTGTCAAAAGAAAACTCTAAAAATTTCTATGAATTTTATAAGAATTTAAACAGCGCGATGCTTGAAGTAAAACTAAAACATGAATTGTTAAAAAGCTCCGTAAATGTGGGTTTTTCTGGTGGTGAAAAAAAGAAAAATGAGATCTTACAAGCAAAGTTACTTCAACCAAAAATTATGCTTATTGATGAGATCGATTCTGGTCTTGATTTAGATGCAATTAAAATAGTTGCAGATTACATTAATAAAAACAAAAAAAACTGAATAACAATTATTGTTAGTCACCACATTGATTTTTTAAAGAATATTAAGCCAAACAAATCAATCGTTTTAGTTGATGGTCAAGTGGCTGCTTCTAATCAAAAAGATATTATTAATTTTGTTGAAAAGAACGGATATAGTTCATTTTTTGAAAAAAAACTAAGACCAATAAGAACTTTGCCAATAATGTGCTGTGATTTAAAACATGGGAAAAAATAAAATCGATTTATTAAATGTCGAAAAAACACAAAAAATTAGTAAGAATATTTCTTCTAATTTAGATTTGGTTATTACAGACATTTCTGATAAAAATATTGATGATGTTTTAAATTTTTCAGTCAAACAAAATTGTGTTTTAAGCATTCATTGTTTGATTGTCAATTCTAAATTTGATAAGTCTTACACTTTTGCTATTAATCAAGAAAAGAATTCAACAGTTAACATTTATGTTAAATGTTTTGGTTTTAATAGTTCATCAACTAAAGTTTTTATCGATAGTAAAATACCAAAATCTGCAGAAAACATCTTGTTAAATCAAGAAATTAACGGATATATTTTTAACGACAATTCAACAATTTTAGCGATTCCTTCAATGCTTGTTGACAACAACAAAATTGTTGCCAACCACTCTGTTAGTGTTGGTTCAATTAATCCTGAAAAATTATTTTATTTAACATGCAAAGGAATCGATTTTAAAACAGCAAAAACAGTTTTAATTAGATCAGAATATGATTACTACAACAAATTTGATTTGAAAAGTTGTAAAACTGTTTACAACAAAGTAGACAAGAAAGTGATGGGATTATTTTAGTATGACACTAACAAACTTAAAAAAAGATTTCCCTTGATTTAAAAACAATCCTAAATATACATATTTAGATAGTGCCGCAACAGCACTAAAACCTAAATGTGTAATTGATTCAATTACTGAATACTACTCAAAATATAGTACAAATCCACACAACACAGACTCGTTGTTTTCATACAAAACATACAAAAATATTGAAGTAGATATAAGACAAAAAATTGCCTCTTATTTCAACTGTGAATCAAAAGAAATTATCTATACTTCTGGTGCAACAGAATCATTATGTTTATTTGCATTCGGATTAAGAAAATTTATCAAGGAAAATGAAGAAGTGTTATTAACAAATCACGAACACACATCTAACATCATCCCTTGATTACAAATTAAAAAAGATTTCAACTTAAATGTTAGATTTATTGATTTTAAAAAAGAATTACCTTCTGAAGAAAAAATTATTAAATTAATTAAGAAAAATACTAAAGTATTAAGTTTTTGTAATGTTTCAAACTTATATGGTTATGAACTTGATGTAAAGAAAATTTCAGCTGCAGCTAGAAAAATCAACAAAAACATCATCATTATTGTTGATGCAGCTCAAGCAGTTAGTCATCACACAATTGATTTAAAATCATGAAACATTGATTTTATGGCAGTAAGTGCTCATAAAATGTTTGGTCCAACAGGAATTGGGTGTGCTTACATTAACACAAAATGACTAGACAAATTAGATCCAATAAAATTAGGTGGATCAATGAATTCTGATGTAACTCAAGAAAATTTTACATATGCACAAGCTCCATACAAATTTGAAGGTGGAACATTAAACATTTCAGGAATTATCGGTTGGGGAGCCGCTATCGATTACATTAATAAAATTGGGATGCAAAACATTACAAAACGTATTGTTGAATTAAAAAAATATGCAGATAAAAAATTAAAAACTATTCCTAATTTAATTTATTACAACTTAGGCGTATTAGCACCAACATTAATATTTAATTTTAAAGGAGTAAACTCTCAAGATTTAGCTTCATATTTAGGAAATAAAAATATTATTGTTAGATCAGGTGTTTCTTGTTCAAAATTAATTAAGTGCTCAACAAACGTTGAAGCTTATGTGAGAGCATCTCTTGGTGTTTATAATGATTATCAAGATATTGATAATCTTGCAAAAGCATTAAAATCTTTCAAGAAAGGAGACGAATTATCTCATGTCATTTAATGATGATAAAGATTTAAGAAGATACATAATTTTGGATCATTATGAGAATCCAAAACATTTTGTTAAAGACTTAAAGAAAATCGATAAATCTTATTCTTCTTATAACAATAATTCACCTTCTTGTATCGACAACATAACAGCTTATGTTAAAACAAACAAAGGAAAAGTTGCTGATGTAAAATTACATGGTGAAGGATGTGCAATTGCTACATCTTCTTCAGATATTATGGCAAGTTTAGTTGTCAATAAAACAAAAGCAGAAGCTAACAAAATTATTGACAACTATCTATCAATGATAGATGAGAAAAAATTTAATGAAGACAAACTTGGTGAACTTTATGTATTTAGTAATGTAAGTCGTCAAGTTAATAGAATTAACTGTGCAAAAGTTGGAATAGTTGCTATTAAAGAAGCTTTAAACGATGAAAAAAAATAGTCTTAATAAAAAATATAAATATGGTTTTAACGACAAGAGCAAAGCTGTTGTCGAACTTTCTAAAGGTCTAACATTAGAAGTTATTAATGAAATTTCTAAAATTAAAAATGAACCAGAATGAATGAAACAAAATCGTATAAAAGCATTTAATGCTTTTAATAAACTTAAAAACCCTAAATGAGGTCCTGATTTAAGTTTTATTAATTTTGATGATTACATTTATTACTCTTCACCAATTAAAGGTGGATACAAAACTAATTGAGATGAGGTTCCAGAAAACATTAAAGAAACATTTAAAAAATTAAATGTTTCAGAAAACCATGCAAAAGTTTTATCTGGAGTAAATGATCAATATGATTCGGAATCAGTTTATCATTCGCTTGAAACAGAACTAAAACAAAAAAATGTTGTGTTTTCAAACATTGAAACAGCAATTAAAGAACACCCAGAATTAGTAAAAAAGTATTTTGGTAAATTAGTTCCTTTTACTGATAACAAATATGCTGCACTAAATACTGCAGTATGATCTGGCGGTAGTTTTCTATATGTTCCAAAAAACACTAAGCTTGATAAACCATTACAGTCATATTTTAGAATCAACACAAAGTCTGTTGGTCAGTTTGAAAGAACATTAATCATCATAGATGATGGAGCAACTGCTCACTATGTCGAAGGGTGTACAGCGCCAATATATGACAAAAATAATTTACATGCTGCTGTTGTAGAAGTTTTTGTTGGTAAAAATGCCAAGTTTAGATATTCAACCATTCAAAACTGATCAGACAATGTTTTAAATTTAGTTACAAAACGTTCAAAAGTAGATGAAAATGGTGTCATGGAATGAATTGATGGAAACTTAGGTAGTGGATTAAACATGAAGTATCCTGCAACAATACTTGCAGGTAAAAATTCTAGTGCAAAATGTATTACGATTGCTACTTCTCATAAAGGTGTTGTCCAAGATACTGGTGCAAAAATGATACACCTTGCTCCAAATACTAAATCATTAATTATTTCTAAATCAATTGCTCATAGTGGTGGTGTTGCAAACTACCGTGGATTAGTAAATATTACAAAGCAAGCAACTAATTCATCATCAACCGTTACATGTGACACACTTTTATTAGATTCAATTTCAAAGAGTGACACAATCCCAACTGAAATTATTTCTAACTCATCTTCATTCTTAAAACACGAAGCAAAAGTTACAGACTTAGATAAAGAAAAAATGTTCTATCTTAATTCCAAAGGAATTAACGAAAAAGATGCAAGACACCTTTTAGTATTGGGATTTGTTGAAGAATTTGTTGGTGAATTACCAATGGAATATGCTGTTGAATTAAACAGATTATTAAAGCAAGATTTGGCTTAATTTTTATCAATTAATAAGTAATCTGAATTAATTAATTTTGCATCATTTTGCTCTAAAAGTTTTTTGTTATTTTCATTGCAAATTACGTGAAAAACAACATCATCACTAAATTCTTTTTTAATGATTTCGTTTTTGAATTTATTTTCGTAAATTTTAATTTTATCGTAACCAAATTTAAGTTCGTATAACCCTACTTTTTTAACATTACTTAACTGATTTAATTTGATTAGTTTTTCTGCTAAAGCAGCAAATGAATCTTTTAATGTAGAGACACCAAACTTAATTCCACCAAAATATCGAACAACAGCGATCAAACAAAAAGATAATTTATATTTTTGCATCATTGTATATATCGGAAATCCAGCAGTTTTACTTGGCTCTCCATCATCAGAATAAAAGAATTCTTCTTGGTTATTACCAAGAATATAAGCGTAGCAAATGTGTGAAGCATCTGGATATTCTGAATGTAATTTCTTAATGATTTCTTTAGCTTGTTCAGCACCAGAAATATTAAAATTTAAACAGATAAATTTTGATTTATTAATAGTTTCTTTATAAATATTTTTTGTTTTAAAACAAAACATAAAATTATTATAAATACTTAAAGATATAAGTTTTAAAATGTATATATAATTATTAATTATGTCTAATTCAAAAATAGTTCCATTGGAAAAAGATTTTGCTAAATGATACACAAGTGTTGTTGAGAACGCAAAATTAGTTAGTTATTCTTCAATCAAAGGTACGATGATCTATCGTCCTAATGGTTGAGCTATTTGATCTAATATTCAAAAAGAATTAGATAGAAGATTTCACGAAATAGGTGTTGTAAATGTTCAATTACCTTTATTCATTAAATATTCTGAATTCAACAAAGAAAAAGAACACGTTGAAGGTTTCTCTCCAGAAGTTTTTTTAGTAACTAAAAAAGGCGAAGAAGAATTAACTGAACCATACGTAGTAAGACCAACTTCTGAAGTTTTATTTTGTTCATACTTCAAATCAATAGTTAATTCATATAGAGATTTACCAATTAAAGTAAATCAATGATGTAGTGTTTTTAGATCTGAAAAAAATACTAAGCCATTTTTAAGAACTTCTGAATTCTTCTGAACTGAATTACACACAATTCATTCATCTAAAAAAGAAGCAAAAGATCATACAATTTTATGCATTAATCTTTATAAAGATTTTGTTGAAAACTTTTTATGTATTCCAACTCTAATGGGAGAAAAAACTGAAGGTGAAAGATTTGCTGGTGCTGAACACACATACACAATTGAAACTGTTATGAAAGATGGTCAAGCATTACAAGCAGGTACTAGTCACTATCTTGGACAAAACTTCTCAAAAACTTATGATATTAAGTTTACAAACAAAGAAAACAAACCTGAATTTGTTTACCAAACTTCTGTAGGTATGTCTACAAGAATAATTGGTGCTATCATTATGTCTCACGCAGATAATGATGGATTAGTTTTACCTTTTGGAATAGCTCCTGTTCAAGTTGCCTTAATTCCAATTTCTTTTGATAAAAATCCAGAAGTTTTATCTAAAGTAAAAGAATTAAATAATTCTTTATCTAAAAAATATCGTACTTTTATTGATGAATCAAACAATTCGTTTGGTTTTAAAATTTCTGAACAAGAAATTAATGGAACGCCTATATGTATCGTTGTTGGTCCAAAAGATTTAGCAAATAACAACGCAACAATCATCGTTAGAAATAGTTTAGAAAAAATTAATGTTTCACTAAATGAAATAGAGACAAAGATTACTGAAATTATTGAGAAGTACAAAAACGATTTATTCAATAATGCTAAAAAACGTTTAGATGAATCTATTGTTGAAGTAGATTCGTACGATAAACTAGTTGAAGCAATTAATAGCAAGAAAATTGCATTGGCTCCTTGGGGTGGCTCTCCTGAAGATGAGAAAAAATTAAAACAACAATCTGGCGGAATAACACCAAGATGTATTAAATGTGCAATATCTGACAAGAAATGTTTTTATACTGGTAAACCAGCTAAGAATTTAGTTTATTTTGGAAGAGCATACTAATGGTAGATAAATTGGCAACAAAAATGGTTAAAGTCCATTACACAAAACAATCAAGAAATAAATTTACTTTATTTTATTCTTTGATTATTTTGTGTCTGCTTGTTTTATTTATTGCATCAGCACTAATGCTTTCTTTTTCAGTTAATTTCAACATTACAAAAGATGATTTTAAACCTGACTATAATGCTATTATTAATCAACCAATTCTATTTGGATTTGGTATAGTTGTTTTTTTAATAGCTTTTGGATTGGCAGTTTATTTAGCGTTTTTAATTCCGGCTATTTATAAAACTTCAAGAATGATGTATTTTGAAACAGATAAATACAAAAAGTTAGTTAGAAAATACGAAGATACAGATTTAACAAAATTTTCTAATAAGAAAAACAAATGATTATTCAAGCTTGGATATATTTCAAAGGCAGATTACATTTCTACAAAAGAAAAGAACAAGAAAAATAAAAAATAATGATTGAAAAAGAAATAGGAAGTTTATATTCGATTGTTGCTTTGTCAATACTTTTTTCTATTTTTTGTCTAACGATATTTTACTATATTAAAAATAGATTTTTATTTAACGCATATAACAACAAAAAATGAGTTAAACCAATTTGTGAAAGTATTTTTGGGGGTATTTTAGGAACTTTCTCATTATTCTTTTTTTATTACATACAACAGTTCGATTCAAACGTCCAATATTCATTAGCAAATTTTTTATTATTTTCAATAATATGCTTCCCGTTAATATATTATTGCTCTCCTTATGCGTCTGGTTTTTTTACCATTATTTCAATAGCAGTTTGATCATCATATTTAAATATTTTTTCTCATGATTCAATGTATATAGTTTTGTTTGCTATTATTACATTTGAGGCGTTTGGGCTTGGTTTTAATTTTTTTAAAAATAAAATATTAAAAATTACTGCTCCATTTTTATCAACTATTTTTCTTTTAATACTTACAGTTTCAATTCCAAAATATCGAGATGAAACTATTTTATATGTTGTTTTAGCAAATGTATTATTGTTCTCGTATTTATATATTTTCATAGCTAAATATATAAATGACTTTTTTAGTCAAACAGTTAAGATAAAGCAAAACATAAGTTACGAAAACAAATATTTCATAAACTCTAATTATTCAAAAGATTATTTTTACAAATTCATTAAAGAAAACAAAATAATTTTTGGATATTTTGTAATGATTGATTTCAATGAATTAAGCAATACAAATATTTCTTTAGTTTACGAGCAACTAACAAAAGTTTTCGAAAATCAACCAAAAATATTTTTCAAAACAACTCAGGGGAACTTTTGTTTTTTTATAAAGAAAGATTCAGCAATAAAAGATGACAAAGTAATAAATTATCAATTATCAAGAGTTTTTAATAATTTAGTAGATCCTAAGTCAAAAATTAATTTTTTAATAACCATATATGGTATTAATTCAAATTTGTTTGAGGAGTTAATTGTTCAATGTAGATCGATGATATCACTACAAGCTGAAGGAAAAATTATCTTTTTTAACAATAAAAATAACTTGTTAGATTTGAAAGAAAAAATAGAAGTCAAGAACTTATATAGCGAAATTAATTTTAATTCTATTAACGTAGATTTTGTTCCGTTAGAAAAACAAAATCAATTAATTGTTTTCTCAAAAATATCATATCCATTTGAAATTAACGAAAAAAATTTAATTAAAAAATATGAAAATGAATATAGGTTAATTGAAAGAATAATTTCTAACATAATTGCTTATCGTTTTAGATACTCATCTTGAAATTCCAAAGCACTTTTAGTTCTTCCTTATCCTGTCGATGTGTTAAATTCTTCAAATTTTAGAATTGAAAAATTTATCAATACTTTCATTAATAATTTTGGTAAAGAAATGATAAATAAAGTAATTATTACTTTGCCAGAAGAAGCGGATTTATCAAACAAGTGTTTGTTAAAAAATCTAGACAAATTTAAATTTTATAAAATTAAGCTAGGTTCTTTTGCTCCTAATAGTAACAAGGCATATAGTTTTGATTACTACTTTAAATAATTAATTAATATATAATTTATAAATATGCAAACAACTCTAATAATATTATTGATTTTAATATTCATCCTTGTATGCTGAATCGTTGTTGTTCAATTTACAAGTGAGTTTTTAAGAATTGATGGAAAAGATGTTTTTAAGAAAATTAACTTCTTAAAGAAAAAAGATAAAGATGAATACAACAAGATGATGTCTTTTATTGGGAAACTTGTTTGTTCTTTAATTAAGATGTCAAATGATAAGGTTGGCGCATTAATTGTGGTAGAAAAAAACGATAGTTTAAATCAATATATTAATATTGGTAACAAAATTGAATCAGAATTTTTTCCCGAACTTGTATATACAATTTTTTATAACAAAAAATCTCCATTACACGATGGAGCTATCATTGTAAGAAATTGAAAAATAGTGTCAGTATCAAGTTATCTACCAACTTCTAAAAAAATTATTAATGTTCAATATGGAGCACGTCACCGTGCTGCGTTCGGTATTGCAGAAAAGTTTGATTGTTTTGCATTTGTTGTAAGTGAAACAAATGGAAACATCACAGGAGTTCACTTAGATGAAATTAAAAAATTATCTGATGTTCCAGAAAAACTTACAAGTCAAATAATTAAAATGTTTAGTGCAAGTAATTTAATTACAATAAACAAAAGCACATTTGAAAAAAGAGAAAAACAACAAAAGTCAAAAAAGAAAACTAATTAATCATCTATGAACAAATTAAAGATTTGAATGACTTTTTTTGCATCAATAATCCTAATTGCGTTGTTTAGTTTTTTTGTTTTGCTTATTTGTTATGGATATGACAAATCATATGTATTAATTCCAGTATTACTTGTTATCTTGTTAACCGATATACTTTTTGCTTTTCATATTATTTCTTCACCAAGATATGCGATGATAAAACTGTGTTGAGTTTTCGTCGTTTTAGCTCTTCCGATGATTGGGGATGTAATATTTGTCATTTTTGGAACAACACCATTTAAAAGAAAAGAATGAAAGGAATACAACACTTCTCAAGTTGATTTCATTAAAAACGAAAAATTCTATAAAAACAACCAATTAGGATTAACAGCTGATGAGTTAAATGTTTTTAATTTTGCAAAAGTAAATTCTTTTCGTCCAATTTATAAAAATAATAAAATAAGTGTTATTAAAGACAATTCAGATTTATATAAAACATCAATTAAATTAATTAGATCAGCAAAGAAAACTATTCATATACAAATGTATATTGTGCATAAAGGTTTCTGATTAGATTCACTGATGAATGAGTTAATAAAAAAAGCAAAATCTGGAGTTAAAGTTAGATTTATTTATGATTGAGTAGGATGCTCAAAAAGATTTCCGAAGAAATACATAAAAGAATTAAAAGAAAACGGTATTAATGTTGCTAACTTTAATCCTCATGGCATCAACATTTTTAAAGGAGCCACAAACTTCCGTTCTCATAGAAAAGGAATAATCATTGATAACAAAATAGCGTTATATGGTGGAAGCAATATTGGTGATGAATATTTATCAATAGATAAAAAAACTAATTATTTCAAAGATCTTAATTTTATTGTTGAAGGCGAAGTTGTAAACACCTTAAATTTATTATTTTGTCAAGATTATTGTTTTATGACAGATGTTAAAAAAGACTCTAAACAATACAAAGAAGTTTATAACAACTTAGACAAAATTCTTATACCTAAGAAAGTTAATAATAAGATCCAAGCTCAAGTTGTTGAATCTTCCCCAGACTACGAAGGAAAAACAATTAAAAATCAAGTTATTAACTTAATTTTGAAAGCCAAAAAATCAATTGACATTATTACTCCATATTTTTTTCCAACAGACGATATTGTTGATTGTTTAATTATTGCTAGTCAAAGCGGAATAAAAGTTAGATTAATTTGTCCAGGTCAAAACGATGATAAAGCATTTGTAACTTTGTTAAATAGACACAATTACAAGAAAATGATAGATGCAAAAATTAAAGTTTATGAATTCAACGGTTTTATTCACTCAAAACTAATGGTTATTGACAAAAAATATGTGTTTACTGGATCAAACAATTTAGATTACCGTTCATTATGAATAAATTTTGAAAACGCTATTTTGGTTAAAGACACTGCTCTTGCAAACGAATTATCTGAATATGTAAACTTCACTATTTTTAATTCAACTACAATTAATCAAAAGTTCTTACTTGAAAACACCAAAAAACTTGACAAATTAAGAATTTCATTAATGATGATCTACTACCCTCTTTTATAAGATAGAACAAGACATCTCCTTACATTAGTAAAGAATATGAATACATATTCTTTTTTATTATTAGTAACATGTTCCATATATAATATTAAATATATACGAGGTTATAAAATGAAATCAATCACTGTAAAAATTATCGATCCAATTGGATTACATGCTAGACCAGCTTCAAAAATTACTAACGAAGCTTCAAAATATAAATCTGACATTAAGATCTTAATGGACGGTAAAACAGCTAACGCTAAGTCATTAATTAACTTAATGGCTTTAGGTGTTAAGAAAAACAACAAAATTGAAATCCAAGCTAAAGGATTAGACGAAGCAGCTGCTATCGAAGGCATTCAAAAAGTTCTTAAATCTTCTAAATTAATTTAGTTAAACATTATTAAACTATATGTCTACTGAAAATATAGTGTTCATCACTGTTGGTGTAATTTGCTTAATTGCATGTATTCCAATGGCGATTTGGTTTTGAAGAAGTTATAAATACCCGGTCTCTGAAAACGAAATCGCATATAGCAATTGGTTCGCTGGATGAATCAAAAAGAACAAAGCTACAATTATTCTACTTTTCACAGTTGTTTTGCTTTTTGTTGGAATTGCGTTGGTAAGTTGTATGTCAATTAACCTGGGAGATGCATCAGACATTCAATAAAATCTACATTCACATGTAGATTTTTTTATTCTCACACTAATATATAGTTAATTTTTATATAATAATAAAATATTCTTATTAAGATAGGAGAATTATGTCAACAACTAATTCAATCAAAAATTCTGTTCACAGATTAACACCGAAAGGTAAATCTAGTAAAAAACAAAACAACATTATGAAGCAAAATTCAGAAAAATCTTCTGGTGGCGTGAGAGAATTCATTGCTAAATTATCTCGTGGTTTAATGTTACCAATTGCAATGTTACCAATTGCCGGATTATTTTTAGGAATCGGTAATGCAATTGCTTCTCAAGCTTCTTCAGAATTTGGTAGAATCTTGGGTTTAATCATTAAAGAACCTGGTGATATCGTTTTTGGTAACTTGGCTGTTCTATTTGCAATTGCTATTGCAATCACATTTACTGGTGATGTTGGTGTTGCTGGTCTTTCATCATTTGTTGGATGAATTGTATTCTGTGCATTACAATCAGCTTTAATTATTCCTTCAACAAATGCCACAGGTGAAGATATATATAAATTTTTATATTGAACACTAGATTCAACACAATATGGTGCTATCTTTACTAAGAACCTTGGTATTCAATCGTTATGCACATCAGTATTTGGTGGTTTAACTGTTGGATTTGCTGTTGCATTCTTATACAACAAGTTTAAAAACATTCAATTACCTACAATTTTAGGTTTCTTCTCAGGAATAAGATTTATTCCTATTATTACATTCTTAGCAATGATCCCATTAGCTATGTTATTCTCATTAGTTTGACCTGCATTTGGTATGGGATTATATTGAATGGGCTGAGGATTAGGTATGATGGGTAAGTACACATATGGATTTAACTCATTTATCTTTGGATTTGTTGAAAGATCATTAGTACCATTTGGATTACACCACGCTTTCTATACACCATTATGATATACATCAGTTGGTGGAAATATTGATTTAAGTGCTACAGCCAACATAATTTACAATGGCACTTCATATAGTACTTGATTTACTTTTGCACAAGCAACAGGATACACTGGTGAATCTTTAGTAAATGGTGATCAATCATGTTGAATTTTATTATCACAATTGGCCGGTAAACACGTAACTCTTGATGGCGTTGAGCAAACTTTAACATTCAAAACTTTATGTAATATGTTAGGTAATGGAACAGTAAATGCTGGTCAATATATGCAAGGTAAATATCCATTCATGATGTTTGGATTACCTGCTGCTGCATTAGCTATGATTCTTGTAACTCCAAAAAACAGTAACCGTAAGATTGCATTCTCAATCATTGGCTCAGCTGCTTTAACAAGTTTCTTAACTGGTATTACTGAACCATTAGAATTTACATTCTTATTCTTAGCTCCTTGATTATATTGAGGATTCCATGCATTCTTCTGTGCAATGTCATTCTGAATGATGAACTTATTTGGTGCACATATGGGTATGACGTTCTCTGGTGGTTTCATTGACTTTATTATTTATGGTGCTTTACCTGATGCAATTGGTGCTAAAGCAAATTGTTGAATCGCAGCATGTATTGGATTAGTACTAATTCCTATCTATTTCTTTGGTTTCTATTTCTTAATTAAGAAATTTGATATCAAAACTCCAGGAAGAGAAGGAAATGAAATTAAATTATTTACTAAGAAAGATTTCTTAGCAAAGAATGGTAATGGTCAAGCTTCTGAAATTAACCAACAATCAAATGCTGTAATTAAAGCATATGGTGGTAAAGAAAACATTAAGAACGTTGATGCGTGTATCACAAAGTTACGTGTACAAGTTATCGATCCTAAGAAAGTTAATAAACAAGAATTAATGAACTTAGGTGCTAAGGGTGTTATGTATCCTTCTAAACAATCGGTTTATGCTGTATTTGGTACAACTGCTGATCGTATTAAGAATGAAATGAAAGATATATTCACAGGAAAAGCTCCGGTAGTTACTCAATTACCTACACCTGCTGCTAAAACTACAAAAGTAGTAACTGCTAAAGCAAGAAAAGCAAGAAAACCTTTAAATATTTGCGCTCCTGCTAATGGTGAAGTTGTTTCAACTAAGAGTGTAAAAGACCAAACATTTAGTCAAGACATAATGGGTAAAGGTTTTGCAATAATCCCAACAGATGGTAAATTTGTTGCTCCAATTGCTGGTAAAGTTGTATTAGTTAATAACCACGCCTATGCAATTAAGTCTAAGAATGGTGTTGAAATCTTAGTACATATTGGTATTGACACTGTTAAATTAACTAACAAAAATGTTTTCAAACATTTAGTTAAAGTTGGTGATGAAGTTAAATTAGGACAATTAGTTGTTGAAGCTAACCTTGATTTAATTAAGAAACACAAACTTGATACTATTACACCAGTAATCGTATTACAAGAATCTTTAGGAAATAAAAAGATTAAAATTAGTAAGTTCGGAAACGTTACTGCTAAAGCAAAAATTTTATCAATTAAATAGTTTTTAATTTAAATTGATCTTTTAAAATTTCTTTATTCTTTTTAGAATCAAACTTATCAATAGATGCCGCATTTATTTTCTTAAATGTGGTATCTTTTTTAAATGTATTTAAATAATACTTATTCATTACTTTGTCGTATTCCTTCATTTCTGCCTTAACTTTAGATAATGAATATTTTTCATCATAAACTTTGTTTATTTTTGGACGAATAGGGTTAATTTTTGCTGGATAACCCACACACAAACCAAGAACCGGAGTAATAGAACCAGATAAATTTAAACTTTGTTTAATCTTATCAGCTTGAAATCTGATTCCGCCTAAAAAACAACAACCTAAACCTAATTCATTAACACAATCCATTGCCATAGTTGCAGCAATAGTGGCATCAATAGTAGATCAAACGTATTCTTCAAAACTATGATCTTTTTTATCCGGAATAGACATATCAAGTCTATTGTTGTCTGCACAAAACAAAATAACTAGCGGGGCTTGAGTTATGTGTTTTTGATTTCAATTGATTTCAGATAACTTTTTCTTAGTTTTTTGATTGGTTATAAAAATTGCACTAAAGCATTGAAAATTCTTTGCGGTTGGGGCAGAATTAATAACTTGTTTGATTTTATTAATCTTAGATTTTTCAATTTTCTTGTCTAAATAGTTTCTTACAGAAGTTCTTTTTAATTGTTCTTTAATCATAATATTTATATTTATAAATATTATATAATTAACACATTATTATTAAGGTTAACATATGAAAAAACTAAAAGGTACAGGTGCTAGTATTGGTGTAGCTTATGCAAAAGCATATATTTTAAAAACACCAGAATTCAATACTTCTAAAAAGAAAATTACGAATGTAAAATCTGAAGTTTCTAAATTTGAAAATGCACTTTCTAAAACGGTTTCTCAATTGGAAAAAATTAAATCAATTGCTGCAAAAAAACTTGGGGCTGAAAAAGCTGAAATTTTTGATGCCCATATTCAAATCGCAACAGATCCAGAAATTAAAAACGAAGTTCAACAAACCATTCAAGAACAAAAAGTTTGTGCAGAACACGTAGTTGCTTCTGTATTTGATAAATACCATGATACATTTGCCGCAATGGAAGACGCTTATTTTAAGGAAAGAGCAGCAGACGTTATTGACGTTAAAAACAGAGTTTTAAGTAATGTGTTAGATGTTGAATTACCAGATATTTTAAGTATTGATAAGGAAGTTATTATCGTAGCACATGATTTAACTCCAAGTGAAACTGCTTTATTAAATAAACAATATGTTAAAGGTTTTATAACTGACATCGGTGGAAGAACTTCTCATGCCGCTATTATGGCAAGAACAATGGAAATTCCTGCAGTCCTTGGTTTAAAAACAGTTTCTGAAACCATTAAAAATGGTTCATATATTGCAATTGATGGAAAAACAGGAGAAGTTGAAATTGACCCATCTAATAAAAAAGAATGACAAGAAAGAATTTCTAAATTCCAAAAAAATCAAATTGAATTAAAAAAATATATCAATTTAAAAACAAAAACAAAAGACGGTAAAACTGTTTTACTTGAATCAAACGTCGGAAACCCAGAAGATGCAAAACAAGCATTGAAATACGGATCAGAAGGTATCGGATTATTCCGTAGCGAATTCTTATATATGGGAAATGATCACTGACCAACAGAAGATGAACAATTTGAAGCATATAAAGAAGTTTTATCAACTTGTAAAAATCAATTAGTTGTTATTAGAACTCTTGATATTGGTGGCGATAAGAAATTATCTTACTTTGAATTCCCTCAAGAAATGAACCCATTCTTAGGTTATCGGGCAATTCGTTTGTGTTTAGACAAACCAAAGATTTTTAAAACTCAGTTAAGAGCTTTAGGTAGAGCATCAGTTTATGGTAAATTAGCTATTATGTTTCCTATGATTGCTACAATTGATGAATTTAAAAAAGCAAAACAAATGGCTTTAAATTGTTTTAAGCAATTAAAGAAAGAAGGACACAAAGTATCTGATGATATTCAATTAGGTATGATGGTTGAAGTTCCTTCTGCTGCAATTCTTGCAGATCAATTTGCTATTCATTCTGATTTCTTCTCAATTGGTACAAACGACTTAAACCAATACACATTTGCATGTGACCGTATGTCTAAAGAAGTTTCATATCTATATCAACCAAACAACCCTTCATTATTAAGATTAGTAGCTTCTACTATTAATGGTGGTCATTCACAAAAGCGTTGAGTAGGTATGTGTGGTGAAATGGCTGGAGACATATTATCTGTTCCTCTATTATTGGGATTAGGTCTTGATGCGTTCTCAATGAGTGCCACAAGTATTCCTCAAGCAAGAAAGATAATTAATAATCTTTCTAGCGCTGAATGTGTTGAACTTGGACAAAAAGCTCTTAACTTACAAACAATTGATGAAGTTAACAAATTAGTAACAAAGTTTCTACAATCTAAGAAATTATTATAAAATTAATAATATCTTACTTGTGCAGATGTAGTTCAATGGTAGAATGTGACCTTGCCAAGGTCAAAACGCGAGTTCGATTCTCGTCATCTGCTCCATTAAAATCAAATAGAAAAATTAGCATTAAGAGTATCTTAATGCTTTTTATTTTTTTATTTTTTTTGACAAAAAAGTGTTTTAACTAAAAGTATAGAGAAGGAAAATTATGAGAAAAACTTACAAAATACTTTTATCAACATTAGGTGCCATTGGATTATGCGCATCTATTTCAATGAATGCAACAAGTTGTAGTAACTATACAAAATTTAATGCTAAAGTAGTTGGGCATAGAGGTTGTCCATCTAATGCAAACGTATTTGAAAACACAATTGCTTCATTTGAAGTGGCTGGTCAATCAGATTATTATTCAGCAATTGAATGTGATGTTTAACCTAACGCAACAGCAAATGAATTATATGTTGTACATGACGAATATCCATTTTATGAAGATCCGTTTGCTAGTGTTGCAGAAGTTGATAGCGATGTAGCTGCAAGCTATACATTACACGCTTCAGCAAATTATCCAAGAGAAAATCCAGGTTCTTTTGATCACAATTCTGCAATTAACAAATATAAACTACCTACATTAGAAGAATATCTAAATGTATGTGTAAAGTATAAAAAAACTGCAGTTATCGAATTAAAAGATACTGTAAAATGAACCGCTGACAAAAATGGAATTTGAACAGATAATGCGATTCAAGAATTAAATAATCTAATAAACAAAATAGTAAAAGATGGAAATTATATTTTAATTTCATTTGACAACGATTTACTTGATCACATTGCCAATGGAAGTTTTACCCCAAGTATCAATTTACCAAAAGAAAAAATGCAACAGCTATTTGATCCTAGTCTAAATACCGATTCATCAAAAGGCCCTGAATGAGGTTCATGAAAATGAATTGCTGATCAAGGGTGAAATATAGATGTAGGAGATGCATTATCTCCTTCAACATTAGATTGAGGAACATATATTAATTCAGATTTTGTTGAATACTTCCATAATAAAAATTTAGAAGTAAATGTATGGACAGTTAATACATTGGATCGTGCTAAAGCATTAGATGCAATAGGTGTAGACTACATTACAACAGATTGAATTCTTTAAGAATTGCAAAATAAAAATAGCGCCTGATTAGCGCTATTTTTTTATATTAATATAAAAACTTTATAATTAGAAGTATGATGTTAGAAAAAATAAAAACACCAAAAGACGTAAAAAAAATTCCTTTAAAAAACCTTCCGAAATTAGCTAACGAAATGAGAGCTGCGCTTTTAAATAGAGTTAGTAAAATTGGCGGACACGTTGGACCAAATTTTGGTTCTGTTGAAGCTACAATAGCATTACACTATGTATTTAATTGCCCAACTGACAAAATAATTTTTGATGTATCTCACCAATCTTACCCTCACAAATTATTAACAGGAAGAGCATATGGATTTTTAAATGATAAAGACTTTAATAAAGTCTCAGGATATACAAATCCATATGAAAGCAAATATGACATGTTTGCTATTGGACATACTTCCACATCAATTAGTTTAGCTATTGGCGTTGCCAAAGCAAGAGATTTAAAAAAACAAAAATATAACGTTATTGCATTTATTGGAGATGGGTCACTTTCTGGTGGTGAAGCATTAGAAGGATTGAATGCAGCACATGAATTAAATAGCAAATTCATTATTGTTTTAAATGACAATAACATGTGTATGGCAGAAGACCACGGAGGTCTTTACAATAGTTTAAAAATATTAAGAAACACAAACGGAAAATCTCAAAATAATATTTTTAAATCAATGGGATATAACTACCTTTTTACAAAAGACGGTAACAACATAAATAGTCTTATTAATATTTTTAAACAAGCAAGTAAATCTTCGAAACCAGTTGTTGTTCATATATGTACAACCAAAGGTAAAGGATTACCTTATGCTGAAAAAGATAAAGAATCTTGACACTACAAGATGCCTTTTAATCCACAAACCGGTGAACTTAAAAACATTCCTAATGAAACATATTCAAATGTAATTAAAAATTACATTTTAAATAAAGCTAAAAAGGACAAAGACTTTTTAGTTATTACTAGTGCTACACCAGGGTCTGCAGGTTTAGATAAAAAAACTAGAGAGCAATTAGGAAAACAATTTATTGATGTTGGTATTGCTGAACAAACTGCTGCTGCAGCTGCTGGTGGAGCGGCAACAAATGGGGCAAAACCGTTATGAACAATTAATTCAACATTTATTCAAAGAGCGTATGATCAGATATCACAAGATATTTGTTTAAACAATTCTCCAGTAGCTATTGCTTGTATGTTTAATGGTGTTTATTCATTAAGAGATATGACTCACTTAGGATTCTTTGACATCCCTTTACTGTGCAATATTCCAAATCTTGTTTATATTGCTCCAACAACAAAACAAGAATTTATTTCTGCTATTGATTATGCTGTAAATCAAAAACAACACCCAGTTGTTGTAAGGGCTCCTGGTGGACCAATTATTTCATCTAATAAATGTACCAAAGATTTTAGTAAAACAAACCAATATGAAGTTACACAAAAAGGTTCAAAAGTAGCAATTATTGGTGCGGGAAGTATGTATAACTTGGCGCAACAAACAGCAATACTATATCAAAAGAAATTCAAAACAAAACCAACATTGATTAATCCATACTTTTTAACAGGATACGATCCTAAAACTCTTGATTCTTTAAAAAAGAATCACAAGTTAATTATTACTATTGAAGATGGTGTAATCGACGGTGGTTTTGGAGAAAAGATTTCAAGATATTTTGGTGGGTCAAATATCAAGGTTTTAAATTACGGTTTAAACAAAGAATTTTTAGATCGTTTTAATTTAGAGGAAGTTTTGAAAGCAAACCACTTAAAACCAGAACTAATAATAGAAGATATTAGAAAACATATATAGAAATAACCATATTAAATATAATATTTAATATGGTTTATCTTGCTATTTTCATTATTCCATTCTTTTTTTGTTTGAACGGATTTTGCATAGGTAATTTGTTAAAAAAATCTAAAATTTGTGTAAACAAGTATTTTGCTTATTTTACAGGAATTTTATTTTTCTTCGGGGTTTATCAATTAGTATTCATTTTCATGTATTTAATGCATGCAAAAATTATTTATTTCTATTACTTTATAGGAATAACGCAATTGTTGTGTTTAATTTGATACGGATTAAATTACAAGTATTTCTTTAATAACATTAAAGACAAATCAAATTTATTTTTATTATTAACATTTCTAACGGCTATTGTCTTCTCGGTTGTGTTTAATTCGTTAATTCCTGTTGATCGTATTGTTTCTTCTTATGGACAATCACTATTAGAATATTTAAAAATAGAAGATTTTGATATTTATAAAACAATCAATTTACCAGAAATTAATAACAACTTTTCATCATTAAATATTTTTACAGCAATATTTAAAACGCTTTTCACTATTTCCGAAAAGAAAGATGCTGAAATATTTTTTCAATATAGTTATTCAATTCTATATGCTTTGTGTGTTTCGCTTGGTCTAACAGCAATTTTTATTAAGAGTAAAAATATTACGATTAGTAAAACTGTTTTATTAGTTGTGTTTGAATTAATATTCTTATTTTTAAATTTTTCAAACTCTGAAAGTTCGATATTAGGTAAGTGTTGAATTGGTGTTTTACTAATTTATTTTTGATATGCAATGTTTATGATTGATGATTTTAATAATGATTGAAATATCTATTTCATCTGATTATCATTATTTTCATTTACATCATTTAACCAAGATGGAGCTTTGTTCTCTTTCTGTTTGGGCATGTTTGCTGTATTTTATTATGGAATTCATAAGAGAAACACATTTGATTTATTTGTTGGGATAGTTTTAATTCTTGCGTTACAAATAATAAACACTTTCTTTATTTTGGAAGCAGAAATTTGATGAATTATTTATGATGTTCTAATAGTTTTATTTTTTGGTTTCCACGTTATTCAAAAAAATAAAACTCTTTTTTACAAAGCATACTCAAAAGCTTCTTTAATCCTTAACGAAAGTATCAAAGTTATATATTTTATAATCGGAGCCACTATATATTTTGTTTCTATATATTCAATTGTTAACTATGGTGAATCAATTGATTTTTATCTATATAGATACAACTACATTTGAACTTATTCTTTGACTGATAAAACCGTTTGAATTATGAACATAGTTTTATGGGTTTTTTATGTTGTTTGTGTTATCTCGTGACTTATCTATATGTTCGCAACTAAAAAAAACAAACTATATAGTGATTCGTTTGTTTATTATGTTTTCATGTTGGTTCTATTTGTTAATCCGTTAGCAATGCAAATCATGCAATCTATGTTTTCAAATTTTAATGAAAATCTTTCGGAAATAAATTATTTATTAGTTTCTCCTGCTCTTTTCAATTACGATTTATTTACTAAAAAAAACATCAATAAAAAAGTAATTATTAATAATAATTAATATATTAATATGGACAAAATATTAGAGCAAATAAATAAATTAAAATCTAATCTTAAAAAATGGGAATATCATTACTATGCACTTGATAACCCATTAGTTTCTGATGTTGAATATGATATGGCAATGAACGAACTAATTGCTCTAGAAGAAAAATATCCACAATATGTAACCGATGATTCTCCAACAAAGAGAGTAGGTGGAACCGTAATTAGTAAGTTTGAAAAGTTTAAGCACAACTTTCCAATGCTTTCACTTTCTGATGTATTCAGTTATGAAGAAATTTTAAAATTTGATAATGATATTAAGAAAGCATTAGTTAGTTTTGATAAAAATATTTCCTACTCATATACAGTTGAACCAAAAATTGATGGATTAAGTATATCGTTACACTATAAGAATGGCAAGCTAGTTCAAGCTCTCACTAGGGGTGATGGTGAATATGGTGAAGACGTAACTGTAAATGCAAAAACAATTAGATCGATTCCACTAAATATAAATTCTTCTATTGAAGAATTAGAAGCACGTGGTGAAGTTTTTATGTCATTTAAAGAATTTGAAAACATTAATTCTAAGATTGATGACGAAGAAAAGAAATTTTCAAACCCAAGAAACGCTGCAGCTGGTTCTTTAAGAAATCTAGATAGTTCTTTGACGGCAAAAAGAAACCTTGAAATGATTGCTTATTATTTACCAAATCCAAATAATTTAAAAGAGTTAAATATTAACAAACAATCAGATGTTTTAAAAAACTTGAAACAAATTGGTTTTAGAACCGCTATAGAAAATAAAGTTTGCAAAGACATTAACGAAGTTATTGATTTCATTAAGCAAATGACTGAGCACCGTAGCGAAATGAAATTTCCAATTGATGGAATGGTAATTAAATTAAATGAAATGGAATTGTATGATATCATCGGAAGAACATCTAAGTTTCCTAAATGAGCAGTTGCTTATAAATTCCCGCCAGAAATTGTCAAGACTAAATTAAACGGAATCAAATCTACTGTAGGTAGAACTGGAAGAATTACATATGTTGCAGAATTAGAACCAGTTGAATTATCTGGGTCTATAGTTTCTAATGCTACACTTCACAATGCTGATTACATAATTGAAAAAAATATTAGAGTTGGTGACGTTGTACAAGTCTTTAAAGCTGGTGAAATCATTCCAAAAGTATTAGGCCCAGTTACTTCATTAAGAAAAGAAGAATTACCTAAATTTAAACCTATCATCACTTGTCCTGTATGTGGATCTTTGTTAGAACAACAAGAAGGAGAAGTAGATCAATATTGTACAAATACTTCTTGTCCATCAAGAATATTACAATCAATGATTCACTTCTGTGAAAAGAAAGCAATGAATATTGAGGAATTATCTGAAAAGAACTTACAAAAATTGTATGATACAAAACTTGTTTTGTCTATTCAAGATATTTATAGATTCGAACAAAAGAAAGATATTATTCTTCAATCAGATTTAAAAATTAAACAAAAGATGTTTGATAAGATTGTTTTAAATATTAATAATTCAAAATCAAACTCTCTTGAAAAATTATTATTTGCTTTAGGAATTAGACATGTTGGCGAAACAACATCTAAAGCATTAGCAAAACATTTCAACACAATGGATAATTTAATGAATGCTTCAATGATGGATCTACAAAAGATTACAGACATCGGAGAAACCGTTGGTGTTTCAATAATTGATTATTTTAAAAACGAAAATAATATCCAACTAATAAATGATTTAAAAAATTTTGGTGTAAATATGAATTACATTTCAAAAGTTTCCGTGTCAGAGGAAAATAAATCATCTCCTTACTATCAGAAAAAATTCTGTATTACAGGAAGCTTTGATATTCCACGAAGTGAAATTAAAAGATTATTAGAAATTAAATATGATGCATATGTTTCAGAATCTGTTAATGCAACTACTGATTTTTTGATTGTTGGTGAGAATGGCGGAAGCAAACAACAAAAAGCCAACAAACTTGGTATTACTATAATTAAAGAGAAGATTTGAGAATAATTATGAAACTATATGATTCTTTATCTAACAAAAAAATAGATGTTGTTGAACCTATAACAATGTATTGTTGTGGTCCAACTGTTTATAACGATGTTCATATAGGAAACATTAGACCAATTATTACTTTTGATGTTCTTAATCGTTTATCTATTTTATTAGGAAAAGAAGTTAAATTTGTTCATAACATTACTGATATAGACGACAAAATAATTAATGCAGCAAAAGTTCAAGGCGTTAACGAGTTAGAATTTTCTAAAAAATATTTTCAAGAATATTTATATATTCTTCAATCCTTAAATATTAAGGAAATGACAATGCCAAAAGTTTCTGAGAATATGCAAGACTTAATTGCTTATATTCAAAAACTTATTGACTCTAAACACGCTTATGTTTCTGGCGGTGATGTTTATTTTGATGTTGCCTCTATTAAAGATTACGGATGCTTGTCAAAGCAAAACATAGAGCAATTAAAAACAGGCGTGAGAAAAGAATTAAGTAAAAACAAAAAGAATGAATTTGATTTTGCTTTATGAAAACAAACAAGTGAAGGTATTAACTGAGATTCACCATGATCAAAAGGTAGACCGGGATGGCACACCGAATGTGCTTGTTTAATAAATAAATTTTTTGGTAAGCAAGTAGAAATTCACGGTGGAGGTATTGATCTTAAATTTCCCCACCACGAAAACGAAAATGCACAGAATATTGCTATAAGCAATACAAACATTGCAAAAATATGAATGCACATTGGACACATAAGAGTTAACAACGAAAAGATGGCTAAGTCATTAGGCAACTTTATTTTAGTTAAAGACTTATTAAAGGAATATCAACCAAATGTTATTCGTTGATTTATGTACCAAACACAATACGAGAACCCAATTAATTTTTCGAAAGATTTCTTTGTTCAATTGAATGACGAATTTAACAAATTAATTAAAACAATTAATCAAACAATTATTGATTTATCAATAAAAGGCATTGAAACAAAAATTAATAATAAGGAAATTAACATTGAATTTGTCAATGCTTTAGAAGATGACTTAAATTTTCCAAACGCAATTAAAGCGATTTGATCAGATGTTAAATCTTTAAGAACTTTCTTTTCAAAAAAAGATTTTGACAAAGTTAATAAACTAATTTCATCTATATATAATGAGTTTGATATTTTAGGTTTAAAGCACGAAAACGTTCTTACAGAACAAAACGCTCAATTAATTAATAAATGAAAAGAAGCAATCAAATCTAAGCAATACGATGTTGCTGACAAGATTCGTCAAGAATTTAAAGATAAAGGAATAATTTAAAATGTTTTTATTTGGTAAAAAATCTTTATTTGATAACGCAACACAAAACATTAAAAAGGTTTATTTATATAAACCTACAAATGATGTTTTAACTTTTTTAAAAAAACAAAGAATTAAATTTGAGATTCTTAAATCTCCTTCTTTTTTTAACAGATTTGATAAAAAGTTAAATCATCAAAATGTTGCTATTGAATTAAATGATAAAAAAGAAATCTCCCTTAAAGATTTCCTTAATCAAAATAAAGACAAAAAGAATTTATTGTTTTTAATGATTGATAGTATTGAAGACCCACAAAACTTTGGTGCAATATTAAGAACAGCTGAAGGATTTGGAGTAGATGGAGTTATATATAAGAAGAATAATCAAGTTCAACTAAATGAGTTAGTCGCTAAAACAAGTATGGGTGCTATTAATACTTTAAATTTATTTAAAGTAACTAATTTAGTTAATGAAATTAATTTATTAAAAGAACACGGGTTCTGAATTTATTCATCTTGTTTAGATGATAAGTCTCAAGACTATTCAAAAGTTGAATATGATAACAAGTCTGTTATTGTTGTTGGAAATGAAAATTCAGGGATTAGTCCAATAGTAATAAAAAATTCTGATTTCTTAATTAAAATCAGAATGTTTGGGAATGTCCAATCTTTTAACGTTTCAGTTTCAACTGGAATTCTATTAAGCGAAGTAAGAAAACAAATTAATTAAATTTGTAAGCTTTACCAAATTTAGTTTTGCAAGCTTTGCTTGGGAAGTATGCCTTTAATACTAAAGGTTTTTTTAATGGCATACATTTTGCGCAAGCAGCACATCCACAAGGAAAATAAATTTTAGCATCACACTTCTTAGCAATGTCCATTAATTTTTCTGCTTCCTTAGCGTTGTTAAATTTAATGTGGAACACACCTTTTCTTCCTTGATCTTCTAAAGCACATTCAGTAACTGAAGTTAATTTATCGGGGTCAATGTTACCACCTGAAATGATGATACCAACCTTTTTTCCTTTAACATTAACTTTCTTAGCAAGGATCGCAGCCATACCGCACGCACCAGCACCTTCAGATACAATCTTACCTTTTTCTTGTAAGAATGCAATTGCATTAGCAATTTCATCTTCAGTAACTGTAACCATTCCGTCAACTAAATCTTTAACTACAGAGTAAGTAATCTTACCAGGCATTTTAACAGCCATACCATCTGCTAATGTAGGAACACCCGCAGATTCAGCGTGAAGTTTCTTTGTTTTTCATGAGTTAACCATTGCCGGGAAGTTCTTAGCTTGAACACCGATGATCTTGACTCTAGGATTAATTTGTTTAATTGCTGAAGCAACACCAGCAATTAAACCACCACCACCAATTTGAACAATAACCATGTCAAGGTTAGGAACTTGTTGCATCATTTCTAAACCGATTGTAGCTTGTCCTGCAATTACATCTTCTGAATCGAACGGAGGAACAAAAGTGTAGTTTAATGCTTTAGCTTGTTGTTGAGCATATTCATTACATTCATCAAAAGTATTACATTTATCTGCGACTACTGTACCACCAAATCCTTTAGTAGCATTGATCTTTGCCATTGGAGCAGATTTTGGCATTACAATAATTGATTTAATACCAGCTTTAGTTGCTGAATAAGCAACACCTTGTGCATGGTTTCCTGCAGAGGCAGTAATAACACCCTTAACTTTTTTCTTATCTAAATTAAGAATTGCATTTAATGCACCACGAATCTTGAAAGACTTAACAATATTCATGTTTTCAAGTTTCATGTAAATTTGAGATCCGGTCAAGTTTGATGAATATCATTCAAACACACATGGAGTAGGAGCAAGAATCTTGCTCATTTTTTGTGATGACTTTTTAATTCTGTCAAGTGAAATCAAATACTTATTTTTTTTCATTATTTTTTAGCCTTTCTATTTTATTTTAATATACATATTAAAATAAATATAAAAATTAATAAAATACAAAAATATTAATATTTTTGTTTATACTAATTATTGAAATGTTCAGTAAGAAAAATAAAGATAAAAAAGACTTTAAAAAGAAAAGGAAAATATATAGTCCATCCATATTTGCTATTCTATTTTCTTTGCTATTCCTAGTAATAGTTGCAAGTTGAATAATATATTGAGCTACAGGAGCTAATCCATCAGGTACTTTTCACCCCGCTGGTATCTTAGAATTATTTACTGCTCCTATTCAAGGATTTATTTCTTCAGCAGAATTAATTATTTTCTTATTCTTAATGTCTGCTTTCTTAAAAGTTGTTAACCAATCAAAAGCATTAGATGCAGGTATTGGTGCAATCTTCTTGAAACTAAAAGGAAAAGAAACAATGTTAATCATTATTCTATTCCTTGTATTTATGCTTTGTGGTACCACATTTGGTATGTGTGAAGCAACTATTCCTTTTTATTTCTTGTTAATTCCTATATTAATGGCTGCTGGTTTTGATTCATATACAGCCTTCTTAGTAATTTGCTTTGGTGCTGGTATCGGATGTTTAGCTTCAACAATTAACCCGGTGTTAATTGATAATGCATTTAATGCGGCAAATCAAGGTATTGCTCAAATTTTCCCTGACATTCAATTTATGTTGTCTTCAACAGGTATACTTTGACGTGTTGTTTCGCTTGTTGTATTGGCATCATTTATTATTGGATACATTATTTGATATACAAAGAGAATTAAAAAAGATCCAACAAAGTCTATCGTTTATGACAAAAGAGACAAACATTTAGAAAGTTTCTCTTTTGATGCAAACGCTATTCCACCACTAACTAAGAAAAGAAAAATTATTTTAGTTTGTTTCTGTTTAACATTTGTATTGTTAATTGTTGGTGCTATTCCATGAGATACAATGACTGGTATGAATGGATTCCAATTATTAGGAAGTATTTTAGCTCAGTACTTTCCTTATATTGCAGGCCAAGCTTATGATCCAATTACTCACCAAATAACTTCTAATATTGATCCTATTGGTACATGATCTGTATTTGAAATGGCTTTCTTATTCTTTGCTGCAACTTTCTTTATTGCAATTATTAACTGACAAGGTGAAAAGAAATTTGGCAATACGGTTATTGAAGGAGCACAAGAATTTGTTGGTGTAGCATTAATTGTTGCTATTGCAAACGGATTCAGTATCTTATTAACAGAAACTGGTATTCAATCAGTATTGATTGATGCGGTTAAAAATACAGCCACTTCATTACCACCTGCTGCATTTGCAATTGTGTTGTTTGCATTGTTCTTTGTAATCTCAGTCTTCATTCCTTCGATGTCTGGATTTGCACGTAGTGTATTCCCTACAATTGGTCCTGCATTAACTGGAGGAGCTGCTGCTGTTAATGGAACAGGAATGACAGTTTCTGGATCAATTTTAGGATTCTCAATGGCAAACGGTTTAGTTAACTTAACTATGCCTACAGCTGGTCCGTTTGTAATTTGTTTACAAATCTGTGACATTCCATTATCAAGATACTACAAATCTTCTTGATTCCTAATTGGTGGTATTGTTGTATTGTGTATCTCGTTATTAATGATTGGTACTGCATTACCTGGAAGCTCAATATTCTAATTCAATAACAACGAATTTTATTGTTCGTTGTTTTTTATTTATAATATTTTATTATGAATAGAAAATTATTTAAAACCATTACTTTTGGAATACCTGTAGTATTAGGATGTGTTACTGCTTGTAGCGCTATTTCATCAATTGAATCAAAAAATTCTGGTGGCGATATACCACCAACTCCAGACATTCCTGATCCAAGACCAACAAATTATAATCCGTTACCATATGAAGGAGAAGAAAGTGTTCTTAAAGTAGACTCAGAAAATGGGCATTGTTTCGGATTTATAGATGGGTTTAATAAAAATGATCAAAAATATCAATCATATGATACTTTGTATATACCTAATACAATAAAATCTTTTGAAAATAATGCATTCCAAAGCAGTATTCCTGCTTCAGTTAAAAATATTATTTTCGAAGATGATTCTGAAATTACAAAAATACCATCTTGTACATTTTATGATGATAGCAATTCATTAAAATACGTAGAGATTCCAGAAAAAGTTACTTCTGTAAATTATTACTCTTTTTGAATGGATGATGGCGGCGCTACAATTTATTTCAAAAATCCTGTTAATTGTACTCTAGGTCAAGCTTGAGGTGGATGAGGTTTCTTTAATAATTCTAAAATATACTTTAAAAATTTTGTTAATTTACCAACTTGAACATGAACAGATACAATTAAGTATATGCGTAGTTCTGCGCATGTATACACAATGGGATTGGATTCTGAACAAATAGAAAAATTTAAACAGTGATTTAAAAACACATTTCCGATTCGAGATGGCGATGAATTCGATAAGATTCAATGAAATTAATTAGTTAAATTAACGCACCAAATATGGTGTGTTTTTTATTTATAATTATTTAATTATGATTACTGATTTTGATGTAATAGTTGTAGGTGCAGGACACGCTGGTGTAGAAGCAGCTTTTGCCTGTGCTAATTTAGGATATAAAACGGCCATTGCAACATTATCTAAAGATTCGGTTGCTGAAGCACCGTGTAATCCATCGATTGGTGGTCCAGCAAAGGGAATTGTTACAAGAGAAATTGACGCATTAGGTGGAATGCAAGCAATAGCGACTGATGCTAATCAGTTACAAATGAAATTATTGAACAGTTCAAAAGGTGCTGGTGTATGAGCATTAAGAGCACAAATAGATAAATTAAAATACCATAGATGATTTTTAAAGAAAATTGAAGAACACAAAAACTTAACTTTATTAGAAACCGAGATTCGTGAACTAATTATTAAAAACAAAAAAGTAGTTGGAGTTAAAACCCCAACTAAAAATTATTCTTGTAAAAAAGTCATTATCACAACGGGAACATATATGAAAGCTATTACCCACATGGGTAATATTAAAAAAGAAGAAGGTCCTTCAAGCCACAAAAGAAGCGAAACTCTTTCTACTCAATTAAAAAACTTAGGTTTCAAAATAATTAGATTAAAAACAGGAACACCACCAAGAATTTACAAAGACAGCATAGATTATGATGAAATGGCTGTTGAGCTAGGAACAAAGGATAAATTATCTTTTTCTCATTTTAACCAAAAATTTGTTCCACTAAAAAAACAACAAGTTTGTTATTTAACTTACACCAATGATAAAACACACGAAATTATAAAAAAGAATATTAACAAGTCTGCAATGTATTCAGGACAGATTTCAGGTGTTGGTCCAAGATATTGTCCGAGTATTGAAGATAAGATTGTTAGGTTTGCGAATAAACCTAGACACCAAGTTTTTATTGAACCAGAATCTCTTGAAATGGACACAATGTATCTTCAAGGTCTTTCTACTTCTTTACCAAAAGAAGTGCAAGAGCAATTTGTTCATTCTGTAGTTGGTTTAAAACGTGCGAAATTTAAAAAATATGCATATGCAATTGAGTATGATGCAATCGATGCTAGAGACCTTTGACCATCATTAGAGTCTAAATTAATTAAAGGTTTATATTTTGCTGGACAAGTTAATGGAACTTCTGGATACGAAGAAGCCGCATGTCAAGGATTGATGGCAGGAATTAATGCGATTAATTCGATTAAAGGTAAGAAACCTTTAATACTTAAACGTAATGAAGCATATATAGGAGTATTGATTGACGATATAGTAACAAAAGGTGTAAATGATCCATACAGATTATTAACAAGTCGTGCTGAATATAGATTGTTACTTAGAAATGATAATGCAGATGATCGTTTAATAAAATATGGTTATAAAGTTGGTTTAGTAAAAGAAAAGAATTACAAAGAATATATAGAACAAGATTTATTAATCAAACATACTATAAAATTCCTAAAAACACATAATCTAAGTTACAAGAAGGGACTTGTAAAAAAATTTGGTAACTCAAACCATAATTTATATGACTTATTAAAAAGACCAAATGTTAAATTGTCAAGCATTTTAAAACCACAACAACTGAAGAAATTAACAAAGAACTCTATAAAGAAAATAGAAATCAAAGTTAAATTCGAAGGATATATTAAGAACCAAAACAAATACGTTGACAGAATCAATCAATTTGAAAGTTTAGATTTATCTAACATTAAAGACTTTAAAGAAGTAAAACATCTTTCATTAGAAGCGATTGACAAATTGAATAGAATTAGACCATTAACCCTTGGTCAAGCGCAAAGAATAAGTGGAATTAATTTGCCAGATTTAATTGCAATCAAGTATTATATAGAACATGAATAAACAAGAATTAATCACTGAAGTAAACAAAAACTTTAATAATGTAGATTCAAAATGAATAGATCAAATTGAGATTTATCGTAACTTTTTAACTGAATACAACAAGAAAGTAAATTTAACAAGACTCGATGGTGAATCAAAAGTTTATGGTTTATATTTTTATGAATCAATCATTCCTTATAAAGATATAGATTTTTCAAAAATTAATTCAGTTTTAGACATTGGTTCTGGTTCTGGTATTCCTGGAATTGTCTTGAAAATTATGTTTCCACATATTCATTTAGGAATTATTGAATCAAACAATAAAAAAGTAACTTTTTTAAAAGAACTTGTTTCAAAACTCAGATTAAAAAATGTTGATGTTTATTTAAAAAGAGCTGAAGACATAAAAGAAGATGAGTACGAATCTTACGATTTAGTAACTTCAAGAGCAGTTGGGAAACTAAAAGCGATGTTAGAAGTTTCAACACCATATGCAAAAGTTAAAGGTCTTGTTGTAATTCCAAAATCACAAAATTATCAACAAGAGACAAATGGTTTGTACCATTTAAATAAAAGACTTGATGTTGAACAAAAGATGAATAGTTTTGTTTCTGCAAACGATATTCAACACAATGTTTTTGTTTTTATAAAAACACATAAAACCAACAGAATATATCCAAGATCTTGATCTAAAATAGCAAAAGATAACTAATATGAAGAAAATATTTGTTTGAAGTCAAAAACCTAATTATGGTAAGAACACCATAACTTTTAATCTCGCTACAAAAATATCAAGCAAAAAGACGAAGTCTTCCATTGTTTCATCTAAACTACCAGAAGAAATGATTGAATTAAAAAGAAAACACAAGATTAAATATTTTGATATTGCTGAAAACAACAAACACTTAACATCATATTTTTTAAATCAAAAAAGATTATCAGTAATTTGGACAAACAATGAGCAAGTTGAATCATCAATCGTTTCTGATTTCAATGAGATTAAAAAGAATTCAGACTATGTTTTTGTTGAATCATCAAATACAAATTTAAATTTTAACAATTTAATGTTATCTTTATGCGATGATGCAATTTTAATCTACAACTCTAATGAATATGCTTCTAACCAAGTAATGACAGATTTAGGATTAATTAGAAAAGCACAACTAAAAAATCAAAATCTAAAAATTTGTTGTGTTATTTTAAATGAATACAACAAAGATAAAACAGAACATATTAACGCACTAATGAATCTTAAAAAAGTGTTTAACACAAAGATATTTGTTTTACCTTTTAATGAGAACTTAAACAAACAATCAAAGACTGCAAAAATATACTTAGAAAAAAATCCTTGATCTGATTTTGCAATCAAAATTGATGAGATAGTTAATATTATTATTAATAATTAATATAATTAAGAATATGAATATATTGGACGAATTGAAACAACGTAATGTTATAAATAACATTACTAACGAAAAGAAGTTAGAAGAATTTATTAATTCTAAACCGGCTGTTTATGTTGGCGTAGATCCATCTTTCAGATCTATGCATTTAGGTAATTACTACACATTAATTACTTTAATTAGATTAGCAAAAAACGGTTTTAAACCATTTGTTTTGATTGGCGGAGCCACAGGTTTAATTGGAGATCCGTCTGGTAAAAAAGCTGAAAGAAAAATTCAACCAATAGAAGTTATTCAAGATAATGCTAAACATTTAACGAATCAAATTAAAAATCTTTTTGATTGTGAAATAGTTAACAATTACGATTTTTATAAAGACTTAAACATATTAACTTTTTTTAGAGACGCAGGCAAATTAATTAACGTTAATTATTTATTAGAAAAAGACATTATTAAGTCACGTTTAGAAACAGGGATTTCTTATGCTGAATTTTCATATAACCTTATTCAAGGTTACGACTTCTTAAAAATGTATAGAGATCATAATGTTTGAATGCAAATTGGTGGTTCTGATCAATGAGGAAATATCACTACTGGTATTGAAATGATTAGAAAAACTTTAGGTGATGACAACAATGCCTTAGGATTAACGATTAACTTGTTAACTAAAGAAGATGGTACAAAATTTGGTAAATCAGAAAAAGGTGCAATCTATTTAGATAAAGAAGTTACCTCTTGTTACCAAATGTATCAATTCTTGGTTAATCAATCAGATAAAGATGTTAAGAAATTGTTATTGGCTCTTACTTTTTACTCAGTTGATGAAATCAATGAAATCATAAAAGTTCACAACGAAAATCCATCTAAGTTCTATGCGCAAAAAAAATTAGCATATGCAATTGTAAAAGATATTCACGGCGAAAATGAAGCAAAGAAATGTGAAGAAATTTCACAAAAACTTTTCTCAGAAGAAATTACAACTATAGAAAAAGAAGATTTATATAACGCTTTATTAGGTGTTCCAACAATCGAAGTTGAAAATGAAATCAATGTAATTGATTTATTAGTTGAATCAAAAATCTCAACTTCAAAATCAAATGCAAGAAATTTAATTTCTTCTAAATCTGTATCTATTAATTCTCAACCAGTTACAGACTTTTCTTTCATGGTTAAGAAAACCGATTCGATAAACAACAAATTTTCTTACTTAAAAAAAGGAAAGAAAAATTTCTTCTTAATTAAGTGAAAATAATATGCTAAACACAAAGATTAGTTCGATTGTGCTTAAGCACATGAAGAAAAAACTTATAAACTCAACAATAACTGAAGAAGATGTTGCTGAGGTTTTAAAACAAATAAGAATTGCTTTGTTAGATGCTGACGTTAGCTTAATTGTTGTAAAAACTTTTATTAAGAATATTAGAACAAAAACAGTAGGACAAGTAATTGAAAAAGGACAAGACCCAGAAAAGTTTTTACTAGGAATTGTAAAAGAAGAATTAACTTCTATCCTTGGTAAACAACAAAGTCCAATTGTTACAGATTCGAAACCAGTAAAAATTATTATGGTTGGTTTACAAGGTTCTGGTAAAACAACAACTGCCGCAAAACTTGCTAATTTCTTTAAGACAAAACAAGCATTTAAACCAATGCTTGTAGGTCTAGATATTTATCGTCCAGGAGCAATCGATCAATTAAAACAATTAGCTTCTGAAATCAATGTTGATTTTTATGATCACGGTACACAAAACCCAAGAGAGACAGCTGTTGAAGCTTTAGAAAAAGCAAAAGAAAATAAAAATGATTTCATCATTTTTGACACTGCTGGTCGTCTACAAACTGATGAAACATTAATTAAAGAATTAGTTGATTTAAAGAAAATAGTTAAACCAACAGATACTTTATTGGTTGTCGATGCAATGAGTGGTCAAGATATGATTAACGTTGCTACTGAATTCAATGATAAGTTAAACTTATCAGGAATCATCATTACAAAATTAGATTCAGATGCAAAAGCTGGTGTTGCTTTGTCTCTAGCTAGTTTATTAAATGTTCCTATTAAGATGTCTGGTATTGGTGAAAAGATTGGTTCACTAGACTTGTTTTATCCAGAAAGAATGGCAGATCGTATTCTTGGCTTGGGTGACATTATGACGCTTGCAGAAAAAGCTGCAGATGTGATTGATGAAAATCGCTCTAAGAAAACAATCATGAGAATGTTGTCAGGCAAAATGGATTTAGAAGACTTGTTGTGACAAGTTCAACAAGTCAACAAAATGGGATCATTAGATTCAATTGTTAAAATGATGCCAGGAACACAAAAGATTTCCAAAGATCAAGTTGAACTTGCAGAAGAAAAAATTAGAATCTGAAAGATTCTAATGAGTTCAATGACTTTAAAAGAAAGAAGGAATCCTGCATTAATTCGTAAATCAATTTCAAGACGTACAAGAATTACAAATGGTTCAGGAAGAAAACCAGATGAGTTAAATAAAATGCTTAACGAATTTGAAAAAAGCAAAAAGAAAATGGATGAAATATCATCTGCCTTAAGAAAAGGAAAAAACCCAATGAACTTATTGAAAAATATGGGTTAGTCAACATCAAAAATTGTTGTTCTTATTAATGGGTGTTTCTTTTTGTGTCTTCAAATAAAAGAACTTGCAACATTTTCACAAATTTTTCTGATTTCGTTATTGTTGATTGGAGCTTGTTGTTTTCCCATTAGTTCTTCAATATTTGTTTTGATTGTGTAAGAAATTTTTGTAATTAATCCATAATGAGATTTTGCATAAATGCATCCCCTTGTAGAAACAACAGGGTTATCAACAACTTTTATATTTTTTCTATCAATTAATAAAGTTATATTGAACACTCCGTCTTGTGAAAGAATACGACGGTATTTTAATAATCCGTCAGAATCGCTATTAATATTGTTTCCATCAACATAGACATCATAGATGTCTACAAAATCATTTGTTGCTTTAGCTACATGATTTAATAGTTCGATTTTTTGACCGTTAGTCACCTGAATAACATTATCTGGATTAATACCTGCATTAGAAGCATTTTTTCTCAATGCTTTTAACATCTTATATTCACCATGAATTGGAATTAAATATAAAGGGTTAATTAATTTAAACATTAATTGTTGTTCGGTTTCTGTAGCGTGTCCAGAAGCATGTAACTTTTGTTCTTGTCTGTTAGTTATGATAGTAATATTCTTTCTAGAAAGTTTGTTTAAAAGTTTTTCAACACTTTCATAGTTGCCAGGAATTGGGTTAGAAGACATGATTAAAATATCTGTTGGCTTAAATGTAATTCAAGCATGCTTTCCCATAGCCATTTGGTTTAATGCGGCCATTTCTTCACCTTGTGAACCAGTACATAAAACTAGAATTTCATTATCAGGATATTTTTCAATTTCTCTTGCTTCAATAAATCAGTCATCACTAACATTTAAGAAACCAACATCTATAGATGTTTCAATATTAGTTATCATTGATCTACCAATTAAACAAATCTTACGATTGTTTTTAATTCCAATTTCGATAATTTCTTCGATTCTTCCTAAATTTGAAGCAAATGTAGAAAGGAAAACTCTTCCTTTTGCATTATCAATAATTTTTTTAATTTCATTAATAATATACTTTTCACTAACAGAAAATCCTTGTGTCTCAGAGTTTGTAGATTCGCATAATAATACATCAATATCTCTTCTACCTAATTCAGCCATTTTTTGAATATCTGATTCATCACCTTGTGTAGAGAAATCAAATCTAAAGTCACCAGTTGAAACGATTCTTCCGTTTGGTGTTTCAAAATATATACCAAACGCATCAGGAATAGAGTGGCACACTCTAAAGAATTCAATTTTAAAATTCTTTGATTGAATTACTTTGTTATCATCAAATGTTTCAAAAGAAAATTGTTGAAGATTCTTGTGTTCTTTTAATTTTTTCTTTATGATTCCTGCTGTTAATTTAGCTGCATAAATTTTAGGAATTGATACAGTTTTTAATAGATAAGGAATACCACCAATGTGGTCTTCGTGAGCGTGAGTAACAATTAATCCTTTAATTTTATCTTTGTTTTGTACTAAGTAATCAAAAGGACAAATTATTGAGTCTACACCCAATAAATCGTTTGAGTCAGCGAATTTGATTCCACAATCAATAACATAAATTTCATCATCGTGTTCAACGACGTACATGTTTTTACCAATTTCTTCAATTCCACCTAATGCAAATATATATGTAGGTTTATTTGTCTTTTCCATTTTATCTCCTATAAAGGTTTTCAATTTTTTTCTGTATAAAATTTATCTTGCTTATTTATGTGATCGTAATAAAGTATTCCAGATAAGTGGTCTATTTCATGTTGTAAACAAATTGAAAGTAAACCTTCAGCATTTATTGTAACATCTTTATTGTTTAAAAGATCATAAGCTTTCACAATTATTTTTGAATTTCTTGGAACATATCCTTCGTGATCATCTGCAACGCTTAAGCATCCCTCGCCAGATTGTAGGTATGTAATACCTAACGATCTAGAAACAATCTTAGGATTTGCTAACAAATAACGATATTGTGTACCTGCAAATTCAAAATTAATATAAATTACTTTTTTTAGAAAACCAACTTGTGGAGCTGCAACAGCAATACCAGGACGAATCCCATATTCTTTTTCTAATCCTTTGTCACAAGCATCTATATATGACATCATTTTGTCAAAATATTCTTTGTCTTCTTTAGAAACGGGGATAGAAATATCCTTTGAGTGTTCTCTCAAAAGTTTATTTGAGTCTAACAATATTCAAGATTGCTTTGGTTTCATTTAAAAAATGTGAATATATTAAGATAATTGTATAAAATATTATAGCATAAGATTAGTTATTAAATATAATATACAAATATATGAACAAGAAAATTCAACCTAATCTAAAGGAAACAAAGTTCAAATGTGCTTCATGTGGTACAGAATTTACTATTTTGTCTACTAACAAAGCTGAAGTAGTTACTCTTGATGTTTGTTCAAACTGCCACCCATTCTATAAAGGTGGTTTATCTGATCAAAAAGTTAAGGGACGTGCAGAAAAACTTTCTAAGAAATTTGAAGCTGGAAAAGCAACTTCAACAACTAAGAAAGTTAAAACTGTTAAAACCAAGAAAACAGGTAACAAGAAAGTTGTTAAATCTTTAGACGAACTTACATCAACTGAAAAATAACAACATTTCATCTCCTTTCGTAAGAAAGACATTTTGTCTTTTTTTATAAGTAGGAGATTTTTTTATACAAACTATGGAATATAACAAAAGATTATTCGAATCATTAGAATCTATATCAAACAAGTATTTAGAGCTTAATAAACAGCTTGAATCTGCTAGTTTACCGATTAGTCAATTAACAGAGATAAACAAGCAAATTAAACATGCTGCTCCATTACATGAAAAGTTTTTAGAATATAAAAAGTTAATTGATAATGGTTCACAAGATGAGAAGATCTTAGCTAATGAATCAGATAAAGATTTAATTGACTTAGCTAAGATGGAATTAGACGAAATTAAAACCCAAATTCCTCCGCTTGAAGAACAAATTAAAATTTTGTTATTACCAGTTGATCCAAACAACGAAAAGAACGTTATAGTTGAAATGAGACCAGGAGCTGGTGGTGATGAATCTTCTATATTTGTTGCTGATTTGTTTGATACATATAAAAGATTTGCTGATAAGCAAGGATGAAAAATTAAGATTATGGACATCTCACAAAATTCTTGTGGATATGATTACATTTATTTCAACATTTCAGGCCAAGAAGTTTATTCAAAAATGAAATTTGAATCTGGTGTTCACCGTGTTCAACGTGTTCCTGCTACAGAATCTAAAGGTAGAGTTCATACTTCTACTATTACAGTTGCAGTATTACCAGAATTCGATGCGGTGGATGTTAAAATTAATCCTGCTGATTTAAGAATTGATACATATAGAGCATCTGGTGCTGGCGGTCAACACGTTAACAGAACAGAATCAGCTGTGAGAATTACACATATACCAACTGGCGTTGTAGTAAGTTGTCAAGAAGGTAAGTCACAGTTTGAAAACCGTGATACATGTATGAAAATGCTATATTCTAAACTTTGAGAAAAACAAGAAACTGAAAGAAATGAAAAAATTTCTTCTATGAGAAAATCTCAAGTTGGTACTGGCGATCGTTCAGAAAAAATTAGAACGTACAACTACCCACAAAATAGAGTAACAGATCATAGAATTGGTTTAACACTAAATAAGCTCGACCAAATAATGCAAGGTAACCTTGATGAAATCATTGATCCGTTAATTGCTGACGAGCAAACAAGATTAATGAGTGAATTAAAAATATAGATGACTTTTTTTGAAGCTTTTAATGAAATTAAAAAAGAACACTCATCAAATGATCTTATTATTTATGAGATCATTTTTTATTTGTCAAAAAAAGTAAAAGATAAGTTGTCTTATATAAGCAATCGAAATGAAGAGATTGATTTTGCCTTTAATGAATTAAGAAAGCAATGTATTGAATACTTTATAAATAAAAAACCATTAGGTCACATAACTAAAAATACTTCCTTTCTTGGAATTAGCATCGATGTATTTGATAATATTCTTGTTCCAAGAAACGAAACAGAATTTGTTTGCCAAATAGCAAGACAAAAGCTTTTGGAAAAATTTAACAATAGTAAAATTTCAATTGTTGATTTGTGTTCTGGTACAGGGAACATGGGTTTATATATGAAAAAAACATTTAAAGATTCTAATGTGACTTGCATTGATATCAATCCTGTTTCTATCGAAAACATCAAACATAATTCTAAAAAAAATAATTTAAATGTTTCAACTATTTGTGGTGATTATTTAAAAACAATTACAAAAAATAATTTAAAGTTTGATGTAATTCTTATGAATCCTCCATATGTAGCTAAGAATGAACTTGATTATGAAATGACAAAATATGAATCAGATATTAGCTTTGTTAACTCAAACGACCCTAACGAATTTTATTTCAACATTTTTTCTAACTATCAAAGCATTGTAAATAATCCGAAGAAATTTTTAATGGTTTTTGAGATTTCATCAACCCAGACAAACAACCTTAAAGCTTTTTTAGAAAAAACAGATTTAAATTTTGAATTTTACAAAGATCTTTCTGGAAATTATCGGACTTTAACGGTTAGTGAAAAACAAACGATTTAATTCATTAATATTTTTTTGCTAAAAAATATATATTAATAATATATGATAATTTATCAACCAAACGAGTTAGATTATATAGAGTTTGAATTAAGAAACGATAAGGCTGCAATTGTTAATACAGATACCGTTATGGGTATTGTAAGTTTAGACAAAAAAAATATATATAAAATTAAGAGACGCCCACACTATAAGAAACTTGTTTTATTTATTAAAGATTTTGAAAATTTAGGTGTCTTTACACAAAAAGAAGTTGATGTGCTTAAAAAGTATTGACCAGGAAAACTAACTGTAGTTAAAAATAAAATTGGTTATAGAGTTCCCAATGATGATTTTCTATTAAAACTATTAGATAGATTTGATTTCTTATATTCATCTAGTGCAAATATATCAGGAAGAAATCCTATAACAGATTTAGATGAAGCTCATAATACTTTTAGACGATGAGAATGAAAATTGGTTTTGGTAGATAACAAAAGAAAGAAAACAAAAAATACTAATCCATCAACCATAATTAATTTAGATAGTAAGAAAGTTTTAAGAGAAGGCGATTTAGACGGTCAAAAAATTTTAAAGGAGATATACAATGAATAAAACTATATATATAGCAAATGATCATGCAGCAACAGATATGAAGAAAAGTATCTGTGAATATTTTGATAAACAAAATATTAAATATGAAAATTTGGGCACAGATTCAAACGATTCTGTTGATTATCCAGATTATGGATTTAAAGTATGTAATGAAGTTGTAAAAAATAACGGGATTGGTATTTTAATTTGCGGAACAGGATTTGGAATGACAATTGCTGCCAACAAAGTAAAGGGAATTAGAGCTGTCGATGTATATAAACCAGAAACAGCTGCTCTTGGGGTTGAACACAATAATGCAAACGTTTTATGTTTGAGCGCAAGATTCAACGACTTGAATACAAACTTAGAAATTATTAATAATTTTCTAAATGCAAAATTCCTTGGAGATAGACACAATAGACGAGTTCAAAAAATTGTTGATTACGAAAACTCAAATAATTAATTTAAATATATAATATTTAAATATGCAAAATAAGAACTGGAAATAGTCTTTTTGAAATTTCTTTAAAGGACATAAGTCTCTTATTTTTAAACTCGGTTTAGCAACTACCGCTTTAGTTGGAACATTTGGATTAGTATATGGATTAGCTAGCGCACATTCATATAGTCAATTTATTGACTTTGATAATGCTACTAATCATATTTCATATGGTGGTGGTATTACTCCTTTAGAAACTAAATGAAACTGTTCTGATCAAACTGGTAAAGTAACTGTTGACTTTAATGGATATGACAAATTTGCTGAAGAAGTTATTGATGGTTCTAACCATCAAGTATTGGATAAATCTTTTAATGAAGGAGCATACAAAGGTTTATATGTTTGACAACAAGGTCAATGAAAACCTGGCGATGAATATCCAACTGTTTCTGATGAACAGATTAATGAGTTTTATTCTAAAGACAATAATAATTATTCTGGAAAACCAGCTAACGATCAACCGGCTGGATTTGTTTCAACATATAGTGCTGCAGTAGATGCTGGTAAAAAAGTTTTAGTTTTACCAGGGTATCTACATTCAACACCGCTTTCTCAATTTAAAACATCACGTCAAGATACGTACAACAAAGCTGGATACATTTTGATCGACTCTAATATGGAAAATGATAAGAGAATTGCATCTGTTATGTTTAGAGCAGATCAATCTGCTTTTTTAGCAGGATTATCTGCATGTACATATTTATCATTAAATCAAAAGAATTTTGAACATTATATTAAGAAAGGCCCATTATCTGTTGGAACATTTGGTGGAACAAGTATTCCAACAGTTACTATATTCATGGGAGGATTTGAACGTGGTGTTCAATTCTTTAATAACTATGTATTACCATTAATGAATTATTCAGACGAAGATTTTGAACAACACAAAGTTAACGTAATTAACTTAGGTAAAGAAGATTCATATTTTAGTGGTACCTTCACTATTGGTGACGGAAGATCTGTTGTTCAAAATCTTTTAGCTCGTGGAGCAGATGCAATTATGCCTGTTGCTGGACCACAAACTATTGATACTGTTCAAGAAATTAAAAATCAAAAATCAGACTGTATTGTTGTTGGTGTTGATACAGATCAAGAAAATAGTGATATGAACGAAACAAGTGTTTATGACGATGGTTCCGATTCAAAATATCACGACAAGATAATTAAGTTTTCAGCTGAAAAGAATATTGCTTATATGACTTCAGCAATATTAAAACTTGCAGAAAAAAAAGAAGAAACATATTCAACAGATGGTAAAGTTAAAATTGGTTCTTTTGGTTATTTAACAGTTGGAGATTTAAATAACAACGGTTGTAAAGTTTCTTCTGGTGGAGAACAATATATTGTTGATATGGTTAAATCAATATTTAAAATTAGTCCATCTCAACAAATGACATATGCTGAAGCTTTATCAAAGCTTTTAAAAGAAAAACCATCAACTTCATGGACTGATCCTTTGAAATATATTGATGATAATATGGAGTTTACATTTTAGTTATGAAGCGTGTTCAAAAACCAGAATTTGCTTTTGAAATGTTAAACGTTTCTAAATCATTTCAAAAAGGAAAAATTAAAGCAAATCAAGATATTAATTTAAGAGTTAAAACAAATGAAATCCATGCAATCGTTGGTGAAAATGGTGCAGGAAAAACGACATTAATGTCTATCTTATTTGGTTTATTTAAACCAGATACTGGTGAAATTAAAGTTAATGGACAAACTGTTAACTTTAAATCTGCTATTGACGCATCAAAAGCAGGTATTGGTATGGTTCACCAACACTTTAAATTAGTTGATGTTTACACATTGTTTGAAAATATTATTCTTGGTGCAGAATTAACAAACAAATTTGGGTTTATTAAAAAAACTGAAGCAAGGAATAAAATTTTAGGTTTATCAAAAAAATATAATTTAAAAGTTAATTTAGATACCAAAGCAATTAATGCTACTGTTGGCGAACAACAAAGAACAGAAATTTTAAAACTCCTTTATAGAGATTCAAATATTTTAATATTTGATGAACCAACAGCAGTTTTATCTGATGATGAAATTCAAGGTTTCTTAAAAATGTTAAAAGAGTTTAAGAAACAAGGTAAAACAATCGTTATTATTACTCATAAATTAAACGAAGTAAAAGCTGTTGCTGATAGAGTTAGTGTAATTAGAAAAGGTCTATATATAGGAACTTACGATGTTAAGTCAACATCGGTTGAAAAAATTAGTGAATATATGATCGGTCAGAAATTTTCTGAGGTCACAAACCAAAGAAAGTTCAATTACGACAAAACAGATATTGCTTTAGAAGTAAAAAATCTAACAATTAACAAAATCTCTCAACCTAAACTTATTGGAGTAAACGATGTTTCTTTTAGTGTCAAACGTGGAGAAATTTTAGGAATTGCTGGAATAGAAGGAAACGGTCAATCAGAAATTGCTTTAGCAATTGGTGGATTGATTAAACCAAAGAAAGGTTCTATAAATTTTTATAAGCCTAAATCTAAAAAACCAGTTGATCTAACCAAACTTTCAATTAAGAAAATTTATGATGAAGGAATTTCACACGTTCCTGAAGACCGTTTAAAATATGCATTGATTCCAGATGAATCAATTGCTTACAATGTAGTTTCACCAATTATTGATAGAAAACCTTTTTCAAACTTTGGTTTTATTAATAAAAGAGCAATAAACAATTTTGCAAAAGATGTTTGCAAAAAATGAGATGTTAGAGGATCTAACAACATCAATGCTCCAGTAAGAAATTTATCTGGTGGTAACCAACAAAAACTTGTAGTTGGTAGAGAAATTGAAAAATTCCACTCATTAGTTGTTATGGTGCAGCCAACTAGAGGTTTAGATTTAAAAGCTATTTCAGATATTCATAAAAAAGTAATGAATGATACTAAGAAAGGTTCAAGCGTATTGCTAATTTCTTATGAATTAGACGAAATATTTAAAATCGCTGATCGTGTTCTTGTAATAGATCAAGGTAGATTTGTTTACGAGTCTAAAGTTTGTGACACAAATAAAACAATGGTTGGTAAATATTTATCAAGATCTGTTAAGAAAGGAGGCAAATAATGAATTCGTTAAGATTAAGATTTGATAATTTCTTACATTCAAGTAATAGAAAAAACGGAACTAAAAACTTTTTAGTTTCACTAACCATAATATTTTTATCTTTATTTATAGCTTTATTTATCTGCATGATAATTTATGGTAAAGCAAGTTTATTTACTGATGTTTTCTATCAAATATTTACTGCACCATTTACTAAATCAAACGTTGGATCATTATTTACAAACATTTCAATATTTGTAGTAGCAGCTTGTTCGTTTATTTTTGCTTTTAAGTGCGGTTTGTTTAATATTGGAATATCTGGTCAAATGTTATTTGCAGGTATGTTTGCAACAATTATTGGACAATACATGAAGAGTGTTCCTAATGTAATTGGACAAATTATTTTAATAATTGTTGCTATGTGTATGGGTGGATTAATTGCGGCAATTATTGGATGATTAAAAGCAAAATTCAATATGAACGAAGTTGTTTCATCAATTATGTTTAATTGAATTATTTATTTTGCTGGAACATACATGGTAAAGAGTTTATGTAATATTGATCCATCTGGAACATATACAGAAAGTTTAACTGATAATGTGTTATTACAAATTAATGGTCAATCTGCAGTTCCATTAATAATTCTTTCGATATTTGCTGTTATTTTCTGTTTTGTAATATTTAAATTCTTGGTATTCGGAAAGAAAATTACAGATGTAGGATTAAGTTTAGAAGGTAGTAGATATGCTGGTTATTCAGTTAAGAAAAACCAAATACTATCTATGCTAATATCTGGATTAATTGCTGGATTATTAGGAGCAATGGTTTATTTGGGAAAATCAAACGGTAACGTTCCTACTGAAATTACAGCAAAAGCAATTCCTATCGAAGGATTTAACGGAATTTCTGTTGGACTAATTGCAATGAATAATCCTATTGGAATTGTGCCTGTTTCAATTTTGTTTGGTATGATCGAAACTGCAAAATCATCAATTGCACAATCTTGTGGTGTTGATGCATATATTACAGATTTAATGTTTGGAATCATTGTTTATGGTGCTGCTGTTGTTTCTTTACTTTATTACATAAAACCATGAAGATGAATTATGAAACTTTGTTTCAAAAACAAAAACATGTCATATGAAGAATATACATTTAATGTTGAATCACAAATAAACGAATATACCGATGCCATTTCTTTAATAAAAAAGAAATATTGAAACAATATATTTAAAAGAAAACCTGTTTGGTATTACAAAAATAAAATTCTTTTAAAATTAAAAATTCAAAATACTGATGTTAAAACTTGAAAGCAAAAGAAAATGCTTTTGAATAAAATTTATTCTTCATATTCAAAATGTAGAATTACGAAAGGAGGTAACTAATGGCAGATATAGGATTAATAACTAACTATGCATTATTAATAGGAGCTATCTTATTAGCTGGTGCTTTATCAGGATATTTAGCCGAAAAAGTCGGAATCATCAATATTGGTATTGACGGAATGATGTGCTTTGGAGCTTTATTCTTTGCTATTTATTCATCACCTTTATTAAAGATGAGTAACTATGGTCCTTGAATGATGATATTCCCATTAATACTAACAGTTGTTTCCACAATGATTACCGGATTGATGCACGCTTTTGCAACAATAAAATTGAAAGCTAATCATATCATTTCTGGTACTGCAATTAATTTAATTGGTGTAGCGCTTGCAACATTCTTAAATGCACCATTAGGTTCATTGCTATATTCAGGAAGTACTAGACTTCAATCTGGTTTTAATGATTTCTTATATATGGGAAATTCAATTTATGGATCTTCTTTAATTTTATTCTTGTTAGTAGTTGCAATTACTGCAATCTTGTATGTAGTTATGAACTACACAAGAGTTGGATTAAGATATCGTGCTGTTGGTGAAAATCCAAATGCGGTTGATTCACAAGGAATTAGTGTGTTTAAGTACCAATGAATTGGTACCTTACTTTCGTCTGCAATTGCTGGACTTGCAGGAGCAATCTTTATGTTTAATGTAAAACAATTCTCTGGTAATACTCAAGGTTATGGTTTCTTAGCATTAGCAATTATGATTGCTGGCGCTTGAAAAGTTGAGTGAATAAGTTTAGTTTCAGTTTGCTTTGCGATGTTCACAGCTTTATCAACAAGTTCTGTTCTTACAAACCTTGGTGTACCACGTGCTGTTTCATTCTCGTTCCCTTATATAATTACATTGATAATATTAATTTCATTTTCTAAATGGATTAGACCACCTAAACACGAGGGAATTCCATTTGATAAATCTGCGAGGTAAAAAAAATGTATACAGTTATTAATCATCCAATCATTAAAACTAAATTATCTAGAATGAGAAATAAGAATACTGATTCTAGAGATTTTAGATTAAATCTAACTGAGTTAGCTCAGTTTATGGCTTATGAAGTTACTAAAGATTTAAATACTACTTCTATCAACATCGAAACACCTCTTGCCAAAACTAAAGGTTTTAAATTAAAAGACAATATTGTTTTAGTTCCAATACTTCGTGCCGGATTAGGTATGGTAGATGGGTTTAAAAATATGATTCCTGAGGCGCCGGTTGGTTTTATTGGTCTATATAGAAATGAAGAAACATTGAAACCTGTGCAATACTATTGCAAGATGCCTGATTGTATTAAAGGATCAAATGTTCTATTGTTAGATCCAATGTTAGCAACAGGACATTCTGGAGCAGCAGCAATTGAAATCATTAAAACATATAAACCTAAATCAATTAAATTTGTAAGTATTTTATCAGCTCCAGAGGGAATTAAAGTTATTGAAAAAGCTCATCCAGATGTAATGATTTATACAAGTTCAGTAGACAAGAAACTTAACGAAAAAGGTTACATTGTACCTGGATTAGGCGATGCAGGAGATAGAATTTTTGGAACAAAATAAGAAGACAAGTCCTATACTTAAAAAAACCTATTTTATAGGTTTGCTTCTTTTTATTTTGTATTTTATTTCTTGTTTTATTGCCTCTTGTTGTACCAAAAAATATTGTTATTTTTACTCAAGTATTTTGTGTTGTTTTACTGGAGTTTTATCAATTTCTTTAATGGAATTAAATGGTAATTTAGTAGTTAGTTTATCTAAAAATAAATCGTTAAAAAGTGGGTTAAAATATTTCATTTTTTTCCTTGTAAATTTCTTTAGATATTTTGTAATTTTGATTCCATTATTAACAATTTTAATCATTAAAAATTGTAATGGAAATGCTAATATTTTTGAACTATATTCAACATTAGTTGGAACATTAATTTCACCTTGTTATATAATCATAAGTCAAGTAGTTTTATTAACTATTAATAAAAAGAATGCCAAGTAATTTACAAGATTCAGCACTAAGACCATATGAAAATTTGATGGATGCCGGAAGACCACAAATTTTAACTATTTTAGTTGTCATGGTTATCCTTGCAACTTGTGCAATAACTTATTATGTAAAACAAAAGAAATATAAAGTAAATGAAGCACCAAAAGGCTTTGTTCTTTTAATAGATATTTACATCGGTTTTATTCGTTCTTTAGTAATTGAAATTCTAGGACCAAAATTTGAAAAAATCACTCCATATTTCTTGTATTTAATGTCTTATATTTTGTTATCAAACATAATTGGTATTATTGGTTTAGAAAACCCTACGGGTTCATTAACTGTTACGCTTTCTATGGGATTAGTAACATGAATCGGTACTCAAGTTGTTGCTTTTAAATACCAAAAACTTTCATACTTAAAAACGTTCACATTTGGAATTAAAACAAAGAGTGGTAAGAAGATTCCTGTTTTCATTAATCCGCTTGAAGTTATTTCTGCAATTACACCTTTAATTTCTATTTCTTTCCGTTTATGAGGAAATATTTTTGCTGGTTCTCTAGTAATGTCTTTATGATTTTATCTATTTGCTTATATGTCACAAAGTGTTCCTTTCCTTGGAGCGTTTAATATCTTAGCAGGAATAACAGCTGCACCAATTCATGCATATTTTGATTTATTGTGTGGTTGCATTCAAGCTCTTGTTTTCACATTGCTAACCATGGTTTATTGAACTCTAGCAAAAGGTGAAAACGAAGTAGAGAATATTGAACAAGCCAATGTTATTGAAAACAAAAACATTAACGAAGCCAACTTAAAAAAACTTTAATACTTATTATTTAATTAATAACTATAATATTAAATATTAATTAATTATTACTATATAGGAGAAAATGATGTCTGATTTAATTCAAACTATAGCAAATTTATCAGCAGATGCTGGTGAAATCAACGATAAATTAGGTGCTTTCATTGGTGCTGGTTTTGCCATGTTAGGCGCTACTGGTGTTGGTGTTGGTCAAGGTTATGCGGCCGGTAAAGCAGCTGAAGCTGTTGGTAGAAACCCAGAAGCTGAATCAAAAATTCGTACAATGATGATCGTAGGTTGTGCGATTGCAGAAACTTCTGCTATTTATGCATTGATCGTTGCAATCTTATTAATTTTCGTTGCAGCTCCTCAATAAGGAATTACTTTTTTAATAAAGCATAATGGGCAAGAAGGGATTTAACAAAATATTCTTAACTTTTTTTGGTGTATTTTTAGTTGCACCATTTTGTTTTGGCCTATCTTCATGTAGCCCTGTTGAACCTGATGATGTAATTCAATCAATCATGCCAAACTTATGAGTATTCTTATCTCATTTGTTTGCCACAGTTGTTTTATTAACATTATGTATTTGATTAGTTTGGAAACCTTCAAAAGAAACATTACGTAAACGTAATGAATATATTCAAGATCAAATTAATCAAGCTGAAGAAGCTAGAAAAGAAGCGTTAAAAAAATTAGCTGATGCTGAAAAAGAAAAAATGAATGCTCACAGTCAAGCTCAAAACATTCTTGAAGTTGCTTCTAATCAAGCTTATCAATTAAAAGAAAAGATCGAAACTGAAGCTAAGAACAACGCTAAAAAAATTACAGACGATGCTGTAAATGAAGGAATAAAGATTAAAACTGACATCTATTCTTCTATGGATCAAGAAATCTTAGATATTGCTTTTGATGCAACAACTTCTTTATTAAAGAAGAAAGTATCACGTAAAGATTCTGATCAATTTGTAAAAGACTTTATTGAACAGGTTAAGAAAGATAAGGGAGAATAACAATGAATATAAGTTTTATTTATTCATATAGTTCTCTATTGTTCGAAATAGGAACAAAAGAAAAGAAAATTAAAACTTATTACAAGCAAGCTTGTTTTTTGGTTGACGTATTAACTAAAACAGAACTTGCTGACTTTTTATCTAATTTATCTATTGATAAACAACAAAGAAAAAAAGTATTTAAATCAATGTTTCAAAAGAAACTAGAAACAAAATTCATTTACTTTGTTTGAACGATAATTGATTTCAATAGAGGAGATTATTTAGAAAAAATTTTAAGAAGTTTCCTTTCAATCTATGATGATTATTTCTCAATTAACTTTGTTAAAGTTTATTCAGCATTTGCTTTAAATCCAAAACATTTAAATGACATTAAAAAAGCTTTAACTCAAAAATATAAAAAGCAAATAGTTCTTGAAAATATTGTAGATCCAAGCGTTATCGGAGGAATCAAAATCGAATCAAAATACATGTCTATCGATAACACATTCAAAAAGAAATTAGAAATTATTAAACAAAAATCAATTGCACCAATACAACAAAGGAGTTAAACCATGAACAATAGCGATAAATTCTCAACAACCATAAAAGCCAGAATAAATAAATATTCTTCAAAAGCAACTTTTGAAGAAGAAGGTAAAGTCATCTCTGTAGGTGATGGTATTGCTTATGTTTCTGGTTTAACTAACATCATGTTAAATGAGTTAGTACTTTTTGAAAATGGTTCTTATGGTATGGCACTTAACCTTGAAAGTGATTTCGTTGGTGTCGTAATGTTAGGTGAATATAAAAACATTACTGAAGACAGTGTTGTTAAACGTACAAAAACAGTAGTATCAGTTCCTGTTGGTGATGAATTAGTCGGAAGAATTGTTGACCCGCTAGGTCAACCAATTGACGGTAAAGGAAAAATTTCTTCTAAGAAATTAATGCCTATTGAAAAGATTGCTCCTGGTGTTATGACAAGACAATCAGTTGATCAACCATTACCTACCGGTATCTTATCAATCGACTCAATGTTCCCTATTGGTAAAGGTCAACGTGAACTTATTATTGGTGATAGACAAACAGGAAAAACCACAATCGCTATTGACACAATTATTAACCAAAAAGGTAAAAACATATACTGTGTATATGTAGCAATTGGTCAAAAGAATTCTTCTGTTGCACAATTAGCAAGAACTCTTAATGCACACGATGCAATGGAATATACAACAATCGTTTCGGCTACAGCATCTGATATTCCTGCATTGAAATATATTGCTCCTTATACAGGTGTAACAATTGCTGAAGAATGAATGTCTAAAGGTAAAGATGTTTTAATTATTTACGATGACTTATCTAAACATGCTGTTGCTTATCGTACAATTTCATTATTACTAAGACGTCCTCCTGGTCGTGAAGCTTACCCTGGTGATGTTTTCTACTTACACTCTCGTTTACTAGAACGTGCATGCAGATTAAACAAAGAAAACGGTGGTGGTTCAATTACTGCTTTACCAATTATTGAAACTCAAGCTGGAGATATTTCGGCTTACATTCCTACGAATGTAATTTCAATTACTGATGGTCAATTGTTTATGGAAACAGGTATGTTCAATGCTGGTCAAAGACCTGCGATTGGAATTGGTTTATCAGTTTCCCGTGTTGGTTCATCTGCTCAAATTAAAGCCGTTAAACAAATGGCAGGTACATTAAAACTTGAACTTGCTCAATACTCTGAATTGAATGCGTTCAGTCAATTTGGTAGTGACTTGGATAATGAAACAAAGAGAGTTCTTGAACACGGTGAAAGAGTTATGCAAATGATTAAGCAACCTCAAAACCAACCTTATGATCAAATAGATGAAGCAATTTTATTGTTTGCAATTAAAGAAAGATTCATAAAATGAATCCCTATCGACAAGATTGAATTATTCAAACAAGACGCTATTGCTTATTTTAAAAACACTAATGCTCGTGCGAAACTAGTTAAAACACAAGCTTTTGACGACACATTAATTGAAGAATTTAGAAATGAATTTAAAAAATTCTTATCTAGTTACATCTCAAGTTTTTCAAACTACGACGTTTCTAAATATGGGTCAAAAGAAGAATTAAAATATTCTGCTTCTAAAACTAAACAAGCTAAAACAACTAAAAAATAGTCATGCAATCACTAGAGAATATTAAAAAAAGAATTAAATCTGTACAAACAACTTCAAAGATCACAGGAGCTATGAAGTTGATTGCTACTGCTAATATTCGTAAACAAGCAAAAGAATATGATAAGATTGCTTCTTTTTGTAAAGACTTTTACAATATTGTAAAACCTCTAGTAAGTTCAACTGATGATAAGAAATTAAACCCAAAAAACGAAAACACTCTTTACATATTAATTACATCTTCAATGGGTTTATGCGGTGCATTTAACATCAATATCACTAAATATTTAATTGAAAAAATCAAACCAAACGACAAAATTATTGTTTTTGGTAAAAAAGGATATTCATATTTAAAATCTCACGGTCTTGAATCTAAAGTTATTCACACCATCGAAGTATCAAGTAAGAACATTAGTTATTTGGAAATTCTTCCAACTAGTGCAATAATCATGGAGATGTTTGCAAAAGAACAATTTGGGAAAATTAAGATGGTATACACCAAATTCATAAACTCTATGACATTCAGTCCTGTTGAAATTCAAATATTACCATTTGATAAAACATTATTTAATAATGAACAGTCAGATAAAGCTTCTTTAACTTCAATGACTAATACAAATGATAAGAAGCAAATCATTGAATACGAATCGCCAAGACACCACATATTTGAATCAATTCTTCCGACATTCATAACAACAATCATTTTTGCGGGAATAATCGAGTCTCAACTGTGTGAAAGTGGTTCGCGGAGAAATGCAATGGATACCGCAACCAAAAACGCAAAAGAACTGATAGATAATTTAGTATTACAGTTCAATAGAGCAAGACAAGAAAAGATTACACAAGAAATTAATGAAATAGTTGCAGGAGGTACAGCAAATGAATAGAAGAAATCTTAAATCAAAAACAACAAACAAAAATATTGGAAAAATTGTAGAAGTATTAGGATCTGTAGTAAATGTTAGGTTTACACCTAACAACTTACCAGAGATTTATGATGCTCTTACTGTAAAAGTAGATAACGAAGATCTTGTTCTTGAAGTTAGTCAAATTGCTGGTGATGATGTAGTTAAATGTATTGCGATGGGTTCAACTAACGGTTTAAGAAGAGGTGACCTTGTAACTGCAACTGGAAGTTCAATTAAAGCTCCTGTAGGTAACGGTGTATTAGGAAGAATGTTCAATGTTATTGGTGAACCAATCGACAATAGACCAATGCCTAAAAAAGATGTTTCATATAATCCAATCCACAGATTACCTCCTTCTTTTGCTGAACAAGCTACAACAACTGAAATATTAGAAACAGGTATTAAAGTTATTGACTTATTGATTCCTTATGTAAAAGGTGGTAAAATTGGTTTATTTGGTGGTGCTGGTGTAGGTAAAACTGTATTAGTTCAAGAATTAATTAACAACATCGCAAAAGGACATGGTGGTATTTCTGTATTTGCTGGTGTAGGTGAAAGAACTCGTGAAGGTAACGACTTATACTACGAAATGGTAAATGCTGGTGTTATTAACAAAACAGCATTAGTCTTTGGACAAATGAACGAACCTCCTGGTGCAAGAATGCGTGTTGCTTTAACTGCGTTAACAATGGCAGAATTCTTTAGAGATAAACAAAAACAAGACGTATTGTTATTTATTGACAACATCTTTAGATTTACTCAAGCTGGTAGTGAGGTTTCAGCATTATTAGGCCGTATGCCTTCAGCTGCTGGTTACCAACCAACACTTGACTATGAAATGGGTCAATTACAAGAAAGAATTACATCTACTAAGAATGGATCTATTACATCTATTCAAGCAGTATATGTACCTGCAGATGACTTAACCGACCCTGCTCCTGCAACTACATTTACACACTTGGACGCTAAAACAGTTCTTGACCGTAAGATTGCTTCATTAGGAATTTATCCAGCAATTAACCCACTTGAATCAAGTTCAAGATTACTTGATCCAAATGTTGTTGGTATTGAACACTATAAAGTTGCTAGACAAGTTCAAGAAATTCTTCAAAAATATGAAGAACTTCAAGATATTATTGCGATTTTAGGTATGGATGAATTATCTGAAGAAGATAAATTAACTGTTAACCGTGCAAGAAAGATAAGAAACTTCTTATCTCAACCATTCTTCGTAGGTGAAAAGTTTACTGGTCGTAAAGGTGCTTATGTAAAAGTATCTGATACAATCAGAAGTTTTAAAGAAATTATCGATGGTAAATGCGATAACATAAACGAACAACATTTTATGTTTGCTGGAACTATTGACGACGTTAAAGCAAGAGCTGGAAAGAAATAATGGCATTTAGTCGATTTAAGTTAAAAATCAATACTCCAGAAGGCATCTTCTTTGAAGATGATATTTTGCAAATCGAACTAAAAACATCTACAGGATATATTGCTATATTAGCTAATCACGCTCCATTAATTGGTGCAATTGTTCCTTCTGTTTGTTACATTAGAGACATTAGAAATAATAGAGTTTCCGCGGTTATCAATGGAGGAATGTTTTACACTAATAACAACGAAATCAATGTTATTACTGATTTCTTCGACTTTACCAATAATATTAATGAATCTGTTATTGCTAAACGTGAACAAAAAATTAAACAAGCAATTAACAATAAAACATTCTCAACAGAAATAGCGGTTGAAAAAATACAAACAAGACTTGAAAAAGAACTTAATGATTTAAGAAAAATTATTAAACAATAATATATTGTTTTGTTCTAAATATTTAGAACATATTCCTATAATAAAGATATGAAAATTAAAAAAATTATTTCTTTATTATCGCTTGGAACAATAGGTATTGTTCCTCTGTGTAATTTACCTACCAACAAAACTCAAAGAACGGTACTAAATTTAAACAATAATGTTTCAGTTGATAAATATTGTGGTGGACTTAAAGCTCCAGATTTAGAGAACAACGATTTTAGACTATTAAAAAAATATTTTGCACCAAATTATTCTTCTTCTGCAAAAGAGTTTTTTCCTACAACAATTACTAAAGGTATTGGTTCATATTTTCCAAAATTATGAAAAACTTTAGATGACGGAAAATTACAATCAATTACATTTAAACAATTATTTATTAATGAGTCAATTGCTAATAGTGTTATCAAATCTTTGCAAATAGGAAGTATTAATGAACCTGTTTTAGTAATTTCAGATGATGGTAAATCAATTACTGAAAACCGTTTATCAAAGATAACTACCTTAAATTTTGCTTCGTTACTTGTTTCTAGTTCAGATTTAAATAACTCACCTGAACAACTTTTAGCTGCTCTTTTCATTAACCCGTGACTTTATGATCTTTCATTAAGTTCTGATAGTGCAAACACAGAACCAAAACCTTCATATGCTCTTGTAAATAATATTGAGTTACAAAACAACTCATTAACTTCTGTTCCGGCATCAACTTTTGATAATATTGGTTCAGGTTTAGCAGCATCAAGCACATTAACCATTTCTTTAGATAGTAATAACTTATCATATGTAGGCGCTGATCAATTTGGTTCTAATACAGCAATTAATTTAACTTTGTTATTCTCTAATAACAAATTAGAAGTAAACACAACAGTGGATGCTGTTAACAATAATTTTAATAACAAGTTTAAAGCTTTTAATTTTGTTAACGATACAACCATTAAATACAACTACTTTTCGCCAGTTGATCCAACAAGTAATTATTTCTTATATGATTTAATTTATTCTGAATTTGATTCTCGCTATTTATGACCTTCAGAGTTAATAAACGACCAAGATATTTTTAATAAAATAGCTACTGAAATCGATGACTTAAATTTATATCCTGTACAATTAAAAGATTCTACTGATTTAAACAAAATCGTTACTATATCATCAAACGACTGAACCGGAAGATTCAATATAACAATTCATTCTGGTGATACAGATGGTGCTGATAGCTATACAGAAAATATTACTTTACATCAAAAGATTATTCCTCTAATGTTAGCTATATTAATGCTTGTGTGTGGTTCGGTTTTTATTTACAATAGAGTAAAAAAACTTGTTAAAGGTAGAAAAAAATAATTAATAAAATCCTAATTGAATTAGGATTTTTTTGTTTAATAAATATTCTGATTTGTGTTATAAATAAACTATATATAAATTAAGGAGAGAAAATGTCTAAAAAAAACAAAAAAAACATATTCTGAAGACAAGAAGAATAAGAAAAGAAAAGCCTTATTTATCTTCTTACCATTCTTTTTATTCGGAACTGCTGGTGCAACAGTTGGTGGTTTATACGCTGCTGGATTGTTCACAAGAACAAAACTTAACGTTGAAACAATTGCTTCAAAATTACAAAATTATGTTTCAGCTTCTAAAGTTTTAAAAGGCCAAACATCAGTTGATACTGGTTTCCAAGGTAAAGCATTTTATATTGATCAACAATTTGTAAATGCTCCAACTATTGATGAAGTTATTTCACTTTTATTGAGCGATGCAAATTTTGAAACTGAATTACAAGATAATGAAAAACAATTCATTAACAACATCGAAATTACAGAAGACACTCCAGTTGCTGGTGAAAATGACTTCTATGAATGAACAGTTAGTGCAATTAAACATTCACGTGGATTCGAAGGTTCTTTTAAATTCTTGTTCTACACATCTCAATCTGAATTAAAAGATTTAGCACCTGATATTACAAAAGCTGATATCAACTTCTCTGATGATGTTATTAACAAATATCAATCAGTAACAGGTATTGAATTATCAGAAAAATTATCTGCTGATAATACTGCATTGAACACTCGTCAAACCAAATTAATGTACGAATCAACTAAAGAAGATGGTACATCTAAATGAGTTGATTGAAAATGAGATGATTCAACAAACCCATGAGGTACAAACAATACAACTAACAAGTTTGGTGTTAAAGCAAATGCTGAAGATGCTTCAACTAACCAAGATGAATCATTAAAATTATGAGACAAGACTGCTGATTCATATGCTCACTTGAGAATTGTTCCTATTGAAAATAGTAACTACTATAATGCATATGATCCTGCTAACGCAAACACATACAAAGATATTAGTGTTAAATTATATAGACCAGAAATTAGTGATGGTTCTACATGATTAGCAGACAAAGCTGTTTGATCTACAGGAAATAACAACAAATTCTATATTATTCCAGACAACATTTCAGTAGAATCAAGAATTGTTGAATTATTCAATGATAGAGAATGATTTGTTAATAAGTTAGATGATCAAACTGCAAATAATGGTTACGATTGATCTGACACTTGAGGAATGGAATTAGAAGATGGTTCATCAACTGAAACTTCTATGAGACAATGAATTCTTAAATTGTCAGGAAACCCATTCTTCAACACACAAATGAGCAATAAAGCTGATGCTGCATCTGCTGGTTATGAATTTACAACTGATACAAGAGAAAAAGTTGATTTAAGTACAACTACATTAAAAGATCTAAACATTAGTGGTATGTTATACACTGACTTAAGTGTTGACCCATTCGCTATGGACAACTTCAAACTTGTTGCTAAACAAGTAATGGGTGACGAATACAGCAAGTTCATCTGAAGTGATATAACAATTACATTTGAGGCTGGAAAAGTTATATTCGCTGGTACTACAAGCGGTATCTACTCAACTACTCCATTAACAATCACTTATACTTTAATTCAATAATATTGAATTATTAGTAAAAAATAAAACACTGGATTGATTACCCAGTGTTTTTTTTATTTGTAATTGGTTTCTTAATCTTCCATTAATAATAAATCAATGTCAGAAAAAATATCATTTCAAGGAGTGCCAGGAAAAGAATATAAATAAAAGTCTGACATTTCGTTTTCTTGTTGTAAAGAGCCATTTACATAAGTTGCTGTATGGCAAATTTCTGTTTCGAAATCATAACTACATCCAACGCCCAAAAATACAAAGCCAAGATTAACTAAATTCATAAATGAAAAAGGTATATCATAAACTTCAATTTTAACATCTATTTCTTCTTCATCGATTCTTGTCCCAAATGGAGCAGCTTTAAAATACAATTCAAATTCACCACTAAACGAAAATTGATCAAAAGATTCTGGAGAAGTATGTTTAGTATATTTTATTGTCGAAAAATTATAAACATTTCAAGAAAAATCCTTTACATATGTATCGTTTAAAAGTTTATATGATTGGTCTATTTCTGTACTGAAAGCATATCCCATATAAATACACATGAAATAACACAAGAATGAAGCTTTTATAAAATTAGGTAGTCCATCATTAATATGGTTAGCAAAATCAGCAGTGATTGCATTATGGTAATCATACATTTGTGATGGATCATCAGGAAGATCCGGATCAACATATGATGAATATTTATGAGAAGGTTCAAAAGCTATATTATCTTTGAGTAAACTAAAATCAAAATTAGCAAAATTATCTATTCCATTAATTTCATTTAATTCATCAACAAGATACATTTGTGTTGGATATGAATCATTATTTTTACTACCCGCAACAGAATAAACAATACCTCCAAAGCTAACAGCAATGATAGGAATTATTGTACAAGTTCACATTAAAATTTTTTTATTTCTAGATTTCATAATACTTATATTTTACTTTGTTTTTTTTTTTTTTTTGAGTAAAAACTTATATTACTTTTCAATTAATTTTTATATAAAAAAAGCACCAGGTTTAGCCTAGTGCTTTTTACATGGTGGAGAGTAAGGGACTCAAACCCTCAACCTTCTGAGTGCAAATCAGATGCTCTATCAATTGCGCTAACTCCCCATCGGGATGGATGTGCTATGCACATCCGGTTTATTTTTAATGGTGGGAGCAAATGGATTCGAACCAGCGACCTCACCCTTATCAGGGGTGTGCTCTAACCAACTGAGCTATACTCCCAAAAACGAAAAAGAAATTAACGTTTTGTAAATTGTGGACTTCTACGTGCACCGTATTTACCGTATTTCTTACGTTCTTTAGCACGAGAGTCACGTGTCATCATTTTTTTTTTCTTTAATGCTGTTTTAGATTCAGCATTTGCTTCAACTAAAGCACGAGCAATACCTAATCTAATGGCACCTGCTTGACCATTGAAACCACCACCTGAAACTTTAACGTTGATATCAAATTCTTTAGTAGTGTTAGTAATTTCTAATGGTTGTTTCATATCCTTAATTACTAATGCATTAGGAAAGTATTCTTCTGGAGTTTTTGAGTTAATCAAAATCTTACCAGTACCAGGTGTTAATATTACCTTAGCAACAGAAGTTTTTCTTCTACCTAATCCTTTGTATGAAACTTTTTCCATTATTTTTTACCTTTCAAATCTAATTTTATTGGTTTTTGTGCTTCGTGAGCAATACCCATATCAGGATATACAGTTAATTTAGAAAGAATTTGTTTAGCTAAACGATTTTTAGGAAGCATTCCTTTAACTGCAGTTGTAATTAATTCAACTGAGTATTCTTCGATCATTTGTTTACCAGTTCTTGTTCTTAATCCACCAATATATTGTGAATGAGTGTATCATTTTTCTTTTTGTGCTTTGTTTCCAGTAAGAACAACCTTGCTTGCGTTTCTTACAATAACGTAGTCTCCGCAATCAACATTAGGTGTAAAGTTTGGTTTGTTTTTACCACGCAAAATGTTTGCGACTTCAACAGATAACTTGCCCAAAACAACACCAGTAGCGTCGATTTCGAATCACTTACGTGCTGATTTTGCTTGTTCTTTTTTTAACATTGTTGTTTTTTGCATCACCTATCTCCTTAAATGAAGTATCTTAAATTATAATATTTAATACTCTTTTTTATACATTTTTTGTCCGCCAGCCATCATTTCTTCTTTGTTAGCTAATCCACTACCAGCTGGAATCAAGTTTCCAAGCATTACATTTTCTTTTAAACCATGTAATGAATCGATTTGACTTCTTGCTGAAGCATCAATCAAGATTTTCTTTGTATCTTGGAATGAAGCAGCTGATAAGAATGAATCAACTTTTGATGGAACGATTTCAAGACCAAAGATCAAGTTTGATGCAGTAATTGGAGTTTGACCATTACTAATCAATTCGATGTTAGCTTGAGTGAATGTGTTAATGTCAATAACTTGACCAATGAAGAAGTTAGAATCTCCACGGTTAAGAACTTTAACTTTGTTAGTCATTTGACGTAAGATAATTTCTACATATTTATCAGAAATTTCGATACCTTGAATACGGTAAACTTTTTGAACTTCTTTTAACATGTAGTCACGAGCAGCCGCAATACCTGCAACTTGTAATAATTCGTTAATGTCAATTGAACCGTCAGTGATCTTATCACCAGGTTTAACTATATCACCAACTTTAACTCTAAAAATAGAGTTAAATGGAACAACATAAGTTTCAGAATCATTAATGATTGTGTTCTTAATTGTTACCTGATAACCATCATCAGTTAACTTAATTTCATCAACTTTACCGTTGATGTGGCTGATTGTAGCTTTTTCTCATTCCTTTGGAGGAATCATATCAAAGATTTGTTTTAAACGTTCAAAACCTTGAGCAATGTTACCTTCACCAGCAGCACCACCTGTATGGAATGTTCTCATGGTTAATTGTGTACCAGGTTCACCAATTGATTGAGCAGCAATTACACCGATTGCTGTGTTAATAGCAATTGGTTGGTTAGTTGTCAAGTCGTTACCAAAACACTTTTGACAAACACCGTTTTTACATTTACAGTGCATTACTGAACGAATTTCAACTTGTTTAATACCTAAAGATTCAATCTTTTCAGCCATAGCTGAAGAAATGATTTCATTTCTACGAACTAATACTTCGTTTGTTTTTGGATCATAGATATCACTCATTGCAAATCTATTTGCAATACGGCTAGATAATGATTCAATAACTGTTTGGTCTTTTGTATCAGTGATTGCTTCAACGACCAAACCTTTAGTTGTACCACAGTCTTCTTCAGTAATTGTGATTTCTTGAACAGCATCAACTAACTTACGAGTCATATAACCTGACTTAGATGTTTTCATCGCAGTATCTGCCATACCCTTACGAGCACCATATGAAGAGTTGAAGTATTCAGAAATACTTAATCCTTCTAAAAATGAGTGCTTAATTGGAACTTCGATTGTATCACGAATTGTACGGTTCTTGTTCTTTTGGTCGTAGTTGAATGATTTTGACATCAGACCACGCATACCTAATAATTGAGTAAATTGTGAAACGTTACCACGAGCACCAGAATCTGCCATAATAACAACAGAGTTTCTAGCGTTTGAAGGATCTTTCATGATTCCTTCAACGTCTTTTGTAACTTTGTCTTTAACACCGTTTCATAAACCAATAACTTTTTTATAACGTTCATCATCAGTTAATAAACCTTTTTGGAATTGGTATTTTAAACGAGTTACTTGCTTTTCAGCATCACCGAAGTATTGACCTTTATTCTTATAAATAGGTAAATCAAATGCAGATACAGTAGCAGCAGAAATAGTTGAGTATTTGAAACCATTTGCTTTAACCTTATCCATTGTTTTAGCAACAACTTCTACAGGATAGTTGTTGTGTAAGTATGTAATGTTCTTTTGTAATGTTTTCTTTGTAAATGGTTTTTTAGGAGTTCAGTTAGCAATAACTTGTCTTACATCATTTCCTGATTCAATTACATCTTCATTATCAAATGAACCCATACCAGCAGGTACGTTAACGTACATTGCATCTTCTGGGAATGCTAAGTTGAAAATAATCTTACCAATTGTGGTAATTAAGATACCTTCTTTTGGTCATTTCTTAGCAGGGAATGCAGAAGTACTAATACCAATAATAGCGTGAGGAGAAACTTTCTTTAATTCGTAAGCTTTAATAGCCTCATCAATTGAAGAGAAGATAACGCCTTCACCGTTTTCATTTTTAAATTCTTGCGATAGGTAGTAAGTACCTAAGATCATATCTTGAGTAGGCACGATAATAGGTTTACCATCCTTAGGACCTAAGATATGTCATGAAGCTAATAATGTTTCACGAGCTTCTTGAACGGCTTCTTTAGATAAAGGAACGTGAACGGCCATTTGGTCACCGTCGAAGTCTGCGTTGAATGCAGTTGTAACTAATGGGTGTAATCTAATTGCCTTACCATCGATCATCTTAGGTTCGAATGCTTGGATACCTAATCTGTGAAGAGTAGGAGCACGGTTTAATAAGATTGGACGTTGTTTAATAACTTTTTGAACGATTGGCCAAATAACATTTTCTTGTTTTAAGATCATTCTTTCAGCCGCCTTAATGTTTGAAGCAATAGGCTTAATTTCGTTACCGAAATCATCGAATTTCTTAATTAATTCATGAATGATGAAAGGTTTGAATAAACTTAAAATCATTGTTGAAGGAATACCTGCTTCATACATTTTTAATTCAGGACCAACAACAATAACACTACGACCAGAGTAGTCAACACGTTTACCTAATAAGTTTTGTCTGAATAAACCTTGTTTACCTTTTAAGTGGTCAGATAATGATTTCAATGGACGTTTATCTTTAGCCATTGTGTGTTTGTTTCTTGCAGCATTATCAAATAGTGCATCAACTGCTTCTTGTAACATACGTTTTTCGTTGTTAAGAATGATAGTTGGAGCATTTAATTCAATAATTCTACGTAAACGATCGTTACGGATAATTATTTTACGGTAGAAGTTGTTGATATCACTTGTAGTGAATTTTCCACCTTCTAATTGAATAATTGGACGAGTGTCAGGCGGAGTAACTGGAACAACTGTTAAAATCATTCATTCAGGTTTATTGTTTGAATCAATGAATCAGTTAATTACTTCTAATCTACGCATTAATTTTCTAAAACGAACATTAGTTGTTTCGTAACGTCCTAATTCTTTTTCGATACGTTTCTTTTCGTTTTGTAAATCAATGTTTTTAAGCAATTCTTGAATTGCTTCAGCACCGATTCCAAATCTAATTCCAGTATGTCTGTGAATTAAGTTGAAAACATCTTCAATAGAGAAAGGTAATGAGTTATCTTTTAAACTGTTGTAGTAGCTTTCAGCTCTGATTGCATCAGCGGATTTTGGATCTAATTTTTCTTTGATTTGGCTTAATACTGTACGTAATTTACCACGGTTGATCTTACTTGTTTTTTGATCGTTTAAGTCGATTACTTCTTTAACTTTGAAAACTTTAGAGTTTCCAGCATCAAGAATGATGTAGTTTACAAAGTAAATGATTTGTTCGATTTCTTTGTAAGGAATGTCTAATAATAAAGAAATTTTTGAAGGGTTTGGAGATTCTTTTGCAAATCAAATGTGAGCTACAGGAGCAGCAAGTTTGATGTGACCCATACGTTCTCTACGAACAATAGATTCGATGATTTCAACACCACACTTTTCACATTTCTTTCCACGGTATTTAACCTTTTTATATTTACCACAAGCACATTCGTAGTCTTTAACTGGACCAAAAATAGCTTCGTCGAATAAACCTTCAGGTTCAGGTTTTAAAGTTTTATAGTTAATTGTTTCAGACTTCTTAACTTCTCCGTGAGATCAGCCAAGAATTTGTTCAGGTGAAGCAATTGATAATTGTAATGATTTAATTTTTGATGAATTTGACATAATTTTCTACACTCCTATATTAAAAGTTTTGTTCAAAACTACTTGAGTCATTGTCTTCAGATGAAGTTAATGTAACTGTTTCATCTGATTGAATTGTGTCTTTCAATTCTTGATCAGAGATTACTGAAGTAAAGTCGTTGATGTCTTCAACAGAACCATCTTCCTTAATTACATTAATATGTAAACATAAACCTTGTAATTGTTTTGTTAAAAGTTTGAATGATTCAGGTAATGATGGAGTTGGGAATGTTTTACCCTTAACGATTGCAGTATATGTTAAGTTTCTACCCTTAACGTCGTCAGATTTGATTGTTAATAATTCTTGTAAGTTGTAAGCAGCACCATATGCTTCAAGTGCTCAAACTTCCATTTCACCAAATCTTTGACCACCGTTTTGTGATTTACCACCAAGTGGTTGTTGAGTAATCTTAGAGTAAGGACCAACTGCACGTGCATGAACTTTATCGTCAACCATATGGTCTAGTTTCATCATGTACATAACACCAACTGTTGTTTTAGCATCAAATGGTTCACCAGTTTTACCGTCATATAATTGGAATTTACCTAATGTTTTATCTACATTAATACCAACTTCTTTGTATGCATCTTTAATATCATTAATATCTGCACCTGCAAATACTGGAGTAGATGCTTTGTAGTTAAGATCTTCAACAGATAAACCAACAGATTTTAAAATGCTTAATAATTGTGCATTAGTAATCTTGTCTGCAGCTTTTTCAGGACTAATTTCTTGCTTTTTAATATAAGCATTAATTGCAGACATTAAAGCTTTAGCTTTAGGTTCTTCTAAACCTAATTCACACATTACTTGACTAACTGAAGTTTTGTTAGCAGCGAATTCAATTGCTTTTTTCATAGCAATTTGTCTCATTGCATAACCTAAGTGAATTTCAAAAATTTGACCAATGTTCATACGGCTTGGAACACCTAATGGGTTTAATAAGATATCTAATGGTGTACCATCTTCTAAATATGGCATATCTTCTACCGGAACAACGATTGAAACAATACCTTTGTTACCATGACGACCTGACATTTTATCACCGATTTGTAATTTACGTTTTTGAACAATGTAAACCTTGATCAATTCAATTACATCGTCATCTAATTCGTCATTGTTAAAGATTGAGAATCTTTGTACTTTAGCAACTGTACCTTCACCACCATGAGGAACTTTCAATGAAGAATCACGGAAGTTCTTTGTTTTATTACCAAAGATTGCTTGTAATAATTTTTCTTCAGCTGTGTATTCAGTTTGACCTTTTGGAGAAACTTTACCAACTAAGATATCACCTTCTTTAACTTCAGCACCAACAGTAATGATACCGTTTTCATCTAAGTAACGTTTAGAGTCATCAGAAACGTTTGGTAATTCTCTTGTAATTTCTTCATCACCGTTCTTAGTTCTTAAACATTTAATTGTGTGTTCTTCAATACTAATAGATGTATATACATCTTCTTTAACTAATCTTTCAGAAATGATAACAGCATCTTCGAAGTTGTAACCATTTCAAGTCATGAAAGCAACTAATGGGTTACGTCCTAATGCTAATTCACCGTTGTGCATTGCTGGACCATCTGCAAGAGTTTCACCTGCTTTAACTTTTTGACCAACTTTAACTAATGGAGATTGGTTAATGCAAGTGTCTTGGTTAGATTTACGATATTTAACTAATTTGTAGTTTTCTTTAGTACCACCTTCAGTTTCAATGGTAATTCTATTACCATCAACATAGTTAACTACACCGTCGTGGTTAGCTGTAACTGTAATACCAGAGTCGTGAGCAATTTTGTATTCATTACCTGTACCTACGATTGGAGCGTAAGGATGTAATAATGGAACAGCTTGACGTTGCATGTTTGCACCCATCAATGCACGAGCGGTATCGTCGTGTTCAAGGAACGGAATACATCCAGTTGCAATAGAAACTACTTGTCTTGGAGAAATGTCGATAAAATCAATTTTGTCTGCATCATACAATTCTTGAGATGAACGGTATCTTGCAACAACTTGTTTGTCAAGAATCTTACCTTTTTCATCACACTTAGTTGATGATTCAGCAATTACGTATTCATCTTCTCTTAAAGCTGTTAATCATTCAACTTCTTTTTGAACAACACCTTTAATTACTCTGTGGTATGGAGAAATTAAGAAACCGTTTGGATCTACTTTAGTAAATGCAGCTAAAGACATGATCAAACCAATGTTCATACCTTCTGGAGTTTCGATTGGACAGATTCTTCCATAGTGAGAATAGTGAACATCACGGATGTTCAAGTTTGGGTCTTCACGAGAAATACCACCATCACCCATCGCAGAAATTCTACGTTTGTTAGTTAATTCAGACAATGGGTTTTGTTGATCAATGAATTGAGTTAATTGGTAAGAGTTAAAGAAGTTCTTAACCATCAATTGGAACGCTTTTGTGTTAACGATTGATTTGATAGTTGTTTTAGCAGCCATCTTAGCTTGTTGTTCATCGTTTGCAGTAGCAACAGAAATAGAAGCTAATTTATCTTTAATGTGTTTTTCAACACGAGCCATTCCGATTTGTAATTTAGATTTTAATTGTTCGTGGATTAAACGTAAACGTTTGTTACCTAAATGATCGATGTCATCGTAAGAACCGATGTCATGAGGTAAGTTAATTGTATAAGAAACGATTGAAACAAAGTCAACTACAGTTAAAGCATTAGATTTAACATCTCCGTGGTAACCAATGATTGGTGTATAAATTTCATTTTGGTCATTGTTTGTGTAAACACAGATTGTTTCAATCAATTTTGGTTGTTTCTTTTCACAAGCAACTTCGTTGTTTAATACAACTTCGTCTAAGATCTTAAGAGTACCAGCACTTAAGTGTTGTTTAATAATGTCAAGTTCTTCTTTGTTGATTAAAGTATCTTTCTTAAGAACAACTTTTCCATTTCTATCAAGTAAGTCTTCAGCTAATACACGGTGGTATAAACGTTCAGAGATTCTTAATTTTCTAGAAAGTTTATATCTACCAGCACTTGTTAAATCGTATTGACGATTAATCATGAAGTGGTTAGCTAAAACATCTTGGTAACAAATTTGGTTTGTAGCACTTGAAGCATATGCTTCAACAGAACGAGTTGAAATTGATAATAAACCAATTAAGTCTTTTGCAGCTTTTTCAGTGATGATTGTATCTAATAATAATCTCAAGTTACGTTCGTGAGCATTTAAAGAATTTAAAAGTTTTTCAACTTCAGATTTTTTAATTCCAGCACCTTCTGTGTTGTAACGTTCAAACAATTCTTCATAGCTTTGACGAATTTGAGCAGTTTCAACTTTTTCTGCTTCATACTTAGTAATAGCATCTTTTAACTTATTGTCGATAGGTGAACCATAAGCAGTAATCTTGCTTGATTTATTAGCAACGTTAGTGTTAATTAATTTTCTGAAAGTAATAATTTCGAAGTCATCAAGGATTGTGTCATGGTTGTAAGTTTCAGAAAATAATGTGTTTAAGATGTAATCATCATCTTTGAAAATACGACGAATTTCATCTTGAGTCATACCAAATGCTTTTAGCAATTGAGTAACTGGGAAAGTAGGAGCGTTGTCTCCTAAAGGGTTTCTCATAGTTGCTTTAACTGTGTTGTCGTGTTCATCAATTCAGAAATTCATTAAAGTACCACGAGATGGTAGAACTTCACAGATATAACCTTGGTTAATTTTCTTCTTAGTATTTAACTTAATTTGTGATTTAGATAAGATATAAGCACCAGGAGATCTTACGATTTGAGAAATAACAAATTTTTCAATACCGTTAATGATGAAAGTACCTTTTGAAGTCATTACTGGAATGTTTGCAAAGAAAACACCTTCGCAGTTGTTTTTCTTTGATTTCTTAGCACGTTTAATTTCACCAGTTTCGTTGTTTACAAGTGATAAGTCAACGTATAAAGCTTTTTCATAAGATTTACCTTCGTTTCTTGCTTGTTCTTCGTTTCTTAACGGTTTAGCGAACTTCATGCCGTTATAAATAACTTGGTACTTGTTATTTTTCGCATGTTTAACAGGGAAGTAATTTTTTACTACTTCTTCAAGTTCTGTTTCAAGGAAACGGTTGTAACTTTTTCTTTGGATTTCAAGTAGATCTGGTTCTTCAAAATCTACGTTGATTTTAGAATAATCTCTACGAGAAGACAAGTTAGAGAATTTTAATTGTTTTTGATTGTTGCTTGACATTTTTCCCCCGGATGGTGTTATATTTTCACTAATATATATAATATATAAATATATAAAAATTAGCGTTTTGCTAATGAATTATATCATTTTTTATAAAAGTTTAAAAATATTTTTATTTTTTTATATTATTAAGTAAAAATTCTGAAAGCTTTACATCAAATAAATCGTTGATGTCAACAGAGTGATTTTTAGTCATCAAATATGCATAAGATTTATGCCCATAAAACTCATATTTTTTAGACGGTTTTACTATGTAAATTGCGCCATTTACATAGTATTCTTGATCAACTTCCTGACGTGACTTATGAAGGTCTTTTTTTGTTATAAAATTGTGTAAAGAATCATCTTTTTTTAATGTGTTGTAAAGGAATGTTGGGTGAGATGATTCGCATACAGAAATTACTGAATCCGCTTTCTTATTTTTTAGAATTTTAAATGCATTTTTAATGTCATTTGCATCTCTTAATGGGCTTGTTGGTTGAAGTAAAGTAACAGTCTCACAATAGATATTTTTTTTCTTAAAATTTTCAACAGTTTCTACCATTAAATCTATAGATTTAGAGGTGTCAGATGAGTTCCTTTTTGATCTTAAAAAATCAACGTTTGCACCATATTTTTTAGCCATTGCTGCATATTTTTTTGAGTCAGTAGATACAAAAATAATGTCAAAACATTTTGACTTTTTAGCAGCTTCAATTGTGTAAGCAAGCAAAGGTTTTTTATTAATCAATAAAATGTTTTTGTCTTTAATTCCTTTTGATCCACTTCGTGCAGGAATGATTGCTAAATTTATTTTTTTCATAGCGATGAAAGTCGTTGAATTTTTGATATATCCAAGAAATGATCCATTTTCAAAAAACAGTCATTTAACAAGTTAAAGTACTCAACATTAATATTATATGAATGAGGTGATAGTTTATCATCGTTTGAATTAAAACCACATACAAAATCATCGCAAACAAAATTAAGATCATACGGAATAATGTTAGGAATCAAATAATTTCATTCAACGCCCTCATATGATTGGTAAAATCCGTTCATTATTGTATAAAAACACGAAGAAACAAGGTTATATCCTGCAAAAACACCAGTATATTTTGTCAAATCTTTTGTAGGCTCAGTAAAGTCTAAAGGATTTAAAAGATTTAATTTGCCTGTATTTTTATTCTCTTCTATGTCAATGAATAAAGTTAATTCTATAGGCAAACCATTATTCATAATAATTGGTTTTATTCCTGATTTTTCGCACACTTCTTCAATATCGTTAATTACTTCATTTAATGATTTTCTTGGGTGGTGTTTGAAGATATAGTTGAATTTTTCAAATGGATACTTCTTTGAGAATTCGCTCATCATATTCTCAAAAGTTTTACTAAATTCGTCTTTTCTTTCTCCTCACTCATGAGTTAAAAGAAAAACTAAATTTGTTTTATTATTTGAAAAATAATCATAGTTTTTTACAATAGATTGTTTAAAAATAGAATCTGAAATAATTCCAAACATTTGTTTTAAATCGGTAATAAACTCATCTTTATCTATTTCGAACATTTCTGGTCAAGAAACAAAGTTAACTGGGTATTCATAGAATTTAATCTTTGGACTTTGAATTCCAAAATAATTTACTCAGTCACAATCAAAGCTGTAATTTTTAACTAGCATTACATTGTCAATGAATCATTCTTTCTTTGACATTTTGAATTTTTCAAATTCATCTTTGTATTGTTCGGATTCGTATTTACTTTTTGTAAATATTGTTTCTCATAATCATTGTTGTTCTGTTGGCGAGAATGTTAATTCTTGATTGTTGGCCATTCTTGCATATTCTTGTAAATAACCAAATTTACATCATTGCAAACTACCATTTGGAATAACGTTTAAATTTCTACAATATTTAAGAATATTGAACAGTGCTTCTGAATGGTTTCTTCATAATAGATTTAATCTATAGTCATCGATTCAATAATCAAACTGAAAGTTAGATCTATCTTTATTTTTGTTAATAAACTCAATTAATGCATTAATTTCATATGCTCCAATTTCATTACCATTGTATGGAATGTTTTTAGTTTCGTGATTAGGAAGGCAATTAATATTTGAATAAACACCAAAATAGTTATTAGTATTTTTGTCTTTAAATACATTTGGGTATTTGTTATATAAAACAGTTGGAGAATAGTTATATATTTGTCTTATTTCATCATTAAACAATATGATGATAGGGCATGATTCATCATATTCGCTTTTGTTCTTTTCACGGATCTTTAGCATTAAATTTGCTAAAGCAAAAAAGTTCAAACATACATATGAAGCGTCATATGTGTGAAAAATTACTGGAATCTTATCTCCAGATGAAACTTCTACAGATTTTTTTCAAAAACCATAATTAATTTGCATGTTTGTGTCTTAGTTTTCTTTGTTTATACTTTTCATAGTTTAAAATTTCAATTTTATTTTTAAGGAATAAGTTTTGAGTTTTTTTAAAGAATTTATATTCTTTATATCTTGCATGATAGAAAATATCTAATTGAGTATTCTTGAATTCTTTTTTCTGTGTTTTATTAAAACAAACAAAGATATTCCTATCTTGATAGTTTTCTACAGGGTTCTTTCTACAACAACTTGTAATGAGTGAAAGTAATAATGTAGAAATAAAACCTAAAGTAGGAATATAAATTGAGTTTATGTGCTGTCCTGGGACAAACTTACATGAGAATACTCATGTAATAAGACAAACTAATAAACCAAATGATAATCCTAAATATGCATCAATTGAATTTGCTTTCTTTGAGAATAAACCGAGTAATACTATTCCTACCATTGGTGCCGAATAGAATCCTGAAATACTAATAAAGAACGGGAATATGTCACCAACACCTAAACCAGCAAATGTTAACGCCAATGCAACGGCAAATACTCCACTAACAGAAATTGAGAAGTTTCTAATTAATACTTTTGTTCTTTCGTTAGTATTAACTAGAAAGTTCTTAATCATAATTTCACTAATTGAGTTTAATGAAGAGCTAATAGAAGATTGCGAAGCTGCAAGCATACCAATTAATGCAACAGCAGAAGCACCAACAGGTAGAACGTGTCACATGTAATATGTGACTATATTATCAGCGTTACATACTACTTCTCCATTGTATGAAAGTGTATGATCTGGATTTATCTCATATCCTGTTTTGTGTCTAAAGAATGCCCACAACAATGAACCTAGGACATAAAACAATATAACCATAAAGAAAACGATGAACCCATTTGTCTTTAAACTATCTGATGTATCTGTAATTTTTCCATTAGAAATATAGTGTTGTGTGATATCTTTTGAACAACTATATTGGTAAATAACATTAATTATTTCTGAAATTAAGATGATAGGAATACTAGCTGAAGTTAGAGAAAGCAATCAATTGCTTGATTTTAAGAATTTTCCCTCACTTATAAATTCATTAAAATCAAGAGCGTTAATTTTTGCTGAACCAACAATTAAGAAAACAACTGTAATTGTTAATGAAGCGACTATTAAGAAGGTTTGAAAGAAATTAATTCATATTATCTGTTTAAAGTTAGATAAATAAGAATAGATTATTGTTACTGCTCCAACGATAACAATAAACAAATAAATGTAATCATCTGTTCTTGCTTCAATGATTAAACTTAATGAAGAAGCAGGAAGATAGATCATTAATGAAATTTTGAAGATATTATATAAAAGATAGAAAAAAGCAAGAGTTCTCTTTAGAGAAAGACTATATCTTTTACTAATGTTTTCAAATAATGATTGACATGATAATGATTTAAATATAGGTAAAAAGAAATAAATCAACAAAGGCGTTAAAAAACAAATTGTTAAATTACCGAACGCAAACATTCAATCACCAGAAAACGAAGTTCCAGGAACTGAAAGAAAAGTAATTGATGATAATCCAGTAGCATAAATTGAAAAACCGATTACTTTACTTGGAATTTGTTTTTCAGTTAATGAAGGATGTTTCTTTCTTTTGTACTTCATAACTGCGCAAACAGTAAAAATTGTTGCAAAATAAACTGCAATAATTAATCAATCTACTCAAAAATATTTAGAATCTTTCATTATTACGCTCTAGCACATCCATCTACGTGGATAATGTCACCAGTGATATAACTAGCCATATCACTTGCTAAGAATACATAAGCATTTGCAATGTCTTTTGGTTCACCTATTCTTCCTAATGGGATTGTTTTTATTAATGGTGCAATCATTTCTCTTGGTAATGCTCTGACCATATCTGTGTTTGTAATACCAGGAGCAACAGCATTTACTCTAATTCCCTTTGGAGCTAATTCTCTAGCAAGAGAAATGGTTATACCATTTACAGCAAATTTACTCGCTGGATACATAGTTCCTGCTGGTTGACCATATTTGCTTACCATTGAACTTGTATTTAAGATAACACCTTTAGTTTTTTCTAAAAAAGGGACAACTGCTTTAGAACAAACAAAAACAGACTTAATATTTAAATTTGCAATTTTATCAAACTCAGCTTCAGTGTATTTTTCGATAGGAGTAGATGAAGAAACACCGGCATTATTAACAAGAACATCAATCTTTCCAAACTTTTTTTCAACTTCATTGTACATTTGAACAACCTCTTGTTCGTTTGTTAAATTAGGATAAAATCCTAAAACTTCAGTTTGAGGAAATTCAGATTTTAATTGACTTAATGCTTTATCAACTGTTTCGTGTCTTGAACCACATAGAGCAACTTTTGCCCCATGAATAATAAATTGACGAACAGTTTCAAAACCAATTCCTCTTGTTCCACCAGTAATAATTGCAATTTTGTCTTTTAGTAACATATATATTAATAATAATATAAAACATTTATTAAATAAGAACTTCTTATATAATAATTCCATCAATGTCATTAACAGCATTTGCAATAGTTTTAATTATTTTAGTAGCGGCCATATGTGGTTTGCAAGTGTTTGTTCATCCATATATAAAGAAATTCACAAATTATTACGTATTCTGATTAGTAATTTCTATTTTAGGTCTTATTTATTTTGTGTTTGGTAGATGAATGTGAGATTGTATGGGAGCTCAACGTTATTTATCAACGGGAGAAATATTACCATACTATAGTGATCCTGGAATCGATGTAGGACCATGAGACGATTTCTTTAAAAGTAAATCTATGCTTACTGATTTATGCCCATTCTTTTTCTTGGGGATGTGCATTAGTCTTATATGTGATAGATCAAGAAAGATTGCATCTTTCTTTTGCGGACCAGCAATAATCGGAACGATATTTACTTATGCTGGAATGGTGTTTAATGCCGATAACTTAGTAGCCATTAATGCTGAATTTATCTTCTTAGGAAGACCGCCATACAGAATGATGTTTATTCTTCACTTCTTAAATTTAGTTATTGCTGTTGGTATTTGATTAAATACCCCTTCATTAAAATGAAAAACATTCTTATGAACTAATGTAACAACGTTTTCATTTTATTTATATGTAATCATCATGGCTTATTCGTTTGATATTAATCACTTTGTTTCAGGAATGAAACCAGGGGATTGGGCAGAAGGTGGAGATTACTATGTAATCGGAATTATATTTAAGGGCATTCCGTTCCCTTACATAATATTTATTCCATTATTAATAAGTTATGGAGTCGTGTCTTCTTTTATTTGTTTCCATTATTTAATGCAATCAAAAACTAAACGTTATCATATACCAAATAAAAAAGCCAAGAATACTAATGTATTCTTAGGCTATTACGATTTAAAAAATAAAGCTTAATTTATATAGTTGACTGTGTAGCTGCCATAATTAGTTTAATACAAGGTTAGCAGTAAATTCTCCGTAGTAATAGTGGTTATCTTTTATATAGATAGTAATTGTTTTATTAGTTCTATCTACAACATATTTATAGATTGAGTCACTATCTTGAATTTTTGCTAACAAATCAGCATATGTTGTAGATGCTTGTTGAGCACTAGTTGTAACTCAAGCTGTAAATATTTGTTGATCAGTACTGTTTGAAGTAGCTATCACTTGTGGAGCCATAATTTTCGAAACATGAGGAATAGGTAAAATATTTGTTGCTTTTACTTTTCAAGTGCTATCTTGCTTATATGTTTCTAATAAATTTTCAGTAACATATAATGTTGCAAACTGATAGTTATTTGCAATATTCTTACCATTTGATTTAGCGTATGGATAATATTTTTTACTACTTAAAAAATATGTGGGCATAGAGATTGCTGCTCCACCAACTCATTCAGCAGGAATATCTTGAATACGAGTGGGAACACTTCATCTTTTAACTCCTGAGCATTCATAAAAAGCATCAGAATAGAATGATGATTGGAAATCTAATTCTTTGTCATCATATACTTGCCCTGGTTTTTTAATCAAATAAAGTCAGTTACACCAGATTGTTTTCTAAAGCAATTCTTACCAAAATATTGAATTGTATAAGGGAGTCCAATTTTTCCATAAAGTTTACAAGTACCACTAAAACTAGCTGTTGCAAATGCAAGCGCACCTTTATCTTCTTCTGCGGTTGCTAAGTTTGTTTTTTGAATGTCGTTTGTACCTAAAATTCCCCAAACATCATATTCAACATTTTGGTATTTTACTTTGTAACCAATGCTTAAGTATGGATCGTTGGTGTTGGTCATAGTAACATTTGAATAAGCAATACCAACTTGATTATTGTATGGATTCATTCTTTCAAAAGCAAATTTTTGGCTACTGATTGTAGACAATTGGTTTGTTGATCAATTGTATGAACCTTGATTACCAAATAATTCTTGACATGTAACTTCAAAAATTGCTGGTTGTTGTACATAAATACAATTTATTGTTACAGACCCTTTGTAGTATCTTGAATTGTTATTAACTGTTATTGTAAGAGTAAATTTATTCCCAATAGTTTCAGTTCCACCAGCACCAGAAGAATATGTAAAAGAAAAGTCGTCGCTTATTAATGTTCCTGGATCAATATTATTTGCTGCAGCAATAATATTAATGATTTTGTTTTCACCAGATTTAGCAGCACTAGCATTCTTTGTTCTATACACTTGCATTGGATTAGCTACATCTTGACCAACTTTAATTACTTGATTTAACGCAACTCTTGTGTCTTTTAAATAAAACATAATACAAGTGCTTCCTGTATAGTAAGAAGAATTCTTACTAGGGACAATTGTTAATCTATATTGTGTTTCTCAAATATTGAACGCATCTTCAATATTAATTTGAAGGGCGTCAGTTTGTAAACTTTGACCAAATTGTTCTTTTAACTTTAAACAAAACTCTTCATAAGTAGGTAATGTTGATCATGGAGTTTTACTTGCAGTAGATGCACAATTCAAATAAGTGTTAACTGGAATGATTGCACAGATATCAGTAGATGAGGCTGGAGTATTAACTTGATAAGGAATTTGAAGAACTGATCCTTCATCAACTATTCCACAATATTTTGCTACTGTTTGTAAATGAATTTCAACTTTATTATTTTGAAAACTAAAAGTTAAATAAGAAATAACATTTTTATAAATGTTATATTGAGTTGATTTATCAAAATAATTTGATATAGCACTAATTAAAGATTTTCTTGATGGAGTTGTTAAAGATGATTCAATTTTTGGTAATCCAGAAAATAATTGGGTAAGTGTGATTTTAGGAAAAAGATTTGAATAGCTTAATTCAAACTGTCCTTCATATTTTTCCGATGAACTATGAGCTTTAATTAATATCTTTTTTGTAGAAGAGTTTACTATGTAAACTAAGTCATTTAATAAAGTGGGATATTGATTAAATAAATTCTTTTCTTTAAGATATTTATAAAGGTGTCCGTGAATCTCGTCGTCTGTCAATGTTTCGGTGACACCTATCATTGGTTTAATTCCGGTTTCTGCACCAACATTAAAAATGGAATTAATATTTGTTTTTCCATTTTCAAGATTAGTAGAACGAGAATTAATCTTATTCTGCGGAGAATTAAAAGAAGGAACTAAAGACAATAAACTACTGTTTAATAAAACAGCAGAAAAAATCATTGTTTTTAGCTTCCTCTTTTGTTTGCTCATTAACTATCCGATTGTATATTTAAGAGTTAAATTAGAACCGTTATAGTGAAGAGAGTTTGGAACACTTAAAGTAATTGTTTTGTCAGATGTGTTAATAGAGATAGTTACTTCAGCTCAATAAATTGGGTCTACCTCAGTATCTTTAGCAACCATATATGTTAAATAGCTAACAACATCATTTTGAGTTGGGTTGGCATAGAAGTTTACGCCTTCAGTTGGTCAGAATTTACCATATGTAGCAGCAAAATCAATTTTTGACATTACTTCATATAAGAAGTAATTTTTCTTTGATGGTTCTGATGTAAAGGCAGCAAAATACGGATTAGTTCCATCCATTTGGAAGTTTGCATAAAGTTTAGAATCATCTGAAACTCTTGTGAAAGATCAAGAATCAGGAACTTTGTTTAATTTAGTAAATCAAGGATATGTATTACCATCGCCATATGCTTGAACAAATGTTGTTTTAAAGTTTCCTTCATCAGGAGTAACGATATATTCGTGTTTTTTATCTATTCCTCATGCAGCACTTGAACCTCAACCTTGTTGTGTATAAATAAATGGACGAGCAAAAGTAATAGAGAATTCAACACTTGAGTTTTGTGGATAACAAGAAGAAACTTGAGAATTTGAAATTAATCTTAAAGCACCTTTAAGAGTTGATTTTTCAGCAGCAGTACGTCCGTAATGTCCGGCTGTACTTCATAAACTAAATCAATTAGTTTCATCAGCGGCAGTTCCGTTAACGCCAGCAGTGTTACTTGTTTTATAACTTCCTGTTGCTGCATCAAAAGTTGCTCAATCAACTCAGTTAGGAGTTGTAGCTGTTGTGTCTAAGCAATATTGGATGTGAGCAGAGTTAATATTCAAATTACTATTTTTTGATTTGATTGCGTTTAAGATTTGCGCGTTAGTTGGAGCATATACTGAAGCATAATCACTCATAGCACTCATGTCAATTTCGGTGTTTGTGAAATCAGCAGATAAATCTCTTTTATAGTCAGTTTTGTCTAAGTAGTAATACAAGTTAATACTGCCCGAATAGTTAACACTGTGTTGGTTTGCACTAATAGTTACTTTTTGTCATTTGTTATTAGCTTGATCAGTGTTATAGTTTGGTTGGAAAACAACATCTAATTCATTAACTATTGCAGGATTACCAGTTATTGCTTCAGTGTTATTAACTTGTTTTTGTAAGTAGTAAAGTAAGTTGTCTGCATCTCAAACGAAGTTTTTGCTTGATTCTCTTATACCAGCGCCAGTGAATACTTCATCATTTAAACAGTTTTCTGCAGTCATAGCTGGAGACGCACCTTGAGTAACATCGCTCGCTCATGTAGATAATTTACTAAAAACAGATGTGATATCAGTTTTTTCAGCATTAACGTGTTTTGTATTATTTAATACAACAGCAGTAGTTGTTCCACCAACTGCTAATAATGTTACCGGAGTAACTGTGAATAATATTAATTTTTTCATTTAAAATTTTTTTAAGTTTTTCATAATTTTGCCTTTCTATTTTAATTTATTAATTTGTATTGTATTTTTTGTTCAAATCCATAATAATGTAATGTTGACATTAAGGTGTATGGACCACTTGGGCTTTTTATTGTTATTTGAGCATCTGTTTTAGAGACGGAGACTTCCAACTCATTCCAATATATTTTTTCGCTCTCACCGTATTTTTGGATAGCGCTCCATTCAATAAATCTTTTAACTTCATCTTCTGTTGGTTTCTGATAGAATATATTTTCCCAATCTATACCTTTTAAATACCTTTCGAAGAATTTTACTTTTTGAACTGTTGAATAAGAGAATTGATAACTCGATTTATCTAAATCATTATTTGTTGCATAATATGGATTCGTATCATCTATTAAGAATGTTGCAACCTTTGATTCAGAGTTAATATTTCACTTTCACGAATTAGGATAAGCATCTAAGTAATGAATTAATTGATAACTTTCATATTCAACATCGAATGCATATTTTAAGCTTTCATTTGTTGGAGTTACAATGAATTGGTGCGGTGTCGTGTTATTTCATTTTGCATACCAACCAGGATCGTTTTTAATTTCATTTCGATATAGACTGATTGTGAATTCAATTGGTAACTGATCGTGATATGTAGCTAGATATTCATTAGGAGTTATTCTTAACCTCATCTTGTCTTCTTTACTTCCATATGTCTTTTCTTGAGTAGATCATAATTTTTTACATATATCAGAAATAGAACTATCAGAACATCTTACACCGAACTCTCTTGAGCTATCATAAACCGGATTATCTGAGCCAGGAGTTGGTTGAGCTGATTGTTCTTCTCAGTCCACTCACTTGTTTGGATCGGTATCAGCAATTGAATTATCTAAACAATATTGAAAATGAATGGCGTCAGGTATAATATTTGGATTTGAATAAAGAATAGCAGATTTTAAACTTGAATAATTTAAAACTTCTAAATCCTTAATTGGGTTTTGGTCATCATCAATAGTGTATTTAAATTTAATATCTGTTTCTGAAAAATCGGTTGCTAAATTTCTAGCTTCTGAATTAATTAAATAATAGTAAACAGTAAATGAACCAGAATAACCAACAGCATCTTCTTTTGCAGAAACCAAAACTTTATGTCATTTGTTAAGTGCTTCTGGTTGTTTAGAATCACTTGAAGTACAATCTAATTCAATATCAACTTGTCCATCCAATTTTGGATATTTATCTTGAAAACCAGCAGTTAAATCTTCTTGTAAGTAACTAATAATTTTTTCTTTTGTGTAGAAAACACTACTTGGCATATCTACTCTATAACCAGATTCACCATAGAAAGATTTTCCACCATAGCACGATTTATCATTCATTTCTCTTTCTGCTGGGATTTTGCCATCAAGACCAACGTTGTTACATCAACGTGCACTATCATGTCCGTACTGATCACTACCAACTTCTTTAAATAGTCAAGCTAAATCAACTTTTGAAGGTACTCGAGAGCTGCACGAGCAAGAAGATGAATAACTAAAAATACCACCAGTCATTAAAATACTAGCAGTTGTTAAAGCAAAAATTTTTAAGACCCTTTTAGTTTTCTTGCTTTTTTGCATATTAATATATATTTTATGTTGTTTTTTTTTTTTTTTCAACAAAATGGTTGAAAATGATTAATTTTTTAATCAAAAAAAGACAAATAAAAAATCAATGCATTTAGCATTGACTTTTTTTACTTAACTAGAGCTAGAATTGCTTCTTCTGTGTTATCTCCTGGTCTAGATCCAAGTTTTAACACTCTTGTATAACCACCATTGCGGTTAGCATACTTCTTAGCATAGTCGTTGATTGTTTTAACTAATTCATCAACTGATTTATCTTTAGTAGCTAAGATGATTGATCTAATTTGACGGTTAGAAGCTAAAGTGTTTTTCTTTGCTAAAGTAATTACTTTATCAACGTGTTTTTGAGTTTCCTTAGCTTTAGTGATAGTAGTAGTAATCTTACCATAAGCGAATACGTCGCTTACTTGTTGTCTTATTACCATTTGTCTTCAAGCTGAAGTTTTTCCTTTTTTATTAATAAATGACATAATATTCCTTTCATTTAAAGATTATTCATCTTTAAAAGTTAATCCGTAATCAGTCAATTGTTTTTGAATTTCACGCAATGACTTCTTACCTAAGTTGTTAATCTTTTCAACTTGTGATTTAGTCATGTTAGTTAATTCTTGAATAGTTTGAATACCGTAACGTTTTAAACAGTTGTATGAACGTACAGATAAGTTCAAATCTTCAATTGCAATTGATAAAGTGTTTGCTTTTTGTTGTTCAAGTTGTTGGTTGATCACTTGCATTTCTTTAACTTTTTCATTTAACTCAATTAATGGGTTGAAGTGTTCAGCTAAGATTTTTGCAGCTAACGCAACTGCATCAGTTGCATCAATTGAACCGTTAGTTGTAACTTCCATAGTTAATGAGTCACCAGTTAATGTTTTAGTAATCTTGTAGTCATCTACATGGTAACCTACTTGAATAATTGGGCTAAAGTTAGAGTCAGTAGCAATAACTGATAAAGTGTTGATTAATTCACGGTTTTCAGTGAATGTTTTGAAACCACGTCCTCTTGTAGCATAGATTTCCATATCAAAACTTGCTTTGTCATCTGTAATAGTACAGATGTATAAGTTTTTGTTTACAACTTCCATGCCTGTAGGAGCTTCAATATCAGCAGCAGTTACAGCACCAGCACCTTTTTTAGAGATGTTTAATGTTGGTCATTGTTCAAGTTTTGTATTAGCTAAATCTTCATCGCTAAAAGCAGATTCACTAATTTTAAGAACTAAGTTCTTAAGATTTAAGATGATTTGAGTTACATCTTCTTTAATTCCTTTGATTGCTTGGAATTCGTGAGTAACACCTGGAATCTTAACAGCAAATACTGATGATCCTGGGATGTTTGATAACAATGTTCTTCTTAAAGCATTACCAATTGTTGTACCGAAACCTTTTTGTAAAGGTTGGATAACAAACTTAGTTTGTTTAGAATCTTCTTTTTGAATGATTGGTTTGATTTCGTATTTTAAAAATTTTTCCATTTTGTATCTCCTCTTTTAATTAACGTGGTTTTTTTGGTGGTCTGCAACCGTTGTGTGCTAGTGGTGTTGCATCAGATAATTCTGTAATTTCTAATCCACATGCAGCTAGACTTCTGATTGCTGTATCTTTACCTTGACCTGTTCCATTGACTACAACTTTTACAGATTTAAGACCCATAGTCATAGCAGCTTTTGCTGCTGCAGTTGCTGCTACACCAGCAGCGTATGGAGTTGATTTCTTTGAACCTTTGTAACCGATTACTCCTGATGAAGATCAAGTTAATGCATTACCTTGTTCGTCTGTAATAGTAACAATTGTATTGTTAACTGTTGAGTGAATATGAGCGATACCTTTAACGCTAGCAATTTTCTTTTTCTTTTTAGGTTTAGCTTTAGCGCTAGTTTTCTTAGTTGTTTGTTTAACACTTGCCATATTTTACCTCCTTACTTAGTTTCTACCTTCTTGTTTGCAATTGTCTTACGTGGACCCTTACGAGTTCTTGCATTAGTCTTTGTACGTTGACCTCTTGTAGGTAAACCTCTACGGTGTCTAATACCACGGTAACAGTTGACTTCCATTAATCTCTTAATGTTCATTGCAACTTCACGTCTTAAATCACCTTCAAGTGTTAACTTGACTGCAACTTCACGGATTGCTGCTAATTCTTTTTCAGTTAATTCGCTTATTCTCTTTTCAGGATCGATATTTGCTTCTTTACAAATCTTCTTTCCCATTGGTATACCAATACCATAAATATAAGAAAGTGAATAAGGAACTTTTTTGTTGTTAGGAATGTCTACACCTAATATACGTGCCATTTTGTTCTCCTTCTATCCTTGTCTTTGTTTGTGCTTTGGGTTTTTGCAAATAACCATTACACGACCTTTTCTTTTGATAATTTTACAATCTTTACAGATTGGTTTTACAGATGCTCTTACTTTCATAGTTTCTATATTATATATGAAAATTAACGGCGGTAAGTAATTCTTCCACGTGTTAAGTCATATGGACTTAACTCAACTTGGACAGTATCGCCTTGTAAAATCTGAATCTTATGAAGACGCATTTTACCAGACACGCTAGCCATTACTTCAATTCCATTTTCTAATTGAACTTTATAAGAATTTGCATTAAGCACTTCTTTTACAGTTCCATTAATTTTTATTGCATCATTTGCCATTAATTTTTATTTTTTCTCCTTTTTTAAGATTTATTCAGTCAAGATTTCACAGCCTTGATCTGTTACTAGAACCATATGTTCTCAGTGACATGTTAGTTTGTGGTTTGATGAATATACAGTTCATTCATTCTTTGAATCAATGTAATATTCATGACCACCAGTCATTAACATAGGTTCTATGCATAACACCATACCCTTTTTGATTTTGACTCCTGTATGGGGTTTTCCAAAGCATAAGATCGTTGGATCTTCATGGACGTGGTTTCCACATCCATGACCCCCAAAGTCACGAATCACATCATAACCATTGGTGGATGCGATTTCATATATTTTGGCACTAATATCTCCGATATAGTTATCAGGCTTAATTAGTTTTAAGGATTCATCTAATGCTAGTTTAGTAACACGATTAATTTCGTTTGCTTCACTATTATCAGATGGTTCTACCACCAAACTAAATGCAGAATCGCATATGTGGTCTTGATAAGTAATTCCTACATCAAATGTAATTAAATCATTTGGTTGAATTATGTAGTCGTTTGGTACTCCGTGAATTAATTGATCATTCACGGAGATACAAATGTGTTTAGGAAATCCGTAACATTTGTAGAAACTACAACTTGCATTGTTTTGCTTTGCAACTTCATTTGCAAGTTTATCAAGGGTGATTAAGCTGACGCCGGGTTTGGTTTTGTCAATTAACACTTGTCTTACTTTTTTTCAAATAGCACAAGCTTGCTTAATCAAGGCAATTTCTTCATTTGATTTAAGATAAATCATTAGAACTTTTTAATTGCCTCAAACATTTGGTCTTGAGTTCCGTTACCGTCAAATTTGACCAAGATTTGACGGTGATTGTAATAGTCAATTAAAGGTTTAGTTTGATTTTCGTAAACTTCTAAACGTTTAGTAACTGAGTCGATGTTGTCGTCTTTTCTTTGAATTAATGTAGATCCATCATGATCACAAACATTTTCAGATTTAGGAGGCATGAAATAGATGTTGTAAATGCTATTGCATTTAGGACACATTCTTCTTCCTGAAATTCTCTTGATGATAATGTCTTTGTTAACATCGATTAAAACTGCTTTATCAACTTTAGTAATTGAATCAAGATATTTGGCTTGATCTACTGTTCTTGGATAACCATCTAGAACAATGTTTTTGTTCTTGATTGAATCAAGTTCTTGTTTAACTAATTCATTAGTTAAATCATCACTAACTAATTTACCAGATTGGATAACTTCGTTAATTTTTTTACCTAATGGACTATCTGACTTCATGATCTTTCTAAAAAGATCACCTGTAGATAAATGAATGTATCCTAATTCATTTTTAAGTTTTGCTGATAATGTTCCTTTGCCTGAACCTGGGGCACCTAATAATACTAATACCATAATTTACCTCCTATCATAATCTTGTAGTTTTACCACTACTTGCAGATGAATCAAATGAACTAACGATTTTTGTCTTAGTAACGTTATATCCACTGGTTGTAGAGGCAGACTTAATTGAATTTCATAATTCAAGTGAACCAGAAACAATAATGATAATACCTGTACCACCAAGTGATAAACCACTTGGAATTCCAGTAACTTTTGAAAGAATATAAGGCATTAATGAAATGATTGCTAAGAATGGCGCACCAATTCAGTTAATTCTTGTTAATACTTTAGTAATTTGCTTTTCAGTATCTTCACCGTTCTTAACACCAGGAATAAACTTACCTGACTTTTCAAAGTTTTCAGATAGTTGTTGAGGGTTAACTTGAACGTATGAGTAGAAGAATGAGAATAAGATAATGAAGACGAAGTATAAACTCATACCAACTCATGAAGTTAAAGTGAAATTTTCTTCAAGAATTCACTTAGCGTTATCTTCTGGTAAGAATTGAGCAATAGTTCCAGGAATAGTCATTATTGATGAAGCAAAGATGACCGGAATAACACCGGCAGGATTTAACTTGATTGGTAAGAAAGCTAAATCATCAATTTTTGAGCTTAAACCTTGGCCTACTTGTTGAACTGGAATCTTTCTTGTTGCACCATTAATGAAAATTGCGAATACCAAGATCAAAACAAAGAATGCAATATAAAGAATGAAAGTCAATGCAACAGTTAAGTGATAAGTTGAAATGCCAGGGTTAATCTTTCCACTAATTGATTGGAATGCATAAGTAAAGTCAGGAATAATTGATCCAACGATACCAGCAAGAATTAATAAGGTAACTCCGTTACCTACACCACGCTTAGTGATAATATCACCTAAGAAAATACAGATGTATGTACCACCAGTAAATGTCAATAGTAGTGAAATAATTTCACCAGCACTTAATTCACCAATTGCTGAGTGACCATAAATTGTAATACTTGATCCTTCACCACTTGATCCACTTTTTAAGATCATAGCAATTACAGCATAAGCTTGTGCCAATGCAAAAGGAAGAGTTAGAAATCTAGTAATGATTTCTAATTTTCTTCTACCACGTTCACCTTGTTTAGCCATTCTTGATAACGGAGGGATAAGATCGCTTGATAACAATTGAACGATAATTTGAGCAGTAATATATGGACCAACACCAACTGCAAACATTGACATCTTAGATAAACCACCACCAGCTAACAAGTTCATCATGTTAGCGAATGAATCAGATTGGTGGTAACCATCAGGAAGCTTAATTCCAGGAAGTGTTAGTGTACTAACAAAATGAAAAAAGATAATTAGAGAAATTGTTATCAACAATGAGAAGATAACGCTTTTGTTTGTAAAAATTTCCCTAAAAGTTACTCAAGAACTTTTGTTAGCCTTTTTTTCCATTGCTATTTAGAATATTTAATTTCTCCACCTGCATCTTTTACTAATTTAGCAGCACCTTCAGAGGCTTTGTCTACATTAATAACTAATGCTTTAGATAATTTTGCGTTTCCAATAAGTTTAACTTTAGCATCTTTTGAGCTAATTAAGTTTTTCTTAGCTAAAACTTCTTTAGTGATTTCTTCACTACCTAATTTAATGATTTGATTTAAAGTAATTACTTCGTAATTTTCTTTAAAGTTGTAGTTGTTAAAACCAACTTTAGGTATCTTACGGTATAAAGGAGTTTGTCCACCTTCGAAACCTAATCTTACTTTACCAGATTTACGAGATTTTTGACCCTTAGTACCTTTACCTGAAGTCTTACCAATACCACTACCAAAACCACGACCATATGTTTTAGTCTTGTGATTTCTAGAACCTTTTGTGTATTTTAAATTATTTAATTCCATTGCTTACCTCCTATAAGTTTTTATTTCTTTGTCACGTAATTCAGCAACAGTTGAAGGATGTTTTTGAGTTAATAAACCATTGATTGTAGCTTGAACCATGTTCATTTTAGTGTTTGATCCTAAGTTCTTAGTATAAACATCTTTGAATCCTGCAGATTCAATAACAGCACGGATTGCACCACCAGCAACAATACCAGTACCTGGTTTTGCAGGTTTAATTAAAACTTTAGATGCAGCTTCATAACCAGTTACTTCGTGGTATAGAGTTCCTTTTTTGTTCATAATAACTTTCTTTACATTATTACGAGCATTCTTGATTGCTTTTTTAATAGCATTTGGAACTTCAGCAGATTTACCAATACCATAACCTACTTTACCGTTTTTATCACCAATAACAACTAAAGCAGAGAAACGCATTCTACGTCCACCTTTTGTAGTTTTTGATATTCTCTTAATATCAACAACTTTTTCTTCAAAACCACTTGTAGAAACTCTACGGTTTGGTTTCTTAGGTCCACGGTTGTTTTTAGAATTAGCTTTCTTTGAATCTTTAGATTCAACTTTAGCATTAGCTTTAACTTCTTTAGTTTCCACTTTTGCTTCTTTTGTTTCTTGTACTTGTTCTACTGGTTTGTTTTCTTGTTTAATTTCGTTTGCCATATTTTTCTCCTAGAATTTTAATCCGTTAGCTCTTGCTGCATCTGCTAAGGCTTTAATTTTTCCGTGATATTTGTTTCCACCACGGTCGAATACTACTGCAGTTACTTTGTTAGCTACTGCTTTTTTAGCGATGTCTTCACCTACTAAAGTAGCATTCTTAATATTGTTGCCTTTAAGTTTTAATTGAAGAGTTGATGAACTAAATAGTGTTTTTCCTGTTTGGTCATCAACGATTTGTGCAACAATGTTTGCATTAGATCTAGATACTACTAAACGAGGTTTAGTATTACCTATGGTTTTAAGGTGCTTAGTGATTCTCTTGTGACGAAGAGTTCTTTGTGCTTTACGATTTACATTTTGTTGTTTCATATTCTAATCTCCTTATTTCTTAGATCCTTCAGCAGTTTTACCAACCTTACGAATAATGTGTTCGTCTGAATACATAATTCCTTTACCGTTATATGGTTCAGGTTTTCTAGTAATTCTTACTTTTGCTGCAAATTCACCTACAACAATCTTATCAATACCATTGATTAAGATTTCAGTAGGAGTTGGACAAGTTACTTTTAAGCCTTGGGGAATTTCAAATACTACTGGATGGCTAAAACCAATAGCTAATGTTAATTTATTTCCACTAACTGAAGCTTTGTAACCTACACCAACGATTTTTAAATGTTTTTGGTAACCTTTGTGGATACCTTCAATAGCATTAGCGATGTTTGAGTTGATAGTTCCATGAAACATTCTTGATTGCTTTTCATCGTTAACTCTTGATACTTTAATTTTGTTTTCAACGTTTTCAACTTTAATTAAAGTTGATGGGTAAACAACTGTTAATGTTCCAGATTGTCCTGAAACTTTAACATCATTAGGATTGATGGTTACTGTTACACCTTGTGGGATTGGAATTAATTTATTACCTTTTCTTGACATATTTCCTCCTATCAAACATATGCGATAATTTCGCCACCTAAATTATTTTTACGAGCGAATTTATCTGTTACAATACCTTGGCTAGTAGAAATGATAGCAATTCCTAAACCGTTTAATACCTTTGGTAATTTTTTAGATTCTTGGTAAACTCTTAAACCTGGTTTAGAGATTTGTTTCATTCCACTAATACTTGAAATAAAGTTTTTGTATTTTAATTTAATAGTTGTAACTTTATTTGAAGATTTTTTATCTTTAGCTATTGCGTAGTCTTCAATGTATCCTTGTTCTTTTAATACATCTAAAATTGCAGTAGTTAATTTACTAGTGTAAATTGTAACTTCTGGTAATTTTGCTTTTCTAGCGTTGTTAATCTTTGTGATTAAATCTGAAATTGGATCTATATACATGTTTTACCTCCTATCAAGATGCTTTCTTTACACCAGGAATTTGTCCTTTGTGTGCTAATTCACGTAAGCAAATACGGCATAATCCGAATTTACTGTATACTCCGTGAACACGACCACAACGTACGCAACGAGTGTATTTTCTTGTTGAATACTTAGGTGTTCTTTGTTGTTTTGCGATTAATGATTTCTTAGCCATTTTTTCCTCCTAATTAATTGTTACCTTTCGTTTTAGCAAATGGTAAACCAATTGCTTTTAATAATTTTCTTGCTTGTTCATCATCGTTAGATGAAGTTACGAAAGTAACGTCAAATCCACGAATTTTCTTTACATCGTCATAGTTAATTTCTGTAAAGATAATTTGTTCCTTGATACCTAATGTATAGTTACCGTGGTGGTCAAATGAGTTGTTAGGAATACCTTTAAAGTCTCTAACACGAGGAAGCGCAATATTAATTAAGTTTTCGATAAAGTTTCACATTTTTTCTCCTCTTAATGTGACTTTAGCACCAATACCTTGGTTTTCACGTAACTTAAAAGTAGCGATCGCTTTTTTAGAACGTGTGATTACTGGTTTTTGACCAGTAATAGCAGTTAATTCGTTAACTACTGATTCTAATAATTTAGCATCACTTGTAGCGTCACCAACACCTGAGTTGATAACGATTTTTTCAAGTTTAGGCAATTGCATAACTGATTTGTAAGCGCCATCAGTCATTAATGCGTTTTTAATTTGTTCTTGGTATTTTTTAGTTAATGTATTTTGCATAATTATTTACCTGCGATTTCTGTATTTGTTTTCTTAGCAATTCTAACTTTCTTGCCAGATTTGTTAATTTGGTAAGAAATTTTAGATACTCCTCTAGGAGCTTTTGGAGCAACTAATGCTAATTTTGATAAGTTGATTGGAGCTTCTTTTTCGATAATTCCACCTTTTTCTGCGTTAGCAGAAGGTTTAGTATGTTTTTTAACCATATTTAAACCTTCAACAATAGCAGTATTGTTTTTAGGAAAGACTTTTAAAACAACACCTTCTTTTGTTGATAGTTTTCCAGAGATTACTCTGACTTTATCACCTTTTTTAATTCTGTTCATATTAATTCCTTTCCTTCTCTTACAATACCTCTGGAGCTAAAGAGATGATCTTTGTGAAACCTTTATCTCTTAATTCTTTAGCTACTGGGCCAAAGATACGAGTTCCACGAGGTGTTTTATCTTCTTTTAACAAAACACACGCATTGTCATCGAATGCTACCTTGTTACCGTTTTCACGTTTGATACCTTTTTTAGTTCTTACAATTACTGCTAAAAACATTTGGCCTTTTTTAACACCAGATTCTGGAATGCAATCTTTTACTGATACTTTTACAATATCACCAACTGTTGCATATCTTTGTCTTGAGTTACCTAGAATTTTAATAACTCCAACTTTTCTAGCGCCTGAGTTATCTGCAACGTTCATTCTTGTCATAAATTGAATCATAACTTTTTACCTCCTATATTATTTAGCTTTAACTGTAATCTTTTGTAAACGGTAAAACTTTGTTTTACTGATTGGTCTTGTTTCGATGATTCTTACAGTATCTCCCACTTTAGCTTCTTGCTTTTCATCGTGAACATGGTATTTCTTGTGAGAAATAACTTGTTTCTTGTATAGTGGGTGCAAGTATTTTCTTTCTACTTCAACTACGATAGTTTTGTTCATTTTAGTAGAAACTACTATTCCAGCGAAGACCTTACGACTATTTCTTTCCATATTATGCTCCTATTACCTTTCTCTTAACCTCAGTTGAAGTTTTTTTAGATTGTACTAACTTTTGGTTAGATGTATTCTTTTGTTCAACTTTAGTTATTTCAGGATTGTTGTTAGTTTTTTCTAACTTGCTTGCAGCAACTGTAGATTGTGCAATTGATTGTTCAACTGTCTTGTTAGATGATTTCTTTGCAGTTTCATCTTTAGCGTCAAGAGAGTTTTCAATAACATTGTTAATTGATTTAACAGTTTTGTTTTTACGGTCATACATAGTTACACCATGTGTACCAATAGTTAAGTCAATACCACGAGAATTTAAAACTGTGAAAGCTTGAGCAATTGTTTTTCTAATTTCAGCAATCTTGTGTGTTTTTTCTAATTCACCAGAAGCCATTTTGAAACGTGACTCAAGTAATTGTAATTTTAATCTTACGATTAAACCACAAATTTCTTCGTTAGTTTTTTGATTTAATTCCTTAATCATTTTTTAATTCTCCTTTCTTAACAACACGAGTTAAAACATTTAACTTATTTCCTGCTTTTCTTAATGTGTCTTTCATTAGCTGTTCAGGAATACCAGCTAATTCAAACATAACTGTACCTTTTTTAACAACGGCTACTCATTGTTCTGGGTTACCTTTTCCTGAACCCATACGTACTTCTAACGGTTTCTTTGTTAAAGATAATTGAGGGAAGATACGAATTCACATTTTTCCAGTTTTACCTAAAGATTTTGATAAAACAACACGGGCAGCTTCGATTTGTTTGTCAGTAATTCAATTACCAGTTGTTGCCATTAATCCGTATTCACCAAAAGCAACGTATTTGTTACCTTTAGCTTTACCATCGTATCTAGTACGATGTGGTTTACGATATTTTACACGTTTTGGTTGCATCATAATTATTTAGCCTCCTTATTAGCAGCAGCTGCAGGTTTATTATTTCTTGCAGGTCTGTTGTTGTGACGGTTGTTACGTTTCTTGTCACCAAATTTATCTTGTTGTTTAATAACAACTTGGTTGTTTAATCCTTTTGCAAAGATTTCACCACGGTTAATTCAAACTTTAACACCGATCTTACCATAAGTTGTTAAAGCTTCTTCAATAGCATAATCAATGTCAGCTCTTAAAGTTGTTAAAGGAATAACACCATGAGAGTAACCTTCTTCTCTAGCCATTTCAGCTCCACCTAAACGACCTGAAACTGTAGTTTTGATACCTAAAGCACCAGAACCCATAACTTTCTTGATAGCCATTTTTTGAGCGTTTCTAAATGAAACACGGTTTTCGATAGCGTCAGCAATTTCTCTAGCAATTACTCTAGCACTTGTTGCTGGGTTACCGTGAGCGATAACGTTTACGTTAACTTTTGTTTTTCTACCAACAATTTTGTTAATAGCAAGAGTAACTACAGGAATGTTAGCGCCTTCTTTACCAATGATTAAACCTGGTTGACCACAAGTAACGAATACGTCTACATTCTTTTGAGTTCTTTCGATTTCTACGTTAACGATTTGAGCAGTTTTGTAAGTAGATAACACGTATTTACGGATTTTTTCGTCTTCAACTAATCATTGAGCTACTTGTTGATTGCTCTTAGCGATTCAACGAGAGTTTCAATTTTTATTAATTCCGTAACGTAATCCATTAGGATTGATTTTTTGTGCCATTATTTCTTACCTCCTTTTTTAGCTTTCTTAGCTTTGATAGCTAATAAGTCTTTTTCTTTTTGTTTAGGATCGTCACTTAAAACGATTTCGATATGGCTTGTACGTTTTCTAATCATATTAGAAGAACCTTTAGCACGTGGTAAAGCACGTTTCATAGTAGTTCCTTGATTAGCTGCTATGTGGTAGATGTATAAGTTATCAACACTGCTAAAACCTTTAGTGTTAGTTGCGTTTGCAATAGCAGAGTTTAATAACTTCTTAATAATAGGAGCCGTTTTCTTTTCAGTGTGGTCTAAAATTACGATAGCATCTTTAACTTTTTTGCCACGAATTAAATCACAAACTAATTTAGCTTTAGATGATGAAACACGAATATTTCTTTGAATTGCGTATGCTTTCATATATTAACCTCCTACTTGCTTGCTCCTGAAGCTGCAGCGTTCTTAGCATCTTCAGCTTTGTTGTTAGATGAGTGTTGTTTAAATGTACGAGTAGGAACAAATTCACCTAATTTGTGACCTACCATATCTTCAGTAACGTAAACGTTAATGAAAGATTTACCATTGTGAACACTAAAGTTTAAACCAACAAATTCTGGGAAGATTGTACTTCTTCTTGATCAAGTTTTAATTGGTTTGTGCTTTGGATCATTTTTAGCAGCGTTTACTTTTTTAAGTAAGCTAGCATCTATAAATGCACCTTTTTTACTACTTCTTGACATGTTTTACTCCTTATTTTCCATTTCTTCTTCTAATGATTAGAGATGTAGAAGATTTCTTTTGTCTTCTAGTCTTAACACCCATGTGACGTTTACCTCATGGTGTACGAGGTGCGTCATAACCAATAGATTGTCTACCTTCACCACCACCGTGTGGGTGATCGTTAGGGTTCATAGCACTACCACGAACTGTAGGTCTAATACCCATGTGACGGCTTCTACCAGCTTTACCTAAATTAACTAAGTTGTGGTCTTCATTAGATACCACACCGATTGTAGCTCTACAATCGTTAGGAATTTTTCTAACTTCACCTGAAGCTAATTTACAAATTGTGTATGCTCCTGTTTCATCTTTACCTAATACTTGAGCAAAACCACCCGCACTTCTAGCAACTTGGCCACCGTGTCCAGGAATTAATTCAATATTATGTACGAATGTACCTTCAGGAATGTTCTTTAATAATAAAGTATTACCAATTTTAATATCTACTTTTTCACCAGAAATAATTCTGTCACCAACTTTAATATCACGTGGAGCTAAGATGTATTTCTTAGTACCATCTAAATATGAAATTAAACAAATGAACGCAGTTCTGTTTGGATCATATTCAACTGTTTGAACAATTGCTTCGATACCATCTTTATTTCTCTTGAAATCAATTTCACGGTATTTTCTCTTGTGTCCACCACCTTGGTGTCTTGTTGTAATGATACCTTGGTTGTTTCTACCACATTGGTTATGAATTGACTTAGTAAGAGATTTATTAGGTTTGTTTGCGTTAGTAGATAAAACTTTCTTATAGTCAATAAGAATTGATGTACGTTTACCTTTTGAACGAGCTTTAATTGATTTTATTGCCATAATTTACTCCTTACTTAGCTTCTTCCTTCTTAACTTCCTTTAAGTTAGAAGTTGCTTTTTTAGGTTTAGATTCTTTTTTAACTTCTTTTAAAGTTGATTCAGATTTTTTAGTTTCAACTTTAGTTTCTTTTTTAGGTTCTTCAACTTGTTGTTCAGCTGAAATAGACATACCCACTGGAAGAGTTACATAAGCGATTTTTACTTTTTTAGTAAAACCAGGTTTAGCTGTACCAGTTCTAATTTTTGCAGGTTTTCTAATTTGAGTTGAAACCTTTGTAGGCGCAAAACCATAAATAGATTCAAAAGCTAATTTAATGTCGCTCTTAGTTGCATTAAGATCAACAATAAATGCATGTTTCTTAGGTTCAATGTTTTGTTGAGCGTAAGATTTTTCAGTATGAACAGGCTTAATAATGATTCTTGAGAATTCCATATTATGCACCTACCTTTCCGTATTTCTTAATTGCTGACAATTCAACAATTACGTTTTTAGCATTTAAGATATCTTTAACTGAAACTTGGTTAAATTTCTTAGCAGCTGTTTTATTAACATTTGCAAAAGACTTAATAACATTTAAAGATTCTTTATTGTTTGAAGTAACGATTAAGTTCTTTTGACCATCAATTTTTAATGCTTTAAATAATTTAGTAGCAATCTTAGTTGAAGGTTTTGAGATTTTTTGATCTTCAATAACAAATAATGTTTTGTTATTCATCTTTACTAATAAAGCAGAATCAAAAGCTTTTTTAGATACTTGTTTGTTAGTACCTAGTTTGTAGTTTCTGTTTGGCTTTGGTCCAAAAGCAACACCACCACCTACTCAGTGAGGGTTACGAATAGAACCTTGTCTTGCATTACCAGAGTGTTTTTGTTGTAAAGGTTTTTTACCACCACCTCTAACTTCAGCTTTAGTTAAAGTAGAGTGTGTACCTTGTCTATTACCAGCGTTTTCAGCTAGTACTTGATCAAACATAGCTTGGTTGTAAACTTTGTCTGTAGGAAGTTCAAAGTTGATTTCTTTTACTGATTGTCCATCAATATTAATTAAATTTAATTTACTCATATTAACCTCCTATTATTTCTTAGCATCTTGAGCTGGGTTAGCTGCCTTAGCAGCTTTTTCTGCAGCTTCTTTTTCTTTTTGCTTAGCAGCAGCTTCAGCTTTCTTTGCTTCTTCTGCAGCTTTTGCTTCAGCAGCAGCTTTAGCTTCTGCTTGTTCGTTTGCTTTGTGTAAAGCGTCTTTATCTTCAAGGATTTCGTTTTCTTTTAAAATTTCTTCCTTGATTTCTTTAGTAATAATTTGGTATTCAGTTTTCTTTGTTGGATATTTAACTGAAGTCTTAATTGTTACTACACTTCCAGTTGGACCAGGAATTGCACCTAATAATAAAATTAAGTTACGATTTTTAATTACATCTAAAACAACTAAATTTTGAATTGTTACTAGTTCGTGTCCATAGTGACCTGACATTTTCTTACCTTTAGGTACTCTTTGTGCTTGACTACCACCACGACCAAAGGCTACTGAACCTTGGTATCTGTGAGGATATCCTGCACCATGAGCTAAAGGACCGATCTTAAAGTTTCATCTCTTGATTGCACCAGTGAAACCGTGACCTTTAGTAATACCTTGAACATCAACGTATTGACCTTTAGTAAATGTGTCAACACTAATTAAGTCACCTACTTTGTATCCTTCAGTTCCTTTGAATTCACGAACGAATTCTTTAGGTTGAGTATTTACTTTAGTAAAGATACCGTTGTATGCCTTAGTTTTTCTTTGTTTCTTTTCAACATCTAAATATCCCACTTTGATGTTGTTGTTTTTCTTGATTTCAAGTACAACGTTTGGTTCACAGCTAACTACTGTTGCAGCAAGTTGTTTTCCATTAACGTCGAATACTTGCATCATTCCCACTTTTGTTCCGATTATATATTTCATAATTTATCTCCTTGTTTCGTTCATTTCACTATAAAGTGATTTGAATTTCTACTCCTGATGGGATGATTAATCTCTTAAGAGCATCAATTGTTTGGATTGAAGCTTTTTTAAGAACAATTAAACGTTTGTGGGTTCTACGTTCAAATTGTTCCATTGCAGGTTTGTATACGTGTGGAGATCTACACACTGTAAAAACTTCCTTCTTTGTTGGAAGAGGAATTGGACCTTTAATTTCGCAGTTAGTATTAACAGCGATTTCAATTATTTTCTTAACTGATTTGTCTAATAGTTCATGATCATAAGAAAATAATTTAATTCTTAATTCTTGATTCATAAGTTGTTTTCTTGTTGCCTTTCTGATGTATTTTAATCGCTTTTCCTAGGTTCATTGAGTTCCCTGATACTTGACAACACTTTTTGGTGTATCAGCAATCTCAACGTGAGAAAGCGTATTAATATAATATCATAATTTTCCAATAAATATTAAAAATATTTTTTACAGTCCAAAAAGATTAAGCAAACAAAAATTCTAAAATGATAAAATAATAGTTTTAACTATTGTGTCAATTACGTATATTACAACCGATTAAAAAATCTCACAAAAAATATAGCAATCTTGGGAATAAGATTCATTTGATGTAGGGTCTATATAAGTTAATCTAACTTGAATAAATGGATTAGCATAAGCTGTGCAAGGATAATGACAGAATATGTTACCAGATTCATCTATAGAAATACTTGAAAAGAAAGGACTGTTATAAATAAGTTCATATTGAACGTTTTCTGGAGATATTTTATTTCAGTCACCTTGATTATCAAGGAAATTTATATCTCACATTGTGTTTGATAATTCTAAGTCTTGTAATTCGTCTCCATAAATAGTTTTACCGTTATTAAAAGATACGTTAAATTCTGATTTGTGTTTTTCAACATCTAATGTAATTAGATCAGAATATTTCATTATTGAAGTTCCGTCAATATTAGCACAAGCATAAAAAGAGTATTTTCCATATTGTGGTTTTGTTCATGAAACTAATCCGTTTTCATCAATGTTTAAAACGTTTTTAATTGGTAATTCAGAATATTTATCTTCAATTAAAGATCAATTAATTTTTGAAGATTGATCTGCTGTTTCTGGAAGAATTTTAGCAGAGAACGGAGTAGAACTAATACCATCAATTCCAGCAACCCCAGACAAACTAGTTTGCCCATCATTAATTTCAATATCTGTAGGATTTTGATAATCAACATTTAAAGTAAAAACTTCTGACTTGCATTCAACATCATATCCGTTTACATAAGTTACAGCTCGGAATTTATAAGTTCCAACTTGAGTATTTTTTCAAGAAATTTTAGCACGTTGTCCAGTTAAGCTTTCTATTGATATTACATTAGTAATATCTAAAGAACCTTCAACTTGTTCAAGTTTCCATCTTCCGATATTTTTGCCAGCACCGTCAGGTCCTATTTTATAAGCTAAACAATTTTCGTTCTCACCAAGATTGCCTACTTTATCGTTAAATACATATGATCCTGCATAATTAATATCAATAGTTTCAGGAGCTTTTGGAACAACAGTAACAGAGAAAGGAATAATATTTGATTCAGCAACACCGGGTATATAAGCTTCAACTGCAATATTAACTACATCTCTTGTAATATGATTAATTGCATTTCAATTAATTTGCCCATGGTCATCAATGCTAAAATGATTTTCATAGTTTTCAACTATCTTGAATTTCATGTTATTAAGTTCAGAACGTTCAAAATTGCAATCAAAAGTATATTTAGTATTTAAAGAACCAGTTTCATTTACAACAGCAACAATTGAATTAGATGATTTACAACTCACCTCTAATTTAAATTTTAGTCAACCACATGAAGAAACAGAAGTGGAAATTGCTCCAATTCCACAAATAGCAGAAGAAATTAACCCAATAGATTTAATTAGTTTCTTATTCATATTTATTACCCTAAACTTTTTATATTATATAGAAAAACGTCCAGACGTTATTAATAAAATATTTATTAGAATTACTAACAATAATCATAGATTATTCATATAATCATATTTGTTATGATTAGTCGTTATTCAAATAAAAAAATGGAAAACATCTGAACTGTTAAAAACAAGTTCAGAACTTACTTAAAAATTGAAATTTTAGCTTGTGAAGCTTGAAGTGAATTAGGAATCATTCCTAAATCAGATGTAGATAAGATTAGAGCTAATGCTAAATTCAATGTTAAAAGAATTGAAGAAATCGAAAAAGTAACCCACCATGACGTTATTGCTTTTACAAGAAACGTTAGTGAGTCTTTAGGCGGTGAAAAGCAATGAGTTCACTACGGATTAACTTCAACAGATGTTGTTGATACTGCTAATGGATATTTATTAAAACAAGCAAATAAGATCTTATTAAAAGATCTTACTGACTTCATGGAAGTATTAAGAACAAAAGCGATTGAATACAAAACGTTACCATGTATTGGTAGAACTCATGGTATCCATGCTGACATTACTACTTTTGGTCTTAAATATGCTTTATGATATGAAGAAATGAAACGTAATTTGAAACGTTTTAAATTAGCATCTAAAGATGTTGAAGTAGGTAAATTATCTGGTGCAGTTGGTAACTTTGCTAACAACTCACCATTTGTTCAAGATTATGTATGTAATAAATTACATATTGCAAGTGCTAATATCTCAACTCAAGTTATTCAAAGAGACCGTCATGCTTATTATTTAGCAACACTTGCTGTTATTGCTTCAACAGTTGAAAAGATTGCGACTGAAATTAGACACTTGCAAAGAACTGAAGTTCATGAATTAGAAGAATTCTTTGCTACTGGTCAAAAAGGTTCATCTGCAATGCCTCATAAGCGTAATCCTATTTCATCTGAAAACATGTGTGGATGTGCAAGAGTCATCAGGGGTTATATGATGACTTGCTATGAAAATGTTAATCTATGACATGAGAGAGATATCTCTCATTCATCTGCTGAAAGAATTGTTCTTCCAGATGCTACTATCTTATTAGATTACATGCTAAAGAGATTTACTAAACTTGTAGCTAACCTAACTATTTTCGAAGAAAACATGTTAGCTAACATTTACAAGACAAATGGTGTAATCTTTGCTCAAAGAGTAATGAACCAATTAATCACTCATGGATTTAGTCGTGAACAAGCATATGATACTGTTCAACCAATTGCTATGGATGCTTATTTTAATAATAAACAGTTCAAAGACTTGTTATTAAACAACCAAACTATCATGTCTAAGTTAAATAAACAAGATGTTGAAGGTTGTTTCACATTAGAGTATTATCAAAAACATGTAGACGAGATTTACAAGAGAGTAGGAATTAATAAATAAAATGGTGATTTTTCACCATTTTTTTATTAAATTTTTAAATAAATTTAAACATACGTAATAAATTTGTTAAATTTCGCACGAGCTCTATATATAGATAAATGTTTCTTTATGCTTTTTTCAAAATAAAGATATTTTAAAAGAAATAGTTAATAGTGAAAGGATCACTATGAACAACTTAAAAAAAGAAATTATTCTTATAAAGAATATAGAACAACTAAAACAAATTATTAAAGACAAATCTTATAATAATTATGAATTAGTTGAACCAATTATGATTAAAGGTGTTAAATGTTCTAAACCTAGAACAGAACCAAAACAAAAACCTAAAACGTTAAGACAATTAATGCTAGAAGGTTTTGATAAAATCAATAATCGTTTAGATAAGCAAGAAGAGTTTAATGAGATGGTTCTTGATCAATTCAAGAAACACAAATGAATTAAATAATTCACTTTCGGTTATGATTAAAGGTGTTAAACGTTCTAAACCAAAGCCCAAAGCTCCAGAATGATTTTCAAGTTGGGTTAAAAACCAATATGAAAAAGATATTAAACATATTAATAATCGTTTAGATAAGCAAGAAGAATTTAATGAACAAGTATTAAATCGTCTAGATAATCTTGATAAACGTTTAGACAACGTTGTTAAACTTAACAAATTAAAAGAATAGTTAAATTAATACGAATTATTAAAGACAAATCTTACAACAATTAAAAGGTACTAAATGCTCTAAACCTAGAATGTAACCAAATTAAGAGCAGTCTTAAGACTACTTGGCCGTTCAATTAGCAAATACCGATGTAGGAGTCATATTCGTTTTAAAGAATTGTAATAAATCTGAAGATGAATATGAACCATCGCTTTCTATAATACCGCTTGATGGAGATCCATTAAATGCATCATTACCAGGACAACTAAATTTAGGTGCTGCAGTTAAACCTTTAACTATTATGTGGTTAACGCCAGATGATGAAAAAGATCAATTATTAAAAGTCATAGTAGCATTTGGCAAAATAATGGTATTAGGTCCTCTTAAATTAGCAAATGCGGCAAAAGGCATATGAGTTAATCCTGTTAAATTACCTAAATCACAAAGAGTGAATTGGTAAGCTGGAATTTTGTTCTTTTCATTAAATCAATAGAATGTTTCTCCACAAAATTCTGTGATTTCAACCCCGTCCATATATTTTGGGATTTCCATAATAGAATAATTGTCATATTTTGATCAATTATTTCTAACTTCATCAGATCATGAAGTTAGCATATTTCCATTATGTGAATAGAATTCTGGTGGAGTCTTGAGTAAATAGTTAAAAGATGCTTCTCCTGTAATCATTGGGATTGGTAATTTTGATGTTCCTAACTTAACATATAAGTTTTTAGCTTCACCACTTATTGTGATGTCAAAATAGTTAATAAAATTACATCATTCTGATTTGGAATTAGCTTTTAGATAATTCACAAGCATCTTTTTGACTTCGTTTACTGTTGGAACATAATATAAGTTTCCAACACTAAAAGTGTTGAAAATATTTGAAATGTTAACTGGTGAATAGATTAATCCGTATTCTATTTGAATTGATCCTGTGTATTTTGTTGAAGACGGATTAGCTGTGACGGTAATTTTGTCACTAATTGTTATATTGATGTCGTTTAATACTGTACTGTATTGGGTATATTTGTTGTTTTGCTTTAGATATAGGTGTAAATAACCATAGATGTCTTCAACTGTTGGTTTAGTTTTATAGCTTAAGTACTTGTTAATTTGGGGATTAGAGAAGATAGAAGAAATATTTACTAAAGCGTTAGCTTGATGAGATAAAGAAACAACTGTACTTGCAGGAATTGAACAAGCAAAAGTTGATAATAATATGTATCTTGTCTTTTTAATCATTTGTAATAAATACGCTAATATAAATAATTTATACTTTGTTTTTTTTTTTTTTTGAAGAAAGTTGAAATAATTTTGAACTTTTTTATGAAAAAATTAAAGACTATTTAAGTACCTGTTTTTACCCACTTTGGTAGTAAGATTAATCTACTGTGAAAAATGGGAGTTTATAATATATATGAGAAAAGAGTATAAATATTCAAATCTTAAACAAGAAACAAATACATCAGGAATAGTTATGTTAGAACCTTCTAAGAAAATAAAGAAAAGAAAACCAGGAGTTAAACCTCCAAAAGTTTCTAACCGTCAAATATTAGAACAAATTCTTAAGCGTTTAGATAAGGTTGAAGATGTGCTTCAACGTCACAGTGAAATCCTTGAACGTCACAGTGAAATCCTTCAACGTCACAGTGAAATCCTTGAACGTCACAGTGAAATTCTTGAACGTCACGATCAAATCTTTAAACGTAATAATCTTAAATAGTTAACATAGTTATGGTTCTAAAAAGTTGAGACAATAAAAAAATAACAATTCATGAATGATTAAATGTTAAAAAACCTAAGGGTATTGTACAAATTGTTCATGGGATGGTAGAACATGCCGCAAGATATGATAGATTTGCTAAATTTTTGAATTCTAAAGGATATTTGGTGGTAGCAGATGATCATAGAGGCCACGGAGACACAGATAAGAACACATTAGGTTATTGCAAAGGTAATATGTTTGCAGATACTGTAAAAGACGAAGGCTTCATTACTGATTACTACAAACAGAAATATCCTAAACTTAAATACTTTGTATTTGGTTTTTCATATGGTTCATTCCTAACCCAAAGTTATATTGGTAAATTTGGCAATAAAATTGATGGGGTAGTAATTGGCGGAAGCAATTATAAGAAAGATTTTCAAGTATACTTGGGTTCTTTTGTGTGTTTGTTTAATAACAAGAAAAAACCAGCAAAACTTATTGAAAAGCTTTCCTTTGGTGCATATGCTAAAAACTTTAACGAAGGTGAATGATTGAGTGCTGATCAAGAAAACAACAAGCGTTACCACGCTGATCCATATTGTAGTTTTACTTGTTCATATGGATTCTATGCTGACTTCTTTAGCGGTCTAAAGAAGTTATATACAAGAAAATATAAAAAATCTCTTAATAAGAATTTACCGATTTTATTAATATCTGGTAAAGATGATCCAGTAGGTAATATGGGTAAAGGAGTAAAGAAATTATTTAATTTCTATAAAAATAAAGCTAAAGTTAAATGTGTTTCTTTAGTTTTATTTCCTCATAGTAGGCATGAGTTCTTAAACGAAATGCCTGATGCATTAGATAGGTATAAAGTACTGTTAGATTTTTTCAATAAATATTAATTAATATAATTAATCTAATGCATCTGTAGCTCAGTTGGATAGAGCACAAGTTTCCTAAACCTGGGGTCGGGGGTTCGAATCCCTCTAGGTGCGCCAAATATAATAAAGCCCTCTCAAAATAGAGAGGGTTTTTTATGTAAAAAAATATTTTAAATTTTTCTTGACAAAAAATGAAAAATGTGTATAATTATTATGTATTTATAAATAAATACATAATACAAAGAGAGGAATAAGAAATATATGAATAAAAAAATAATTAAAACAATTACTAGTTTAGCATGTGGATTAGGATGCGTTGGTGCAGTATGTGCAACAACTACAAGTTTATCTACTTCAAAGAAGCCTAAGAAACCATTTATTATTAAATCTGGAAATCCAGTTATAACTTCATCTAAAACAGCTGGTTCTAAAGTGGTTCCAGATGAATACTTTAATATTAATGAAGAATATGGTGAATGACGTGGGTTAAAAGATGGTGTTGATATAGCAGATTTGTATGCATATGATACAATCGTTGTTCCATCATTCATAAAAGATATAGGTTATAGATTCGTTCTTCCAATATTACCTAATACAATTAAAACTATTGACTTATCTAATTGTCTTGGTTTAACAAAAATTTTGGATGGGGCATTTTATTACCAACAATACATTGAAACAATTTATTTACCTAGTTCAATTGAATCAATTGGTGATCGTGCTTTCAAAACTTGCTTGAAGTTAAGTTGAATTAACTTGTTATGAAGTAGCATTACTTCAATAGGTAAAGAAGCTTTTAAAGATTGTAGAGCATTAACAAGAGTTAGCTTATCTCCTAATATTCAAACTATTTCTGATTACGCATTCTATGGATGTACTAACTTACAAATCGTTGACTTCTTCCGCCCATCTGTTACATCAATTGGAAAATATTCATTTGCTAATTGTGAACAACTTAAATCGATAGAAATTCCAGCTACAGTTAAAACAATTGATGATTATGCATTTGCTAATTGCAAAAACCTTGAAAAAGTTAAATATTTAGGATCTGTTGATTCAATTTCTGAAACTGCTTTTGCAGATTGTGACAAATTAAACAGTAATAAATAATTTTCTAAGATAATTTCTTTAAATATTCAACCTAGTCTATGACTAGGTTTTTATATTTTTGTTAGACTAATTTTGAACTTTTTTATGAAAAATTAGAGACTATTTAAGTACCTTTATTTACCAACTTTGGTAGTAAGATTAATCTACTGTGAAAAATGGGAGTTTATAATATATATGAAAAAAGAGTTTAAATATTCAAATCTTAAACAAGAAACTAATACATCAGGTAAAGTCATGTTAGAACCTTCTAAGAAAATAAAGAAAAGAAAACCAGGGATAAAACAGGAATCGTTAAGATCGTTAGTTTTAAAACTTTCTGATGAGATGCACAGAGGGTTTAAAAAGCAAGAAGAATTTAATAAACGTCAAGATGAACGTTGAGAACGTCAAGAAGAATTTAACAATTACGTTTTAGATGTTTTTAAAAGAAACAATCTTAAATAGATTGCATTTCTGCTAACGCCAATTGTTCTTAAGTTTATTAATATTTTTTAATTGAAATAATTATTTATAATTATTTAAATCATTATGAATGCTGTCATTATCATCACACTAGTTCTAGTAATAATTTCAATAATTGCAACTTGCATTACATTGAAATTGTTTTTAGACAACAAAAACAAAAACAATACCGGAGATAGTATTGTTGCTACTCAAATTAAATCTATTGAAGAGAATATTAATAATAACTATCATTTTTTTGAAGAAAGATTAAATGCTATTAGATCTGAAATTGATTCTAAATTTGATACCAAATTCAAAGACTTATTAGATTTAAATGAATCTAAATTGAAAGAAATA